>CP064972.1:3968627-4596409 GCA_016699405.1 Holophagales bacterium | reverse complement strand
GACATGGCAATTCCCCCTCGATGGACTCCGGCATTGTAGCGCGACGCGCGCGTGGTCGGGACCGGCGAGATCGATGTAAGTCTCTCCCTTCAGGCAGTTTGGCCTGTGGTATATTGCCCCGAGAAGCGCCCGCCACGGTGACTCGCGAGAGCCACCGTATGGCGGGAGACCAGGATGAGCGACGAAACCGCGCACGCCGCGAAGGTGGAGATCTTCGGAGTCGTCTACTCCCTCAAGGGGGCCGAGGACCCGGACCGACTCGTGCGTGCTGGGGCGGTCGTCGACGAGAAGATGCGAGAGGCGGCGGCGCACGGAGCCGGCGCGGATCGCGGCGGGCTCGCGATCCTCGCGGCGCTCAACCTGGCAGACGAGTTGATTCGGTCCCGTGAGGAGGTCGAGCGGGATCGTGGCGAGAGCGCGGAGAGGATCGCGCGATTGTCCGGGAGGCTCGCCGGCGCGCTTTGATGGCGTGACGACGGGTTCAGACGGCGCCAGCAGACGACGGAAGACGGCTCTGGAAACGACATTCCCTGGGTGGTTCGTGATGGATCGACGCACGGTAGAACCAACATTTCTCCCCCGGGAGTCCTACATTCGCGAAGCCCGTGCCTGCCCCGCATCGACGGGGACGCTGAAGGCTCCTCGTGCGGACACCCACCTGACGCGTTTCAGGTTCTAGACGCAGCGTCCACACGGCCACCCGGGGGATGTCTCTGTCCCCCGGCCCTTCGCAGTCCTTCCCGCTCTCCCTGACGTGAGCCCGGGGGTGGGTCCGTGTCCATGATGATCGCGGAAGTCGTCCTCGCCGCCCTGTTGGTGCTCGGGATCGGGGCGCTCGTCGTTCGGCGAGCCGCCCGCCAGATCCTCGAGCAGGCCCGACGGGATGCCGAGCGAGTCGGCGAGGAGGCGCGGCGTGATGCCGAGGCCAAGGTGCGCGAGGCCGAGCTCGCCGCCAAGGAGAAGCTGTTGCAGGCACGCACCGAGTTCGAGTCGGCGTCGCGCAAGCGTCGCGGCGAGCTCGAGGCGGTCGAGCGTCGTCTCACCCAGAAGGAAGACAGCCTCGACAAGCGGCTCGAGCAGCTCGACCAGCGGGACCGCGATCTCGGGGCGCGCGACAAGGCCCTCGCCGGCCGCGAACGCGCCGTCGGCACCAAGGAAGAGGAGCTCGAGCGTCTCACCGCCGAGCAGAAGACCCGCCTCGAACAGGTCGCCGGTCTGACGGCCACCCAGGCCAAGGAAGAGCTCGTCCGTTCGATCGAGAACGAGGCGCGGCTCGAAGCCGCCCAGCTCTCCCGCCGCATCGAGGACGAGGCCAAGGAGCAGGCCGGGCGCCAGGCGCAGCGGATCATCGGCATGGCGGTGCAGCGCGCCGCCTCGGACTACGTCTCGGAGACCACCGTTTCCGTGGTGGTGCTGCCGAGCGACGAGATGAAGGGGCGGATCATCGGCCGCGAGGGTCGCAACATCCGCGCCCTCGAGATGGCCACCGGCGTCGACCTGATCGTCGACGACACGCCGGAGGCGGTCATCCTCTCGGGGTTCGATCCGTTCCGCCGGGAGATCGCGCGTGCCGCTCTCGAACGGCTGATCACCGATGGCCGGATCCACCCGGCGCGGATCGAAGAGGTCGTCGAGAAGGTCAAGGCGGAGTTCGAGCAGCGGATCCAGCAGGAGGGCGAGTCCGCCCTGCTCGAGCTGAAGATCCCCAGCATGCACCCCGAGCTGCTCAAGCTCCTCGGTCGGCTGCGCTATCGCTACTCCTACGGCCAGAACGTCCTGCAGCACAGCAAGGAGGTGGCGTTCCTAGCCGCGACGATGGCCGCCGAGCTGCGCGGCAATGTCCCGGTCGCCAAGCGGGCCGGCCTGCTGCACGACATCGGCAAGGCGATCGACCGCGAGGTGGAGGGCACCCACCTGCAGCTCGGCATGGAGTTGCTGCGCAAGTACGGCGAGAGCGAAGAGGTGGTCCACGGCATGGCCTGCCACCATGGCGACTACGAGCCGCAGACGCTCGAGGCGGTGCTGGTCACCGCCGCGGACGCTCTCTCGGCGGCGCGTCCGGGTGCCCGGCGCGAGATCCTCGAGACCTACGTCAAGCGGCTCGAGAAGCTCGAGGAGATCGCCAACGGTTTCAAGGGCGTGCAGAAGAGCTTCGCCATCCAGGCGGGGCGCGAGATCCGCGTCGTCGTCGACAGCGGCAAGATCGCCGACGACCACGCCTTCCTGCTGTCGAAGGACATCGCGCGGAAGATCGAGTCCGAGCTGACCTACCCCGGGCAGATCAAGGTGACGGTGATCCGCGAGACCCGCGCCATCGAGTACGCCAAGTGATGTCCGGCCGCCAGCGGCCGGGCGTCATCCCGAGCGCAGCGAGGGATCCCTCGGTCACCGCTGGGGCGGTCGCGAGGAGAGCCGCGGCATGATCCTCCTCTTCGTCGGCGACGTGATCGGCAAGCCGGGCCGTCGAGCCGTGCAGCGGCTGCTGCCGCGCCTGGTCGACACCCATCGCGTCGACTACGTCGTCGTCAACGTCGAGAACGCCGCCGGCGGTTTCGGCGTCAACGCCGAGGTGCTTGCCGAGCTCGCCGACCTGCCGATCCACTGCTTCACTACCGGCAATCACATCTGGGACAAGAAGGAGGGGCTTCCGCTCCTCGACAGCGAGCCCCGGCTGTTGCGACCGGCCAACTATCCCGACGGCAATCCGGGACGCGGCATCCACCTCGGCGAGACGGCGGCGGGGCTCCGCGTGGCGACGATCAACCTCGAGGGGCAGGTGTTCATGAAGCAGGTGGACTCGCCCTTCCGCGTCGCCGACCGCCTCCTCGCCACGCTGCCGCCGGACGTCCACGTCGTCCTGGTCGACTTCCACGCCGAGGCCACCAGCGAAAAGCAGGCCCTCGGCTTCTACCTCGACGGAAGGGTGTCGGCCGTGCTCGGCACCCATACCCATGTTCCCACCGCCGACGCGCGCGTGCTGCCGGGAGGCACCGGCTTGCAGACCGACGTCGGCATGACCGGGCCGTACGAGTCGGTCATCGGCTTCCGTTCCGACAAGGTGCTGCAGCGCTTCCTGCTGCAGACCCCCTCCTCCTTCGAGGTCGCCAAGCACGACGTGCGCCTGGCGGCGACGCTGCTCGAGGTGGACGAGTCGAGCGGCCGCTGCCGGCGGATCGAGGGCCTGCTGGTGCGAGATGCGATCGACTGAGACCCCTACCCTCGAGGCGCTCAAGGCGGCGCCGGGCCGACAGAAGGTGTCGGTCATCGTCACCACCTACAACGAGGAGGTCAACATCGCCGACTGTCTGCGCTCGGTGGGTTGGGCCGACGAGGTGCTGCTCGTCGATTCCTTCTCGACCGACCGCACGATCGAGATCGCCCGCGAGTTCCCGGTGACCATCCTGCAGCGCGAGTACTTCGGCTCGGCGGCGCAGAAGAACTGGTCGCTCGATCGCGTCGCCCACGGCTGGGTGCTGATCATCGACGCCGACGAGCGCGTGCCGGAGGCGCTGGCGCGCGAGATCCTCGGCATGCTCTGTGGCGATCCGCCGGCCAACGGCTACTACATCCGGCGCGAGAACATCTTCATCGACAAGGTGATCCGCCACTCGGGGTGGTCGACCGACAAGGTGGTGCGCCTGTTCCGGCGCGACAAGGGGCGCTATCCGAACCGCCGCGTGCACGCCGACCTGGAGATCGAAGGCGAGGTCCCGGTCCTTCGCAACCCCTTCATCCACTTCACCTTCCGCTCCTTCGACCAGTACTTTCCGAAGTTCCTCAACTACGCCGAGTGGGGAGCTGCCCAGGCGTTTCGCGACCGGCGCAAGGCGGGGATGACGGAGCTCGTCGGCCGGCCGCTCTGGCGTTTCATCCGCACCTACCTCCTGCAGGGCGGGATCCTCGACGGCGTGCACGGCCTCGTGCTCTGCTCGTTGCAGGCCTTCGGCGTCTTCCTGAAGTACGCCCGACTGTGGGAGCACAACATCCGCGCCTCTCGCGGCGAGCCGGTGGACCTGCCGGCGTTCGACGACGACGAACGGACCTGGAAGCGACCGGGCGAAACGGACTGAGCCGGGAGGGCTCCGTTCGTTTCGTCTCGACGCGACGACGCGCTCGATGGAGCGTCGCCGCTGGTGCCGTCCCTCAGCTCGTCGCCGCTTCGCGGTGTGAGGTGACCCGAACCCCGCGCGCGGCGAGCTCGGCGAGCAGGAACGCCGCCGCTCCCGGCTCGCGCCCGGGCAGCAGCTCGGGCGGGAATAGGCCGCGATGGGGGAAGTGCCCGCCGGCGACGAGCCGGACCGCCGCGGTGCAGGTGTAACCGGTCGTCCGAGCCATCGAGAGCGTGCCGGTCGCCAGCTCGGCGCGATCGAAGAGGTCGTGCACCAGCCGCACCCGCTCGCCGCCGCTCTCGCCTTCGATTTCGACCCGGAAGACCGTCACGTCCTCCTCGCCCGGCGCGAAGCGCCAGTGGCGGAAGAGCAGACGCGCGGCGACGTCGAGCGGCCGCACCGCGACGCCGTCGAGGCGGATCGGGTCGGTGGAGAAGAAGCCGCTCTCGCGCAGCACGCGGATCTTCTCGATGTGTCCGGGGTAGCGCAGCGTCATCTCGCGCATCGCCGGGACCTGCGGGAAGGTGAAGAGGATCGAGCGCAGACCGTCGGTGTTGAAAGCCTCGAGCGTGCCGACCTCCGGGAAATCGCGCAGCTCGGGCTCGGAAAGCGCCGGCCGCACGACGATGCGACCGTTCTCGACGTAGCGCGCCGGGCGGGTGTACTCCTCGAGCACGTCGATCGGCGAGAACGGCGCCTTGTACTCCCAGGGCCAGGTGCGGACGACCGGCAGGCCGCCGACGAAGCAGAGGAAGCGATCGACCCGGTCGAGTGTCCGGGCGGCCTCGCCGAGCAGCAGGTTCGACAGCCCGGGTGCGACACCGCAGTCGACGATCGCCGTCACACCGCGTTCGGCGGCGAGCGGACCGAGGGTGAGCGCGTCCTCCGGAAAGAACGAGATGTCCACCAGGTCGTGTCCCGACTCGATGACGGTGCGGGCCGTCGAATAGCCCATGAAGCCCGGCACGGCCCCGACGACGAGATCGGCGTCGGCGATCGCCGCCCGCACGGCCGCGGCGTCGCCGAGATCGGCGGTCCGCAGGGCAAGCCCGCGTCCGCCGAGCGGGGCAAGCGCCTTCTCGTCGCGATCGACCGCGGTGACGGCGAATTCGTTCGCCAGGTCGAGCGCCATCGCGGCGCCGACGCGACCGCAACCCAGGACAACGACGCGCTTCTTGTCGCTCATTTCACGGGCTCCTCGTGCGCGGACCTCCGCGCTTCGGGTCGATTGGTCAGCAGCAGGTAGCCGCCCGGTCCGACCTCGGCGTCGTGCGCCACCTCGAACAGGGCGAGGGGAGGTGCGAGCTTGGCGAGCGCGCCGCGCTCGGCGAGCAGCCAGACGCGGCCGGGCCGGTGAGTGAAGGCGACGAGGTCGGCCTCGTCGCGCAACTCGACGGCGAACCGCCGGGTGTAGAAGACGAAGGGAGCGTCGAACCGCGGCCAGATCGCGTACGGCTCGTCCGGTGCGACCCGCGCGAGGATCTCCGCGGAGAGGCCGCGCGCCGACTTCACCGCATCGAAGCGCGGCAGGACGGTCAGGACCGCGACCAGCGCTCCGGCCGCGAAGGCGAGCGCCAGCCGCTCGGCGGCGAGGTGCAGCCTTCCCGTGCGGGCGGCGAGCAGCGCCCAGGTGGCCAGCGCTCCGACGCCGACGGCGATGGCGGCGAGGCGCCACGGCAGGTCGGTGCCGAGCGGCGCGAGCTCGGCGCCCTGGCGAGAGACCACGAACGGCAACGCCACCGCGCCGACGAACGGCAGCGCGGCGAGGAGGGTCAGCGGGGCGAGCACAAAGGCGCGTCGCTGCGGCCATCCCCGTGCGAGCTCGGCGAGACCGGCGCCGACGAGCAGGGCGAGCCCGGGGTACATCGTCAGCACGTAGACCGAACGCTTGCCCGGCGAGAGGCTGAAGAAGACGACGGTCCCGACCACCCAGCAGAGCGCTAGCCGGAACGCATCGCGCCGTTCGCCTCGCAACGTCGCCAGACCGGCGACGACCGCCCCGGGCAGCAGCAGCGACCAGGGCAGGAAGTCTCCGGCGACGACGCCGAGGTAGTAGTACCAGGGCTGGAAGTGGTGCCAGGGATCGGCGAAGCGCTGCACGCTCTGGCGCAGGACCATCGTGCGCAGGTAGTCCGTGCCGGCCACCGCTGTCGCCGGGCCGATCCAGGCGAGAACCGGCAGCGCCCAGAGGACGAGGCCGCGGCCGATGCGCATCTCGCGCAACCGCGGCGTCTGCCGTGTCCAGACGAGGAAGGCGATGATCGAGAGCAGCGGCGGCAGCAATCCGACCGGCCCCTTGGCCACCGTGGCGACGCCGGTGACGAAGAAGAAGAGCGCATAGAAACCGGGTCGGCGCTCGAGCCAGCCGCGCGTCCAGAAGTACATGGCGAGCATGACCAGCGCCGTGAGCAGCATGTCGATCTGACCGACGCGGCCCTGCCAGAGGATCTTCGAGCCGGTGAGGAAGGCGAGCGCGGCGAGCCAGGCGACCTCGCGGTCGAAGAGCCGCCGGCCGGTGGCGAAGAGCAGGAGCGTCGCGGCGGTGACGCTCGCCACCGCCGGCAGGCGCGCCGAGCGCTCGTCGAGTCCGCCGGTGAAAAGCGAGGCGAACGCCATCGACCAGAACTGCAGCGGCGGCTTCTCGGAGTAGAGCCGGCCGTTGAGCTGTGGCACGAAGTACTGCCCCGAAGCGACCATCTCGCGGGCCACCTCGGCATAACGCGGCTCGTCCGGATTCCACAGGTCGCGTGACGCCAGCCCGGGGAGGAAGAGCGCCAGGGCGAGCGCCGCCAGGAGCAGCAACTCGTGCCGCCGCAGGCGTTCACCGAGCGAGGCGAGCGAGGCGAGTGAGGGGAGGCTCACGAGCGGTCCGACGAGGCGACGCCCGGCGGAGGCGCCTCCGTCGCGTTGCGTCGATCGATCCATCGCGTGCGCATCCAGCGCACCGCCATGAGATCGGCGATGGTCTTCGCCAGGCGGTTGCCGATCCCGTACTTGGCGACACCGAAACGACGTGGACGATGGTTGACCGGAATCTCGCTGACGCGAGCGCCGTTCCACCGCACCAGCGTGGGCAGGAAGCGGTGCATGCCGGTAAACAACGGCAGGTGTTCGAGGAACTCGCGCCGGTAGGCCTTGAGCGAGCAGCCGACGTCGGCGATCGACTCGTCGGTCGCCCAGTTGCGCACGCCGTTGGCGATGCGCGAGGAGATGCGGCGCACCAGGCTGTCGCGGCGGCTCTGGCGCACGCCCGACACGCAGTCGCTGCGGTCGAGCGCGGCGAGCAGACGCGGGATGTCGGCGGGATCGTTCTGCAGGTCGGCGTCGAGCGTGACGACGATCGCGCCCCGCGCGGCGCGGAAGCCGCTCGCCAGCGCGGCCGTCTGCCCGGCGTTGCGCGCATGACGCACGATCCGCAGGTGCGAGTCGGACCCGGCGAGTCGCTGCATCACGGCGAGCGACCCATCGGTCGACGCGTCGTCGACGAGCAGCAGCTCCCAGCTCCGGTCGAGCGGCGCGAGCGCCGCGCCGATCTCGCCGACGAGGATCGGGAGGTTCTCCTCCTCGTTGAAGACCGGGACGACGAGCGAGAGGTCGGGAGCGAGGTGGGGCATGCGAATGGACGGCGGCGTCGCCGGCGGGAGCGCGGTCGGGAAGGTCGACCGCGAGGCGTTCATCCTAGCGCAGCGCGGTGCCCGGCGGCTCTCCCGGCGAGCCGGAGACCCTCAGTCGCCCCAGACCTTCCACGGCGCTTCACCGGATTTCCACAAACCGTTGAGGTGAAGGTAATCGCGGTAGGTGTCCATCGGGTGCCAGAACCCTTCGTGGACGTAGACCGAAAGCTGTCCGTCGCGCGCCAGGCGCTGCAGCGGCGCGAGCTCGAAGAAGAGCCCGGGATCGTCGTCGAGGTAGTCGAAGACCTCGCGCTGGAGCACGAAGAAGCCGCCCGAGACGACGCCGTCGGCCACCGTCGGCTTCTCGTTGAACTCGACGACCTGCCCGTCGCGCACCTTCATTTCGCCGTAGCGCGAGGTCGGGTGAACGCCGGTCACCGTGGCGAGACGGCCCTGACGGTAGTGGAAGTCGAGCAGGGCGTCGATGTCGACCGTGCCCACCGCGTCGCCGTAGGTGAAGCAGAAGGTGTCGGCGTCGACGTAGCGCCGGACACGGCGGAGACGGGCACCGGTGCCGGATTCGGCGCCGGTCTCGGCGCAGGTCACCCGCCAGCTCTCCTCGCCGACGTTGTTGTGGAAGACCGGATGCGGGTCACCGTTCATCGACACGGTGAAGTCGCGCTGCATCTCGTGCAGGCGGAGGAAGTACTGCTTGATCACCCAGGCCTTGTAGCCGAGGCAGAGGACGAAGCGCTCGAGGCCGTGGTGGCCATAGAGCTTCATGATGTGCCAGAGGATCGGGTAGTCGCCGATCTCGACCATCGGCTTCGGCTTGGCCTCGGTCTCCTCGCGCAGACGCGTGCCCTGGCCGCCGCAGAGGATGACGACCGGCATCTCGGACTTCGGGGTGCGTGGACGGCTCATCGCGAGCTCCCTTGCAGAGGATGTTGGAACCAGTCGGCGGTCCGGCCGATCCCGGTGGCGAGGTCGACGCGGGCGCGCCAGCCGAGCGCCTCGGCCGCGCGCTGCGCCGAGAGCGCGGAGCGACGCGGCTCTCCAGGGCGCGCCGGCCCGTGCGCCGGTCGCGCCCCCGGAGCGAGGGCGGCAGCGAGGCGCTCGAAGACGGTGACGACGTCGGATTCGACGGCGGTGCCGATGTTGAGCTCGCCGATCGCCGGGCTGCGAGCGGCTGCCAGCGCCGCGTCGACGACGTCGCCGACGAAGACGAAGTCGCGCGTCTGACGGCCGTCGCCGTGGATGGTCGCCGCGGCGCCGGCGAGCAGCCGATGGGCGAAAACCGCGACCACACCGGCTTCGCCGGTGGCATCCTGGCGCGGGCCGTAGACGTTGGCGAATCGCAGCGCCACGCTAGGAAGGCGGTGAACCTCGCGGTAGAACGCGAGATAGCCCTCGACCGCCAGTTTGGCGATGCCGTACGGGCTCTGCGGGCGTTTCGGGGCGTCCTCGTCGAGCGGCACGGTGGACGGCTCGCCGTAGACCGCGGCGCTACTGGCGAAAACCACCTTGCCGACGCGCTGCCGCCGGCAGCGCTCGAGCAGCTCGAGGCTCTCGAGCACGTTGACGCGAGCGTCGTCGACGGGATGGTCGACGCTCCAGGCGGCATCGACCTGTGCGGCGAGGTGGAAGAGCGCGTCGACCGGTTGACGCGCCAGGACCTCCTCGACCTCCGGTGAACCGGCGGCGACCGGCACGAGCTCGACCCCCTGCGGCAGGCGCGACGCGTCGCCGCGCGACAGGTCGTCGATCACCGTGACAGCCCAGCCGTCGGCGACCAGCGCGTCGACCAGGTGCGAGCCGATGAAGCCGGCTCCGCCGGTGACCACGGCGCGGCGGCTCATCGCTTCACCCCTTCGGGCTGGCGGATCCAGAAGCGCTCTCCGCCGACGCGCCGGACGTAGCGGCGGACGCGCCGCTCCATCGGCGCTTCGCCGCCGAACATCGGCTCGAGCTGCGAGCGGTAACGGGCGATCGCTCGGCAGCGCATCGTCAGATCCTCTTCGGCGAGCGGCGCGGTCTCGGTGCGCCACCGGCGGCGCGGCCGGGTGACCCGCCAGACGGCGAGTCGCTTCCAGGCCGCATAGGGGAACTCCTCGTAGTGGCGCAGTGCCAATCCCCATCTCGAGGTCGCGGCCTGCCGGACGAGCTGGTGGTCGACATGCCCGCCGACACCGAGCGGGGCGAGGACCTCGAGCGGCTCGGGAAGCGAGGCAAAGCGCTCGCCGAGCGTCGCGACGAACGCCTCCTCGGCCGGGTCGACCCGCCGGAAGAGCGCAGCGAGCGTGGTGTAGAGCAGGCGGCCGTCACGCGGATCGCGGCGGTAGGGGGCCTCGAGCTCGTTCCACTGTTCGACGTCGGCTCCGAGCACCTCGCCCGCTGCACGGTCTTCGGCGCGGCGGGCGCGCATCACCGAGCCCGGTGCGAGGCCCCACCAGCGGGCGAGGTTGGCGGCGAGCGGCGAGGGCGGCTCGGCCGGCTCGTCGCCGGCGAAGATCGTGAGCACCCGCACACGCTGTCCGAGCCGCGTGCGCTGGGCGATCAGACCGCCGCAGGACAGCGCCGCGTCGTCGAGATGCGGCGAGAGCACGAGCAGGTCGATCTCGGTCATCGGCATTCGGGGCGGAGGGCGATCGCCGGACGGAAGCGGGAGAGGATCTCGCGCATCGCCGACTCCCAACCCTGGCGGAAGCTCGCCCGGGTGTTGCGCCGCCGTGCCGTCTCCCAGGACCGGCGAGCGAGCGCAGCGAGCTCGTGCGGCGGCCGAGACGAGAGCTCGACGACGGTCCGACGCAGGGTCTCCGGGTGGCAGTCGGCGAGCAGGATGCCGCAGGAAGGGTCGACGTCGACGCCGGTCGGCCGCGAGACGACCGGGATCAGGCCGGCGTGCATGCAGGTGACCGTGCCGCCGTTCATTCCCTCCGAGCAGGACGGGTAGAGCAAGCCCAGCGAGTCCCGGGCGATGGCAAGGAACTCGGAGCTGGCGATGTCGACCCAGCCGACGGTGCGGATGTTCGGCGTCTCGTAGAGCTCGCGATGGTAGAGGCGGGCGAAATCGCGCTCCCGGTCGACCGGACCGCAGACCGTGAGGTGGTAGTCGGGCAGCCCGGCGAATAGCTCGAGCACGAGGTCGAGCCCCTTGTGCACCAGTCCCCCGGAGCCGAACCAGAGGTAGCGTCGCGCGCACGCGGCGAAGTCCTTCCCGTCCGGAAAGGGGTAGAGCAGCGGCTGCGAGATCGGTACCGGCCACATCGGCTTGCCGGCGAAGGCATAGGTGGCGAGTGTCGCCTGATTGCCGATGACGATCGCCGCGTCGGCGATTTCGATCGCCCGGTTCTCCTCGAGCATCTTCTGGGGTGCCAGCCGCACGCCACGGCGTGCGGCGAGCTCGTCGAGCCGGCGCTGTTGTTCCGGGTTGTGGAAAGAGCGGTGGGAGGTCTCTGCGTGCATGACGCGCAGACAGGACGGTCCGAGCCGCGGTGCGAGGCGTTCGAGGTTCAGCCGCACGTCGACGAGCAGGTCGTAAGGTGCCGCCGGCACGAAGCTCGCGTTGGTCCAGTGGATCGCGTCGACGGCGAAGCCGAGGTCGACGAGGATCCGTCCCATCTCGCGCGACTCCCAGAAGTGGGTATGGCTGCGCGGCAGCTCGGCGTCGAGCGGCAGGAGGAATCCGTCGATGATGTAGGAGAGAAGGGCTCGTCCCGCCGGTTCGCCGCCGGGGTGCAACGCGACGACGCGAGAGTCGAGGCGCCGGAGCCGCCGCAGCCACCGGGAGAGCGCCCGCTCTACCCGTCCAGGCAAGCCGCTGGCGCGCATGACGAGCGGAAGGCTATCATGCCGATTCCGGCGTGCCCGAAGGTCGCCGATCCCCGCTCATGCCCGAGACCGTCGCTCTCGACCGCGAGGTTGCCGCTCCCCTGCAGGGGGCGCGCGTGCTGGTCACCGGCGCTTCCGGCTTCATCGGCTCCCACCTCGTCGCGGCCTTGACCGGCGCCGGAGCGGAGGTCCACGCCGTGAGCCGCCGCGAGCAGGTCGCGTCCCCGGGTGTCGCCTGGCATCGCACCGATCTCGCCGAGCGCGGCGCCGCCGCGCAGCTGCTGGCGGCGGCGTCCCCGCAAGTCGTCTTCCACCTGGCGAGCGCGGTGACCGGCGGACGAGAGCTCTCGCTGGTGCTCCCGACGTTCGAGGCCAACCTCGCGGCGACGGTGCGACTGTTGGCGGCGGCAAGCGAGCAGGCGGTCCCGCGAGTCGTCCTCGCCGGGTCGCTCGAGGAGCCCGATGCGGCGAGCGGCAACCTTCCCGGCTCGCCCTATGCCGCGGCGAAGTGGGCCGCCTCCGGCTATGCGCGGATGTTCCACGCGCTCTATGCCGCACCGCTCGTCACCGCCCGCCTCTACATGGTCTACGGGCCGGCGCAGCGCGACCTGCGCAAGCTCGTGCCGTACGTCTCGCTCGCACTGCTTCGCGGCGAGCCGCCGGCGCTCTCGAGCGGCATCCGGCCGGTCGATTGGATCGCGGTCGACGACGTGGTCGACGGACTGCTCGTCTGCGCGACGCGGGCCGGGCTGGAGGGGGCGACTGTCGAGCTCGGCAGCGGTCGACTGGTAACCGTGCGCGAGGTCGTCGAGCGGCTGCATTCCCTGATCGGCGGACCGCCGCCTCGCTTCGGGGCGATCGCCGACCGCCCCTTCGAGCGCGTCCGGGCCGCGAACCTCGCGGCGACCGAAGCCACGACCGGCTGGCGCCCGCGGCTCTCGCTCGACGACGGGCTCGCCCGGACGGTCGACTGGTATCGCACTCATCGCGGTGAGCTCGAAAGGTAGGGGTCGCGATGGGTGTTCCGATCCAGGTGGCCCGGCTGTTGCTCGAGGAGAGCAAGGCGCGCCCGTTCGCGGGCTCGTTGCTGACCCTTGGACGGACTTCGGTCTACGTCACCGAAGCGGAGCTGCGGCGCTTCGCCCGTCGTCACGGGGTCCGACTCGCCGACGACGGCGGACCGATCGGCCTGTCGCACAATCCGGAGCTCGCCGCCTGCGGCTGTCTCGGCGACCGGAGCTTCTTCCGCCTCCTCGGCTTCTCGGAGGTGACCTCGGTCGACGCGTCGAACTGGGAGGGCGCCGACCGCATCGCCGACCTCAACCGGCCGTTGCCGGAAGAGCTGCGCGGGCGCTTCGACGCCGTGTTCGAGGCGGGAACGATCCAGCACGTCTTCCACCTGCCGAACGTCTTCGCCAATTTGCACGCGGTGCTCAAGCCCGGCGGCCGTGCGATCCACGGCATGGCCCCGTCGCACAACCACGTCGATCACGGCTTCCACCAGTTCTCGCCCACGCTCTTTCACGACTACTACGCGGCGAACGGCTGGCGGCTGGAGAGCGAGTTGCTCTGCGAGTTCACCTCGCTCTGGCTGGGATCGCGCTTTCGTCCCGCGGGGTTCACGGTTCGGAGATACCGCCCCGGCTGCCTCGACGAGCTCGCGTACGGCGGCTTCCGCGCTCGCCAACTCGCCCTCTTCGTGGTGGCGAGCAAGGTCGAACACGCCACTGCCGACGTCGCGCCGCAGCAGGGCTACTACCGCAGCTTCTGGAGCGACGTCAGCGAACGCGAACGCACGGCGGGGAGGGGCAGCGGTCCGTCGCGCCGCCGGTCGTTCGATCGGCTGACGGCGCGGTGGCCGTGGATCGAACCGCCGCTGCTCGGCTGGAAGCGGTTGCGGCGGTTGGTCGGGCGGCTCCGTCCTCGCCGCCTGCCGCCGGTCACGGCGCGTTACTGACGCGCCCCGGCCATCGCGCCGAAGCGGAAGAAGGTCTGGAAGCTCGAGCCGAATCGCCGCCACGACCAGGCGAGGCAGACGAGCGCCGCCGCGGCTGAGACGAGCAGCCGTAGCCAACTGCCGGCCGGGGTCAGCCACCAGGTCGCGGCGAAGAGCGGTAGCGGCACGAGGTAGACCTCGACGAGGTCACGCGCCAGCCGACGGAACCCGGCCGGATCGAACGACCAGACACCCCAGGCCACCACCGGCGCTCCGAGCACGAGATAGCGGGCCCACGCCATGCCGCCCGGGCCTGCGGACGACGTGAGCGCCCATCCGGCGGCGCCGACCGACAAGAGGCTGGCGGCCAGGGAGACGACGCGCAGGCGGTCGCGGTGCAGGGCGATGAGCAGCTCGCCGCCGAACCGTCCGAACGGGTCGATGAGCGGCGCGAAGGCGAGGATCCTCAGGTACCCCGGAGCCTCGACCCACTGCTGGCCACCCACCAGCGAGAGCAGCAGCTCGGGGTTGACGAACATCACGCAGGCGGCCGGCACCTCGAGGGCGGCGAGCAGGAGCGTCCCGAGTCGGTACGCCTCGACCTTGCGCGCCGGATCGCTACGCAGGGCGACGAAGGCCGGATAGAGCGCGCGCGCCACCGGTTGCTGCATGACGCGCGTGGCAAGCGAGCCGAAGAAGTAGGCGAAGAGGTACTCCGCGACGCGGGCGCTGGCAAACCGCGCGCCGAGGATCCACGGGTCGAGATAGGTGATGCCGAGCTGCAGCAACCAGACGCTGCCGAGCGGCAGGCTCCCCCGGAGCAGCTCGACGAGGCGGTGGCTGCTGCGGGTCAGCGGCATCGACCGCGCGGCGATCCCCCAGAGCACCGCGGTGTAGGCGGCCGCGGCGACGAGCTGCGCGATCACCAGGCTCCACACCCCACGTCCGGCCACGGCGAGCGCCACGGCGGTGCCGGTGTAGGCAAGGCTACGCACCAGCTCGGGCAGGAGGGTGCGCTGGATCCGCAGCTCGCGCTCGAGGTAGGTGAGCGGCACGGAGGCCAGGCCCTCGAGCAGCATGAAGACGGTCATCGCGCGGAGGACCGGGACCACCGTCGGGACCGGGTCGTGAAACAGCAGCGCGAGCGACGGGGCGGCGAACGCGACGCCGACGGCGAGCAGGATTCCCCATCCGAGCTGGAAGCGGACGAGCGTGCCGTACGGCGGCGGGTCGAGCCGCACGACGTGGCTGGGCAGCCCGAGGTCGCGCAGTGCGGCGAGCACCAGGAAGACGGTCTCCACCCATCCCCAGACGCCCCAGTCTTCGCGCGGCAGCAGGCGCCGCAGGAAGATGTTGGTGGCCAGCATCAGGCCCATGCGCCAGAACTGGGCGAGCGTCGCGGCGCTGGAAGAGCGGAGGAGCCCGCGGGCTGGATCGTGCGTGCTCAAGGGAAGGGGGCTCGCTGACGCTGGAGAGGGAGAATATCAGCGCTGCCGATGGCCAACGCCGGAGTTGCCTCGCCCGTAGGAAGAACGGGAGAGAATGCATGCCCGCTGACGATATGCCGATGATCCCGAACCGCCGACGGTCGATCCTCGTCGGGCCAGCGCTCGTCCTCGCGCTCGCCGCGGCGAGCCCGCCGATTTCGGCGATCGGCGACGAGCCGCTTCCCGCCGCGACCCTGGGCGACGGTCTGGTGGTGTGGGAATCGAATCGTCAAGGCGAGTTTCGCCTCGTCGCTCGCGACCTGCGGTCGCGCGACGCGCGCCTGCTCACGGGCGACGAACCCGGCCGCGACCACTGTTGCGCCGCCATCTCTCCGGACGGCCGCACGGTCGCCTACCTGAGCTTGCCGGCAGGGCGAGGCGGCTACTTCGACGGCAAGCTCACCGGCGAGGTGAGGCTTCACCTCCTCGACGGAGGGGCTGAGCGCCGGCTGGTCTCGGCTGCCCGGACCTATGGCGAGCACCGGGCGTTCGTCTGGCTGAGCGAACGCGATCTGGTCTTCATCGACGGGTCCGGCACCACCCAGCGGCTCGATGTCGTTTCGGGTCGTCATCGGCCGATGCTCGCCGGCGCTCGCACCGATTTTGGCTGGCTGGTCGACCCGACGGGACGCTGGGCGACGACCGGTGATCCGACCTTTTCGCGAATCGAAGCAAAGGGAAGCGTCGTTCCCGCGCCGCGCCTCGGCGGATGCCAGCCGGTCTTCTCCGGCGATGGCCGGTTCGGCGTCTGGTCTGCCGGTGCGGGTGGGCCGATCGCGCGTCTCGACCTCTCCAGCCGGCGGATCAGCACGCTGCTCCGGCGCAACGACCCGCGGGTCCCGGAGGGCTTCGGCTACCTCTACTTCCCGAACCTCGAGCGTCGCGGCGCGGCGTTGGCGTTCGCCGCCTCGCGTGGCGAGCACGATCACTTCACGGCCGACTACGAGGTGTTCGTGGTGTCCACCGATCCGGTGACGCTCGCGCCGCGCGGACAAGCCCTCCGCATCTCGGCGCACCCCGGGGTCGACCGGTTTCCCGACGTCTGGCTGGCTCCCGGTGAGCGCCTCGGCCTGGCCGCGAGCGAAAGCGAGACCTCGGACATCGAGACGGTCCCCGCGGAGCCCTCCAGGTCCTCGTGGCCCGCGACGCTGGCGGGTCTGGCCTTGCTCTGGCCGGACGGCGATCGCTTCGGTGCGGTGCTCAATCAGGGAAAGGTCGTCGAGCGGGGTGACCTCCTTGTCGCCGAAGGGTTCGCTTGGCTCGATCGACGAGGTCGGATGTCGCTGGGTGGGGGGCGGTTCTTCCTGCCTCCCGAGCTCGCCGCGCAGGTCAACGACGCGCTCCGTGACAGCAACGAGCTCACCCTCGAGCTCGAAGTCGAACCCTGGAGTGTGGCTGCCGCGACGCGCGGACCCGTCGTCGCTCTTGCCAACGCCCCCGGTTCGCGGAGCTTCGCCATTCACCAGGAAGGCGAGCGTCTGTTGCTCGTGCTGCGGACCTCCGACACCGGGCGGGCCGGTGGCGAGCCCGTGGAAATCGGTCGGCTGGTGCGCGGGAAAGCGAGCCATCTCGTCATCGCCTTCACTCCCGGGCGATTGAGCGCCTGGGTCGATGGCACGGCGACCGTCGAGGATCGCCTGCTGCCGGGCGACTTCTTCCACTGGAACGCGGTTCACCTGAGCTTCGGCGGCGAAGAGCGGGGGCAGGATCGTTGGCGAGGCTGGCTGGCCGGAGTACGGATCGCCGCCGTTGCGGCCAGTGCAGACGAAGCCAAGGCCAGCAGTGAGGGCTGGCGGCGTGAGCGAGCGATGTCGGCGCCCGTCGAACAGCGGAGGGTGATTGGCCGGGTGGTCGGGCGCTCTGCCGTGCCGGGACTGGAGTCCATCGCTCCCTATCGGGAGGCGCTGGTCGTCCAGGAGATCGAGGTCGCTGGCTCGTCGGGCGGCTCTCCCGCAAGGCTGCGGGTGGCTCGTTGGGGACTGGTCGACGGTGCCGCGACCTCCGCTTCTCGAGCGGCGGCGGGCGACGCGATCGACCTGCTGGTCGAGCCGATCGCCGGAAACGCACGAGCCGAGAGCCTCTACCTGGCCGACACGCTGACGATCGACCCGGAGTCTTCCCTGTGGCTCGATGTCGGTCTCGACGTCTCCAGTGCCGTCGAGGAGAGCCTGGCTGTTCCGCGGGGGCCGTGAGGGCGGACGATGGTCTTCAGCTCCCACCTCTTCGTCTTCGGTTTCCTTCCGCTTGCGCTGGCGGTCTACTACCTGTTGCCGCGACGCGGGCGCCACCTCGCCCTCACCCTGCTCTCCTACCTCTTCTACGGCTGGACGAGCCCGGCATTCTGCCTGCTGCTGCTCGTCTCGACGCTGATCGATTATGTCTGTGGCCTGCTGATCGCCGGCGACGTGCCGTTCGCCGGGGGCGGCGAGCCGCCGATGCTCGATCGCGCGACGCCGCGAACGCGCGCTCAGAAGACGGCCCTGCTCGCGTCGATCGTGTCGAATCTCTCGCTGCTCGCGTTCTTCAAGTACTTCGATTTCGCGGTCGAGAACTGGAATGCACTCGCTTCGGCGACCGGCGTGCCGGAGGCAGCGCTGGCCCGGACGCTCGAGGTCACGCTGCCGCTGGGCATCAGCTTCTACACCTTCCAGTCGATGAGCTACACGCTCGACGTCTACCGCGGGGAGGCGCGAGCGCTGCGCAGCGCGATCGACTTCGCTTGCTATGTGTCGATGTTCCCGCAACTCGTGGCCGGGCCGATCATCCGCTTCGCCGAGGTTGCCGACCAGATGAGGTCGCGTACCCACACGGTGGCCAAGTTCTCTCGCGGCGTCGCCTTTCTCGCGGTCGGGCTCGGCAAGAAGGTCCTCCTCGCCAATCCCTGCGGCAAGGTCGCCGACACCGTGTTCGGTGCGGCTTCCGCCTCGGCGGTGGAGGCCTGGAGCGGGCTCGTCGCTTACGCCTTTCAGATCTACTTCGACTTCTCCGGCTATTCCGACATGGCCATCGGACTCGGTCTGATGCTGGGCTTCGTGTTCGCCCGCAACTTCGACTCACCCTATCGGGCCGAGTCGATCACCGACTTCTGGCGGCGTTGGCACATCTCTCTCTCGACCTGGCTGCGGGACTACCTCTACGTCCCTCTCGGTGGCAACCGGAAAGGTGAGCGGCGGACTTACGTCAACCTTGCCTTGGTGATGTTGCTTGGCGGGCTCTGGCACGGCGCTTCCTGGAACTTCGTGCTCTGGGGCGGGTGGCACGGCCTGTGGCTTGCGGCCGAGCGCGCGGCGGGAAAGCGGTCGCTGCTGCCGGGTCTTCCTCGAACGGGGAGGATCGCGGCGACCTTCCTCGTCGTGCTGCTCTCCTGGGTACCGTTTCGTGCCGTCGACTTGGCGAGCGCCGGGCGGTATTTCTCCTGGCTCGTCGGGTTCGGCGAGGCTCCTGGTGGTGCCGGACTCCTGGCCGGCGTCGTCTTTCAGCCGTATTACCTGGCTGTCCTGGCGATCTCCGCGCTGATCATCTGGAGGGCACCGCAGGCGTGGAGCTTCACGCGCACCCTGACTTGGCCGCGCGCGGCCGCGTGCGCGGGACTGTTGGTCGCGGCCCTGACGGCATTGGCGGCGCAGGAGTTCAACCCATTCATCTACTTCATCTTCTGAACGCGATGCGCGAGCCCGAGCTACCCACCCGCGAACAGGAGGCCATCGCCGAGATGGCGGCGACAAGCCTGTCCCGCGGCGTTGGGGTGGCGCTCGCCGGGGTCTATTTCGTCCTGGTTCTCCTCTGGTGGGGCGCCGAGCTTCTCGTCGGCGGAATCGAGTGGCGAGCGCTCGGCGTTTCGGCGGCGTCTCGCGGCAAGGCTGGTTCGAGCCTGCTGGCACTCAATCGGACCCTCGGAGCGGCAGCCGCTCAGATCGAGCACGCCTTCGATCGAGAGTCGGCGTTCACGCGGACCGTGCGAGGGCCTGTGCAGGCGCTGCTGACCGGGCTGCTCGGCGCCGGCAACGAGCAGGCGTACCCGGGCCGCGACGGCTGGGTGATCTTTCGTGAGGACTTCGACTACCTGACCGGCCCCGGCTTTCTCGAGCCACGACGGCTCGCCCGACCCGGCGCGGACCCGAGGAAAGCGATCGTCGCCATGCAGCGCGAGCTTGCCGATCGAGGAATCATGCTGCTGCTGCTCCCGGTGTCGGTCAAGCCGGCGATCCACCCCGAGGTGCTGGGCCAGGACCGCCGGTCTGCGCCGCTGCGCAATCGATCCGAGATCGCCCTGCTCGGTGAGCTCGACCGGGCCGGTGTCGTGGTCCTCGACCTCGGCCCGGAGCTGGCGGCCCGCGCGCGTGGCGGCGAATCGCAGTTCCTTCGCGGAGACAGTCATTGGCGGCCGGAGGCGGTGGAGCACACGGCGCGGCTCCTCGCCGTGCGACTGCGAAAGCTGGCACCGCTGCCGCCGCCGTCCAGTGCGTGCGTTCGCACGGAGGCGCGGGTGTCTGCCGCAGGGGACAGCATTCAGCTTCTCGGGCTCCCTCGGGGGTCCCGGCTCTTCGTCGACGAGGAGGTGACGCTTCGTCAGGTCGGCAGCCTCGAGGGGGACCCCTGGCGCCCGACCCGGGGCGCGCCGGTGCTGCTGCTCGGCGATAGCTTCAGCAACATCTACTCGAATCCCGAGCTCGGCTGGGGCCAGGGCGCGGGGCTCGCCGAGCAGCTCTCCTGCGAGCTCGGGTTGCCGGTCGACCGGATCGCTCGCAACGCCGGCGGTGCGCGAGGGGCGCGAGAGGAGCTGGCCAGCGAGCTTGCCCGCGGCGTCGACCGTCTGTCGGGAGTCCGCGCGGTGGTCTGGCAGTTCGCCGCTCGCGAGCTCGCCACCGGGGATTGGACGCCGATCGAGCTCCGACTTGGGCGAGAGTCTCCGCACGCCCCGATCGACTCCGACCGGGCCGAGGTGCTGCGCGGCGTGGCTCGGGCTGTGGCTGCGCTTCCCGACGCTCGCCGGGCGCCGTACCGCGAAGCGCTCGGTGCCGTCGAGCTTGTCCTGGACGAGGGCGGGTCCGCGCTCGTCTATCTCTGGGCGCTGCGCGACGGTTCGCCGGGCGAGCTGGCGAAGGTTCGCCCGGGTCAGCGGCTCGAGCTCGTCGTGGTTCCCTGGAGCGCTCAGGAGGCGGAGCTCGGTAGCCTGCAGAGAATGGAGCTGCCGGGCGAGAGCTGGTGGGGGTGGCCGGTCTACGTGACGCGAGATCAGGAGGGCCGATGAGGGGGAGAGCGATGGAAGCGGTCGAGCGCTGCCGGCCCGGACGGAGTCTCGCGGTCGCGGCCCTGTCGTTTGTCCTGCTCACGGGAGTCGCCGCCCACGACGCGGGAGGGGCAGTCGGAGAGGGAGCTCGAGCGACGGTGGATCGCCTGCTCGCCGAGGATCCACCGGTGCTCGTCGGCCGAGAGGGGTGGCTCTACCTCACCCAGGAGCTTCGGGCGCTGGTCGCTCCCGCTTGGAGACAGCGCGAAGGCCTGCCGGCCGAGCGCGATCCGCTCCCGGCGATCGTCGACTTCCGCGATCAGCTCCGCGGCGCGGGCATCGAGCTCGTCGTCGTGCTCGTGCCGCCGAAAGTGCTCGTCGTGCCGGAGCCTCTCTTCGGCGAACGCTCGGCGGCGGTCGCCGAGAGCCTCGGTCAGGAGCTCGCGGCCCTTCAGGGCGAGCTCGCCCGGCAGGGTGTGACGACTCTCGACCTGCTCGCGCCCTTTGCGCGATCACGCAGCGAGCCGGCGCGAGAGCTCTTCTGCCGGACCGACAGTCACTGGTCGCCCCGCGGGATTGCGCTGGCGGCACGGCTCATCGGTGAACGTCTCGGGACGCCTTCCTGGATTGCCGGAGTGCCGCGTCGGGAGCTCGCCGTCGAGCGCCGGGAGGTCGCCATCGATGGCGACCTCGGGCGCCTTCGACGCGGCGAACGTTCGCCGCGCGAGGTCGTCGAGGTGGAGGAGGTGCTCGAACGGCGTGCGGGAGCTCTCGTCCCTCTCGTGCCCTGGCGCGAGAGCCCGGTCCTGCTGCTTGGCGACAGTCACGTGCTCGTCTTTCATGCCGGAGGGGACCTTCACACCCGGGGCGCCGGTCTGCCCGAGCACTTGGCGCTTGCCCTCGGTTTCCCGGTGGATGTCGTCGGGGTGCGTGGCTCGGGTGGTACGCCCTCGCGAGTCAACCTGATGCGACGGGGCGACGCGCTGGCCGGCAAGCGCGTCGTGATCTGGGTTCTGGCGGCCCGGGAGCTCCTGGCCGGTTCCGATTGGAGAAGGGTCCCCGTGGTGCGCCGCTGAGCGTCACGGCCTCGGCGGCAGCTCAGCGAGCCGGGCGCGGATCTCGGCGAGCCCTTGGCGCGCAGCGCCGTAGCCGGGGTCGAGTGCCAGAGCCGCCTCGAGCGCCGCCGCGGCTTCCTCCAGCCGCCCGAGGCGTTCGAGCGCCTGGGCGAGCGAGAGCCGCTTGCGCGGATCGGTCGGGTCGCGCTCGATCGCCCGCTCGAACTGCTCGCGCGCCTCGTCGGCGCGACCGAGGGTGAGCAGCAGGCTGCCGAGGGCGGCGCGGCTCTGTCCGTACGCCGGGCGCAGCGCGACGGCAGCGCGCAAGTGGAGGAGCGCGTCGGTCGACCTTCCGCTGCGGGCCAGTGCCAGCCCGAGGTTGTGATGAGCGAAGAAGCTCGGCCCCGAGACCTCCAGGGTGTGCGACCAGAGGGTCTCGCTGTCGTGCCAGCGCCGGGCCTGCGCCGAGGTGGCGACGCCGAGCAGGATCGCGAGGCCCGCGGCGGCGACGGCGAGGGCACGCGTCATCGACGTGCGCGTCGCGAGGCCGGCGGTGCCCCACACGATCGCGACGGCGAGGCCGATCGACGGCAGGTAGGTGTAGCGGTCGGCGCTGGCCTGATTGCCGACCTGCACGAGGCCGAGCACCGGCACGAGCATGCCGAGGAAGGCGAGCCAGCCCACGGGAATCGCCGGTTGGGACCTCCCGGCCGCGACGGCCGCGGCGGTGAGCAGGGTGAGCAGGACCAGGGCCGCCGCCGCTTGCGGCCAGGGGATCGCTGCCGGCAGGGGATAGAACGGCGCGAGCCGGAACGGCCAGAGGGTGTGGACGAGGTAGTCGACGACGGCGAGTGGCGCGTTGGCGAGGCGCAGTCCGAGCGGTACGCCGGTGAGGTCGGCCACCGCCGCCCCTTGGGCGTGCCAGGTCAGGACCGACGCGCCGCCGGCAAGGAGAGCGAGCGGGAGCTTTTCGACGAGACGCCGGCGCAACTCGCGCGGCCAGCCGGGGAGGTCGATGCGAAGGCGGCGGAGCGGCCAGAGATCGACGAGCAGCGCCACCGCCGGGAGAGTCACCGCCATCGGCTTGGCGGCGAGCGCGGCGGCGAAGGCCGTGAGCAGCAGGGCCAGACGACCGGGGCCGGGACGGGCGGTCCATCTCCCGTAGGCGCCCAGGGCAAGCAGGAAGAGGAGGCCGCAGAGGACGTCCTTGCGCTCGGCGACCCAGACGACCGATTCGACGCGCAGCGGGTGCAGGGCGAAGAGCGTCGTGGCAGCGAAAGCGCGGCCGGTGGCCCCGGTCGCCGCCTGAAGGAGGAGGAAGAGGATCGCGGCCGTCGCCGCATGCAGCAACACGCTCGTCAGGTGATGTCCGCGCGGATCGAGGCCGAAGAGCGTGACGTCGAGCTGGTGCGAGAGCAGGGTGAGCGGATGCCAGTTGCCGGCGACGATCGCCGTCGCCGCCCATCGCAGGCCAGGCCAGCCGAGGCCGGCGCGGACGGCCGGGTTGTCGGTAACGTACAGATTGTCGTCGACGAGCTCGAAGCCGGCCTCGAGCGCCGGACGGAACACGACGAGGACCAGGCCGGCGAGCGCCACGGCGAGCAGCCCGGGGCTGAGCGGAGGCGCGGGGCCCCCGGCTCGCGGCAGCACGCTCACCCGGCGACTCTGGTCGCTCGCCACAGGCACTCCGCGCGCCTCAGGGCTTGGCCGGCGGCACGAGCAGTGCGTTGCGGGCCGTCGGGTCGGCGAGGTCGAAGAGTGCCGCCGGGATGGCCCGCGCTTCGATCTCGCGCAGCTCGACCTCGAGCGGCGGCCCGCCACGCAGGACGTCCTTGAGCACGATGCGGCGCGGTACCAGGGGGCGGGTCGAACGGAACTCGGGGAACTCGACGACGCGTGCGGTGCGGCCGTCGGCAAGCAGCAGGTCGGCACGCAGTGGCAGGCGCCGCTCGCGGTCGACCACCCAGCGCGCGGCGGCCGTCCCACTCGCCGCAGCGGCTTCGGGCTTGGCCTTGAGGTGGTAGGTCACGACCTTCCCGGCGGTCTCGACGTGCTCGACGTCGTAAGCGCGCTCGATGTCGATGCCGAGCAGCTCCTCGAAGGAGAGGCCGCCCTGCATCTTGAAGCCGGCGCCGAGCTTGACCGGCTGCTTGGCGCCCGGGGAGATCAGGTAACGGTCGGCGCCGGACTGGAGCAGGAACTTGCCGATCTGCTTCGGATCGAGCGGGCGGACGAGCAGCTTGTCCCGGCCGCCGCGCCAGATCTCCAACTCGATCTTGCTGTCGGAGCCGAGGCTGTTGATCGCCAGGCGGGCGCGGAACTGTTGCGGGGCGGTGGCGAAGAGGTTGGTGTCGGCGAGGAGGCGCTTCTCCTCGGC
This sequence comes from Holophagales bacterium, assembly GCA_016699405.1. Classification (NCBI taxonomy): domain Bacteria; kingdom Pseudomonadati; phylum Acidobacteriota; class Holophagae; order Holophagales; species Holophagales bacterium. The sequence goes on along the minus strand of CP064972.1, from coordinate 4,572,770 downwards.
GGTCACCTCGGCGGCGGTGCGCTGGGCGAGGCCGGCGAGGAGCGCGATCGTCACGGCGAGGAGTCGGCGGGTCGTGCGGGTCATCCGCTCACTCTACTTGAGCGGTCGCCGTCTCCCCCGCCGCGGGTCCTGTCCGGCCCGCTTCCCATGGCCGTCCTCGGACGCGGTGGCTTGCGGGATGCTGGCGACGGACCGGAGCGCGTCCTGCGAGGCGGCCATGGGAGCCCTCGGTCCGGCCACCCACGGCCCTCCGCCTGCGAGGTGAAGCGTTGCCCAGGTCTCCCTGCCCAGACGCCTTCTTCTTCTTGGCTCGAAGCGGGGTGAGCGATCAGATGTGCCCGAGAGCCTCGACGATCTTGAGCCTCGCCACGCGCACGATGGGGCCGATGGCGGCGAGAGCGAGGACGACGAGCATCAGCACGACGGCGCCGAGGAAGGCCTCGGGGACGTAGGCGAGCTTGAGGTCGATCGGGTTGACGGCGCCGGGCGGCGGCGGCATCCGGATGTCGAGAGCGTTGATCGTCCAGATCAGCGCGCCGCCGAGCAGGTCGCCGACGAGCGAGCCGAGGAGACCGAGCCAGAGCGCCTCGGCGAGCACCAGCCCAGCGAGCTGTGGCACGGAGGTCCCGAGGGCACGCATCGTCCCGAGCTCGCGGACCCGCTCCATCACCGCCATCGCCAGGGTGTTCGAGGTCGACAGGACGACAAGCACGAAGACGATCGAGCCGAGGAACCAGAAGATGCCGAGGTAGAGATTGCGCACCTGCGTGTAGAAGGGCGCCCGTTGCTGCCAGGCGACGACGGCGAGCTTCGGCTCGCGGGCGGCGAAGCGCTCGACGAGCGCGGCGCGGGTCGCCTCGGTGCGTTCCGTCTCGGCGAGGGTGACCACCAGGTTCGAGACGCGCGAGGTGGCGAGCAGGCGCTGGGCGCTCGCCAGATGCAGTCGCAGGTAGCGGGTGTCGAGCTCCTGGACGCCGGTGGTGACGATGCCGGCGACGGTGACGTCGAGCGCGTTGAGCATGCCGCCCGGATCGACGGCGAGGAGGGTGAGGCGGCCGCCGGGCTCGAGGCCGAGCGACTCGGCGAGCCCGGTCGCGAGGAGCACGCGGTCCTCGCCGATCGCCGGAGCGTCGTCGGCAAGGTCCTCGCCGCGGCGGAGGCGCACTTCGAAGCCCATGCGGCGCTCCCGCGCCGGGTCGCCGGCGACCCCGAGATAGGCCGTCGAGCGGCCGTCGGCGGTCGAGGCGACGCCCGCGACGTGCAGCGTCGGCGACGCCGCGAGGACGCCGGGAACGGTCTCGATCTCGGCCTGTAGCGCCGCCCAGTCCTCGAGGCCGTCGGCGAGCGAGCGTTCGAGCGTCGCCTGGTGATTCTCGACGGCGCTGGCTCGCGCGACTTCGAGATGCCCGAGCCCACCGTGGATCATCGCCTCGGAAAGGCCGGCGAAGGAGAAGGTGACGAAGCCGGCGGTCAGCAGCAGGGCGATCGTGCCGGCCGCCACGACCGCGAGCGAGATCGCGGTGCGGCGGCGGTTGCGCGTCAGGTTGCGCAGGGCGAAGAGCAGCAGGCGCATCAGGCTGCCCCCCGTTCGTCGGCGACGATCCGTCCGTCGCGCAGTCGCAGACAGCGTGGCGCGCGGGCGATGAGCGCCGGATCGTGGCTCGAGAGCACGAAGGTCGTGCCGTGCCCTTCGTTCAGGGCGAGCAGCAGGTCGAGCACCTCGGTGGCGGTGGTCGAGTCGAGGTTGCCGGTCGGCTCGTCGGCGAGCACGGCGAGCGGGCGTGCCACGAGCGCCCGGGCGATCGCGACGCGCTGGCGCTCGCCGCCCGAGAGCTGGTCCGGCCGATGCTCGCCGCGGCGCGCGAGCCCCACCTCGGCGAGCAGCTCCCGCGCCCGTTCCCGTCGCTCGCGACTGCCGACGCCGGCAAGCCAGAGCGGCAGCTCGACGTTCTCGATCGCCGTAAGCACCGGCAACAGGTTGAAGCTCTGGAAGACGAAGCCGAGCCGGCTCCGCCGCAGCCGAGTCCGTTCGCCGTCACCAAGGGCGGCGACCGGCCGGCCGCCGATCACCAGTTGCCCGGCGTCGGGCTCGTCGAGCGTGCCGAGGAGATGAAGCAGGGTGCTCTTGCCGCTGCCCGACGGACCGGCGACGACCAGCACCTCACCCGGGGCCACCTCGAGGTCGACACCACGCAGCGCCTCGACGACGGTGTCGCCGAGGCGGTAGCGCTTGGTCAGGCCGCGGGCGGAGAAGACGGGGACGGGTTTCATCGGGTCGGTTCGGACGGGCGCCTGGCGCGCAGGCTAGCAGAGGGCGGCAGGAGCTGTCGGGCAAGGTCCGATTCGCGCTGGAAGAAGCCCTCGGTGTGGAAGGTCTCGGGGAGCTTCAGCCACTCGTAGTCGAGGTGATGGAGCAACTCGTGGAAGAGCGTGCGCAGGAAGGTGCGCGGAGCGACGACCTGGCGCCGTTCGGCGGTGCGCATCCACAGCGTGATCCGCGCCGGCGGCGGCTCGGGCTCGTAGAGGCCGTGGAGCTCGCCCCAGGAGTGGCTCGGCCGGGCGGTGAGCACGCTCACCGCCACGGCGGGCACGGCGAGCTGGCGGCAGAGGCCGTCGGCGAGCGCCTGGGACGCCCCCTCGACGCCTCGGCGTTCTCCGTCGGCGAGCGCGCGCTCGGTCGCCGCAGCGAGCGGTGCGAGCGCCGCGGCGTCGGGGAGCGGCACGGCGGTCACCGCGGCGCTCCGGAGATAGACCCGCTGGCGGGCTCGCGAGAGGCGCGAGAAGTAGGCGAACGGCACCCGGCGATCCTATCGTCGGGTGCCGAGGTGACGGTTGGCACGTCTCCTGCGTATAAGCTAGCCCGACGAGGAGGATGGCATGACGGCCGAGCTTTCCGCAGCACCCGCCGCGACGGCGGAAGATGTCGAGCAGCAGATCGCGCGCATCACGCCGAAGGACCTGTTCGGCGAGTTGCGCCGGGGCGTCCTCGGCCAGGACCGGGCGCTGCGCTTCGTCGCGGTGGCCATCTACAAGCACACCACCGGCAAGGTCTCCGGCAACATCCTGCTGATCGGCAACTCCGGTACCGGCAAGACGACGGTGATGAACAACATCCAGCGCGTCTACGACAGCGTGCCGGCGTTCCGCGCCTTCCGTTCGATGACCATCCTCAACGCCAACCTGCTCGTCGATTCGGAGCGCACCGAGTTCCGGCCCGACCGGATGTTCGCCGCCATCGATCAGCGGGCCCGCACCCTGCTCGGGGAGCGGCCGAGCGCCGCGGCGCTCAAGGAGGCGATGGAACGGGCGACGGTGTGCATCGACGAGATCGACAAGATGACCACCGTCGTCGCCGGCAAGCCGAACCCGATCGGCGTGGTGCTGCAGCAGGGGCTGCTCACCCTGATGGAAGGCGAGCGGGTGCCGTTCCGCACCCACGTCTGGGAGGGCGACCGCGAGCGCGAGGTCCACCTCGAGATCGACACCGGCCGGATGATGTTCGTCTGCGGCGGCGCCTTCGAGGGGCTCTACGACCAGGTCTACAACCGGGTCTCGCGGGCCGGCTCGGGTGAGCGGGTCAAGTCCGAAGCGATCAAGACCGCCGACGGCGGGGTGCGCATCGAATCGCGCTTCGCCCTGGCAGACTTCTTGAAGATGAAGGACCTTTTCGAGTACGGCATGATCCCGCAGTTCATGGCGCGCTTCGACAAGGTGATCGTGATGAACGACCTCTCGCCGGCGGTGCTCAAGGAGATCCTGTTGCACTCCTACGACTCGCCGTTCCACCGCTCGCGGCGCTACTTCGAAAGCCTCGGCATCGACCTCGAGCTCGAGGACCTGGCGGCGGGCCTGGTGGCCGAGCAGGCGGCCAAGGAGAACCGCACCGGCGCGCGCGCCCTGCGCGACGTTTTCTCCGAGATCGTCAACCCGCTCGAATTCGAGCCCTGGGGGCCGGATGCAGCGGTCAAGCCGGCCGACGGTTCCCGCGCCCGCCTGGTGCTCGACGCGGCGCGGGTGCGCGAGAGCTTCCGCTGAGCGGCGCCCGCCAGGGTGAGGGCGGGTCTTTCGCTAGTCCGCAGTCGACTGGGGTACGACGGAGGGTCCGTCGATGCAGTTCGAGATTCGTGGTGCGGGGGCTTCGAGCGGGCAGCGCGGCTGCGCCGGCCGGTTGGGCATTTCCCTCTTCTTCCTCGTCTTCCTCGGCTTCGGCGTCGTCTTCGGCGTGCTCATGGGGCGGAGCTTCCTCGCCTCGTTGGCGATGCGAAGCTGGACGAAGGTTCCCTGCACCATCGAGGCGAGCCACGCCGAGCACGGGAGCGGCGCGAGCGACCACCGGGCGGTGGTGCGCTACACCTACTCCTGGAACGGGCGGCCCTACGCCGGCGACCGGCTGCGCCCCGGCTACAGCGGCGGCGACGACGCGAGCGAGGCCGAGCGACTCGTCTCCCGCTACGCGGCCGGAACGACGGTCGACTGCCTGGTCGATCCCGATCGCCCGGAAGAGTCGGCGCTCGAGCCCGGCTCGCTGCTCGAGGGGCTGATGCTCCTCCTCCCGCTGGTCTTCGCGGCGGTCGGGCTGGGTGGCCTGTATTTCACCTGGCGCTACGGAGAGGGGACGACGAGCGATCGCGTCAAGCAGTCGATCTCCCAGGAGGCGACGCGACGCTTCTCCTCCCGCGGCTGCCTGATCCCGTTCTTTCTTCTGTTCGTCGCCGTCGGCCTCGGTCTCGGCTACTTCCTGCTCTACCGCCCGCTCGCCCGGCTGGTCGTCGCCCGCTCCTGGACGGCGCTTGCGTGCGTCGTCGAGTCGAGCACCGTGCGCTCGCACGAGGGCGACGATTCGACGACCTACAGCGTCGACATCGTTTACCGCTACGAGGTCGGCGGCCGGACCTATCGCGGCAACCGCTACGACTTCCTTGGCGGTTCGAGCAGCGGCTACGAGGCCAAGCAGCGGGTCGTCGACGCGCACCCGGTGGGAGCGACAGTGACCTGCTTCGTCGATCCGCGGGATCCGGCCTCGTCGGTGCTACAGCGCGGCTGGAGCGCCAAGTACCTGCTCGGGCTTCTCGCCCTGCCGTTCTTTGCCGGCGGGCTCTTCGGCCTGTGGTGGAACCTCGGCCCGGGGCGCCGCCAGGCGGAGCTGCCGAGCCACCGCGCGGCGCTGAAAGGGCAGGCCGTCGTCGCCGCTTCCTCCCCGGTGCAGCTCAAGCCGGCGGCCGGTCCGCTGGTCCGCACGCTCGGCACCCTCTTCGTGGCTCTCTTCTGGAACGGCATCACCTCGGTCTTCGTCGTCCAGGTCGTCGCCGGGTGGCGCAGCGGCCACGGCGACGTGATGCTGACGCTCTTCATGACGCCGTTCGTGCTGATCGGCCTGGCCCTGCTCGTCGCCGTGCCGCACCAGATTCTCGCTGCGACCAATCCGCGTCCGCGCCTCGAGCTCGCGAGCGGGCGGCCGCGGCTCGGCGAGATTGAGCGGCTCGACTGGTCGTTCCGCGGCAGCGTGCGGCGGATGACGAGCCTGCGGCTGGAGCTCGAAGGGCGCGAGGAGGCGACCTACCGGCGCGGCACCTCGAGTGCCACCGACCGGCACGTCTTCCATAGCGAGGTGCTCTTCACCTCGACGGTCGCTGCCGAGATGGAGCGGGGCAGTCTCACCTTCCGCGTGCCGGCGACCTCGATGCACTCCTTCGCGGCCGATCACAACAAGATCGTCTGGACGCTGAAGCTCGCCGGCGAGATCCCACGCTGGCCCGACATCGCCGAAGAGTTCACCCTCGAAGTGCAGCCGCAGGAGGAGGTCGGATGAGCGAGCTGAGGATCGACCTCGACGGCGGCCGCAACGCGTTCGCTCCGGGCGAGACGCTCGCCGTGCGCGTCGCCTGGCACCTCGCCTCGCCGCCGCAGCGGCTCGAGCTGCGCCTCTTCTGGTACACCGAGGGCAAGGGAACGCAGGATGTCGAGATCGTCGAGCGCCATCCGCTCGAGGGAGGCGCGTTCGGCGAGCAGCGGGTCAGCCTGCGAGCGCCGAGTGGGCCCTACAGCTTCTCGGGTCGGTTGATCTCGCTGATCTGGGCGCTCGAAGCCGTCGCCGAGCCCGGCGGGGAGGTGGCGCGTCGCGAGATCGTGCTCTCGCCGAGCGGCGAGGAAGTCCGACTCGACGCCCAGGGCGCCGCCGGCGATCCCGTGTAACATTTCACGCGATGCGCCCCCGGGCCGACGCGGCCGGAGAGGCGCCGATTCCACGCAAGGAGACGAACATGAGCTCATCCGTTCTGCGTCGCGTCGCCCTGACGGCGTTCGCCGGCGCCTTGATCGTTGCCGTATCCGCTCGCCCGGCGCTCGCTGCCACCCAGGCGGAGAAGCGCAAGGCCGACTACGAAGCCGTCGAGAAGGACCTGCGTGCCGGCAACTGGGCAGCGGCCGAGAAGGGCGCGGCGACCCAGTTCAAGAACACCATGGACCAGTACGCCGCCGAGGGTGCGGCCGACCGCGACCTGATCCTCTACACCATGGTGCGAGCGATCGCCGAGAAGGGGCTGGGGCGCGATGCCGACGCGAATTGGCACTGGCACATGGCCGCCGGCCTGCTGCCGATCCTCAATGACGCCGATCTCTCCCCCTACGGCGCACCGGCCAAGGCGCTCCAGAAGGAGGGGCTGCGAGTGCGGGCGACGCCGAAGGGCACGCGCTACACCAAGGACGGTCCGGTGGGCGACCTCCCGGGGCTGGTGGCGCCGAAGCCCGACAAGGATCCCTCGCCGCGCATGCCGCTGCGCCTCAAGGACGAAGGGGGCTTCTACATCGTCGAGCTGGTGGTCGAGGCCGACGGCAAGGTGAGCCGGCCGCTGGTGCTGTCGCGGCGCGGGCCCGCCTCCCTCGAATTGCTGGCGCTCGACAAGCTGCGCGAGTGGGTCTTCAAGCCGGCGACGCGCGACGGCGCGGCGGTCGAGGTCCCCTATCTGCTCGGCGTCGCCGTCGGCCATCGCCCGGCGGAGATCGGCTTCGAGAACGCGATGGACTGACGGGCGCGGCGCATTGCGCGCGCGCGACAATCCGTTCGCCTCGCACCGCCTCGAGCGGCTGGCCTACCGCTTTCTCACCGGATCGTGGCTCGAGCTGAGGGACCGCCTGGCATCGCTGGGCGGTCGCGGGGCGATCGTCGGGCCGGACGGGAGCGGCAAGACGACGCTGCTCGAGCAGCTCGCACGGCGCCTGGCGGCGGACGGGATCCCGGTCGCCCTCGTCGGCGCCGAACCGGAGCGCGGGCCGCGGCGCGACGTCCTGGGGGCAGCGCTCCGATCGGCCGGCCCGGAGACGCACCTTCTCGTCGACGGCGCCGATGCGCTCGCCCCCGGCGAGTGGCGACGACTCGAACGCGACAGCCGACGGCTCGCCGCCCTGGTCGTCACCTCGCATCGCGACGGGCTGCTGCCGGCACTCCATCGCACGACGACGAGCGCCGGCCTGCTCGCCGAGCTGGTGGCCGAGCTGACCGAGGAGAGCGTGGCGGCTCGGATCGACGCGGCAGCGATCTACCGGCAGCACGACGGCGACCTGCGCGCGGCGCTGCGGGCGCTCTACGATCGTTGCGCCGTTGGGGCGATCGAGGTCGGCGACGGCCCGTGCTAGCGGCGCAGGCTGAGGATCACGCGCTCGCCGTCCCGCGTCAGCTCGACCTGCTTGGGCTCGATGCGCGTGACCTGCCAGCCGTCGACGCTCTCGCCGATGCCCACCGCGCGGCGGTTGACCAGCGCCACGGGTACCCCTTCCCCGGCCGCGATCCCGTTGAGCACCAGCTCCCGACCGTCGGCGAGCCGGACCCGGTAGGGCGGGAGCTCGGTCGCGGTGGGCGGAGGAGCGGCCGCCGTCGGCGCCACGGATGGCGAGGCGTCCCCGGGTGCCGGCTCCGGCGCCGCCCCCGCTCCGTCCTTCGCTGCAGCAGCGGCGGGGCGCGGTGTCGGCGTGGGGCGGACCCTCTCGGTCGGGCCGGACGCCGGGAGGTGGATCGGCTCGCTCGAGAGGACGGCGGGAAGGGTCACCTCGGCCAATGTCGCCGTCGAGCCGGCCGGCGGCACGATGCTGACCGGCGTGGCCGACGAGGGGACGCCGGGAGCGGGAGCGGTCGTGTCGGCAGTGCGCGGGCGCGAGACGGCGGCCACCGGGGTGGCGGCGGAACGGGTCGCTCCCCCGCCCGCCGCGCTCTCCGCCGGAGCGTTGGCGGGACGCAACCACCAGAGCAGCGCGGCGGTCACCAGGGCGGCGCCGGCGAATCCGCCGAGCAGTGCCGGGACCCAGGCCCGCGGCGGGTCGCGGCGGATCGGCATGTGACGAGGCAGCGCCGGCGGCGCGCCGTCGATCCGGCCGGCGTCGTGCCGTGCCGCGTCCTGCCGGGCCTTCTTGAGCGCATCACTGATCAGGCTCATCGCCTCTTTCCCTCGAGCTCGCGGATGGCGCGCCGGACATGGCGCAGCCGCAGGTCGTCGGTGCCCTCGACGTAGCCGCAGAGCAGCGCCGTGTCGCAGACCGCGTTGATCAGCCGCGGCACCCCCCGCGCATAGCGGTGCAGGCGCCAGAGTGCCCACGAGCTGAAGGTCGGTCGTCCGTTGCTGCCGGCCACCTGGAGCCGGTAGCGGATGTAGTGCTCGGACTCCAGGCGCGAGAGCGACGACAGATGGTAGCGCACCGTGATGCGCTGGCGCAGCTGCCGGAGCCCCGGGTCGTCCAGCATGTCGCGCAGCTCGGGCTGGCCGACGAGCACGATCTGCAGCAGCTTGCGCTGGTCGGTCTCGAGATTCGACAGCAGACGAACCTGCTCGAGCAGCTCGGGCGAGAGGTCCTGCGCCTCGTCGATCAGCAGCACCACGTCGTGGCCGACGGCGACGCGCTCGAGCAGGAAGCGATTGAGCAGCTCGAGGCAGGCGGCGCGATCGGCGCGCCCCGGGTCGAGCCCCAGCTCGCGCAGCACGGTGCGCAGCAGTTGCGGTGCGGTCAGCACCGGGTTGAGAACGAGGGCGGTGTGCACCGTCTCGCCCAGTCGTTCGAGCGCCGCGCGACAGAGTGTCGTCTTGCCGGCTCCCACCTCGCCGGTGATCTGGATGAACCCCTTGCGCTCGCGGATGCCGAAGAGCAGCGCATCGAGCGCCTCGCGGTGACGATCCGAGAGGAAGAGGAAGCGCGGATCGGGCGTGAGGTTGAAGGGTGGCTCGCGGAAGCCGTAGAACTCGAGGTACATCCGGGGTAGGACTCTCTCACACGTCCCCGTCGCGGGCGCCGCCGGCCGGTCTCGACGACGCGCGAGTAGATGGTGAGCAGCATCGGGTCGCGCTCGAAGAGACCGGGAATCACCTCGACGACCGGTTTGCCGACCACGTCGGAGAGGCCGGTGACTCGACCGAAGGTGTCGTTCACCGCCAGGTAGACCCAGTCGACCGGCCGGCCGTCGCGGTAGACGAGCCGGCAGTACGAGAGGCCGTTGAGCATGTTCGGGAAGAGCGAGCGGTAGAGGTTCTCGCTTTCGCGCAGCGCCTGCTCGGCGGCCCGGCGGTGGCGACGTTGGCCAACGGGAGCAACAGGCACGGCACCTCCGCCTCGGCGCCCCCCTCGGATCCCGACTCGGCGGCACCGAACGACGGGCTGTGCCGCTCCGGGGAGAGGTGTGCGGTCCCGGCTTCGCTGGCCCGCAAGAGCAGGCAGTCGGCCGAGCGGCTGGCGAAGGGCCACTCGGCGAGGCGCGGGAAGAGCCAGGTGTTCGGGTCCACCTTCAGAACGACGGCTCCGATCGTCCCTTCCGGCGACGTCACCGGCGCGACGACGCTGAGCGCGGGCGATTCGCCGGGCCGAGCGCGGATCTCGATGTCGCACGATCCCGCGTCGCGGCAGTGATGGGCGGCGGCGAGCTCGCTCTCGGTCAGCGCCTGGCCGGGAACCGCCGCGACGAGTGGCGGACCGTCGGCGGCAGCACGCCGATGGCGAGCGCCTGGGAGATGGCGCGGGAGCCGTTCAGGACCTGCTGGAGGTGCGCCAGGTCGTAGAAGCCGCGGTCGGATTCCGCTCGGGCCTGGCGGCAGAAGGCCGTCACGGACGGGAAGGCGGCGAGCGCGTTCGCTTCGCCCACCACGTCGGAGAGCCAGCGATCGATTCCGGCACGTCGCTCCTCGGCCATCGTCGCCAGGCGATGCTGCCAGAGGCGAATCGTGTCCTGGCGCGGGACGTCGGTGGTGAGGACGAGCAGGCCGAGCCATGAGCAGCCGACTGCGGCGAGGACCGCGAGCGGAGCCGCAGAACCGCTGCCGGGCTGAGCTAGACTGCGCGAACCGTTCGCGGGTGGACCTCCGGCGATGCGACGTCTCCTGCTGCTCAGCAACTCCACCAGCTTCGGCCGCGGTCTCCTCGACCATGCGGCCGAGGAGCTCGCCGACTTTCTCGCGCCGTGCCGACGCGTCGCCTTCGTGCCCTTCGCCCTCGCCGATCGCGACGGCTACGCCGAGCGCATCCGCGCCCGTCTCGCGGCCCTCGATCTGGCGGTCGATGCCGTGGCAGACGGAGCCGAAGGGCACCGGACGCTGCTCGAGGCCGAGGCGGTCTTCGTCGGCGGTGGCAACACCTTCCGCCTGCTCTCGACACTCCAGCGCCGCGGGCTCCTGCCGCTGCTCGCCGAGCGAGCCCGGGCCGGGATGCCGTACGTCGGCTCCTCGGCCGGCACCAACCTCGCCGGTCCGACCATCCGCACCACGAACGACATGCCGATCGTCGAGCCGACGAGCCTCGACGCGCTCGGCCTCGTGCCGTTCCAGATCAACCCGCACTATCTCGATCCCGATCCGGCGTCGACCCACATGGGCGAGACCCGCGAGCAGCGCCTGCGCGAATTCCACGAGGAGAACGCCACCCCGGTGCTCGCGCTGCGCGAAGGAGCCTGGCTGCGGGTGGAGGGCGGTCGAGCCCGCCTCGGGGGCTTGCGCGGTGCGCGCCTGTTCCGGCGCGGCGCTGCCCCCGAAGAGCTCTTGCCGGGAGCCGCGCTCGACCGACTCCTCGAGGGATAGAACCAGGAGGTCCTGTCATGGAGATCACCGTCTCGTTTCCCGGCGGCGTCGCGGTGGCCGCGCAACTGCCGGCCCACGTCGTGCTCACCGACCAGCCGGCACCGCTCGGCGAGGGGAGCGCGCCGTCGCCGTTCGACCTCTTCCTCGCCTCGCTTGCCACGTGCGCCGGCTTCTACGCGCTGCGCTTCTGCCAGCAGCGCGAGATCCCGACGGACGGGATGAGGCTTTCGCTCGCCACCGAGCGCGACCCGACGAGCAAGCGACTGGCGAAGATCGGCATCGTGCTCGATCTGCCGGCGGGATTCCCGGAGCGCTATCGCGAGGCGGTGATCCGGGCGATGGACCAGTGCGCGGTCAAGAAGGCGATCGTCGATCCTCCGGCGTTCGACGTCGTCGCGCGACCGGCGTAGAGCGGAGCGCGCCTTGTCCTGGCTTGCCTTGCCGCTGCTGGCCGTTCTGGCCGCGCCGCCGGCCGCGCCCGCAACGGCTCCGGTGGCCGCGGTCGCCGGGAAGGTCGAAGCCCTCGGCTGGCTCGCCGGCTGCTGGGCCGTCGTCGACGCCGAATCGGGAACCGGTGAGGTCTGGATGCCGCCGGCGGCGGGCACTCTCGTCGGGGTCAGCCGGACGGTGCGCGGCGGTCGCACCGTCGGCTGGGAGCTCATGCGGATCCACGAGACCGCGGCGGGCGGCCTCGAGCTCGTCGCCCAGCCGTCGCAGCAGGAGGGCGGCGCCTTCCCGCTCGTCCGGCTCGGAGAGCAGGAAGCGATCTTCGAGAATCCGCGGCACGACTTCCCGCAGCGCATTCTCTACCGGCTGGGCGAAGACGGGCTGCTGCGGGCGCGCATCGAAGGCCGGATCGACGGCAAGGAGCTCGCCGTCGACTTCCCGATGCGACGAGCGAGCTGCGAGCTGCCCGCCGCGACACGACCCTGAGGTTCGGCGATCCGTCCCCACCCGCGAGGGTGGGTCGGGGGGGCGACCGCGGGTGGCGCGCGGCAGGCGCTCCCTGCCTAGACTGCGGCGCCAACGACCGAGGGCCCCGCATGTTCCCCATCGTCGAAACCCGCCAGCTCGCCCCTGACGTCCGCCTGTTCCGGATCCTCGCGCCGCGCATCGCCCGCAAGCGCGAGCCCGGGCAGTTCGTCATCGTCCGCCTGCACACCGACGGCGAACGGATCCCGCTCACCCTCGCCGACTCCGATCGCGAGGCCGGCACGATCACGTTGATCGTCCAGGGGATCGGCAAGACCACGAAGCTGATGAACTCGCTCGGCGCGGGCGACGCGATTCTCGACGTCGCCGGGCCGCTCGGGCGCGCCTCCGAGGTGGAGAAGTTCGGCACCGTCGCCGTGCTCGGCGGCGGCGTGGGAACGGCGATCGCCTATCCCACCGCGGTGGCCTTCAAGCAGGCCGGCAACGAAGTGCTCACGGTGCTCGCCGGCCGCACGCGCGAGCTGGTGATCCTCGAGGACGAGCTGCGCGCCGTCTCCGACGAGCTGGTGGTGACGACCGACGACGGCTCGTACGGCCGCAAGGGTCTGGTCGTCGATCCGCTCGCCGAGTGGCTCGCCGCCGGGCGCAAGATCGACCGCGTGCTCGCCATCGGCCCGGTGCCGATGATGCGCGCCGTGGCCGAGACGACGCGGCCCTACGGCGTGCCGACCATCGTCTCGCTCAACTCGATCATGGTCGACGGCACCGGCATGTGCGGCGGCTGTCGCGTGGTGATCGACGGCAAGAGCCAGTTCGCCTGCGTCGACGGGCCGGAGTTCGACGCCCACCGGGTCGACTTCGCCGTGCTCTCGCAGCGCAACGCCATGTACCGTGACGCCGAGCGTGCCTCGCTCGGCACCTTCCTCGCGGATCCGGAAGCCGAGCTCGAGAAGGTCCGGCACTCGTGCCACCTGCTCGAAGCGGCAGACCGTCTCCCGCGAGATTCCGACCGTGCCGAGGTGACGCGATGAACCCCGAACGTCCGAAGCTCAAGGACCGCATCAAGCTGCCGCGCCTGCCGATGCCGGAGCGGCCGGCGGAGGTGCGGGCGCACGACTTCGCCGAGGTCAACCTCGGCTACGACCCGCAGCTCGCCTACGGCGAGGCGGTGCGCTGTCTCGAGTGCGCCAGCCCCAAGTGCGTCGCCGGCTGTCCGGTCGGGGTGAAGATCCACGAGTTCGTCGAGCTGATCTGTCAGGGCGACTATCTCGCCGCGGCGGCCAAGCTGCGCGAGGACAACGCGCTGCCGGCGATCACCGGCCGCGTCTGTCCGCAGGAGGACCAGTGCGAGGGCGTCTGCCTGCTCGGCAAGCGGGGAGCGCCGCTGGCGATCGGCAACCTCGAACGTTTCGTCGCCGACTACGAGCGGCAGATGGGCAAGCTCGGCCTGCCGCCCAATGCGCCGCCCACCGGCAAGAAGGTGGCGATCGTCGGCAGCGGCCCGGCGGGGCTCTCGTGCGCCGGCGACCTGGTCCAGCGCGGCCACGAGGTGCGCGTCTTCGAGGCGCTGCACGAGCTCGGCGGCGTGCTGGTCTACGGCATTCCGGAATTCCGTCTGCCGAAGGAGATCGTGCGCCAGGACGTCGACTCGCTGCGCGCCATGGGCGTGCAGTTCGAGACCAACGTCGTCGTCGGCCGCACGGTCACGGTCGACGAGCTGATGCAGGAGGAGGGGTACGACGCGATCTTCCTCGCCACCGGCGCCGGGTTGCCGCGTTTCCTCGGCGTGCCGGGCGAGCACCTGAACGGCGTCTACTCGGCCAACGAGTTCCTCACCCGCGTCAACCTGATGAAGGCCTACAAGTTCCCCGAGGCCGACGAGCCGCTCTACGACTGCCGCGGCAAGGACGTGGCGGTGGTGGGCGGTGGCAACACGGCGCTCGACTCGATCCGTACCGCGCTGCGGCTCGGCGCCAAGCATGGCTACATGCTCTACCGCCGCTCGCAGAAGGAGATGCCCGGGCGCGCCGAGGAGATCCACCACGCCGAGCAGGAGGGGGTGGAGTTCCAGTTCCTGGTCAACCCGGTCGAGTTCCTCGGCGACGAGAAGGGCAACCTGGTCGCCGCGCGCTGCCAGCGCATGGAGCTCGGCGAGCCGGACGATTCCGGTCGCCGCAGCCCGGTGCCGATCCCCGGCTCGGAGTTCGACCTGCCGCTCTCGGTGGCGATCATCGCGGTGGGGACCACGGCCAATCCGATCGTGCAGTCGACGACGCCCGACCTCGCGACGACGCGCAAGGGCTACATCACCGCCGACCCGGAGACCCTGCGCACCAGCAAGCCCGGCGTCTTCGCCGGCGGCGACATCGTCACCGGCGCCGCGACGGTGATCCTCGCCATGGGCGCCGGCCGCAAGGCCGCTGCCGGCATCCACGCCTACCTCAGCGATCCCGAAGCCTCCTGGGGCTGAGAGCGAAGGCCGGCCGCCGGTCCGCCGGGGCGCACCACGAAGCGCCCCGGCCACGTCGGCCGGTCGACGAGCCCCCTTCCCAACCAGTCAAACCTCGTCGTCCCGAGCGACGCGAGGGACCTGGGTGGGGTGTCTCCGCGCGCCGGGGCGCCGAGACGTGTCACCCAGCGGACTTCACGGTCCGTGCAACACGGCGGGCGCCGCAGTGCCCGAAGGGTCGAACCCATGCCGGGCGAAGCTAGCCCTTGGCGAGGTGTGCCGAGGAGAGCGGCGAGGAGTCGCCGCCGGCTTCCCGTGTGACCTCGACGTGCGCGGCGAGGCCGGTGGACCGATCCGGCCGTTGACGGTGCTGCATCGGCTCGAGGTGCGGCTCGAACCGACAAGGGACGCCGTCCTCGAGGGAGGGCAACGACGCGGTGCCGTGTTGACGCGCGCGATGCGGACGGCTCAGGATCGGGCCTGGAAGAGTGAACCAGGTCGAGCTGTCCGGTCCCCGTTGGCATTGCCTTGGAAAGGAGCTTCCATGGGTCGGATCGTCGCTAGAGTGGTCCGGATCGCGGTCGGCGCTCTGCTCTCGGTGTCGTCGGCCAACGCCGTGACGTTGGTCTCGAATCTCGCCGGGACGACGGCGGGAAACGCGTCGCCGCAGAGCACGTTCTGGATGGCGCAGGCCTTCACCACGGACAACAACGCCTACACCCTCTCCTCGGTGAGCTTCCGCGGTGCGCGCAACGCGGCGCAGACGATCTCGGTCTGGGTCTACGCCCACGATGCCGGCAACGACCGGCCGGTCGCCGGCGCTACCGGCTTCGGTCAGCTCGACGCGAGCGGCGTGACGGCGGTCGTCGGGGTGCAGGTACTGCCGGCCATCGGCACGATCAACCTCGCGGCGAACACGACCTACTGGATCGTCCTCCAGCCGAGCGACATCAACACCGCGCTGTGGACCCAGACCACCAACCTCGGCAACCTCGCGGGCGCCGGTGCGATACCGAATCGCCGGGCCTTCAGCAGCAATGCCGGGGCGAGCTGGTCCGGCCAGACGAACGGGACGGACAACCTGATGATCGCCGTCGACGTCGCGGTTCTCCCCGTCGAGCTGACCGGGTTCTCGGTCGACTGATGAAGGCCGGGCCGCCTCAGAACGTCCGGCCGAGGTAGAGGTAGAACGAGTCGTTCCCCTTGGCGGTTCGCCCGTGGGCGAGGTAGAGCGGGCCGAGGACGGTGTCGGCGCCGAAGACGACCGACCACGCCGTTCGCAGATCGTCGAACCGCGCGGAGCGGGAGCGTTCCCAGGCGTTGCCCGCTTCGAACGAGAGGCCGGCGTAGATCCCTTCGCCGAAGCTCGGCAGGCGGCCGAGGCGATAGAGGTAGATGAGCGAGGCGACACCGCCGTAGTTGCCCGCGACGTCGCCGGCCGGCATTCCCGAGAGGTTGAAGAGGCCGCCGAGGTAGACCCGCTCGGAGCTCGGGAGGGTCGTGCCGAGCGCCGAAGTTGCGTGGACGATGCCGACGACCGTGTGCCGTCCGGTCGTCCAGGCGGCGAGCGATTGGAGGTCGAGCCGCCGGTACTCCTCGTCGCTGCCGAGCGACGGATCGGCGTCGTGGAGCTCGGCGACCGCGAGCACGCCGCGACGCGGGAAGTTCAGCCGGTCGATCTGATCGAACACCAGGTTCGCCCGGTAGCCGACGTCGGCCCGGTAGTCGTGGGGTGCGCCGCTCGAGTGTTCGCCGAAGGGGCGACTGCTCGTGCTGTCGTGGCGGAGACCGAGGCGTGCCTCGCCGTAGCGGCCGAGGGCGAGGCCGAGATCGAAACCGACGTGCTGTTGCCAGACCCGCACCTGGACGAGGTGGTCGTCGAACGGCAGGCGCACCTTCGACTCGCCGCCGCTCACCGTGAGCGAGGCGAAGGGGATGCGCGACGAGGCGAGCGGCTGGTAGAGCTCGGCGGCGAGGATCGGCGACTGGCCGATCTGCGCCGTCGTGCGGAGCTCCGCGCCGAGTCGGTTCAGCCGGGTCACGGTGAGCGCGCCGAGCATGTTGAAGCTGCTCGTCCCCTCGAGGTCGGAGGTGATCGACAGGCCGGTGCGCAGCAGTCCGGGACCCAGGGCCTTGCGCTCGCCGGTGATGCGCAGCTCCCACCGGCCGGGATCGGCGGGGCTCAGCGCGGCGGTGACCCGCTCGAACTCGCCGAGCTCCCAGAGGCGGTTGAGGTCGGATTCGAGCTCGGCCGGGTCGAGCGCCCGGCCCGGGCGGCTGTGGACCGCCCTGGCCACCGCCGCCCGAGGCAGCCCGGGACCCGGGTCGATGACCACCGTCTGCAGCGGCACGACCGGCATCGCGCGGCGCTGGCGAGCGAGATAGCGCTGCCAGGTCGCCTCGTCGACGGCGAAGCGGCGGAGCGCCTCGGCCTGAGCGTTCGTGGCCTCCGCTCCGCGGCGCACCAGCTCGGGGCCGGCATCGAAGTCGAGGAGGCCCCACTCGTCCACCTCGGGGCGCACCAGCAGGTCGACGTCGGCGAGCGCGCGCTCCACGTCGCGACGGCTGACGAAGTCGAGCGTGCGCGTCACGATGCCGGCGATCGAGTCGGGCCGGCTCTGCGTTGCCAGCGGCTTGCCCAGGTCGACGGCGATGACCACGTCGGCGCCGAGCGCTCGCGCGGCGTCGACCGGAAGGTTCGACGCGACGCCGCCGTCGACCAGCAGGCGGCCGTCGAGCTCGACCGGCGTGAAGAGCGCCGGGACCGCCATGCTGGCGCGCAGGGCGCGGGCGAGATCGCCGCGAGCGAGGACGATCGCCTCGCCGGTCGTCGCATCGGTGGCGATGGCGCGGAAGGGCAGCGCGAGGCGGTCGAAGTCGTCGGTCCCGAGGGCGCGCAGGCAGAGCCGTTCGAGCGTCGCTCCGAGTCGATGGCCGGCGACCAGCCCCGACGGCAGCCGGAAGCCGCGGCGCGAGACGCCGAGCTCCCAGCGGGTGAGGTAGTTGTAATCGTCGACCTTGCGGCGGTAGGGGAGGTGCCGGCGGTCCGGGCGGTCGTCGACCAGGGCGTGCCAGTCGAGACCGTGAACGAGCGCCTCGAGCTCGGCCGGCGAGGTGCCGGCGGCGTAGAGGCCGCCGACGATCGCGCCCATGCTCGTGCCGGTGACCAGGTCGACGGGGACGTGCATCGCCTCGAGCGCCTGCAGGACCCCGACGTGGGCGAGCCCGCGGGCTCCGCCGCCGGAGAGGACGAGCGCGACGCGCGGGCGCCGAGGCTCGTCGCTCGCGGCAGCGACCCCGGGGGCCGGGCCGGCTGCCGGCTTCTCGTCGGGCACGGCCGCTCGGACGTCGACTCTCGACTGAGCGCGAAGGGGAGGCGCGGCGGCGAGGCCGCAGGCCAGGGCGAGGCCGAGGACGGGGACCAGCGGCAGGCGGAGGGCAGGTCGGCGCATGGGCGGTATTAGCGCAGATCGAGCGGCCTCCGGCCAACCCCGGGGGTGCGGCGGGTGCGGAGACGCGGGTCGCGCGCTGCCAGGGTTTCGCGGGGTACCGCGGCGGTGGCACAATGCCCTGGGGAGGGGGGGAGCACGATGAACGCCACCGAGGTCACGCGTCGAGTGCGACGATTCGCGACGATCTCCTGGCTGACGGCGCTCGCCGTCGTGCTGCTCGCGGCGCGGGGTGGGTTCCTGCCGACGAGCCCCTGGCTGCCCTTCCTCGCGCTCGCCCTCGGCGGCGTGCCGATCGCCTGGTTCGTGATGCGCCACCGGCCCGTCTGCCGCGCGTGCGGCGCCCGGATGCGAGTGTCCCAGGGCTTCCCCGAGATCGTCTACCGCTGCCGGAGCTGTGCCGGCGAGGAGCGCACCGGGGTCCACCCCGACTTCTGAAACGGTCTCGATGGGCTCGTCGCGAGAGGCTGTCGGCGGGCGAGGTGAGGAGCGGCGCCCGGCCTCCGACCGGGCCCGGGCCGTTCCCGTTCGGTGTAGCGCTCGGGCAACGTTTCCTCTCCTGGACGGAACGCGCCGACGAGACCCCGGCGACAGGAGGAGAGAGTGGATTCGAAGCAACGCGAAGTGAAGCTGGAGTTCAAGAGTCGGCGGGCCAAGGAGCTCGCGATGACGGTGCCCTTCGTGGTGGGCATGTGGCCGGTGGTCCAGGCGGTGCGGTCGCCCGGACGGAGCACGCTCGGCCTCGACTGGCGGCTCGAAGCGCTCGCCGGGGCCGTCCTCGTGATCGCCTGCGTCGTCTTCCACCTCGTCAACTGGCGCTGTCCGGCCTGCCGCGGACGTCTTCCCGGAGGCCTCTCGGTGGCGATCTGCCGGCGCTGCGGCGCCCTGCTCGGTGAATGAATCGGGGAGGCGCGATGGAACCGACACGTGAGGAGCGCGCCGAGTCTGCCGTGCGTGCCGAGCTTGCCCGCTACCGCAGCGCCTTCGCGCTGCGCCTGTTGCGCGCCCTGTCGCTGGCGGTGGTGGGCGCCTTGATGGCCTTCTTCCTGCCGGTCGGGCCGACCGCTTTCGCCTCGGGGAGCTGGCTCGTCGCCAAGCTCGGGCCCGCCGGTGCCAGCCTGGCGTTGCGCGGGCTCGGGGTCGCCGTCCTCGTCGCCGCGCTTCTCTGGGGGCTCTCGATCGTCCGCGCCCTCACCCACGGCCGGCGCCGGTTCGAGGCCGAGCTGCGCCGGCAGGTGAGCGGCGGAAGCGACGGATGATCGGTGGGTCGCTCCCCTCGCGAGAAGGGTGCCCGCGAGCAAGGTGCCGAGCAAGGTGCCAGGCGCTTCTCGAGCGGCTCCGGAGCCGCGAGGACGGAGGTGGAGGATCGAACCCCTGGCGTCGGGTCGGGCGCCATCGCATGTCCAGACGCGAGAGCGGCGGCCAGGAAGAGGAAGGTGAAGCCGGCGGCGGTCTGGCGGGTCCGCGAGGACGCAGGTGCGTGCTTGCCGAGATTCGACCCCGAGTCGGTCGGCGTGCCCTGTGGGAGGGGCGGCGGCGGCAGGAGAAGTCGAGCTCTCGCCCTGCGCGGGCGAGCGGCAGCGCTCGTTGCGCCTTGACGATCCGGGGACGAACGCCCAGGATTCCCGAAAGGAACGAAGGAACCACGCCGAAGTCGAACCGAAGTCCGGGGGGACTGGCATGTGCAGAAGCGGAATCGTCTTTCTGTTACTCGCCGTCGGCGCTCTGGCGACGGTCGGCGCGGCGAACGGCGTCGTCGTGGTCTCCAATCTCGCCGGCACCGCCGCCGGCAACGCCTCGCCGCAGAGCACGTTCTGGATGGCCCAGGCGTTCACCACCGACAACAATCCGTACACCGTCACGTCGGTGAGCATTCGCGGCGCCCGCAACGCCGCGCAGTCGCTCGTCGTCCGCATCTACGCCCACGACGCCGGCAACAACGTGCCGGTCGCGGGCGCCACGGGATTCGGCCAGTTCGACGCCACCGGCGTGACCACGACGGTAGGCGTACAGACCATGCCGCCGATCGGCACCATCAACCTCGCGGCGAACACGACCTACTGGATCGTCCTGCAGCCGAGCACCATCGACACCTCGCTGTGGACGCAGTCGACGAGTCTCGGCAATCTCTCCGGCGCCGGAACCATTCCCAATCGGCGTGCCTTCAGCAGCAACAGCGGCACCAGTTGGAGCGGTCAGACCAACGGCACCGACAATCTGATGATCGAGGTCAACGTCACCACGCTCCCGGTGGAGCTCATGGGGTTCTCGGTCGAATAGGCAGCGGCCTGGGGGGAAGCAGGCGCTGAACGCCGCGCAGGTCACACCGCGGCCGCGTCGCTTCGCAACCTGGAATGGGTTGGGTGCTCTCGTCCTCGTGCTCCTCGCGGCGCGCGCCGGCTGGTTGCCGAGGAGCTCGTGGCTACTGTTCCTGGCGCTCGTCCTCGGCGGCATTCCGATCGCTGTTCACATGCTGGCGCGCCGGCCGATTTGCCCATCGAGTGGGAGCGCGACACGGGTCTCGCGCGGGTTCCCGGAGATCGGCTGGTGGTGCCTGGCCTGTGGGCGCGAGGAGCGTACGGGTACCCACCGCGACGACTAGCCTTCGGAGGCGTGCGCCCGACGCCGTTCGTTTGCCACTCGGCGTCGACCGACGAAACGCCTGTTGGCGCGGACCGAGCCGTGACATAGGATCTATGCCGCAGTGCGACAATCGGCGGCCGCAGATGGCCGCCTGCCACCGGAGACCCGCGATGACCCGAACCCTCGAGCTCCGCGCCCCCCTGCTTCAGGCCTATCCCGACGTCTACACGCCCGAGGCGCTCGCCGCGCTCGAGGCCCTCGCGCCGTTCGACCGCGAGCGCCTGGCGGCGATGGAGGTGCGCATCGTCCGGCGGCGGGAGCGGGCGCGGCAGGGGCGGAGGATCGAGTTCCTCGACCCGGAGTCGCTCATCCCCGGGACGACGATCCGCGTCGCCGACGCCCGCGCCGGCAACTTCGACGGCAGCGAAATCCCTCGCGACCTCGAACGGCAGTGGATCCAGGGGACCGGCCCCGGCACCAAGCCGCACGCCACCGTCGAGGCCGGTCTGCGCAACGTCGCCTATGCGCTGCTCTCCGGCGCCGACGGCTGGATGTTCGACGGCGAGGACGCGCTCGGACAGGTCGAGACGATGTCGCTCGACAACCTGCGCAACCTCAAGCTCGCCTTCTCCCGGTCGCCGGTCTTCCTGCGCGTCGCCGAGCACGTGGCCGCCGAGATGAACGCCTGGGGCAAGGGGTTCTTCGGGCGCGAGATCATCGCCGACTGGCGGGGCCAACTCGACTTCACCACCCGCATCTTCCGCGCGCGCGGCCTGCATCTCGACGACCGCCACGTCCGCTGGTCCGACGGGCCCGGATTCTCGGCCTCGATCGTCGACCTCGTGCTCTACGTCGTCAACAACTACCAGCAGCTGCGCAGCGAGGGGCGCTCGCTCGTCCTCTACCTGCCGAAGATCCAGACCGCCGGCGAGGCCGCCGTGTGGAACCGGATGCTCTCGGCGCTCGAACGGCACCTCGCTCTCCCCGACGGGACGATCAAGGTCTACGTGCTCATCGAGCAGATCGAGGCGAGCTTCCAGCTGATGGAGATCCGCGCCGCGCTCTCGCCGCATTTCGTCGGCTTCAATACCGGGCGCTGGGACTACATCAACAGCGTCGCCGACGCGCTCGCCTGGGACGGCTCGTTCGTCAACCCGAACATCGACGCCATCACGATGACCTACGGCTACATGCGCACCTACGAGGACCGGGTGCGCCGCGCCGTCAACACCCCCGACCGCAACGGCCGCTTCGCGCTCTGGCAGGGCGGCATGGAGCCGAACATTCCGGTCGGCTCGGAGGCCGGCGTCACCGCCGGGATGAAGCGGGCGGTCGCCGGCGGCGAGCGCGAGCAGCGCGAAGGGGCGAGCGGCAAGTGGGTGGCGCACTGGAAGATGGTGCACATCGTGCGGCCGGTCTGGGAGAAGGCGGGGGAGGCCAACCAACTCGGCCGGAAGTTCCCGTCGCTCACCTATTCCGCCGAGGACGCCGCCGGCCTCGCACTCCTCGAGCCGGCGCCGCGCACCGTGCGCGGGGCGCGTGACCTGCTCTCGGTCGCTCTGCAGTACGGCAACGCCTTCGGCCAGGGCTTCCAGGCGGCAGCGCTGAAGCCGGCCGATTTCTTCGGCAACGACGACGTGCTCTACCTCATGGAGGACATGGCGACCGGCGAGATCCGCCTGTCGATCCTCTGGGAGTGGATGCACAAGGGGGCGCGGCTCACCGAGGACGACCCGGGCACCGGCTCGAAGGCCGGCGATCTCTTCGGTCTCGAGCTCTTCGGCCGCCTGGTCGAGGAGGAGTACGCCAAGCTCCTCGCTGCGCGCAACAAGGACGTGCACGACGACTCCAAGCCGACGACGCTGCCGATCGCCCGCGCGATCGTCGAGGCCTACGTCAAGGAGCCGGTCAAGGCGCCCTGGTACATCGACCTGCTCAACCTCAACCTGAACAACCACGACCTCGGCATCGCCAAGCAGCGCATCCGCAGCTACCTCGACGCGTTCGAGAAGGACGGCACGCGTCTGACCGCCAACCTCGACTTCGGCGCCTAGAAAGCAGGAGCGGCCCATGACCCCGACCGGCAATCCGTTCGATCAGGAAGTCCTCGAGACCCAGCAGTGGTTCGACAGCCCGCGCTTCGCCGGCATCGTGCGCCTCTACTCGGCGCGCCAGGTCGTCGAGCAGCGCGGCACGATCCGCAACGACCACACGGTGGCGCGCGAGGCGGCGACGGCGTTCCACGCCCGCCTGCGCGAGCTCTTCGCCGAGAAGAAGAGCATCACCACCTTCGGCCCGTACTCGCCGGGGCAGGCGGTGGCGATGAAGCGGCTCGGCATCGAGGGGATCTACCTCGGCGGCTGGGCGACCTCGGCCAAGGGCTCGACCACCGAGGACCCGGGTCCCGATCTGGCGAGTTACCCGCTCTCCCAGGTCCCCGACGAGGCGGCGGTGCTGGTGCGCGCCCTGCTCACCGCCGACCGCAATCAGCAGTACCTGCGATCGCGGATGACCGAGAAGCAGCGCGCCGCGACGCCGGTCTACGACTATCGCCCGTTCATCATCGCCGACGCCGACACCGGTCACGGCGGCGACCCGCACGTGCGCAACCTCGTCCGCCGGTTCGTCGAGGTGGGCGTCACCGGCTACCACATCGAGGACCAGCGGCCCGGCACGAAGAAGTGCGGCCACCAGGGCGGCAAGGTGCTGGTCGCCTCCGACGAGCAGATCAAACGCCTCAACGCGGCGCGTTTCCAGCTCGACGTGATGAAGGTCTCCGGCATCATCGTGGCGCGCACCGACGCCGAGGCGGCGAACCTCCTCGACGGCCGCGGCGACGAGCGCGATCATCCCTTCATCCTCGGCGCCACGAACGTCGCCCTGCCCTCGTACAAGGTCTGCATCCTGGCGCTGATGAAGCGTTTCCACGAGCTCGGGGTGACGGCGATCAACGGCCACCGGCTCTACGCCATCTCGGCCGAGGAGTACCGCGGCGCCGAGTCGTGGCTCGAGCGCACCGGGCTCGCCGCGATGGCGGCGGCGGGTGCGGCCGCCGCCAAGGCGGGCGGCGAGCTCACCGCCGATGTCGAGCTCGACAAGGCGGCGTCGAAGCTCGTCGAGCTGTGGGAGGCCGAGGCCGGCCTCGAGACCTTCGGCGAGGCGGTGGCGGAGGTGCTCGAGTTCCGCATCTCGGAGGGCGAGAGCTTCGCCATGAGCGTGGCGGAGTGGCGCCGCTTCGCGCATCGCGCCTCGCTCTGGGCGGCACGCGAGAAGGCCAAGTCGCTCGGCATCCACATCATCTGGGACTGCGAGCACGCCAAGACCCCGGAGGGCTACTACCAGGTGCGAGGCGGGCTGGAGTACGCGATCGCCAAGTCGCTCGCTGCTGCGCCGTTCGCCGACATTCTCTGGATGGAGACCGCCTCGGCCAACCTGCACGAGGCGCGCGAGTTCGCCGAGGCGATCCACGCCGAGTACCCGGACAAGATGCTCGCCTACAACCTTTCTCCGTCGTTCAACTGGGACTCGACGGGGATGAGCGAGGACGAGATGCGCTGCTTCCCGGAAGAGCTGGGGAAGATGGGCTTCGTCTTCAACTTCATCACTTACGGCGGTCACCAGGTCGACGGTGTCGCCTCGGAGGAGTTCGCCACGGCGCTGCGGCAGGACGGCATGCTGGCGCTCGCCCGACTGCAGCGCAAGATCCGTCTCGTCGAATCGCCCTACAAGACGCCGCAAACCCTGGTCGGCGGTCCGCGTCTCGACGCGGCGCTGCTCGCCTCCTCGGGTCGCACGGCGACGACCAAGGCGATGGGGAAGGGGTCGACGCAGCACCAGCACCTGATCCAGACCGAGGTGCCGAAGAAGCTGCTCGAGGAGTGGCTGGCCGCCTGGTCCGAGCACAACGGGATCACCACGCCGATGCGCGTGCAGCTTCTGCCGCACCGCGCCGGATCCGAGCTGCTGGAGCTGGCGATCGTCGGCCCCGGGGAGGAGAAGCTCGCCAACGTCGTCTTCGCCTCGATCCACGACCGGCGTGGACGCAGCATCCTCTCGGTGCGCGACCAGAACACCTTCGCCGACGCGCTGCGCAAGAAGCGGCTGATGACGCTCCTGCATCTCTTCCTGATCCATCGCTACAAGGTCGATTCCGTGCACTACGTGAGCCCGACCGAGGACAACGAGTACCAGACGCGGAAGATGCGGGAGCAGGGGATCTACACCGAAGTGGAGACCGAGGTGGGGCAGATCATCGTCGCCGACGTCAACGCGACGCGCATCGCCGAGCTGCTCGAAGCCGATCGCGCGGCGCTCGGGCGGTTGATCCGCAAGGAGGGGTGACGTGAAGGCGACGAGCGTCACGGGTCGGCTGGGCCGCAACGCGGCGCTCGTCCTCCTGTCCCTGGTCGTCGTGGCGCCGCTGGCGGCGCAGCGGCTCGAGCTCGGGGCCCGGCCGGAGCTGCTCCTGCCGGGCCTGGTCTCCACCGAGGCCTCCGAGGTCCGGATCACCTGGAGCCCCGACGGGTCCCGGATGCTCTGGGGTTCGATCAATCGTCCCGGCGGGCCGGGGGGCTGGGAGATCTGGGAAAGCGTGCGGGAGAAGGACGGCTGGAGCACCCCTCATCCGGCGAGCTTCGACTCGCCGGAGAACGACTTCGATCCGTCGTTCGCCCCGGACGGGCGCGGCCTCTTCTTCTTCTCGAACCGTCCCGGTGGGCTCGGTGGTGACGACCTCTGGTATGTGCCGTTCGATCCGGCGACCGGGCAGTACGGCGTCGCCGTCAATCTCGGCGCCGGCGTCAATTCGAAGGGCGACGAATGGGCCCCGGTGGCGGCCGCCGGCGGGACGCGCCTGCTCTTCGCCAGCGACGGCCGCGGCGGGCGCGGCCGCCACGACCTCTTCGTCAGCGCGTTGCGAGAGGGGCGCTGGAGCGACGCCGAGCCGGTCGCCGGCGAGCTCAACAGCGCCGAGGACGACTTCGATGCGACCTACCTCGACGACGGCGAAACGCTGGTGTTCACCCGGCGCGTCGGCGAGCAGGACGGCGCCGACCTCTACGTGGCTTTCGCCCACGACGGGCGCTACGGCGCGGCGCAACGGCTCGATGCACGCGTCAATGCCCCGGGAAGCTGGAACCTCGGGCCCTCTCTGCGACCCGGCGAGCGGGGGTTTCTCTATTTCACCTCGCACCGCGACGGCGAGTCGGCGGGTCGGCTCGACCTCTACCGCGTGAGCTGCGAGGTCCGCCGCTAGCGAAGCTGTCGGGTTCCGGCGGCGCCGACCCTCCGGTCCGTCGTCGCCGGCCCGCCCACCGGGGCGGCTCGCGCCGGGTCGCGCTCGTGTAACCTTCGAGCGGACCGTCGGAGGCCGCCGTTTCATGCCGTGGACCCTCTCGCTTCTTCAGCCGGAAAGGATTGTCCTCACCGAGTACCTGGCTCCGATGACGGGCGGGGAGGTCATGGCGGCGACGCGTGAGACCGTCGCCTTCGCCCGCGAGCACGAGGTGTGCCGTTTTCTCTCCGACTGCACGCGCTTCGCGCAGGTCGGCACGCCCTTCGAAGTGTTCGAGCTCATCCGTCTCTACGAAGTCCTGCAGCTCCCCCCGGGGATGAGAGACGCCGTCCTCCTGCCCGAGTCGGACCAGGCACGCGAGGACATGCGCTTCTACGAAACGGCGTCGCGCAATCGCGGCTACGATGTTCGCCTGTTCGTCGACCGCCAGGCGGCGATCGACTGGTTGATCCGGTAGAGCGGCGCGAGGGCGGCGTCGGCTGGCTCGCTCGGCCGTCTGGCATTCGAGGACGTCGAGCGAGCGATCGGCCCGCGCTCGGAGCCGACGGCGAAACCGATGAGTCCGCGCTTCTCGCTGATCGTCCCTGCCTACAACGAGGCGCTCCTGCTGCCGCGCCTGCTCGATTCGCTCGAGGTGGCGCGCGCCGCCTTCGGACCGCCGGAGGCGGTCGAGCTGATCGTCGCCGACAACGGGTCGACCGACGAGACGGCGGCGATCGCCACCGCGCGCGGCTGCCGGGTGGTGCCGGTCGCGAAGCGGGTGATCGCCGCCGCGCGCAACGGCGGCGCCGGTGTGGCAACCGGCGAGGTCGTCGCCTTCGTCGATGCCGACTCGCGAGTCCACCCGCGGACCTTCGTCGAGATCGATCGGGTGCTCTCCGGCGGCGGCGTAGTCGGCGGCGCGACCGGCGTCCGGCTCGAGCGCTGGTCGCTCGGCATCGTCTGCACCTGGATGCTGATCGTGCCGCTGGTGGTCGCCATGCGGATGGACACCGGTGTGGTGTTCTGCCGCCGCGAGGATTTCGTGTCCATCGGCGGCTACGACGAGCGCCGCCTGGTCGGCGAGGACGTCGCCTTCCTCCTGGCGCTGCGCCGGCTCGGCCGCACCCGCGGGGAGCACCTCGTCCGCGTGCGCCGCGCCAAGGCGATCGCCTCGACCCGCAAGTTCGACGAATTCGGCGACTGGCACTACTTCCCCCTCATCGTCGAAGGCCTCCGCCATCTCCTCGGCGGCAAGCCGACCGAATTCACCGATCGGTACTGGTACAAGCCGAAGCGGTGACGGGGGCGGTGTGGTGCGCTGCTGCATGCTCGGGATCCGCCAGCGGCGTCGTCCCTCCGAGCACGTCGTGCACGAGGATCTCCAGCATCCGCCCCGGCTCCTCGAAGAGGGGACGGTGGGCGGAGTTGGGGAAGGTATAGAAGCCCTCTCGGGGGGCGACCAGCCGGTCGATATCGGTGCGGGAGCGGTCGCGATTGACGGTAAGGCGCGTAGGCGCCGCTCAGGAAGTAGACGGGAAGCTCGAGGCACGGAACCTCTGCGGGGAAGTCGAACGCGAACTGCTCGTCGTGCAGCCGGAAGGTACTCGGCGACCTCCAGCGCATCGGACGTCAACGGGTCGAGCGTCATGCTCGCCGGCGTGACCGCCGGACCGTACGAGAGCCCGCTGCCGCGTTCCTTCCGGCAAAAGACTTCGACGCGGTCCTCGAGCCCGTTCGGGAACTCCTCGCTCGTGATGTACGTCGGGAAGCACGGTCCGCCGTGGAGGAGGAGCAGCATGGAGTTGGCCGAGTCGCGCCCGCGCAGGAACATCCCCTGGCGCACGCCGCCGATGGTGACGAGGGCCTTCTCGCAGGTGCCGCGTGGCGGCGGTGTGCCGTGCGCGTCGGCGAGCGGGGCGGGTCGCCCCGAACTGCAGGCCAGAAGAGCGTCGACCACGAGCAGCACGAGAACCAGCGCACCGAGCGCCACGCTTGCGAGCAGAATCCACCGCCTTCCGGCCCGGACGATCTCCGGCTGCCGAGGGAGCCCTGGCCGTCAGCGCCACGAGGGTCGCATCCATGCCAAGGCAACCGGCGGCGTTTCGCTGGCGGATGCTCGCGAGGTGGGGAGCTGCGTTGCCGAGGGCCCCTCGCCAGTGCTTCAGAGCCGCTCGATCGCGCTCAGCTTGCCGACGTCGATGCGCACGCGACCGTCCTCGGCGCCGGGCGGGTCGTAGAGGCTGACGAAGCGGGCGTTCCAGACGATCTCGGAGGCGAGGTAGGAGGAGCGCGTGTGGACCACCTGCGAGGAGCTCTCGTCGGTGCCGGAGAGCAGGATGAGGAGCTCGGCGTGCGCCGCTTCGAGCTCCTCGGCACGCAGGCGGTAGAGCGGGCTCGTGGCGTCGATCGGGTGGACGACCGTCCAGGAGAGCGGGAAGAAGAGGACGCTGTCGCGCTCGAGGGCGAGTGGCAGGAACTCGCGGTCGCCGGACGCCTTGCGCCGGGCGAGGAGCACGCGGGCCTGAACGTCGGTCAGCTCGCTAGTGCGCGCGTTGGCGATCCGGAACTCGAGCGCGGTGACGTCGCGATACGGCGCGACGACGGCGAAGCGGCTGAAGAGGATCTGCGCCCGCGGTCGGGCGAAGCGGGCGAAGGAGATGCCGGTGCCGAGCGCGACGAGCAGCAGGCCGGTCATCGATTCGAGCACGACGATCACGTTGGCCGCGAGACCTGCCGGGGCGAGCGCGCCGTAGCCGATCGTCGCCAGGGTCTGCACCGAGAAAAAGAACCCGCCGAGGAATCGTCCGGCTTCGTCGCCGCTCTCGAGCCCGGCGAGCGCGCCGGGACCGCAGAGGAAGTAGGCAAACGAGAAGATCAGGTTCACCGCGAGAAAGCCCGCCGAGAGCACGAGCAGGAAGCGTGGCCAGGTGAGCTCGATCAGCCAGTGGTAGAGCGAGAGCGAACGCAGGAAGCCGAGGCCACCGCGTTGCACGTTGAAGCTGCCGTCGCGGTTGAGCAGCCGGTCGCGGCTCTGCCGCGAAACGACCGAGCCGAAGCCCAGATCGTTGCGGTCGACCGGCGGGGTTGCGGCACGCTCGAGCTTCGAGGGGCTCCTGTCCACGGTGCCGGGAGTCTAGCGCGGCTGTTCCGGGGAGCTCGTCGGCGCCGCCGTTCAGGCGCGGCACATGTCGCGGGTCGAGTCAACCACCCGAAGGAGAGGTGGCGGGCCACCCGGCCGGACTGGGCCCTTTCGAAATGCCTACCCTTCCCCCCCCTTCCGGGTGGTTGCACTTCGAAATGCGTCCGCCAACATGC
This sequence comes from Holophagales bacterium, assembly GCA_016699405.1. Taxonomy (NCBI): domain Bacteria; kingdom Pseudomonadati; phylum Acidobacteriota; class Holophagae; order Holophagales; species Holophagales bacterium. The sequence goes on along the minus strand of CP064972.1, from coordinate 4,543,721 downwards.
CTTCCGGGCCGAGGGCCTCACGGCAACGTCGACACCCGGCCACGGAACACGACAAGCGAGCCATCACGATGAGATCCGCGGCGCCCTGCAGGCGCCGAGACGAGCCGAAGAAGCGCAAGGAAATCCGAGTGAAAATGCCGTCTTCCCGCGATTTCGACGATGCTCCCGATCGTCCGGGGCGCCCGCCGGGCGCGCCGGGCACGACCGTCTATTTCGCTTCCGCCCCTGCCTTCCCGACCGGGAGCGGCGCCTTCAGCGCCCCCCGGGGAACGCATCGACACAGGATGGGTGACCGATGAACGACACCGTGCGCTTCGATGATCGAACTCCGCGGCTCTTTTTCATGGCCGCAGTGGTCTGGGCCGTGGTCGGCATGCTCGTGGGGGTCCTGATCGCGGCCATGCTCTTCCTGCCCGGCCTGAACCTGGCCCCGTTCCTCACCTTCGGCAGATTGCGGCCGCTACACACGAACGCGGTCATCTTCGCCTTCTGCGGCAACATCATCTTCGGCGGCACCTACCACTCGATCCAGCGCCTGCTGAAGACGCGACTGTTCAGCGACGTGCTGTCGAAGATCCACTTCTGGGGCTGGCAGCTGCTGATCGTCGGAGCGGCGCTGGCGCTGGTCACGGGAACCACCCAGGGCAAGGAGTACGCCGAGCTGCCCTGGGTGCTCGACATCGTGATCGCGCTCCTCTGGGTGACCTTCGCGGTGAACTTCTTCGGCACCATCGCCATCCGCCGCGAGAAGCACCTGTACGTCGCCATCTGGTTCTACATCGCCACCATCGTCGCGGTGGCGATCCTGCACATCGGCAACAGCATGGCGATGCCCTACTCGCTGCTCGGCAGCTACTCGGCCTATTCCGGGGTCAAGGACGCGCTGATGCAGTGGTGGTACGGGCACAACGCCGTGGCCTTCTTCCTCACCACGCCGTTCCTCGGCCTGATGTACTACTACCTGCCGAAGGCGGCCGAACGGCCGGTGTTCAGCTACCGGCTGTCGATCATGCACTTCTGGTCGCTGGTCTTCGTCTACATCTGGGCCGGCCCGCACCACCTGCACTACTCGGCAGTGCCCGAATGGGCCTCGACGCTCGGCATGCTCTTCTCGCTGATCCTCTGGATGCCCTCCTGGGGCGGCATGGTGAACGGGTTCTTCACTCTGCGCGGGGCATGGCACAAGCTGCGCGAGGACCCGATCCTCAAGTTCATGGTGGTGGCGGTCACCTACTACGGCATGTCGACCTTCGAAGGGCCGATGATGTCGATCAAGTCGGTCAATGCCGTCTCCCACTTCACCGACTGGACGATCGGACACGTGCACGCCGGAGCGCTCGGCTGGAACGCCTTCCTGTCGTTCGGCATCCTCTACTGGGTGGTGCCGCGGTTGTGGAAGACCGAGCTCTACTCGAAGCGTCTCGCCACCTGGCACTTCTGGATCGCCACCGTCGGTCTGATCACCTACCAGATCTCGATGTGGGTGGCGGGCATCACGCAGTGGGCGATGTGGCGCGCCTTCGAGCCGGACGGCCGCCTGGTCTACCCGGACTTCATCGAGACGGTGATCCGCATCGTCCCGCTCTACCAGGTCCGCCTGGTCGCCGCGTTGCTCTTCTTCGCCGGGCTGCTGATCTTCGCCTGGAACATCTTCAAGACGGTGCGCAGCGCCCCGGCCGGCTTCGCCGAGGAGCCCGAGGTCGTCGCTCCGCCGCGGGTCAAGGAGATGGTGGCCCCGGGCGCGACGACTCCGCCGAACACCTACGACCACGCGCTCTACCGCCTGCAGCACTCGCTGCGTCACGGCTTCCACCGCATGCTCGAGGCGCGCACGGTCTCCTTCACGGTGCTCGTCGCCCTGTCGCTCGCGGTCGGCTCGCTGGTCGAGGCGATCCCGATGTTCTTCGACAAGGCGAACGTCAAGGAGATCGCCAGCGTCCATCCCTACACGCCGCTCGAGGTGGTCGGTCGCGACATCTATCTCCGCGAGGGCTGCTACAACTGCCATTCGCAGCTCGTCCGTCCGTTCCGCTACGAGACCGAACGCTACGGCGAGTACTCGAAGGCGGGCGAGTACGTCTACGACCATCCGTTCCAGTGGGGCTCGAAGCGCACCGGACCGGACCTCCATCGGGTCGGCGGCAAGTACCCGTCGCTCTGGCACGTGCGTCACATGGCACGCCCCGACTCGACGACCCCGGGCTCGGTCATGCCGCGCTATCCGCACCTGCTCACCAACCCGTACGACACCAGCCTGATCGGCGCCAAGCTGCGGGCATTGCGCAAGGTCGGCGTGCCATACAGCGACGGCGAGATCGACACCGCGATCGCCTCCATGGCGGCGCAGGCCAAGGGGATCGCCGCCGAGGTCGAGGCGCAGCAGGGTCCGAAGGGGCTGGCGGACAAGGAGATCATCGCCCTGACCGCCTACCTGCAGCGTCTGGGCACCGACATCAAGTGGAAGCGCCCGCAGGCGCAAGTCCCGCTTGCCGCCGCGACGGCGGCTCCGGCTCCGGCGGCAGGCGCCGGTGCGGCGGGCGGGAGGTAGGCATGCTGCAGGAGCTTGCCGCGCACACCTCGACGACCGCCTGGTCGGTCGCCTCGATGCTGTTCTTCTTCGGGATCTGGGCGGGAATCGCCTACTGGGTCCTCCGTTCGCGGCCCGAGGAGCTCGATGCCCGGGCCCGCCTGGTGTTCGAGAGCGACGAATCGAGCCCGTCCGCGAGCGGACCGGGCGCCGGTACGAAGGCCTGAAGAGAGGGGAACATGGCACAGTACGAAGACAAGGTTCTCCACGAGCTGGACGGCATCAAGGAGTACGACAACCCGATGCCCGGCTGGCTCATGGCCATCTGGTGGGGTTCGCTGATCTTCTCGGCGGCCTATCTGATCTTCTACGCGCTCTCCTTCGGCGAGGGCACCATGGAGGCCGAATACCGGGGGGAGGCGCAGGCCGCCTCGTCCCAGATCCAGGCCTACTTCGATGCCCACCCGCTGGTGCCGCCGGCGCCGGCGGACCTGCTCGCCGGGGCCGCCGATCCGGCGGTGCTCGAAATGGGAGGGGCGCGCTTCACCCGCTCTTGCGTCCCCTGCCACGGCGAGGGGGGGCGCGGGCTCATCGGGCCGAACCTCACGGACGACCGGTGGATCCATGGCGGGACCGTCGAGCAGATCTTCCAGACCGTCGCCAAAGGTTGGCCGGCCAAGGGCATGCCGCCGTGGGGCCGCGCGATGAAGCCCGAGGAGCTCTCGGCCGTCGTCTCCTACGTGCGCAGCCTCCACGGCACCAATCCGCCGAACGCCAAGGCGCCCGAGGGCGACCCGGTCGTCGCCGAGCCCATTCCTGGAAGGTGACGTGCAGCCGATGAGCACCGATCGCCAGAGCACCTCCGCGGCCCCAGCCGTCTCGGCCCCTTCGCGGGTCTTCGAGGTGGCGCCTCAGGATGAGCTGCTCTACAGCATGTCGGCCGACGGGAAGCGCAAGCTGATCCACCCGATCGTCCGCCAGGGGCGCTTCTGGCAGATCCGGCGCGCGATGGCCTATGGGCTCTTCGTGCTGTTCTTCGCGCTGCCCTGGATTCCGGTCGGCGGCAACCCGGCGATCTTCTTCGACATCGCGTCGCGACGATTCCATCTCTTCGGCGCCACCTTCCTGCCGAGCGACAACCTGCTGCTCGCGGCCTTCGGCTTCGGCATCGTGGTCACCGTCTTCTTCGTCGGCTCGACGTTCGGCCGCATGTGGTGCGGCTACGCCTGCCCGCAGACGGTCTACCTCGAGTTCCTCTTCCGGCCGATCGAAGCGTTCCTGGAAGGCGGTCCGGTCAATCAGCGCAAGCTCAACGCGGCGCCTTGGAGCGGGCGGAAGCTGGCGATCAAGGCGGCGAAGTGGGTGAGCTGGGCGCTCGTCGCCCTCGCCATGGCGCTGACTTTCACCGCCTACTTCAACGGTTGGGCGGCGCAGCTCCGCGGCCTCGCCACCGACCCGTTCGCGATGAAGGGCACGCTCTTCGCCGTCGGGCTGCTGACCACCGCGATCGTCTTCGATTTCGGCTGGTTCCGCGATCAGATGTGCACCATCGCCTGCCCCTACGGCCGGTTGCAGAACGTGCTGGCCGACAAGGACACGCTGCTGGTGGCCTACGACGTCCAGCGCGGGGACCCGAAAGTCAGGGTTCGGGATCGGACGGTTCCGGGGATCGTCGCCGGCGACTGCATCGACTGCAGCGCCTGCGTCAGCTCGTGCCCGACCGGCACGGACATCCGGCGCGGCCTGCAGTCGGAGTGCATCGGCACCGCCCAGTGCGTCGACGCCTGCGAGACGGTGATGATCGGCCAGGGCAAGCCGATCGGTCTGATCAAGTACACCTCCGAGCGCGAGCAGAAGGGCGGCGAGCGGCGCCTCTGGCGGCCGCGCAACCTCGCCTACCTGGCGATCCTCTCGCTCGCCTGGGGGACGCTCGGCTTCCTCCTCTTCACCCGCGCCGACGCCCTCTTCGAGATCGTGCGCGGTGGCCGCGAGCCGTATCGCCTGCTGCCCAACGGCGGCGTCGCCAACCAGCAGCGCTTGAAGATCACCAATCAGATCTCCGAGCCGCAGCGCTTCACGATCGAGCTGGTGAGCCCGGCCGGAGCGAGCCTGGTGCTGAGCGACTCGCCGGTCACCGTCGAGCCGCAGAAGCTCGCCCAGGTCAACGCGGTCGTCACCGCCCCGCCGAGCGTGTTCGACGACGGCATGGCGAAGGGCCGCTACCTGGTGACCTCCGATCGCGGCTTCCGCCAAGAGGTCGAGTTCGTCCTGCTCGGACCGTACGACGACGACCAGGATCACAAGCACGACCGGGACGACCACAGGGGGAAGGATTGAGCTTCCGTCGGCTCCTCTCCGACTACCGCTGGCCGATCTATCTCGGCGGTCTGCTGACGATGTCGATCGTCGCCTGCGGCATCCTGGTGTACGTCGCCACCCGTCCGGACGCGCCGCGTCCGATCCCCGGCTACTACGAGGCCGCGCGCGCCTGGGATGCCGACGAGGCGGTCGAGGCGGCGAGTCGGCAGCTCGGTTGGACGGTCCGTTACGAGCTGCCGGCCGGCGTGCCGCACGTCCCGGGGATGCCGCGGCCGGTCGACGTGCAGGTGAGCGACCGTGACGGCCGCCCGGTCGGCGACCTCGCCGGAAGCCTCTTCGCCATGCGGGCGGCGGACACGCGACTCAATCAGGTCGGCGACCTCGTCGCCCTGCCGCAGCAGCCCGGCAGCTACCGCACCCTCGTGCGGCTCGACCGGCCCGGCCTCTGGGAGCTGCGGCTCGACGTGAGACGGGAGTCCCTGCGGTTCGTCCACGCGGCGCGCTTCGAGGTTCCGGCCGCCGATCCGGCGGTGGAAGGAGCCGCGCGTTGACCGTGGTGCGTGAACGGCCGGCGAGCGCCGCCCCGGTGCTCTGTGCCCACTGCGGGCTCGCGGTGCCGGCGAGCCTCGTCCGCGACGGCGAGGCCGAGCAGTTCTGCTGCTCGGGCTGTCGCCAGGTGTACACGCTGGTCCGTGAGTGGGGCTTCGACCAGTACTACCGGCTGGTCGAGCGCCAGGGCGCGCGAGTCGAGCCGGCGCAGGTGAGCGGCCGGAGCTTCGCCGACTTCGACGACCTCCGCGAGCAGCAGGCGGCGAGCGAGAGCCTCGGCGCCGAACGCTGCCGCACGCGCCTCTACCTCGAGGGCGTTCATTGCGCGGCCTGCGTCTGGCTGGTGGAGAAGCTCCCGGCGGTCCTGCACGGCGTCGAAGAGGTGCGACTCAACCTCGGCAGCGGGGTCGCCGAAATCACCTGGCGTCCCGGCGACATCCGGCTCTCGGCCGTCGGGCGGGCCCTCGACCGGCTCGGATACACCCCACACGTCCATCGCGCCGCCCGCTCCCAGGACGCGCGGCGGGCCGAGGACCGCAGGGCGCTCGCCCGGCTCGGCGTGGCGACGGCCTGTGCGATGAACCTCATGTTCCTTCACGGCGCCCTTTATGCGGGCGACGCCTCGGGGATGGCGGCGAGCTACGAGGCCTTCTTCCGCTGGTGCTCGCTGGTGGTGGCGACCCCGGTGCTGCTATTTGCCGCCCGGCCGTTCTTCGTGACGGCGATCGCCGGATTGCGCGCGCGGCTCGTCCACATCGACCTGCCGATCGCTCTGGCGCTCGCGGTGGCTTTCGTGGCGAGCTCCTGGAACGTGGTGCGCGGCAGCGGACCGCTCTGGTTCGATTCGCTCGCCATGCTGACCGCCGCCCTCCTCGGTGCGCGGCAACTGCAGCGCGGAGCCCAGCGTGCCGCCCTCGAGCGGGCCGACAGCCTGCGCGGCGTTGCCTTCCTCGAATTCGCACGCCGGCTCGAGGGCGACGGGATCGACGCGCCGGCGGTCGAAGTTCCACTCGCCGTCCTGGCGCCGGGAGACCGCGTCGAGGTGCGTTCTGGCGAGCTGGTGCCGGTCGACGGCGTCGTCCTCGGCGGGCGCTCCGCGCTCGACAACGCGGTGCTGACCGGCGAATCGGCAGCGGTCGCGGTGCGCGAGGGCGACTTCGTCAACGCCGGCGCGACGAACCTCGGCGCGCGCCTGGTGGTGCGGGTCGAGGCCGCCGGCGAGCGCACCCGGGTCGGCGCGTTGCTCACCCTGGTCGACGAGGCGCTGTCGCGCAAGCCGAAGCTGCTGCAGATCACCGATCGACTGGCCCGCCGCTTCGTCATGGTGCTCCTCGCGGCCTCGGTGGCGACCGGGATCGGCTGGTGGGCGCTCGGTCCCGAGATCGCCCTCGAGCGGGTCGTCGCCCTGCTCGTCGTCGCCTGTCCCTGTGCGCTCGGACTTTCGGTGCCGCTCGCCGTGTCCGTCGCGCTGTTGCGGGCGGCGCGCGCCGGGATCTTCGTCAAGAACCCCGATGCCCTCGAGCGGCTGCGCGAGGTCGGTACGGTGCTGCTCGACAAGACCGGCACGCTCACCGAAGGGCGGGCGACCGTGGCTCGCTGGTCCGGGGACGACGTGGTGCTCGAGCTGGCGCGCGCCCTCGAGAACGAGTCCTCGCACGCCGTGGCGCGTGCCTTCCGTGGTGCCGCGGCACGACCGCTGCGCGCCGTCCGGGCGGTCGCCGACGTGGTCGAGGCGCCGGGGAAGGGGATCTCGGGGAGCGTCGACGCGCACCGGGTCGCCGTCGGCAGCCGCACGCACATGGACGAGGTCGGAGCCATCGTTCCGGCGACGGCGGTGGCCGCCGCCGACGGGATGGTGGCCGAGCGACTCAGCCCGGTGTTCGTCGCGGTGGACGGGGTCGTCGGCGGCGTCGCCGGGATCGGCGACGCGCTGCGCGCCGATGCGCGAACGACGGTCGATGCCCTGCGCGCACGCGGGATTCGCGTGCGGATCCTCTCGGGCGACCACGCCGAGGTCGTGGCGCGCGTCGGTGCCGAGCTCGGTCTCGCGCCTGCGGACGCGCTCGGCGGCCTCACGCCGGAGGTCAAGCGCGACCTCGTCGCGGCGCAGGTCGCCGAGAGCCGGGGACGTGGCCACGTGGTGATGGTCGGCGACGGAGTCAACGACGCGGCGGCGCTGGCGCTCGCCGACGTCGGCGTCGCGGTGCACGGCGGCACCGGTGCCACCCTCGTCGCCGCCGACGTGGTGCTGACCCGCGAAGGGGTCGCGCCGGTGCTCGACCTGCTCGACGGCGCACGCCGTGTCCGTCGCGTGGTGCGCCGCAATCTCGGTTTCTCGCTCGTCTACAACGCCGGCGCTTCGGCGCTGGCGATCGCCGGCATGGTCGGTCCGCTGCTCGCGGCCGTCCTCATGCCGATCTCCTCGCTTGCCGTCGTTCTCTCCTCGGCCTTCGGTCGCTCGTTCGCGATCCGCAGCCGAGGGCAGGCCGCGCGCCTCGTGCCGCCGGCCGGAGCGGAGGCCTGACGTGGAGACGATCTTCGTCCTGCTACCGCTGGCGCTGCTCATCGCGGCGATCGCCGTCGGATTCTTCATCTGGGCGGCGCGCAGCGGACAGTTCGACGACCTCGACACCCCCGCGGTGCGGATCCTCTTCGACGACGAGGAGCCGCACCGCCCGGCCACGGTCGCCAGCTCCGCGAGTGCGCGTCGACCGGCGGGCGAGGGGCGCGAGGCATCCGGAGCTGCGATGACGCCAGCCGATCCGACAAGGAGGGTTCCCGAATGAACGGAAGGAGCAAGCCCGTCCGCATCGTCGCGCTGCTCGTGGCGCTGGCCGCGACGGGCGCCCTCGCGTACGCGTTGAGCAACGCGCGCCAGGGCTACGAGCCACGCCAGCCGATCCTTTTCCGGCACACGCGCATGGCGGGTCCCCCCGTCTGGCAGACCGATGCGAAGGGCGAGAAGGTCAACGTCGGCGGCTTCGGCATCCCCTGCCTGTACTGCCACACCATGCCGTACAAGGGCCGCCACGCCACCGTCCCCTCGACGGCGGTGTGCATGAACTGCCACTCGACAGTCGGCCTGAGCCGGGAGTGGGTGCTGAAGCTGCGGGCGTACTGGGACCGCGGCGAGCCGATCCCGTGGGTCAAGGTCCACGACCTGCCCGACTTCGTCTACTACGACCATTCGGCGCACCTCAACGCCCGGGACGAGAGCGGCAAGCTCAAGCTCCCGACGATCGATGCCGAGGGGCGGCCGATCAACGTCTGCGAGAACTGCCACGGCAAGGTCGAGCAGGAGGAGATCGTCCGCGTGCAGACCCCCTTCAACATGCAGTGGTGCCTCGACTGTCACCGGAAGCCGGAGATGAAGGCACCCACGACCTGCGTCACGTGCCACCGGTGAGGGAGACCACGATGAATCCGAACGAGACCAGCGAGCGGCCGGAAGCCTCCGCCCTGGACCGCCGCGAGTTCCTCCGGTTGGGTGGCCTGGCCACCGCCGCCGGGGCGCTCGCGAGCGCCGGCTGCCAGCCGCCGCAGGAAGCGACCATCCCGTTCCACGACATGCCGGAGAGCCTGGTCGACGGCCTCGGGCCGGCGCGGTTCTTCCACACCGTGCTCGACGGCACTCCCGTCCTCGTCAAGACCCGCGAGGGTCGGCCGATCCTGGTCGCGCCCAGTCCGAGCGATCCCAGCGGACGAGGCCTGGCGCTGCGGCATCACGCCGCGATCATGGACATCTACGACCCGGACCGCGCCCGCGGCCCGCTGTCGATCCGGCGCGGCAAGGGACCGGCGGTGGCGTCGAGCTGGAGCGCCATCGGCCCCGACGTCGTCGCACGCCTGAAGTCCGCCGGCACCAAGGCGGTGCTGCTCACCGGTCCGGTGGCGAGCCCGGCGCTGGCCACGGCGATCGCCGCGCTCGCGGCGCGCACCGGGCTCCGTCACATCGCCTGGGCACCGGTCGTCGCCGAAGCGCTGCCCCTCGCCTGGGAGAAGGCGTTCGGCGACGCGCGGGTACCGAGACCGCGACTCGACAAGGCGGACTTCGTCCTCGGTCTCGGTGCCGAGTTCGTCGATCGGCCGGAGGACGGCCTCGAGCGCGACTTCGCCGCTCGCCGCACCCCGGAAGGGGCAAACGGCACGCGGATGAATCGCTTCGTTCAGCTCGAAGGGCGCCTCACGTTGACCGGATCCAACGCCGATCAACGGATTCGCGTCCGCGACTCGAGCCTCGCGGCGGTGGCGTCGGCGTTGGCCCACGAGCTGGTGGTGGTGCGGCGCTTCGGTCCGCTGGCCGGGGACCCGGCGGTGGCGGCTGCGCTGGCGCCCTTCGCCGTCGACACCGTGGCGTCGCAGGCCGGGGTCGATCCGGCGCTCCTGCGTGCGCTGGCCGGCGAGTTGGCGGCAGCGGCCGGCCGGGCGGTCGTGCTCGGCGGCGGTTCGGCCTCGGGAGCGGCGGCCGGTCCGGCCCTGGAGCTCGCGGCGATCCTGCTGAACCTGACGGTCGGAGCGTTCGATGCGGGGCTCTTCGAGGACGCCGCGGCGGTCCGCCCGGTTTCCGGGACCGGCGCTGCTCTCGCCGCGCTCGCCGCCGACATGTCGGCGGGTCGCGTCGAGGTGCTTCTCGTCGCCGGGGCGAACCCGGTCTACGACGCGCCGGCCGCGCTCGGCTTCGCCGAGGCGATGGGCAAGGTGCCGTTCGTGCTCTCGCTCGGCGATCGCGTCGACGAGACCGCCGCGCACGCCGATCTGCTGGCGCCGACCAGCCACCCGTTCGAGTGCTGGAGCGACGCCGAGTTGCCGCGCGGCCTCTTTGCGGTGCAACAGCCGGTCATCCAGCCGCTCTTCGACAGCCGCGGCTTGCTCGACCTGGTCGTCGACTGGGCGGCGGCAGCGGGCGACCCGGTCGCCGGTGCGGCCGCCAGCACCGCGGCAGCGGCCCTCGCCAAGCCGGCGACGCCGGCGGCGGCGGTCGCGGCCCCCAGCCCGAGCCTGGCGTATCACTACCTGCGCGCGGCCTGGGCCGCCCGGCTCGGTCTCTCCGGCCCGGCGTTCGAGGACGCGTGGAACGAGACGCTGCGTCTCGGCAGCTGGCAGGGAAGCGCTCCGGCGCCGGTGGCTCGTCGGCTCGCCTCCGGGGCGCTCGCGGCGCTCGCCGGAGTGCCGGCCGCGGCGGCCGGGCTCGAGCTCCAGCTCTACCCGCACCTCGCCGTGAACGACGGACGGTCGGCCAACAACGGGTGGCTCCACGAGCTCCCGGATCCGGTGACTCGGATCTCCTGGGGCGGTGCGCTGTCGATCGCACCACGGCGCTTCGACGAGATGGGACTGGCCAACGGCGATCTCGTCGAGGTCGACGCCGGTCACGTCAAGCTCGTCGCGCCGGCCTACCGCCACGCCGGGATGCACCTCGATCAGGTCGCGCTGCCGCTCGGCCTCGGCCGTGAGGCCTGTGGAGCGATCGGCGGCGGGATCGGCGCCAACGCCTATCCGCTCCGCCAGCTCGTTGACGGGCGCCTCGTCTCGGCGGGGTTGCCGGTCACGCTGCGCAAGGCGGGTGGTCACGAGGAGCTCGCCCTCGGCCAGGGCTCGGACGTCATCGATCGCGACCGCCGGGCACTCGTTCCGGTGACCACGCTCACCGCCTTCGAGAAGAACCCGAAGGCGGGAACCGAGCAGCCGGAGGCCGGTCGGTCGATCTGGCCGGAGCACGAGTACCCGAACGCGCGCTGGGCGATGACCATCGACCTGAGCAAGTGCAACGGTTGCGGCAAGTGCGTGATCGGCTGCCAGGCCGAGAACAACGTGCCGATGGTCGGGCGGCGCGGCATGCTCGACGGCCGCGAGATGTCGTGGATGCGCATCGATCGCTACTACGACGCGCCGGAGAAGGACGGTCGCTGGGGCGCCGAGGTGTGGGACGGGCCGCTGGCGGTGGTCGAGGAGCCGAAGGTGCTCTTCGAGCCGATGCTCTGCCAGCACTGCGAGAACGCGCCCTGCGAGACGGTTTGCCCGTTCGTCGCCACGATGCACAGCGACGACGGCCTGAACCAGCAGATCTACAACCGCTGCGTCGGCACCCGGTACTGCGCCAACAACTGCCCGTTCAAGGTGCGGCGCTTCAACTACTGGGAGTACAGCAAGGAGCAGGAGAGCAGCTTCATGCGCTGGCTCCAGCCCCGCATCGCGCGCCATGCCGAGCTCAACACGCGCAGCCCGATGCAGATGAAGAACAACCCCGAAGTCACGGTACGCAGCCGGGGCGTGATGGAGAAGTGCTCCTTCTGCGTGCAGCGGATCCAGGCGGCCAAGGCGGAAGCGACCCGCTCGGGCAAGCCGAAGAACCACTTCCCGGACGGAGCGGTGGTGCCCGCCTGCATGGAGGCCTGCCCGACCGGTGCCATCCGCTTCGGCGATCTCAACGCCCCCGGCGCGCAGGTGGCGACTCTCGCCAAGAGCCCGCGTGCCATGAGGCTCCTCGACGCCCTCGGCGTCAAGCCGTCCATCTCCTACCTGACGAAGGTGCGCAATGACAAGGCATGACGAGAGTCCCTACGCCACGGTGATGGACGAGGGGCAGCTCACCGGCCGCCCGATCGTCCGCGCGGGGGCCGGCCCCTACGGGGGCGACCTCGAAGTCGCCGAGCCGCTCGTCACCGGCGGGAAGAAGTGGGTCGACGTCGACCGCGACATCTGCATGCACGCCGAGCGCTTCCCCACGAAGAAGTGGTGGCTGGCGTTCTCGGTGGCGCTGGCGATGCTCGGCGTGCTCGTCTTCTCGCTGATCCTCCTGACGTACGCCGGCATGGGCATCGCCGGTGTGAACCAGCCGGTGGGCTGGGGATCGTTCATCATCAATTTCGTCTTCTGGATCGGCATCGGCCATGCGGGCACGCTGATCTCGGCGGTGCTCTTCCTCTTCCGCCAGCGTTGGCGGACCGGGATCAACCGAGCCGCCGAGGCGATGACCCTCTTCGCGGTCGCCTGCGCCGGCATCTTCCCGATCATCCACCTCGGGCGCTCCTGGTTCGCCTACTGGCTGGTGCCGTACCCGAACGCGCGCGGTCCGCTGTGGGTGAACTTCAACTCGCCGCTCGCCTGGGACATCTTCGCCATCTCGACCTACGGGCTGGTCTCGCTGGCCTTCTGGTACCTCGGTCTGCTTCCCGACCTCGCGACGGTGCGTGACCGGGCGACCCACCCCTGGCGCAAGCGGTTCTACAACGCGCTGTCGTTCGGCTGGAACGGCTCGCACCGCGCCTGGCGGCACTACGAGTCGGCGTACATGGTCCTCGCCGGCCTGGCGACGCCGCTGGTCTTCTCGGTGCACACGATCGTGTCGTTCGACTTCGCGACCTCGGTGATGCCGGGGTGGCACACCACGATCTTCCCGCCCTACTTCGTCATCGGCGCGATCTTCTCCGGCTTCGCCATGGTGATCACGCTGATGACCTTCATGCGCGGCTACTTCGGCATGAAGGACTACATCACGGTCAATCACATGGAGGCGATGGCCAAGATCCTCATGTTCACCGGCATGATGGTCGGCTTCGCTTACTCGACCGAGTTCTTCATGGCCTGGTACTCGGGCAGCGAGTGGGAGGGGTTCGTCTTCAAGAACCGCGCCTTCGGACCGTACGGCTGGGCCTACGCGATCATGTTCACCTGCAACGCGATCGTGCCGCAGCTCTTCTGGTGGAAGAAGATGCGACGCCACACCTGGGTCCTCTTCACGGTTTCGATCCTGGTCAACATCGGCATGTGGTTCGAGCGCTACGTGATCGTCGTCACCTCGCTGCACCGCGACTTCATGCCGTCGGCCTGGGGCATGTACTCGTTGACCCGCTGGGACTACGCGATCCTCATCGGCTCCTTCGGTCTCTTCTTCACCCTCTTCCTCCTTTTCGTCCGCATCTTCCCGGTGGTGGCGATCTCGGAGGTCAAGGGTGTGATGGATCCGAAGGTCGCCCGGAGCGTCCCGACCGATGCCGGCGCCACCCAAGCGGCGCCGCAGGGAGCCTGAGCCATGACGCCCATCTCGACCCGAGGCATCCTCGGCCACTTCTTCGAGCCGGACGAGGCGCTCGCCGCCGCGGCGAAGGTCCGCGACGCGGGCTACAAGCATTTCGACTTCCTCACCCCGTTCCCGATCCATGGAATGGAAGAGGCGATGGGGCAGAAGCGCTCCTGGATCCCCTGGGCGACCTTCGCCCTGGCGATCGGCGGCATCCTCTTCGCCCAGGGCCTGCAGAACTACGTGATGGTCTACGACTGGCCGATGAACTTCGGCGGCAAGCCGTTCGCCGCCTGGCCGGCGTTCATCCCCATCACCTTCGAGGCGATGGTCTTCTGGGCGGCGCTCGGCAGCGCGCTGATCGCGGTCATCGCGGGCAAGAAGGACACCGTCCCACAACCGCCGCCAATGAGCGTCGCGACCGGCGCGACGGTGGACAAGTTCGTGCTCTGGATCTCCGCCACCGATCCGCGGTGGAACCCCGCCGAGGCGGAGAGATTCGTCCGCTCGTTGGGTGCCCACGGCGTCAGGCTGATCGACGCCGAAGGAGGCCAGGATGCGTAACGCCGCCCGCCTGCTCGCATTCGCGGCGCTTGCCGCGTCCCTCTCCGCCTGCGACCTCGGCCTGCCGGCCGGACGCACGCCGCATCGCGAAGGCAATCGCCTCGACATGGGCGACCAGCCGAAGCTCAAGCCGCAGCGCGCCGACCTCTCCGGGGCTCGACCGACCGGCTTGATGGAGCCGCAGACCGGGACGGTGGCCGTCGACGAGCATCCGTATCCCTTTGCCCAGAACGAGGCGGACAAGGCCGGAGCGGAGCTCAAGAACCCGCTCGCCCCGACGCCCGAGAACATCGCGCACGGCAAGTTCGTGTTCGAGCGCGTCTGCATCACCTGTCACGGTCCGCGCGGCGCCGGCGACGGCGTCGTCACGGCGCTCTTCCCCAAGCCGCCGAGCCTGATGACGCAGAAGGTGCGAGACTGGCCGGACGGTCAGCTCTTCCACCGCCCGATGCGCGGCCAGGGCTCGATGCCGAGCCACGCGCGGCAGGTCGACCAGCGCGACGCCTGGGCCGCGGTCCTCTACATTCGCGAGCTGCAGAAGGTCGAGCCGGTCGCGCCGCCGCCGCCGGCCGCCCAGGCGGCTTCGCCGACGACTCCCACCGGAGGGAAGCCATGAGCCACGATTCGACCCACGCCTTCCCGCTGCCGCCGGGCCGGCTCGCACTTGCCGGGTCGGTGCGCGGCCTCGCCGTCGCCTTCGTTCTCGCCGGCGCCGGCGCGCTCGGCTGGGCCTTCTCCCAGGGCGATGCCCAGCTCGCCTGGAGCTCTTTCCTCATCGGCGCCTTCTTCACGCTCGGCCTCGGCGTCTTCGGGGCGATCTGGCTGTCGATCCTCTATCTCTCGCGTGGCATCTGGTCGGTGACGATGCGGCGCGTCCCCGAAGCGATGACCGCCTGGCTCCTGCCGGGCGGTGCGCTGACCCTGGCCGTCGCCCTCGGAGCGCACTCGCTCTACCACTGGTCGCACACCGAGCTGGTGGCGGGTGATGCGCTGCTCCAGCACAAGGCGCCGTTCCTCAACATGACGATGTTCACGCTGCTCGTCGGCGGCAGCCTCGCCGTGTGGGTGATCTTCGCGTCGCTCCTCGTGGGCACCTCCCGGCGACAGGATCGCGAGGGCGGCATCTCCCCGTCGCTGCGCAGCCGGACGCTCTCGGCGCTCTTCGCCGTGCTCTTCGCGCTGACCTTCAGCGTCGTCAGCTTCTACCTGCTGCTGTCGCTCGACGCGCACTGGTTCTCGACCATGTTCGCCGTCTTGGCGTTCACCGACGTGATGCAGACCGGCACCGCCTTCGTGGCGATCGTCGCCGGGCTCTTCGTGATGTCCGGCACGCTCAAGGGATTCCTCAACGAGAACCACCTGCACGCGATCGGCAAGATGGTCTTCGCCTGGACCGGTTTCTGGGCGTACATCTACTTCTGCCAGTTCATGCTGATCTGGTACGCCAACATTCCGGAGGAGACGGTCTACTTCCTGCGCCGCAGCGAGAACGGGTGGATGCCGTACCTGTTGTTGCTGCCGCTGCTCAAGTTCGTCGTGCCCTTCTTCCTGCTGCTGTCGCGCGAGGCCAAGCGGAACCCGCGCCGGCTGGTGCCCGTGGCGATCCTGGTGATGCTGGCGCAGTTCGTCGAGTTGTACGTGATGGTCGCTCCGGCGATGGGTCACGGCGACGCGGCGGCGCACGGCCATCTGCCGGCCGTCGAGCTCGCGGCGACGCTCGGCTTCTTCGGCCTCTTCCTGCTCGTCTTCGGCTGGGCGATCGGACGGCAGGAGGCGGTGCCGCTCAAGGATCCGGCGATCGGCGACTGCCTCGCCTACCACTCCTGAGGTGTCCTTGCGACTCCGGGAGACCCTGCTCGGCCTGGCCGTCCTCGGCCTCGTGCTGGGCGGGGTCTTCTGGTCTCGTGGCCGATCCGCCCCCCTGGCGGCGTCGAGCGGGTCGGCTGGCGCGGGTGAGGAGCTCCGCGACGTCACGCGCGACGACGCGACGGTCGAGATCGGCGAAGCGACCGTCGTCCTCTCCGTCGCGCCTCGTCCTCCGGTGGCCTTCGCGGCACATCGCTGGCGTGTGCGCGCCGTCATCCACGGCGAGCCGCAGGCGATCGAGCGCGGACGGCTCTCCTTCGAGATGGTGATGCCGATGGGTGACCATCGTTACCAGCTCGTGCCGGCACCCGGCGGCTGGTGGGAAGCCGAGGTCGTGCTGCCCTCCTGTCCGAGCGGCAAGCGACGCTGGTTCGCGACCTTCGACGGCGTCGTGGCCGGGGTCCCGCGCCGCGCCCGCGTCCGCGTCGACCTGGCCGCGTCGACGACGCAGCCCCCGCAGTGATCGAAACCGTCAGCCTCGCCGGCTTTCTGACGCTCGGCCTGCTCGGCGGCTTCGGCCACTGCGTCGGCATGTGCTCGCCGTTCGTGCTCTTCGTGTCGCGTCGCTACGTCCCCGCGGAGGGCGGTCGCAGCGCGGCCTTGGCGGCGCAACTGTGGTACGCCGGCGGGCGAGTCACGACCTATGCGCTGCTCGGCGCCGTGGCCGGAGCCTTGGGCGGAGTGGTGGAGCTTGCGGGGTCGCTGCTCGGTCTGCAGCGGGCGGCGGCGGTGGTGGCCGGTGCGGTGCTGGTGCTCTGGGCATTGGTCGCCCTCTCCGACCTGGTGCCGGGGCTCGCTCGCGGCGGGGCCCTCTTCTCGCGCCTGGTCGGCCGACTTTCGGGGCGCGTTCCGGGGCACCCGTTCCTGCTCGGGCTCCTGCTCGGTCTGTTGCCCTGCGGCCTGCTCTACTCGGCGGTCATCGCGGCGGTGGCACGCGGCGGTGCGCTTCAGGGCGCCGTCGCGCTCGCGCTCTTCGGTGCCGGCACCCTGCCGGCACTGCTCGGGCTCTCGCTCGCCGACGAGCTGTTGGCCCGTCGCCGGGCGGCGCTCAACCGACTCTCCCAGCTCTTCCTGTTGTCGATGGGTCTCTGGTTCCTCTGGACCGGCCTCGCCGGCTGAGCCCTTCGCTCTCCTCCGGCCGAGCTCAGCCCGAAGCTGCGGGGGACCTGGCCTCGCGCCGGCGCCGACCGAGACGAGCCTGGACGAGGAGGAAGGAGAGCGTCGCCACGACGCCGGCGACCATCACATAGGCCTCGACGCCGGGTCCGCGAACGCCGCGTGGCGAGAGCAGCAGGGCGACCGCGAGCGGGGCCACGAACTGGTTGGCGAAGAGTGCGCCGAAAGCCAGACGATTGCCCCAGCCGCCGCCGAGGAAACGCCAGAGGAAGAGGCGGGTGTTGGTGAGCAGCGCGACGAGCGCGTAGAGCCCCATGAAGCCCATCTCGAGCGGAGAGATGCCGACCCGCGGGTCGCGATGGATGCTGAGGTAGGTCGGGTTGCCGAGCAGGTAGCCGAGCAGGCTGAGGGCGCCGGGGACCAGCGCGAGGTGGATCAACAGGTCGTCGACCAGCAGCGCGGAATCGGGTGTCTCGCGCAGCGCGATGACAAAGTCGTAGCAACAGAAGAGCGAGAGGCCGACCGACGTCATCATCGACGTGAGCACGAGATCGGGGAAGCTCGCCCAGAGCTCGGGGGGGGAGATCCAGAGCATGAGGATCGACGAGACGTTGCCGCCGAGGACAAGGCCGGTCATCGCGAGGCTGAGCGCCATCGGCCAGGTGTCGAAGTGGAGGCGGGCCTGGCGGGTCGCCACCATCAGCAGCAGCGAGAAGGCGGTGAAGGCCGACATGACCGGGGCGCTCTCGGAGTAGAGAAGCGGATGCCCGGCGATCCAGGCGACGAATACCGCGGCGGCGCCGATGCCGAGGAGCGCGTCGAGCGCCGTGCCGAGGCGCAGCCGTGCGGTGCCGAGGATGCCGGAGGCGCTGCCGGTCGGGGCTTGCGACATCTGCGAACCTCCTGGCTCGTCGAAGCTGCTCGCTGCGTTCGCGATCGGCGGATTCTAGCCCGCATCGCGCGGCCGATGCCGGCCGCGGTGCGGCAAGTGCGAGCTACGGTCCTCGTGCGGTCGGCGGGTGTCGGCGGGTGCGTCGGTCGTGTTCGCAGCGCACTTACCTTGGCGCAGACGGTTCGCGCAGGGCCGGAAGCAGGCGAGAGGCAGGCTCGGTGCGTCCGCCGAGGCCGGAGGAGCTCCGTGCCTTCGCGTAGGCCTCGGCAGAAGAGACGTCGGCATCCCAGCCGCGTACCCGCGCCAGGGTGACGTACATCTCCATCCACTCGGCAGCATTCTGCGAACGGTGCCGCGATGCCGCCTCGACCTTCTTCTTCGACACTTCGGAGATGTCGACGAAGTCGGTGGGTGTGAAGGAGAAGCTCTTCGTGTGCGGCGAGTTGGTCGTCTCGTAGAAGTAGAGCTCGAAGGCGAGGCGCCGATCCTGGAAGACGCGCCACGCAAGCAGTCCCGTGGCCTGGTGATCGGCATGGACGTCGAGGGGCCACGGCGCGAGCACCAGGGCCGGGTGAAGGCGCACGAGGGTATCGGCGAGCCGCTCGAGAGTCGGGGCATCGACGGCGAGCGATCCGTCGACGGCACCGAACATCTCGGCCCGAGCGCCGAGCAGGGCCGCGGCCTCGCGCGCCTCGCGCGTACGGAGAGCCCGAGCCTCCTGCGGCCCCATTCCGGGTACGCCGAGCTCTCCTCCGGTCATCGTCAGCACCACGACCTCGTGTCCCGCCGCGGTCGCATTGGCGATCAACCCGCCGCACGAAGCCTCGCCATCGTCGGGGTGGGGAGCCAGGACGACGAGGGTGGCGGAGGTCGCGGGCGCGGTCGCCGCGACGACGAGGAAAGCGGCGAGCGTCGCTGGCGTGAGGGTCGAGCGACACCATGCCGGGCGCCGCGGAGCGACCGGTCGAAGCGCAGCGGTGAGCAGACCGAACGTCGAGATAGTTGGGTACCTCATGGGCACGATCCCTCCACGTCACTTCATTCCGGCGGTGATCCCCGGCCAGCGGTCGGTGCGAAACGGCGGAGCAGGGAGGCCGGCGCCGTTGCCGAGGTTGGCGTCCGGGTTGGTCGCCCAGGCGTAGCGCACCGCCACGGGGCGTGGCACCCGGGCGCTGCGCACGACCACCGAGGCACCGTCGATGCGCGCCTCGGCCCAGTGGAAGACGCGATCCTCGCCGGCGAGGGCGAAGCCGCGCAGCTCGCCGCCGCCGCGCGCGGCGAGGCCGCCCTCGGCGTGCGCGAAGTGCAGGCGGACCGCATCGCCATCGATCGCCGTGGCGCTCAGGGTCGGTCCGCTCGCCACCACCGGCAGCCGGTAGGCGGTGCGGAAGGCCGCGAGCGCCAGGCGCCGTCCCACCTCCTGCTTGTTGCGCGGGTGGATGTCGTCGACCTCGCCGAGGTCGATCGCCGTCGCCATCGCCGTGTCGGGCAGGGCGAGCGCCATCGCCTGCGCTTCGCGCAGTTCGGCCCAGTCGCTTTCGCCCGGCTGCGGCTCGACCGCGCGCCAGTTGGCGAGTTGGACGAAGAGGAAGGGGAAGTGACGCTGCCCCCAGAGTCGCCGCCAGTCCTCGATCAGCAGCGGGAAGAGTCTGCGGTATTGCTCGGCGCGCGCGGCGTTGGCCTCGCCCTGGTACCAGATGGCGCCGCGAATGGCGAACGGCACGAGCGGCGCGATCATCCCGTTGAAGAGGACCGTCGGGCGGCCGGGATCGTCGGGGTCGAGCGGGCGCGGCGGGAGCTCGCGCACGTCGAGGCCGATGCGGTACGCCCAGTCGCCGGCGAGCGGGATCGAATGCTGCTCGTCGAGCGCCAGCTGCAACGCTGCCGGCTCGCCCCAGAGCCCACCGCCACCGATCCAGTCGAGCACGCGGATGGCGATCGTGTGGCGCCCGGGAGTGACCAGCTCGACCGGAATGCGGTAGACCCGCGGCAGGTCGTGCTTGCCCTCGCTGCCCACCACCACGCCGTCGAACCAGGTCACGTCGGCGTCGTCGATCGGGCCGAGGCGCAGCGTCAAGGACTGGCCCGCCCAGGCGGCTGGCACCTCGACGCTCCGGCGAAACCAGACGACGCCGTCGAGGTCCGGGAGGCCCGCGTTCTCCCAGGCGTGGGGCAGCGCCATCGACTTCCACTCGCGCGTCTCGAGCTCGCGCGCTGACCACGGCGGCGCGGCGGCTCCGCCGCGGTCGTGCTGCGGCAGCGCGGCGATCCAGGCGGCGAAGTCGCGGCGGAAGGTCTCGCGCTGCGCCGCCGGGTCGCCGGACGCCTCTTGTGCCGCGAGCTGCGCGAGGCGATCGCGGAAGTCGTCGACGCGAGCGAGGGACCCGCGCGAGGTCCAGGCCTCGATCGGCGTGCCGCCCCAGGTCGACTGGACGAGGCCGACCGGCACGCCGAGCCGCCGTTCGAGCTCGCGGCCGAAGAAGTAGGCCGCGGCGGAGAAGGCGCGCACGCTCTGCGGAGTGCAGACCTGCCAGCCCGCCGTCGTGAGGTTGGCACGCGGTGCGTGCGCGACCGCATGCTCGACGCGCAGCAGGCGGAGACGTGGATGGTCGGCGGCGGCGGCCTCCGCTTCGGCGTTGGTCACCTTCGCCCAGCCGTCGATCGGCATCTCCATGTTCGACTGCCCCGAGGCGAGCCACACCTCGCCGACCAGGACGTCGCGAAAGACGAGCGTCTCGCCGCCGTGCACTTCGAGCTGGTAGGGCCCGCCGGCCGGCAGCGCCGGCAACTCGACCTGCCAATGGCCGGAGGCGTCGGCGTGGGCCTGCCGCTCCCGGCCGGCGAGCTCGACGCGCAGCACGCCACCCGGAGCGGCCGTGCCCCAGACGAGCACCGGGCGGTCGCGCTGCAGGACCATGTGGTCGCCGAAGAGGGCGGGGAGGGCGATCTGCGTCGCCGGAGGGCCCAGGGCGGCGGTGGGAGTGGACACGCTCGCCACGGCCAGCCAGGCGCCGGCTGCCAGGAGGGAGGGGAGGTGCGGTCGCATCGGGCTTCCTTTCGAGGGTGGCGTCGCCGCGGGCTCAGGGAGTCACGCCGAGGCGGAGGCGGTCGAGAAGCGCGGCGCCGGCGGGCGTGGCGGCGATCGAGGCGGGGAGGAGCACGATCTCGCCGCCGGTGGCCGTGTTCACCAGTCGCGCGGCGCACGGGTAGCGCTCGCCGTGATCGGGGATCAGGAGATGTCGGTCGGTCTCGGTGAAGGCGAGCGGCTCGAAGCGCCACGGCCGGCTCACCGCGAAGTCGGTGAACGCCTCGTGGACGGCGATGTCGAGATCGGCGAGGCCGGCGAGCGGGCCGGTGAAGGAGACCCCGCGACCGTCGATGGCGAAGCCGAAAGCGCCGCGGGACGTCTCCCACGAGTTGAAGAAGGCGCCGCCCGGACCCCACGAGACGACGGCGTGGCGGATCGGCTGGTCGGCGACGTCGCCGGTCATCGGGTCGATCGGTTGCCAGGTGAGGTCGGCGGTCTCGAAACCGACGCGCGGCGTGTCGATCGTCATGCCGCCGGCGCCGCCATGGTCGAGGACGCGCACCGCAACGAGGTTCTCGCCGCCGAAGACCAGCGTGGCGTAGGCCGGCTCGCCGGGTTGGATGCGGTAGCGCCGGATCGTCCGCCAGTGTCGGCGCGCACCGACCGGCTGGCCGTTGACCCAGGTCCAGTCCTCGTCGTCGATGCGGCCGAGGTTGAGCACGACGACGCGACCGCGCGCCTCCGCCGGGAGGGAGAAGTGCGCCCGGTACCAGGCCCAGCCGTCGAGCTCGTGGCCCAGCTCCTGCTCCCACGCGGCGGGCACGGCGATCTTCCGCCAGCCCTCGTCGCTGCCGCCTCCCGACCCTGGCAGGTGCCAGCCACTTCTCCGGCCGGTTTCGGCCTCGGGAGGGGTGGCGGGCCCGTCCGGGGAGGGGTGGAGCTCCCAGCCGTCGATCGGTGTGTCGCGCACGGCCGGTTGCCGCTCGAACCAGTCGATGACCCCGCCGTACTCGCCCATCGTGCCCCGCGGCCGCATGGTGGCGCCGAAGAAGACGAGAGCGCCGCCGCGATCGAGGTAGCGGGCGAGAGCGGCCTGGACGTCGGCGCCCTCCTCGGTGCGGCGCGGCAGTGCGTTGCCCGGCACGACGATCGCGCCGACCGTGGCGGGATCGACATCGGTCAGGTCTCGCGGGGCGAGACGAGCGGCCGGCAGACCGGGAGCGAGCGGCCCGGTCAGACCGTCGGTCACCAGCACGGCGGCGCAGCGCGGCTGCGGCGGGGGAAGGCTCGGCAAGCCGGTCATTTCCCCTCCCGCGAGGCTCGGCTCGCCGAGCGGTGTGACGGCCACGTGCCGCGCTCCTTCGACGATCGCGTCGGGCGGTGCCTCGACGACCTGGACCCGCGGGTCCGTCACGCGGATTCTCAGTCTGCCGCTGGTGGCGGAGAGCGCGATGCCGCCCTCGGGAAGCGGTACCTCGGCGTGCCAGTCGTGCCAATCGCCTGGCACCTGCGGAGCGACGCGGAGGCGGGCGCAGCCGGGCTCGAGGATCTCGATGCCGAGCAGCCCTTCGACCACCGCGTCGAGATAGGCCCCGGCGGCGGTCAGGAAAGCGCTGCCCCCCTCGCTCACGCCCTCCGGTGAGGTGAGCTCTTCCATCATGCCGGGAAAGTGCTCGTCCTCGAGCGTCCGCGCGCCGCTCTCGAGCAGGTGGACCCCTCCGGCGGCGTCGCCGGTGCGGAAGCGGGCGCGTGCCTCGACGGCGTTCCACCACGGCCACATCTTGTAGTTGTGGTCGTTCGACTCCGGCACGTGGCGCATCGGCGGGACGATGGTGGTCGAGCCGGCGGCGCGCCACGAGCGCGCCTTCACCGTGGCGAGCGCTCGCACGGCGCGGGCGCGCGGCGCCACGCCGGCAAGCACGGCGAGAGCGTTCTCGGCGGCGGCGACGCGCTCGTCGCGGCGTCCCCAGAGCTCGAGGTTGTCGTAGGCGCCCAGCGCCTCGTCCCACAGCCCGTGGTTGATGCCGCGCACGAAGCGATCGCCGATCGCCTCGTAGCGCCGGGCCGCCGCTGCGTCGCCGAGGGCGCGCTCGACCTTGCCGAAGGTGTGGAGCAGCTCGGCGAAGAGGACGGTCGAGTAGAGGACGCGTGCGCCGTCGGGAAGGAGGAAGAAGCGCGAGTGGTCCATCCACTCCGAGACGTCGACGAGCAGGCCGCGCTCGTCCGGGTCGCGGTCGATCCACGCCTCGACCCAGGGGCGCAGCGTGCGCTCGGCGTCGGCGAGCGCAGCCCGGTCGCCGGTGAGCAGGAAGTCGCGCCAGACCGCGCGCGTGAGCCAGGCGGTGCCCTCGGCGGTGCCGCCCTGCGAGGGGTCCTCGGTCACCTTGAGGCCGCGCGGGTCGGCGCTCGCATAGCGGCGCAGGTCGTAGGCGAGGGTGGTGCGTGCCGCGGCGAAACGACCGCTCGCCATCGCCCCGGGGACGAGACCCGAGCCGAGGTCGCGCGACCAGACGTCGCGCCAGCGGAAGAGCTCGCAGACGTGGAGCTTGCCGTCGAAGCCGAGGTCGAGCAGGGCGCGCGAGAACGGCACGGCGCGGTCGATCTGCGGGGACGGCGTGCCGAGCAGCAACCCCTCGCGATCGGGCGCCTCGATTCGCCGCCGCAGCTCCTCCCAGCTGCCGGCGGGGCGCGGCCCACCGGCTGCGAGGACGAGCTCGCCGGCTCCGCGCTCGAGCGGGATGGACAGGTCGCCGCTCGGCTCGAGGGTCGGCGCTCCGGTCGCTTCGACCTCGAGGCCGACCGGCTCCGAGGCGCCGGTGACGCGAAAGGCGACGAGGTAGGGCACCTGCGGGAGCGCGCCGTGCAGGATCTCGATCCGAGCTCCGGCGAGCGCGAGGCGATAGACGACGCCACCGGGAAAGAAGCTGGCACCTCCCGGCCGGCCGCCGAGCTCGGAGACGACTCCACCGAGGCGCAGGCGGAAGCGGGCGCTGGCGTCGCCTCCACTGTGGAACGAGAAGCCGTCCGGTCGGACGCGGACGACGCTCCTGCCGTTGCCGACCAGGCCCTCGGGGGTTCGCTGCGCGTCGTCGATTCGAGAGGGCTCGCGAGGTGGCGCGGCCGGGGTGGCAGCGGTGGCGGCGCCGGCGATCGAGCAGGTGGCGCCGGCGAGCAGCGTCGCAAGCGATTTCGACAGAAGATG
Organism: Holophagales bacterium; assembly: GCA_016699405.1. NCBI lineage: Bacteria > Pseudomonadati > Acidobacteriota > Holophagae > Holophagales > Holophagales bacterium. The sequence continues at coordinate 4,519,638 of CP064972.1, read as the reverse complement.
AGCTGGCGGCACGCGGAATGCCTCCGGAGCAGAAGTCGGTGCCGGGAGTCTACTCGTCCCCGCATGAGCGGGCTGTGGGGAGATGGCGATTGACCGTGCGGGAAGGGTCACCCTACGATGACGCGAAGGCGTTCGCGGACCTGGTGCTGCAGGCCGCGCGCTCGGCGGCCGGTCGACGTCACCAGGAGGTCGCAGCACGATGAGCCCGGATCCCCCGCTGTCGCCGTCGCTCCCCCCGATCGAGATCGCGCCGCATCGTCCGGCCGGCTTCAACCGGCTGGTGCGGCGCGAAGCGGACGCCGGCAAACCCGGTTGTGCGCTCCTGCTCGCGCTGCCGACCGGGATCGTCGGCTTCGGTGCGCTCTGGCTCTACTTTTCCGGCCACGCCGACGACGGCGAAGGCCCGGGGTGGATCGTGCCGGTGGTCGGCTTCGCCTTCGCGGCGGTGGCGCTCCTGCTGCTCTACGCCGGGCTGCGGGGGATGCGCGGCCGGTCGATCCCGCTGCCGGAGGTCTCGCTCGAGAAGGGGATCGTGCTGCGGCCGGGAGCGCGAGGGGTCGTGCGGGTGCGACAGCCCGGGCCGGCGCGGTTCGCCAAGCTCACCGTCAAGGCGGTCTGCGAGCGGCGCTACCGGCGCCCGGTGGGCAAGGACGGCGAGAGCTCGGTCGAGGACATCGAACCGCTCTGGTCGACGACGCTCTTCGAGATCGTCGACCAGCCGATCGCTCGAGGCTTGGCGGTCGAGCGCGACCTCGAGCTGCGACTGCCGCACGACGCGCGACCGACCGGCCCGGCGCAGCCGGAGGGCGAGGTTCGCTGGGCGATCGAAGTCTGGGGCGAAGGGGGCTTCCTGCGCGCGACGTATCACCCGTTCGTGCTGACCGTGCAGGGGCGCAGCGACACGCCGGCCTGACGCGGTCCGGCGCCTCAGCCTTCGAGCGGCGAGAGCAGCGCCAGCTCTTCGTCGTCGACCGGCTGGTAGATCGCCGCGCCGACGGTGCCGGGGCCGGTGTGGGTGCCGACGACCGGGCCCATCTCGGCCATGAAGAGGCTCGGTCATCTTGAGGTCCTTCATCAGGAGCCCGCGCAAGCGGTCGGCCCACATCGGGGCGTTGGCGTGCGCCACGCCGCCGACGACCGGGCGCTGCGGGTCGATGCGCTCGCGCAGCAGCTCGAGGATCCTCGGATGTGCCTTGCGCCCGCCACGGACCTTGTCGATCGAGGTGACTTCGCCCCCGACGACACCGAGGATCGGCTTGATGCCGAGCAGTCCGCCGAGGAGCGCACGGGCGTGGCCGATCCGGCCTCCGCGCGCCAGGTACTCGAGCGTGTCGACGACGAAGAGGATGTGGATTCGCTCACGGACCGACGCCAATCGCTCGACGATGAGCTGGGCCGGCACTCCGCGTGCCGCCATCCGGGCGGCGAAGATCGCCTGCAGCCCGAGCCCGAGGGAGATCGACTTGCTGTCCACCACCTCGATGCGCGGCGGAGTCGAAGTGCGGCGCAGGGCGGCGAGGGCCATCACGCCCCCTTCGAGCGCCTTGCTCGCCTCCGCCGAGGTGAGCGACATCTTGCTCGAGAGATGGATCGACACGATGTCGGCGTTGGCGATCAGCCCCTTGTAAGCGTCGAGGAACTCCTCGGGCGGTGGCGGCGAGGTGCGCGGGTGCACCGACTTCTCGCGCTCGAGCATCCGGTAGAAGGAACCCGGCGTCACGTCGACGCCATCGCGCAGCACCTTCTCTCCGAAGTAGACGCGCAGCGGGACGATGACGATGCCGTGGGCGCTCGCCGCCTCCTGGGTGAGGTCGGCCGTCGAATCGGTGACCACGCGGACGCGTGCCTGCGGCTCGACGAGATCGACGACCTCGCTCTCGCGCAGGGCAAGGAGCGCCGACTCGATCCGTCCGTCGCGGAAGGGCAGACGGTCGAGCAGGGCGGCGACGGTGAGCTCGACGCCTTCGGCGTGCGCGAGGTCGACCGCCGAGAGAATGGCGCGCGCGACCTCGTCGGCCTGCCGCGGAGCGCCGGTGCGGCGGATGCGCAGGCGGCCCGCCGGGGCCTCGGGGATGCGGTCCTCGAGCGCTTCGATGACCAGTGCGGTGAGGTCGCCGTCGATCGCCGCGAGGCCGGCACGCTCGTCGCCGTCGACCGGTCCGAGGCTCACGCGGAATGGTCCCCCTTGGCGCCGTGCGAGGCGACAGAACGCCTTCATGCCGAGCGCCGATCCGACCTTCGCCGCGACCAGGGCACCGTGATCGAGCAGCAATGTCGCGCCGTGTCCGAGGTCGATGCGGCAAGAGACACCGAGGCGGGCGAGCGAACGCACCAGCTCGAGCGTCGGCAGATGCGAGAGGTCACCGACGAGGTCGACGAGCTCCGGGTCCGGTGCCGCGCCGATCTCGTGGCCGATGAGGACCAGTTGCACGCGCCGCACCAGCTCGTCGGTGGAGATCCCGCCGATGGCGAGGTAGAGGACGTCCTCCGGCAGCTCGTCGCCGTCGGCGGCGGTTTCGCCGAAGAGCAGCACGGTCCGCGCTTCGCCGCCGAGGCTTCGCAGCTCGTCGAGAAGCCCACCCTCGGCCTGCACCGCGAGAGCGGCCGGCGCGACAACGACCGCCGGTCCGAGGGCCGCGGCGAAACGCCGGCCCTGCTCGGCGTCTACCGTGGGGACGGCCTCGTAGCCCTGCTCGGCGAAGCCGACCGCCAGCGCGTGGCGGCGGCCCTCGTCAGGGTCGACGACGAGCAGCGCCGGGCGGACGGGAGCCTGAGCGTTCATCCATGAGCCTCCGCGAAAACCGGTGCCGGGGCTCGTCGGGGGTACCCGCCGGGCCGCCGGAAGGGTCGCAGTATAGCGGCACGAGCGCTCCCCGGTGCCGGCGACCGAGTGGGCCGACGGCGGCCTGCGGCGCCGTCGACGGACCTCATGCCGCCGGTCGGTCGGCGCGCGAACGACCCCGGTGGTTCATCGTCAGGCCGCCGGCTCCCAGCAGCAGGAAGATCGTGGCCTGGACGACCTTGCGCCACTGGACCGGCTCGGCGGCGAGACCCTGGTAGAGGAAGAAGGCGCCGAGCGCTCCGATCAGTCCGTAGACGAAGACCATCGCCTTCTGGGCCGCCGCGCGGGTCGCGGTGGTGTCGGCGCCGAAGCGGCGGGAGTAGAGGATCAAGCCGGCCATGGCCAGCAGGTCGAGTACCGCGAAGAGGAACCAGAAGAGGCTGGTGCGGCCCTCCCCGCCGCTCACCCCGACCCACGGCTTGAGCATCCACTCGTAGAGCGCCCCGCCGAGGCTCGAGCCGAGCAGCGAGCCGAAGACCCCGTAGAGGAAGGCGTAGCCCATGTACACCGCCTTGCGTTCGGGCGGAGCGACCAGGCCGACGAAGCTGTAGTACTTCGGGTGGGCGGTCATCTCGCCGAGCGAGAAGACGGCGACGCCGAGGATCAGCATCCAGGCGTTGCGCGAAGCGGCGAGGCAGAGGAACCCGACCGCACCGAGCGCCATGCCGGTGACCATGGTGGCGAGTGCCGGCCGCTCCTTGACGAGGCGACTGACCAGCACCTGCAACAGGATGATGATGCCGGCGTTGATCACCGTCACGTGCTCGGCGTCGAAGCGGAACTTCCAGGTCAGGCCGAGGGCGGCGAGCAGCGAGTTGACCGCCGCGTCGACCGGCGCCGTGTCGACGAAGTCGCGCAGGTACCAGAGCACCGAGCCGAAGTTCTGGAAGTAGAGCACCCAGAAGCCGGAGTAGACGACGATCATCAACATGAAGCGCGCGTCGCCGAGCACCTCGGCGGCGCCCATCAGGGTGTCGCGCAGCGACTTGGTGCTCTGCGGCCGCGGCGGGTCGCGGAAGACGAAGAGCGTCGGCAGCAGCATGAGCCCGGTGTAGGCCGCCGAGGCGGTGAAGACGTACTGCCAGGAGAATCCCTTGAGCAGGCTGACGACGAGCGGCGCGGCGAAGGCGCCGACGTTGATCATCCAGTAGTAGACGCCGAAGCCGAACGCCGAGGTGCGCTCGTCGGTGGTGCGCGCGATGGTGCCGCTGATGATCGGCTTGAACAGGCCCGAGCCGGTCGCCATCACCAGCAGCGAAAGAAAGACCAGCGCGTAGCTCGAGCAGTAACCGGCGGCGAAGTAGCCGGTGGCGAGCAGCGAGAAGGCGACGAGCAGCATCCGCCGGTAACCATAGCGGTCGGCGAGCGCTCCACCGAGGATCGGCAGCACGTAGGTCGCCGCGTAGACGATGCTCTGCAGGAAACCGACCGCCTGTTCGCCGAAGCCGAGGCCACCCTCGGCGACCGACCTCGTCAAGTAGATCGCCAGCACCGAGTTGAGGCCGTAGTAGGCGCCCCGCTCGAACAGCTCCATGACGTTGGCGACCCAGAAGGTCTTGGGGAAGTCGCGGAACAGGCGAATGTCGGCCATCAGGTCCTCCGGGTCGGCGCGGTCACGGTTGCTGCCTCGGGCGCGGCGAGCCGCGGCCTCGGCAGATTGTAACGGTCGAACGTCGCGGCTAGGTGCGATCGGGCACCGGGCGGAACTCGATCAGCTCGACCGGCGCGCCGTCGGCGAGGATCATCGCGGAGCGCACGCCGTTCGACGGCGAGCCCGGCGGCATGAGGATCTCGAACCCGGCGAGCTCGGCGTCGAGATCGTCGACCTCGAAGGCCAGATGCGGGATCGTGCGCACGATCTCGGGGACCGGGCTGTCTTCGTCCCAGCGCATCCACTCGATGCCGAACGGGCTCGTCGGGAAGCCCGAGACGTGCAAGCCGTAGGCCGGCAGGTGGACCTCGTCGGGCCGTGGAACGGCCGTCGGCAAGCCGAGATGGTGGTAGCGCCAGCCGCGCTCGCCGACCACGGGCGGGGGCTCGTGGTCACGCCGGTGGAGCGTTGAGCTCGTGCGCATCGTTCCTCTCCCGGGGGCCGCTCGGCGCCGCTCGGCGTCGCTCACCAGAGGCCAAGGGACTGGCCGATCGAGAACAGGTTGCCGAGCACATGCATGCCGATCGGCACCCAGAGCGAGCCGGTGCGATGGCGCGCGATGCCGAGGAGGATCCCGTCGGCCGCGATCAGCGCCAGCGTCCCGGGTCCGTAGCTCCAGTGCAGCAGTGCCCAGAAGACGGCGACCACGCCGATCGCCCCGGCCGCTCCGAGAGCGGTACGCCGCAGGCGGTCGAGCACCAGGCCGCGCATGACGAGCTCCTCGGCCACCGGGCCGACCAGGCCGATCGCGAGGATCCGCAGCCCGACGACGAGCGGCGGATATTCCGGCCAGGCCTTCGCCTGATCGAGGTCGAGGGCGCGGATGAGCAGCTCGCCGGCGGCGATCCAGCCGGCCCAGATCGCCAGCCAGCCGAGAGTCGCCCTGGCCGACGGGATCCGGAACCCCAGATTCTCACGCCAGGAGATCCCTCGCAGGCGTGAAACCACGAGCGCGATCGCGATCGCCGCGGCGGGCACGGCGAGCTTGAGCAAGGTGGTGCGGAGGAGCGAGTCCACGGACGATGCCTCCTTCCCGATCGCATGTTCGCACGAACCCGAGGCGTCGGCGCCGCCTACCGTTCCTGCTGCGCGAAGCCACCCGCCAGGCGCTGGAAGAGCCAGAGCGCGACGAAGGAGAGCAGCATGTGCCCGCAGAGCACGTACCAGACGTGCCCTGGGTGGCCGGCGTCGGCGAAGCGGCCGTAGAGCGGCGTGTAGAGGACGCCGGAGAACGAGCCGATGCCGACGGCGAGGAAGTTCGAGCCCATGTAGAGCCCCGCCTTCTCTCGCGGGGCGATGCGGCCGATGTACTCCTGGATGCGTGGCGAGGCGATCATCTCGCCGACCGCGAAGAGGACGATGCCGAGGAAGACGAGCGGTGTGGCGACCGAGGCGGCGAGGCCGAGGACGACGAAGCTCGCGGCCATCACCAGTAGACCGAAAAGGAAGGAAGGGATCGGCCGGAAGCGCTCGCTGGCCTTCGAGACGGCGATCTGCAACACCATGATGACGAAGCCGGTGTGCGAGATGGTCTCGCCGAGGATGCGTCGCGTGCCATGGTCGTCGCGCGACAGGAATCCGGCAATCCCTTCGCCGAGCAGGCCGCGCAGCTCCTGGTAGAGGCGGGCGGTGTCGAGATTGCTGTCGACGTAGAGCGCCAGCAGGTTGAAGAAGCCCCAGAAGGGGATCCAGAAGCCGACGCCGAGCAGGACGAGGAAGAGCACGAACTTGCGGTCCGCGAGCGCCGTGCCGATCTCGCGCAGCTTCTCCCCAAGTGTGCCCGTGGCCGGGGCGCGCTCGGGCTCCTTGTAGAAGAGCAGGGTGATCGCCAGCATGCAGCCGATCGAGACCGCTGCGGCGTAGAAGGCGTAGTCCCAGGAGATGGCGCGCAGGTTGCCCATCACCACCGGGCCGAGCGAGGCGCCGGTGTTGACCATCGCGTAGAAGATGCCGAAGCCGAGCGTGTTGTTGGTCGAGTCGGTGACCGCGCGCACCGTGCCCGAGACCAGCGGCTTGAACATCCCGGCGGCGAGGCCGATCGACAGCATGGTGAGAGCGATCCCGGAGAAGGAGCGGGTCAGGATGAGCAGCAGGATCGACGGCAGGTAGGCAAGGTAGGAGACGACGAGCATCCGCTTGAAGCCGTAGCGGTCGGCGAGCGCGCCGGAGAAGAGCGGCACGCAATAGGAGAGCAGGAGGAAGATGGTCTGCACGCCGCCGAGCTGGGCGCGCGAGTAGCCCAGCGAGGTCATGTAGATGCCGAAGCTGAAGTAGATGCCGTAGTAGGCGAAGCGCTCCAGCACCTCGACGAGGTTGGCGACCCAGAAGACTCGGGGAAACGGACTGCGTTCGGCCATGAGGCCTCCGAAGGGCGGATGGCGGCGGAGAGTCTACTCGCGCCGCCAACCGGAGGGTCTCAGGTCGAGTTGCCGGGGACGATTCTCATCCGGCGACGGGCTCGTCGAGCGGCATGACGAGCCAGAGGAGCAGGTAGACGAGGATCCCGGGAAAGGCGGCGGAGAGGATCGAGCCGATCACGTAGACGACGCGGAGCGTGGTCGGATCGAGTCCGAAGAAGGCGGCGAGACCGCCGATGACTCCGGCGATCATGCGGTGGTTGCGGGAACGGCGCAGGGGGCGAGGGGTGGTGCTCATCGTCGAACCTCCTGGGGTTCCAATACGTGAGAACGGGGCTCCGGTTCCACGAAGCGCCGGGGCAACGATCCGGCCGACGAGGCGGGTCGCGAGAGCCGCGGGATTCAGGGGTTGGGCGACGAAGTGGAGGGGGCCGACAGCCCGTGCCGCTGGAGTCGGCGGTAGAAGGACTGGCGGCTGAGACCGAGGGACTCGGCTGCACGGGAGACGATGCCGCCGTGGCGAGCGAGGGCCTCTTCGAGTCGCCGACGCTCCTCCCCCTCCTCGTAAGGTGCCAGGCGATTCTCGTGTGTGGCCGCTGGCTCCGCTCGGAGAGGTGCCCGGAGAGGTGCCAGGCGATTCTCGCCGTCGTGGGTGAGCTTTGCCGGTGCCATCAAGCCGAACGCTGCGGCGGTCAGGTTGGGGGACTCTGAGATCTCCCCCGCCCGCATCACAGCCTGCTTCAGTCCGCGGCTACCGTCCGGCCAGCGGGCGTGTGCCAAGGCCCGCTCCGCCCCCTCGTCGAGGCTCCACGCCGCGCCATGTCGGGCCGGCAGATCGGCGAGGAAGCTGCGCGCCAGCGCCACGGTGTCGGCAGGACGTTCGCTGAGCGGCGGGACCACGAGCTCGATTTCGGCCAGCTGCCGGTGGAGCGCCCGCGAGAAGGTCGCGCTGCGCACCGCTAGTTGCAGGTTCTCGGAGGCGGTCGCGATCAGGCGCACATCGACGTCCGGGTCGATTCCGCGTTCTCCACGGGCCGCATCGCCCCCCCGCAGGAAGTCCAGAAGCGCCGCCTGGGCAGCCGGTGTGAGCTCGTGGACATTTTCGACGAGCACCGTGCCGCCGCCCCGGGGGGGATCGGCGCGATCGACCGCTGGCGCTCCTCGAACGGGGCGCTCGCTGCGACGCCAGCCAGCGATCTGATCGACCGTGAGGGTGGCGCCCTCGATGCGCAGAAAGGGCAGTCCACGCCGCGGCGAGTTTGCCTGGACGATCCGGGCGAGGTGGCTGCGCCCGCTGCCGCGCGCCCCGGTGATCAGCACCGGGGTATGGAATGGGGCGGCTCGCACGGCGGACAGCACGAGTTGGTGAAAGCTCGGGGTTCCGTAGGCGGCGCCGCAGAGGTCGACACGGGCGGCGAGGTCCGCGCGGGCGGCAGCCAGGGGGCTGCGGTCGAGCGCAAGGAGGAGCCGGAGAGCGGTCGACGCGAGACGATCTTCGTTGCAGGGCATCGACAGGTAGTCGACGGCGCCCTCGCCGAGCAGTTGAGCCGCGAGGTCGTTGGCACTCCAGGAGGCGAGCAGGAGGATCGGCAATTGAGGGCGAATCCGGCGAATGGCGCGAAACAGCTCGATTCGCCCGTTGGCCGAGTGACCGGCCGTCAGCCGGCCGAGATCCTGAACGACCAGGGCGAACGGTTCGCGAGCAAGCGTCGCAAGGACCCCGACGGCGTCGTCCGCGAGGCGGAGGAAGATGCCCTGGTCCGAGAAGGCTCGGGCGAAGCTCCGGGCAGCCGAAGGGTCGGCCTCGACCAGCAGGATCGGTGGTGCATCGTGGGCGCGGGCGGCGGTCATGGGCGGAATCGGGGCTCTCGCCTGTTGTACTCCTCGAGCGACCTCCGGGTTTCGCCCGTCCGCCCCGAGGTGCCCGCCCCAAGGTGCCAGGCGCTTCTCCTCACCGAGGGAGATCGGAGTGATCGAAGCCGCATCGGGAGCGAATGACGGCGCTCGGTTGCGGTCGATCGGAGGGTGTTCCCAGCACCGAAACTCCTCACGGAGGGGGCTTTTCTGGTCTCAGCCGGCGACTTACCGAGGAGGATCGGGAAATCCTCCGGAAGGACGGCTTTTCGAGAGCTGTCGTGCCCCCGGATCAGTTGTGGCCGATTCCGACGGCTCAGCCGGTTGCCGCAGGGACGAAAGGATGGGCGGGAGGGAAACAGCCGGAGGGAAATGTCCAGGCGGTGGGGTCTGAGCGCAACGCCGCGGAAGCACCGCGGTAGGCGGCCACGAAGCAGCCGAAGGCCCGGCGAAAGGCAAGGAACGCATCGCGGCTCGCCGTGTGCACCAGAGGTGCCGGCGATCGGGTGCTGCTCGCTGCGACCTGGTGCGGATTCAGCCGAAGCACGGTGGCGACGCCGAGGGGCGGACGGCGGCTCGCTTTCGCTCGGGCTGTCGTGTCGGCCCGAATGGCGTCGACCAAGTCGCGGATCCGTTGCCGGTAGGCCGCCTCGGGCACCTCGCTCCAGGCGGGCAGTGGATGAAGGACGACTCGCTCCTGCTGAGGGAACGTCCTCCGATGGCTACGATCTCGATTCGCTCTCCACTCGGCGGTGCGGTCGAACCAGGTACCGGTCAGCTGGCCACCGTCGAGCATCGCGGGGACACTGGTGGCGCCGGGCCAATCGCGCGGATCGCCGATCAGCCCCTCTTTGCAGCCCTGCTGGAGCAAGTAGTGCAGTCGCCCGACCTGGGCTTCCTCCTCGTTGCTGACGACGATCGCCTCGTATCGTCGGCCCCAGAGTCGTTCAGGCCAATGGTGGAGCCGGCCGACCTCGCGCGCGAGGTTGGAGTTCAAGTAGCCGACGAAGCGGGCAAGTTGCCGGGCATCGTCGACGGTCAGTAGCAGGTGGTAGTGGGTCGAAAGGAACACGAACCCGTGGAGGGTCACCGGGTAGAGGCGCTGGGCACGCCCGAGAATGCCGAGCGTGAGCTCCCGCAGAAGGGGAGATGGACGCAGCAGGTACCGTGAGTGGATCGCGCGGCTGGTCACCTCGACCATGGCGCCGCCTGGGGGAATGTAACGGAGTCGTCGTCCCATGCCTCCTAGGACGACTTTCGCCGCTGCGATCTTGCGAGAAGTGGCTGGCACCTCTCAGGCGAGGAGCTTCAGCGCCAGCACCGTGCGGTCGTCCGAGGCCTCGGCCGGGCCGGTGTGGCGGCGACCGAGGTCGAGGACGGCGTGGGCGATGTCCCGTGCGCCGGCGGCGGCGAGTGCGGCGAGCTCGGTCGCGACGCGGTCGCCGCCGAGCTCGCGTCCCTTGGCGTCGTGGCTCTCCTCGATGCCGTCGGTGGCCAGCACGACGACATCGCCGACCTCGAGCCGCAGCTCGAGCTCCTCGTAGCGCCGGCCGGCGAGCAGGCCGAGCGGCGTGCCGACGGTCGCCAGTCGCGTCACCACGCCGCCGCGCACCAGGTAGGGGAGCGGCAGGCCGGAATTGGCGAGCACCAGCCGCTTGCTCACCGACTCGTAGACGGCGTAGATCATCGCCAGGAAGCGGTTGTCGATGCCGAGCAGGCGCAGCTTGTCGTTGAGCCCCGTGAGCATGCGGCCGGGGCTCGGCCGCAGCTGCGCGTAGTGCTCGCGCAGCAGCCCGACGGCGAAGGAGCCGTAGAGCGCCGCGGCGGTCGCCTTGCCCGAGACGTCGCCGACGGCGAAGGCGACGGCACCGTCGCCGGTGTCGAGGAAGTCGTAGAAGTCGCCGCCGAGGTCGCGCGCCGGCTCGAACGCCACGCCGATCTGCAGCCCGGGCACCCAGGGCGTCGTCTTCGGCAGGAGCTGGCGCTGAATCTGCCGGGCGGTGGCGAGGTCCTCGCGGATTCGCCGCTCCTCTTCCTGCAACTGCTCGTAGAGCCGGGCGTTCTCGAGCGACACGGCGAGCGCTCCGGCGAGCGTCGCGAGGAGCTGCTCGTGCTGCGCCGTGAAGGCGTCGTAGGCGAGGCTCTCGAGGTCGAGCACGCCGAGCAGCCGGTCTTTGTAGACCAGCGGCACCACGAGCTCGGAGCGCACGTCGAAGCCGGCGGCACCGCGCACGTAGCGCGGGTCGACGTGAACGTTGGCCACGCGCAGCGGCTGGCGCAACGCCGCTGCCGTGCCGCAGAGGCCGACGCCGAGCGCCACCGACGGCAGCTCGACGGTGGCGCCGTCCTCGCGCGCCACCGAGAGCCAGGGCTCGAGGATCCGGCGCTGTTCGTTCCACAGGAGCACCGAGAAGAGGTCGTAGTCGATCAGCCGGCGGATCGCCACGCCGACCCGCTCGAGGAGCTGGCGGCGGTCGAGCAGCGAGTTGAGCTCGCGGCTGATCTCGTGCAGGAGAGAGAGGGTGCGTGCCTGCTCGCGTGTGTTCTGGTAGAGCTGGGCCGTCTCGATGGCGCTGGCCAAGTGTCCGGCGAGGAAAGAGAGCAGCCGTTCGTGCGCGGCGGAGAAGGCGCCGGCCTCCTCGCTGCCGAGCGTCAGGACGCCGACGGTGCGTCCCTTGGCGACGAGCGGCAGCGCCAGCTCGGCGACGATCTTCTCGCCGGCGTCGATATAGCGCGGGTCGGTCCGCACGTCGTCGACCCGGACCGGTCGGCCGCTGGCCGCGGCCGTGCCGATCACCCCCTGTCCCAGCCCGAACCGCCAATGCTCGACGACTTCGGGCGGATAGCCGATCGCCACGGCGAAGCGCAGCTCGCGGCCGAGCTCGTCGAGCAGCAGCACACCGAGGCTCTTGTAGCGGACGTAGCGGGCGACGATCTCGGCGACGCGGCGCAGCCCCGAGGTCAGGTCGTCGGCGGCGTTGAGCTCCTGCGTCGCGGCGAGCAGGCAGGTGACCGGGTCCTGCGGATCGCACAGGTCGGCGAGACCGAGGGGCGCCGGCCTCCCGACTTCGGAGTGAACGCCGGATCCCGTGTCAGGCCCGACCGGGGGGCTCGGCGAACGCTTCGCGGACATGATGCGGCGATCATATCGCCGGGGCCACACCGAGCGGTTTCCAGGCGACGACACGGGGTGCGCCGCCCGCGACATCGACGACGAGCTCGACGCGTCGTTCGCCGTCGCCGAGGCGTGCCTCCACGGTGATGCGACGCTGATGCTCGTCGACCCATTCGACGGAGCTGGCGATCGTCCCGCCGCCGAAATCGGTGGGCTCGAGCCCGGCGGCGTCGGGGTCGACCGCCAGGCGGGCGAGTGTCGCGTCGGCGGCGGAATCGGCGAGCGCCAGCAGGCGCAGGCGACGCACCGTGTCGAGATGGAGTGCGGTCGCCCGCGTGTGGGCCACCGCGAGCAGCAGCGCCGCCGATTCGACGACCACCAGGACGACGAGCACGACCACGAGGGCGAAGCCGTCGCGCCGCCGCGCGTTCATCCGTCCCTCCGCTGGGATACGACGACCTCGATCGCCTCGAGCCCGAAGCCGCTGCGATACCAGCCGGGCGTCGTCAGGTGTGCGGCGGTGAGCGGCGCCGGCGTCCGGCGGACGAGGCGCACGACGACCGTGCGTTCCGGGAGGGCCTGCCACTGGAAAAGGAGAACGCCGTCGAGGATGAGGCGTCCCTCGGCGGGGGGCGAGCCGGGCGGGGTCGCGCTGCGACGCAGCCGGTTGCCGTCGAGCTCCCAGACGACCTCGAGTCCGTCGCGTTCGAGCATCAGAGCGTCGCTCGGCAGTCCGCCCCCGGCCAGCGGAGCGCCGGCGGCAAGATCGGCGCGCAGCAGCCGCTCGGCGAGCTCCGGCTCGCCGCCCCGCAGGCTCGCCGGAGCGAGCGCGAAGAGGCGTCCGGCGGCGACGAGCGCGCCGGTGGCGACGGCGAGCGCGAGCAGCATCAAGGCGCTCGCCACGGTCAGCTCGAGCAGCGTGAAGCCGCGCTCACGGCGGCGAGCGCTTCGGCGAGTGCGTGGCGTCGGCGGGTTCATGGCCGGTAGAGGAGCGCTTCGAGCGTGCGCCGGGACGGCACGCCGTCGGCGTCGTAGATCGCGACGAGGTCGAGGCGATAGAGGGCGGGCTGGGGCTCGGCGGTGACTTCGAGCGCGAGGGTCCCGGTGAAACCGAGCGTCGGCGCCACCAGCTCTCCGCTCGCCAGTGGCACCAGGCCGCCACGCAGCGATTCGTAGGCATTGGCGAGCGCCCGCTCGGCGGCGATGTGGGCGACGCGCCGGCGGGCCGCTCGCCGTTCGGCGCCCTGGATCGCCAGTCCGCCGAGCAGCAGGACGGAGGCGAGCAGCAGGGCGACGAGTGCCTCGACGAGGGTGAACCCGGCGCGGCCGCGGGCCCTCGGCGTCCGCTGCCCGGCAGTCCCGACTCTCGATGCGCGGTCCACGATGCTCGGCTCCACTCTCTCCGACGGACGCTACTACGATCGGGCCGGCGGCCATGCAGGGGGCTGCTAGAGTCTCCCGCGATGTCGACCTCGGAGTCGCGCGGAGGCGGGTGGGCCGAGCTCCTGCTGGCTTTGCTCGTCGCCGGCACGGTCCTGCTCCCGGCCGACCTGCCGATGGTCGACTGGCCGCAGCACGCCGCGCAGGTGGCCGGCCTGCACGACCTGGCGCTCGGCCGCTGCGAGTACGGCGCGATCTACCGCGTCAACTGGCTCACCCCGTATTGGCTCGGCTATCTGCCGGCGACGCTCTTGGCCTTCGTCCTGCCGGTGGAGCTGGCGTTGCGACTGGTGCTGCTCGTCGGGTTGCTGACCCTGCCGCTCGCTCTGCGCTTGTTGCTGCGCGAGCTCGGTCGCGACGAGCGCTGGAGCGTCGTCTCGTTCGCGGCCGTCTTCGGCGCCAACTTCGACTGGGGCTTCTTCACCTTCCTGGTGGCCGCTCCCTTGGCCCTGCTGCTCGGCTGGCTCGCGGTGCGCCAATTGCGACGGCCGTCGATCGCGCTCGCGGCGGGGCTCGCAGCGGTCGGGCTCGTGACCTTCGCCGGGCATGCCGTCGCGGCAGGGTGCGGGTTCTTCCTCGCCGGCGCGCTCGGCCTGCTCGTCGTGCCGGAGATCGGCTTCGCCGCCGCGGTGCGGCGGCTCGCGCCGCTCCTCGTGCCGGCTGGCCTCGCGGCGGGCTGGCTCACGGTGTTGCAGCGCTGGGAGCCAGCGACGCGCGACGGGCTCAAGTACGGCGCGCCGGTGGCGCGGCGGTTCGCCGAGCTCCCGCGCCTGCTCACCGGCCTGGCCGACAGCGCGCTGGCGATCGCCTTCGTCCTCCTGCTTGCCCTCGCCTTCCGGCTCGCCGGGGCGAAGCTCGCTCGCGCTCCCGAGCGCTGGGCGCCGCTCGGCGCGACGCTCGCCGTCTACGCGTTCACGCCGAACTACCTGATGGGGACGGCCAATCTCTACATGCGGATGCTGATCCTGCTGATCCCATGCCTGCTGATCGCCGTGGCGCCGGCGCCGGGGGAGGGATCGCGAGGGTGGCGCCGTGCCGCCCTGCCGATCGCCGTCGCCCTGCTGCTCCTCGCCAACGCGATGCGCATCGCCGCCTTCGCTTCCGAGAGTGCCGGCCTCGACGAGGTGCTCGCCGCAGCGCCGCAGCGCGAGCGCCTGCTCTACCTGCCGCTCGATCGCGACAGCGCGCAGTCGATCGCGCCCGTCTACCTGCACTCGGGGGCGCGCTACACCGTCGGGCGGTGTGGCGTGAGCGCCGTGTCGTTCGCCTCGGCGTTCACCACCGCGCTGCGCTTTCGTCCCGAGACGGAGCCGCGGCTGCCGGCGGGATTCGAGTGGCAGGCCGCGCGCCTGCGCTGGGAAGGCGTGCGTGGCCAGTTCGGACTCTTCCTGGTGCACGCCGGCGAGCCGATCCTGCCGCGCGCGCTCTTCGGCGCCGACGGGCGCGTCGAGCAGCTCGCGCAGCGGGGTTCCTGGTCGCTCTATCGTGCCCTGCCGGCAGAGCGGGTGCCACCGCCGGGGGCCGGTTCGTAGCGCGACCCTTGCCGGCGCCCTCGTCCGAGCTCCGCCGGCGGCGGGGTGGAGGGTGCGGGCAGAGCCGCTCTGCCGCGCCGCCGCCCGAACGGCGGGTCAGCTCGAGCGCACCGGCATCGGCCGTCGGTCGTGCACCTCGGCGTCCAGCCAGTCGAGCAGCTCGCGACTGATCGTCGCGTCGAAGCGGCGCGCGAAGTCGTAGCACCCGTTCGTCAGCTGGGGTGCGTCGGCCATCTCGAGGAAGCGCGCGTGGCCGCCCGGGCGCTCGTGCGTGTCGGCGAAGCGTCGCGAGTCGTCCTGCAGGCGGAAGGCGCCGGAGTTGACGAGAACGGTCTGCACCAGGGCTTCGTCGGGCACCAGGGTGTGACGGAAGTACTCGAGGATCGGCTGGCCGGGCCGGGTGGCCTCGACCAGCGCTTCGACGGCCGCGCGCCTCAGGTTGTGCCACTGGTAGCCGCCGTAGCAGGCGAACCCCTTGGCGAACAGGGATGGACGCGCCGGAGTGCCGAGGTGCACTCCGTAGACGAACGACAGCTCGAATCCGGCGAGACGGAGCAGCGGCTTGAGGAGCTTGAGCGGCCAGCGCCAGCCGGAGGAGAGGCTGCGGTAGCGATAGAAGTAGCGTCGTCGACCTCGCCGCAGCCCCCAGGGGCTGGCACCTGACAGGACGTCCCAGCTACGAATGGCACCATCGCAGGGTGAGGCGGCAAGGTCGCGCTCGATGGCCCAGACCGGTCGCACCGGGTAGTCCCGGCCGGAGAGGTAGACCAACCAGTCGAAGTCGATCCGCTCGTCGACGAGCCAGCGGCAGGCGTCGAGGTAGGGCGTGAGACACGAAAGCTCTCCCCGTCGAACCGGTTGGGTCCCCAGGCGGGTCACGATGTCGGCGCCGCGCGGAAGGTCGGAAGGAGCAACGGTTCGTCGCGAGGCGTCCCAGGCGATTATGATGAGGTTGCCGGAATGGGGAGCTCGCAGCCTTTCCACCAGACGTCCGAGCAACTCGGGAGCGTCATGGCTCTGGATGAAGTAGACGGTCCGCATGAGTTCCCCGAGCCATTCCCGAGAGGCGGAGCTGCCGTCGGGCGAGGCGCAGTGACGGGCTCGGTCGCATTCTACCTGCCCGGTGAGAGCGACCTCGCGCGGTTGCGGGGCCTCGATCCGGATGCCGAGCCGCAGGAGTTTCAGGTCGGCGAGCGAGCCTGGATCCTGCAAACCTACCTGCGGCTCGCTCGGGCCGGGTTGCCGGTGGAGCTGACGGGCACCCTCCCCACCTCCGGCGCGATCGTCTTCCACGCCAAGCACAAACGCCGGCTCTTCGCCGAGCGCCATGCCCTGGCGAGGGCCCATCTCGTCGTCGTGCGCGGGGATCTGAGACCGGCGCTCTTCGCCGATTTCGAGATCCTGCAGAACGGACGTTTCGCTGCCGACGGATGGCGTTTCCCCGTTCCGCACTGGCCGCAACCCGGGCTGGTGAAGCGCGACCCGGCACGCGGCGACCGCCTCGAGAGCGTCGCCTACAAGGGATTCGCCGCCAACCTCGATGCGTCCTTCCGGGGCGAGGCCTGGCCCGCCCGGCTGGCCGAGCTCGGCATCGGATGGTCGCTCGACGCCGTCGACTTCGACCGCTCCCGCCACCGTTGCACGATGCTCGGCTGGCCGAGGTTCGACGACGTCGACGTGCTGCTCGCCATCCGTCCGCGGGATCGCCGCCTCCACACCGCGAAGCCGGCGACGAAGCTGATCAACGCCTGGTTGGCGGGCGTGCCGGCGATTCTCGGGGCCGAGTGGGCCTGCCGGGAGTTGCGGCGCAGCGAGCTCGACTACTTCGAGGCATCGACGCTCGAAGAGGCCTTCGGCGCGGTCCGCCGTCTCCGCGACGAACCAGGGCTCTTCCGGGCAATGGTCGAGCACGGTCGCGAGCGGGCGCGGGAGTTCGCCAGCGACCGCCTCGTCGAGATCTGGCGTCGCCTGCTCTTCGAGGAGATCCCGGCGGCGGCCGGCCGCCGCCGATCGCGGCACTCCCTCGCGGTGCGTCTCGTCCTCGGACGGCTCCGCCGACTCTGGCGGCTGGAGCCCGCCCGCTGAGCGCGCAGCCGGCCGTTCGCCATCAGCCCGGCGCCATCGCCTCGAAGAGCGCCTCGGTCTCCCGCAACTCGGCGCCGTGTTCGTTGCAGACTGCCCACTGGGCGACGCCGGAGCCGACCTGGTGGAACATCGTCGCGCCGGCGGTGCGCCCGCTGCGGTCGACGACGTAGAAGCTGACGTTGAACTTCGGTTGCCCCTTGGCGTCGAGCAGCCGCTTCTCGATCGTCGCGGCGCGAATGCGAGAGAGCGCGGCGAGCGCGGCGTCCTTGGGGTGTCTGCCGCGCCGCATTTCCTCGACGATGAAGAACGAGCTCAGGTTGTAGAGGTTGGCCTCGCCGCGCCCGGTCGAGCCGGCCGAGCCGACCTCGTTGTCGAGGTAGAGGCCGGCGCCGAGAATCGGCGAATCGCCCACGCGGCCCGGGATCTTCCAGGCGAGCCCCGAAGTGGTCGTCACGCAGCCGAGGTCGCCCTGCGGCGAGAGCGCGGAGAGGTGAATGGTGCCGAAGGCGTGGTCGGGGTCGACCCTGCCCTCGGCAATCATCGCCGCGCGCGCCGCCTCCGCCGCCGCTTCGCGGCGCGCCGGGTCGAGCCAGTGCTCGGGGTCGATCTTGCGCTTCCACTCGATCCACTTGCGGCGCGAGCTCTCGGTCGTCAGCTCGGGCTCGACGAGCATGCCGATCTGGCGGGCGAAGCGCTGTGCCCCTTCGCCGACGAGCAGGTGGTGGTCGGTCTCGCGCAGCACGGCGAGCGCCACCGCCGCCGGCGTGCGCACCCCTTCGAGCGCTGCCACGCCGCCGGCGCGTTTGCGCTTGCCGTCCATGCAGGCCGAGTCGAGCTGCACCACGCCGTCGGCGTTCGGCAGGCCGCCGAAGCCGACGCTTTCGTCGGTCGGGTCGAGCTCGTTGATCCGCACCCCCGCCACCGCCGCCTGCACCGGATCCTCGCCGGCGAGGAGCTGCGCGAACGCCTCCTCGACGGCGGTTCGCGGCCCGCCGTTGCGGAACTTGTGGCCGTTCGCCGAGGCGACCACCACCGGACCCGGCTTCGGCACCACGACCGCCGGGGCCTCGCCGGCGAGCGGCCGGGCGGCCGCCAGGGCCGCCGTGCCCACCAGCAGCTCGCGTCGATTGATCGGGCTCATCGCATCCTCCGTGAGGAAAGTGGGGACTGGCCCTCATTCTCGGGGAAAAGAGGTGCCGCGCACCAGTTTCGACGCCAGGTGGTGCCTGTCCCGGGATTTCCCGGTAGCATTCTCCGGGCGCCGCGGGTCGCGGCCCCCGCTCCACTTCAGGGAGGACGCATGCTCCGACGCGCTTCGAACGCCCTCGCCGTGCCCGCTGCGGCCCTGCTGGCCGCCCTGCTCGCGGCGCCGGCTCCGGCTTGCACGAACTACCTGATCACCAAGGGAGCCTCGGCCGACGGCTCGACGATGATCACCTACTCGGCCGACTCGCACGAGCTCTATGGCGAGCTCTACTTCGCCCCGGGCGCCACCTACGGCCCCGGAGCGATGCGCGACATCGTCGAGTGGGACACCGGCAAGTTCCTCGGCCGCATCCCGCAGCCGTCGACGACCTACACGCGGGTCGGCAACATGAACGAGCACCAGGTCTCCGTCGGCGAGACCACCTTCGGCGGGCGCGAGGAGCTCGCCAAGCCCGCCGGCATCATCGACTACGGCTCGCTGATGTACATCGCCCTCGAGCGGGCGAAGACGGCGCGCGAGGCGATCCAGGTGATGACGTCGCTCGTCGAGCGCTTCGGCTACGCCTCGACCGGCGAGTCGTTCTCGGTCGCCGACCCGAACGAGGCGTGGATCCTCGAGATGATCGGCAAGGGCGAGGGGCAGAAGGGCGCGTTGTGGGTGGCGGTGAAGGTCCCGGACGGCTATGTCTCCGGCCACGCCAACCAGGCGCGCATCCGCACCTTCCCGCAGGACGACCCGACGCGCGCCCTCTTCGCCAAGGACGTGATCTCCTTCGCCCGCGACAAGGGCTGGTTCAAGGGCAAGGACGCCGAGTTCTCCTTCTCCGACACCTACGCGCCGCTCGAGTTCGGCGGCGCGCGCTTCTGCGAGGCGCGCGTCTGGAGCTTCTTCCGCCGCGTCGCCCCGTCGCAGAAGTGGACGGTCGACCAGATCGACGGCTCGAACCTCGACAAGCGCATTCCGCTCTGGATCAAGCCGGACAAGAAGATCTCGGTTCACGACACGATGGAGCTGATGCGCGACCACTTCGAGGGCACCGAGCTCGACCTCTCGAAGGGCGTCGGCGCCGGGCCGTTCGCCTGTCCGTACCGCTGGCGGCCGATGACCTGGAAGGTCGACGACAAGGAGTACGTGCACGAGCGGGCGGTTTCGACGCAGCAGACCGGCTTCTCCTTCGTCTCGCAGCTCCGTTCGTGGCTGCCCGACCCGATCGGCGGCGTGCTCTGGTTCGGTCTCGACGACACCTATTCGACCGTCTACACGCCGATGTACGCGGGAATCCAGGAGGTGCCGCCGAGCTTCGCCGTCGGCGTGGCCGACCTCGAGACCTTCTCGTGGAATTCGGCCTTCTGGGTGTTCAACTGGGTGGCCAACACCGCCTATTCGCGCTACTCGGACATGATCGTCGACATCCAGGCGGTGCAGCGTGAGCTCGAGGGCTCGTTCCTCGCCGAGCAGGCGCAGATCGACGAGGCGGCCGGCGATCTCTACAAGCGCTCGCCCGGCCTCGCCCGCGACTACCTGACCCGCTACTCGATCGAGCGCGGCGAGAAGGTCACCGCACGCTGGAAGAAGCTCGGCGAGCAGCTCCTGGTCAAGTACATGGACGGCAACGTCAAGGACTCCCAGGGTCACGTCACCCACCCGCGCTACCCGGACTCCTGGTACCGCGCGATCGTCGTCGAAGAGGGCGTCCGCAAGGCGGTGCCGGCGGAGAAGAAGAAGGAGTAGTTCGACCCTCGATTCGAGCGGCCTGCAGGGATCGGCCCCCGGGGTGCTGCTCCGGGGGCCGATTGCTCTCTGGGGTGCGTGGGGGTAGCGGCACGGCAGCGGTGCGGCGCTCGGTCACGCCGAGACGCCGGGTCGGGCTAGACTGCGCTCCCGGAGACCTCCCGTGGCCGAACCTCCTCGCGACCCGTCCCTCGAGCTCGGCTCGATCTTTCTCGGTCCGAAGGCGGAGAACGCCGAGCTGCTCGAGCGGTTGCTGCTCGAGGCGCTGCGCGATCACGTCTTCTGGCGGCGCAACGTCCATCCCGAGGACGGCTTTTCGATTCTCGAGAGCGACAAGCGGAGCCCGGCGTTCGAGCGCTCGGCTTCGCTGCTCTCGCAGGAGCTGATGGCCCTGCTCGGCGAGCTCAAGGGGGGCGTGCCGTTCTTCTCGCCGCGCTACATCGGCCACATGTGCGCCGACCTGACGCTGGCGAGCCTCGTCGGCTACTTCGCGACGATGCTCTACAACCCGAACAACGTCGCCGCCGAGGCGTCGCCGGTGACGACGCGCATGGAGCTCGAGGTCGCCGCGCAGCTCGCCGCGATGGTCGGCTTCGACGGCGAGCGGCACTGGGGTCATCTCACCTCGGGCGGCACCGTCGCCAACTTCGAGGCGCTGTGGGTGGCGCGCAACGTCAAGTACCTGCCGCTTGCCGTCTTCGGTGCGGCCGACGAGCTCGGGGTGCGCGAGCTGCCGGTGGCGCGGCCCGACGGGCGCGAGACGAACCTCCTCGATCTCGACCTCTGGGGGCTGCTCAACCTCGCCCCCGGCGCGGCGCTCGACGTCGCGGCGCGCTTCGTCGCCGGCGCCGAGAGCGTCGAGGAGGCGAGCGAGGCGATCGCTTCGCACACGCTGGCGCGCGTCGGCTACCAGGAGTACGGCCGGCGCCTGGCACTGGAGTTCGGGGATGCGCTGCCGCCCGCGGTGGTGCTGGTGCCGGCCACCGCGCACTACTCCTGGTCGAAGATCTGCCGCGCCCTCGGCATCGGCGCCGACCATCTCGTCCACGTGCCGGTCGACCGCCGTTTCCGCATGGACACCCACGCCCTGTGGGAGACGCTCGAGTGGCTCGCCCGGCGGCGCCAGGCGGTGGTCGCGGTGGTCGGGGTGCTCGGCACCACCGAGGAGAGCGCCTTCGACCGTCTCGACGAGGTCGCCGCGCTGCGCGAGCGCGCCGGCCGCGAGCTCGGACTCGCCTTCCCGATCCACGTCGACGCCGCCTGGGGCGGCTACGCCCTCTCGGTGACGCGCGAGCGCTCGGGGGCGCGGCGTGCCTACGAGGACGTGGTGGCCGATTCGCTCGCCGGCGTGCCCGCCGACGACTCGGCCGAGCCCTGGCCGGAGGAGGGCATCTACCATGCCTTCTGCGCCGTGGAAGCGGCCGACTCGGTGACCATCGACCCGCACAAGCTCGGCTTCGTGCCCTACCCGGCGGGTGCGGTGCTGTTCGCCGATCGCCGCGGGCGCGATCTCGTCGCCTCGGAGGCGCCCTACCTCTTCCACCGCGGGGCATCCGAGTGGGGGCAGCTCGGGCAGTTCATCTTCGAGGGCTCGAAGCCCGGCGCGGCGGCGGCCGGGGTCTGGCTCTCGCATCGGGTCTTGCCGCTCGACGCCGAAGGGCACGGCAGATTGGTGCACGCCACCGTCCGCGGCGCACGGGCGCTGCACCGCCGACTGCGCGAAGGGAAGTGGGCGCCGTTCCGCGTCGTGCCGCTCCCCGACCCGGACATGAACATCGTCTGCTTCGTCGCGCTGCCGCCCGGCGCCGCGACGGTCGCCGAGGCGAACGCCTTCGCCACCGGGATCTACGACGCGATGAGTGCCGGCGCCGCCCGTCAGGGTGGACGCGAGCCCGACTACTACGTCACCAAGACCGTGCTGCGGGCGGGCGAGTACCGGCGCTCGGTCGAGCCGATGCTGGCCACGCTCGGCTTCGCCTACGACGACTACCTGCGCGCCGGCGGCTTGAGCGTGGTGCGCTGCACGGTGATGGACCCGTTCCTCGTCGGTTCGCGCGCCCGCACCGATTTCGTCGAGGGCTTCGCGGCGACGCTCGCCCGGGTCATGCGCGAGGTCGCGGCAGCGTGAGCGGCGTCTCGCTCGCCCGGGCGATGGAGACTCTCCGATGCGATCCTCCTGCACACCGTCGCGCCGCGGGCTCGCCCTTGCCGCGGCGCTCGCGATGTCGATCCTCCTCCCCGGTGTGAGCGACGCCGGCGTGCCGATCCCTCCGGTGCTCGTGGAACGGCTCTTCCCGGCACGCACCCTGTCGCTCGACGGGGTCGAGCACCGCTACCGGGTCTTCGTGCCCTTCGGCGAGCGGCCGGCGGGCGGCTGGCCGGTGATCCTCTTCCTGCACGGCTCCGGCGAGCGCGGCGACGACGGTCTCAAGCCGGTGCTCGTCGGCCTCGGACCGGCGATCGCCAGCGCGCCGTCGGACTTTCGCTTCGCGGTGGTCTTCGCGCAGGCGCCGGAAGGGATGACCTGGAGCCCGCCGGTCGAGCGCGTGGCGCTCGCCGAGCTCGAAGCGACGATCGCCGAGGTCGGCGGCGACCGCAAGCGTCTCGCCGTGGTCGGCATGTCGATGGGTGGCAATGGGGCGTTGCGCATCGCGGCGCGGCATCCGCAGCTCTTCGCGGCGCTGGTCTCCGTCTGTGGATTTCCCACGGTGCCGGGGCGGGAGGACCTCACCGAGGCGGAGCGCGCCGCGTACCACCTCGGCAACCCGTTCGCCAGCCCGGTGGTCGGCGAGGGCACGCCCGACTCGTACGCTGTCGTGGAGGCCACCGGATTCTCGGAGACCTTCACGCGACACGATCCGTTCGCCGCGGCCGCCAAGGCGATCGCGTCCTTGCCGGTCTGGCTCGCCCACGGGACCGAGGATCCGGTGGTGCCGGTGGCGGCATCGCGACGGCTGGCGCGCGAGCTGCGGGATCGGGGGGCGATCTTCCGCCTGCGCCTCTACTGGGGCGTCGGCCACGGCGTGTGGGATCCCGCGTTCGCCGAGCACGATCTCTGGACCTGGCTCGCCGCCCAGAAGCGCCCCTGAGCGCCGGTTCGCCATGGCACCGACGTCGCCTCTTCGTCCCTCCGACTGGCGGGCGGCGTCACGCCTCGCCGTCGACGCGACGGAGGAGCTCACCGATCTGGTCGAGGCGGTATACGCCGGAATCGCCTCCCCGTTCGCCACCTGGGGGGGCTTGCGCCCCCGGCGAGCGCGCGGGATCGCTGGCCTCGTCTACCGCACGATCCACTGGGTGACCCGGCGGGTGGGCCGCGGTCTCGAGACGGCCTTCCAGAGCCTCGAGCCGCTGCTCGCCGAGCCGGCGCTCTCGCCGGGACGCGAGGGCGTCGTCGCGGCGCTCAACGGGGTGATGGGTGACACCCTCGCGGCGCGCGGCAATTCGCTGGCGATTCGGATGCAGGTCCGGCAGGCCGGGGTCGCCGTGCCGCTCGAACGGGACGCCCTCGCGGCGGCGTTTCCCGAAGCGAACGGCCGCCTGCTCGTGCTACTGCACGGGCTCTGCATGAGCGACCTGCAGTGGAACCGACGCGGGCACGACCATGGCGCGGCGCTCTCCCGCGAGCTCGGCCTGACCCCGATCTATCTGCACTACAACACCGGTCTCCACGTCTCGACGAACGGGCACGCCGCGAGCGCGCTCCTCGAGGGCCTCGTCGAGGCCTGGCCGGCGGCGGTGGAGGAGCTGACGATCCTCGGCCACAGCCTTGGCGGTCTCGTGGCGCGCAGCGCCTTTCATGCCGCGACGCTCGCCGGGCATCGCTGGCCCGCGCGCCTGCGCCGCATCGTCTTTCTCGGCACGCCGCACCATGGGGCGCCGCTCGAGCGTGGCGGTCAGTGGTTCCAGATCCTCCTCGGCGGCGCGCCCTACGCCGCGCCGCTCGCGCGGCTGGGGTCGCTGCGCAGCGCCGGCATCACCGATCTGCGCTACGGCAACGTGCGCGACGAGGACTGGCGCGGCGTCGACCGTCACGCTCGCCGCGGGGATCGACGGGTTCCGCTCGCCTTGCCGCCGGGTGTCGACTGTCACGCCGTCGCGGCGACGCTCGGCCGGGAGGTGGGCGATCTGCGCGAGCGCCTGCTCGCCGGGGACGGCCTGGTACCGGTGGCGAGCGCTCTCGGCGACCACACCGACCCGGTGCGGCGGCTCGGCATCCCCGAGCCACACCGCTTCGTCGGCACGGGGATGGGGCACCTCGATCTGCTCGACCATCCCGAGGTCTTCGCCCACCTCGCCGCCTGGCTCGGCGCCTGAGCTCCGCCGGCGCGAGGAGTGCGGCTCGGCGAATCAGCGCCGGAGCTCGACCGGCCCGAGCTGTGGTCGCTTGGCGCTGCGCCCGTCCCCCGAGGAACGGCCGCGCAGATGGCGCGCTACCCAGGGGCCGAAGTGACGCCGCACCCAGGCGACGTCGGCCGCCAGCCGGGCCGTGAAACCGGGCGTCGGGAGCGGCGGCAGCGGCTCGCGCCAGGTGGCGTCGGCTCCTGGCAGCCCGAGCCTCTCGGCGAGCGCTGCGGCGATCCGCGCATGCCCGTCGGCGTTGGCGTGCAGGCGATCCTCGTTCCACAGACGCGGGTCGGAGGCCACCGGCCAGAGCGCGAAGTCGACGAGCCACGCGCCGCTCGCCGCCGCCGCTTCGCGCAGGGCGTCGTTGAGCGCCACGACACGCGGGGCGATGCGCCGCGCCATCGGCCGCGGCAGCAGCGGCGCCGGATCGGCGAGCGTGAAGGTGAGGACCGTCGCACCCTGGTCGACGAGCGCCCTCTGCATCGTCTCGACGTCGTGCCGCACTGCCGACGCGTCGAATCCGCTGCGCACCGCGTCGTTCGTGCCGGCGAAGAGCGTCGCGAGGTCGGGCTTCATCGCCAACGCGGGGGCAAGCTGCTGCTCGCGGATCTCGCGCGCCGTGCGCCCGCGCACCGCGAGGTTGGCGTAGAGCAGCGACCCTTGCGCGGCGGCGACCTGCTCGGCCAGACGGTTCGCCCAGCCGCGATAGCCGCCGCGGCCGTCGGGGTCCTCGAGCCCTTCGGTCGAGCTGTCGCCGAGGGCGACGTAGCGGGAGTAGGCGAGTGTGGGGCTCGTCGGCACGGCGGCATCCTAGCCCGGAGGGTGAGCGGCGGAGCAGCTCCCGCGCGCTTCGTGAGAAGCTCCCCGACGAGGACCGGAGAGGCTCGCATGACCGGGACGCCGACGCGGCTGCAGGTCCCGCTACATCCCGCACTGCTGGCCCTGCTCGCGCTGGCGACGGGGCTCTTCGGACGTTGGCTCGTTCCCGGCTCGCTCGGGCTCGGCACGCTCGGTTCGCAGATCGCCGGGGGGACCTGCTTCCTGCTCGCGGTGGTGATCGGCGGCTGGGCCTTCCACGCCTTGCATGCGGCAGGGACGCCTCCCGACTTCGGCGAGGAGGTGGTCGCGCTTGCCGTCGTTGGGCCGTACCGCTGGTCGCGCAACCCCCTCTACGTCGCCCTTTCGCTCACCCTGGCGGGCACGGCCTGCCTGCTCGACAGCGTCGCCGTGGCGCTCGCGGTGCCGGCGCTCGTCGTCGCGCTCGATCGAATGGTCATCCAACGCGAGGAGCGATTCCTCGCCCAGCGGTTCGGCTCGGTCTACGTCGCCTACGCGGGAGCGGTGCGACGCTGGCTTTGAGCCGCGGCGACACGACCAACGAGCCCGTCGCCGCGCTCCCGCTCGGGGTGACGAGAGGTGAGCGCCTCCACCCCACGTCGTCCCGACCAACGAGAAGGGACCTGGGTGGTGGGTCTCCGTCGAAAGAGCGCGGCTGGATCGCGCTAGGTCAGCCTTCGCCGGCGCGGTGTGGGTGTTCGATCGTGCCGCGCCGGGCGAGGCGTTCGAGGTGGGCGCGCACCTGCCGGCCGGTGAGGGGATGGAGCATCGGCGCGACGTCCGGGTAGACGACCGGCACGAGCGCCTCGACTTCCCGCAGGCCGCCGTCCCACGCCGCCAGCACCTGGCGTTCGCGCTCCAGACGGTGGCGACGCAGCTCGGCAAGGTGCGCGGCACCGCCGGCGAGCGGCGCGCCGTGCGACGGCAGGAGAAGCGTCGGCGCCAGCGCCTCGACGCGCGCGAGCGAGTCGAGGTACTCGTCCATGTCGCCCTCGGGCGGGTCGATCACCACCGTGCCGAGACCCGAGAGCAGATCGCCCGCCACCACCGCGCCGGTGGCGACGAGGCGGAAGGCCAGATGCCCGCGCGCGTGCCCCGGCGTGTGCAGGAGCTCGACGGCGAGCGGCGGCTCGCCGGCGAGGACGATCGTCGTGCCGCCGTCGAACGTGCCGTCGACCGCGAGGCCGCGCGTCGCGAGCCGCTCGGCGGTGGCCGGGTGCGAAAGCACCGGGACGCCGAGGGCTTCGCGCAATCGGGCGACGCCCGCGACGTGGTCGGGGTGATGGTGCGTCAGCCAGATCGCCGTGACCCGCCGTCCGAGCTCGCGCTCCGCCGCGGCGAGCGCGGCGAGAAGGCGATCGTTCTCCTCGTCGAACGGCGACCCGGGATCGACGAGGGCGCAGTCGCCGAAGCCGAGCAAGAAGGTGTTGGTGTGCGACGCGGGGGGCAGGGTCGCGGCGCGCAGCGGGAAGACGATCGCCCCGGGCACGAACTCGATCCGCCGCAGTGGTCCGAGGTCGGCCTCCGCCGTGTCGAGCAGGCGGCGTCCGTCGCCGTCGGGCCCCTCGTCGGCGAGCACGCGCAGCAGGTGGAGCACCGGTGGCGCGGCGAGCACCTCGGCTCGCCGCCAGCGGGCGAGTGCCGTCGCGGGACGGATCCACTCGCCCGCCTCGCTCTCCGGCGCGAACCAGGAGGGCTCGCCGTCGGCCGGAGCCCAGGCGACGAGAAAGAAGCGGTTGTCGAAACGCACCGGTCCGAGAGGGGGCGTGAGCCAGCGGCCGGCGAAGCGGAGGCGTGCCGCGTCGAGCGCCGAAACGGCGGTCGCGAGACGTTCGGCGAGCGGAGCGCCGTCGGGCGGAAGCGCGAGGGCACGGCTCTCGTCCGAGCGGGTGAGCAGGACGCCCGTCTCTTCGAAGAGCTCACGCAGCGCCGCCGCAGCGAGCCCGGGGACGAGATCGGGCGAAGTCGGCCGGGAGGCCCGACCGTCGAGCCCGCGTGGCTCGTGGGCGGTGCAGGTCGTCTCGTCGGTACCGAGCGGCGTACCGGCGACGGGCAGGCTCGCGTCGCTCCGCTCGAGCCCGCCGCCGGGGAAGGCGTACCAGCCCCCCATGAACGGCAGTGTCCGCCCGCGCCGTTGCCAGTAGACCTCGACCTCGCCGCCGGCGTCGCGCCGCCAGAGGACGACCGCCGCCGAATCGCGCGCGGCGCGAGGTGGAGCGAGCGGTCGTCCGGCCGCGGCGGCGAGCACCTCCTCGTAGAGCGAGGGGGCGATCGTCACGAATGGCCCTTGCCGTACTTCTTCTCGCCGGCCTCGACGCGCACCTCCAACCGGTTGCCCTTCGGCGGCAGCGGGCAGGTGGCGAACGGCGTGAAGGCGCAGGGCGGGTTGTAGGCGCGGTTGAAGTCGATCGTCGTGCGGCCGTCGGCGCCGGGCTTGTCGACGTCGAGGAAGCGTCCGCCGCCGTACGTCTCCTTGCCGTTCGTCGCGTCGCCGAACACGACGAAGAGCGAGTCGCTACCCGGTTCGAGAATGGTCGCGAGCCGCAGCTCGCGCTCGCCGATCGTGAAGACCAGCTTGCCCGCCGTCGGTGTCGCCTCGAGGTTGCCGAGGACGTTGGGAACCATGATCGTCTCGCCCGCCGCGGCCGGTTCGAGCGTGGCGGCGATCCGCCAGTCGGGTCCGGCCGGGAAGTAGTCGAGCCCGGTGAACTCCTTGCGCGTCGTCGCGTCGCGGTCCTTGACGCGCAGCGCCAGTCGACCGCCGCGCTCGATGAGGAACCACGAGAGCGTGCCGTGCTCGAGCACCGTCGGCTTGCCGCTGGTATCGGCGGCCAAGGGGAGTCGCGTCACCTTCCCGCCGCCGCGGACTCGCACCTCGACGCCCGGTGCGGCGACGAAGGTCGCCGTTCGCGTCGTGCCGCCGGAGAGCTCGACCGTACCGACGAACAGCGGTCCGGCCGGCAGCTTCATCTCGTTGCCGGGGCTCGCGCCGAGGCGGTTGCTCCCCTCCTGCAGCCAGAAAAGGCCGACGAGCGTCAGCCAACCGTCCGGCGCGGTGAGGCGTTCGAAGCGTTCGCTGCGCCAGGTGCCGAGCGCCTGCTGCCAGTCGCTGGCCGAGGCGGTCGCTGCCGCGGCGCGGCCGAGCGGGGAGAACAGGAGATGGCTGAGCAGGAGGGCAAGCGCCAGGACGAACGGCAACACACGACGGAGGAACAGGGGCATCGGGTCTCTCCCGCGCGATCAGCCCTTGAACGGCAGCGCCGGCCCCAGCTTGCGGCCGATGCGATCGCGGATCCAGTGGGGGTCCCACCACTCGGCGGGATTCACCGGCAGCCCGTCGAGCAGGAACGAGAAATGGAGGTGGTCGCCGCCGGCCATGCCGGTGGCGCCGGTCTTGCCGATCTCTTCGCCGCGCCGCACTGTCTGGCCGGGGCGCACGCCGATCGACGAGAGGTGCGAGTACAGGCTCATCAGGCCGTAGCCGTGGTCGATCACCACGGTGTTGCCGTAGATGCCGAGGAAGCGCGCCAGCACCACCACGCCGTCGTTGGCCGCCGGAATGCCGGCGCGCGACACCGAGGCGAGATCGAAGCCGAGGTGGTCCTGCTGGTCGATGACCCGGTCCTGGTAGAGATAGCTGCGGTGGTCGGCGAACGAGGCCATGACCTGGCTGCCGGGGAACGGGAAGAACGGTTCGCGCCAGAGAAAGCTCGCCTGCGAGCCGGAGGCGAGCTCGCGCAGCTCCTCGCCGTTGCGACGGCGCAGATCGCCGTTGATCGCCAGGTAGTTCTTGACCAGGTCGCCCTGGTCGGTGAGGTTCGGCGTCTCGGCGAGGATCTCGCCGACGACCTTGGTGAGGAAGCGATCCGAGAGGACGAGCGTCTGCGGCCGAGCCGGACGGGCGGTGAAGCGATCGACGAAGCTCGTCTTCGCCTCGTTGCCGACGTCGTCGCTGGCGACGAGTTGCAAGCCCGCGCCGTCGGCGACGTCCCAGGGCGCCGAGAAGAGGGCGAAGCGGTCGTGGGGGCCGCCGCCGGGCAGCGGGTGGCCGGCGAAGAACCAGTTGCCGGCTCGCACCCCGTCGCGCACCGAGCTCTCGCCGACGCGGTAGACGACGGCCTCCGAACCGCCCTGGACGACATAGGTCTGGGTGGAGAGCACTTCGAGACGCGGTGGGCTGAGGCGCACCGGCAGGGTGATCTCGGCGACCACTGGCGTCGGACGCAGCAGCAGCGCCGGCGCGCGCTCGGCGACGACCCGCACCACCGCTTCGCCGCCGACGAGCGTCGGCACGGTCGCCTTGCCCACCTCGATGCGCACGGTGCGCTCGGTGGTGCGGGCGGCCCAGAAGGCGAGGAAGGGGGCGGGGTTCATCGTCTCTTCGACGAGACGCGTGAAGTTCTGCCCCTGGCCGACCTCGACGCGGAACCCGGCAAGGCCGCGCGACGGCTCGGTGAGGTGCACCTCGATCGGAGTGCGTTGGCCGATCGCCGGCAGGGTCGAGACGATCTCGATCTTCGGCGGCGGACCGGCGACGAAAGCCGTGACGGCGAGCAGCGCCGCGACGACGACGAGCAGCAGGATGATGACGAGCCGGCCCCGGCCGGGGCGGCGGATGCGAACGGAATCGGAGGTCGACATGGCTCCCGGGACGCGGCGGAAAAGGACGGGCCGTGGGAGGCGAAGGATACCGCGTCGCCTAGGATGGGGCCATGGAGTCCGAGGAAAGGCCGGATCGCGTGCGCGGGGCCGGGGAGCTGTGGGCGGGGCTGCTGGTGGGTGGCGCGAGCCGGCGGATGGGGGAGCCGAAGTCGCTTCTGCCGGTGGCCGGGGTGCCGCTCGCGGAGCGGGCGCTCGCGGCGGTGCGGTGGCGCGTCACCGGGATCGCCCTGCTCGGTGCCGGCGAGGTGCCAGCCACTTTGCAGGCGCTGCCTCGCTGCGGCGACGCACCCGAGGTCGGCGGGCCGATGGCCGGGGTGCTCGCCGCCCTCCGCCACCGACCGGCGTCGACCTGGCTGGTGGTGGCCTGCGATCAGGGCTGGGTGAGCCCGGAGGCGGTCGAGTGGCTCCTCGCGCAGCGTGCGCCCGGGCTCGCGGCCGTCCTGCCGCGCCGTTCGCCGGGGCGGGTCGAGCCGTTCTTCGCCCTCTACGAGCCGCCGGCACTGGCGCTCGTCGAGCGCCTCGTTGCCGGCGGGATCTCGAGCCTGCAACGGCTCGCCGGCCTCCCGGGCGTCGTCTCGCCCTGGCCGCCGCCGCCCCTGCGCTCGGCCTGGCGGGACGCCGACACGCCGGCCGACCTTGCCCGGCTCGGCGGCGCTAGCGGGGGGGATACCTGAGTCGCAGCTGCTCGACCGAGGCGCGGACGAGCTCCTCGAGCACGGCGAGGTCGATGTCGGTCAGGCGCTTGACGTAGAGGCAGGCCTTCCCGGCCTTGTGCTTGCCGAGCCGCTGCAACAGCTCCTGGTAACGGGCGAAGCCGGGCAGGACGTAGATCGACAGCGCCGCCTGGCGGGGCGAGAAGCCGGTGAGGCAGGCGTCGCCCTCGTGCCCGCTCTCGTAGCGGTAGTGGTAGCTGCCGAAGCCGACGATGCTCGGCCCCCACATCCGCGCCGGTTCCCCGCTCGCGCGCCCGAGGACGGCCAGCAGCGTCTCGCCCTCCACGCGGCGTCTGGCGTCCGGGATCGCGGCGAGGAACGCCGCCACGCTCACCTCGGTCGGCTTCGTCTTCAGCTCGGCCATCGCGGGCTCCTCCGGGTCGATTCGCCGTGCGGCGGAAGCGGGATCAGGCGCCGAACTGCTGCAGGTGGTAGTCGAGATGTCGGGCCGAGAGCGAGCCCCACTCGTCGCCGGAGAGTCGCCCGAAGGCCGGGTGGACCGGCCACTCCCGGGTACGGCTCGCGGTCGCGAAGCGGTCGATCAACCCCCGTGCCGCGGCGAGGTCGTCGGCCCACTCCCCGGGTCGCGTGCGCTGCATCTCCGGTGCGGTCGGAATCCTCCCCTTCGGCCAGGGCAGCCGGTCGACGAAGAGCCAGCGCACCGGCTTGAAGCGGAGCAGCGTCGGCACCGCGACCGCCGGGACGTCGCCGAGCGCCACCCGCATCTGATCGGCGACGTGGCAGAGCATCTGCGGAGCGGTCATCTTTCCCCACCGCGCCGCCGCCTCCGGATCGAGCGCCCCGAGACGTTCCTGCAGCGATTCGCGCGTCGCACCATCGAAGAGCGTCGGCATGCGGCGGATCCTGCGGCATCTCGGTGTGACGCGCAAGCCGATCTCCCGGCGTGGCGGTGAGGTTCTGGCGGAGAGCGCGAGTATGCTTGGCCGAGGGCCCCGGGAACGAATGGACGAACGACACCCTTGGGAGGCGTCGGAGGCGATCGTCGCGGTCGG
The DNA here is from genome assembly GCA_016699405.1 of Holophagales bacterium. Classification (NCBI taxonomy): domain Bacteria; kingdom Pseudomonadati; phylum Acidobacteriota; class Holophagae; order Holophagales; species Holophagales bacterium. Next base: position 4,488,252 of record CP064972.1, on the reverse strand, counting down.
CGAGTTGGTGGCCGGCCGGTATCGGATCGTCTGCCGGTTGGGCGGCGGGGCGATGGGGGAGGTGTTCGAGGCGCTCGATCTCGAGCTCGGGGTGTCGGTGGCGCTCAAGGTGCTGCGAGTACCGCTCGGCGAGAGCGACGAGTCGGGCAGCCGCTTCAAGCGCGAGGTGTTGCTGGCGCGGCGGGTGACGCACCCGAACGTCTGCCGGCTCTTCGACCTCGGGGTCCATCGCCCGGGCACCGGCGGGCCGCCACGGCGCTTCCTGACGCTCGAGCTGGTGCGCGGCGAGACGCTCGCGGCGCGATTGCGCCGGGTCGGGGCGCTCGAGCCGGCCGAGGCGCTACCGATCGTCCGCCAGGTCGCCGCCGGGCTCGAGGCGGCGCACGCCGCCGGCGTCGTGCACCGCGACCTGAAGAGTGGCAATGTTCTCCTCGAGGAGGTTGCGCTCGGCCAGCCACCGCGCGCCGTGATCACCGATTTCGGCTTGGCGCGGGGCCTCGACGGCGTGAGCGCGCCGCCCGACGCACTCACCCTCACGGCCACCGGCGGTCTGCTCGGCACGCCCGCCTACATGTCGCCCGAGCAGGTCGAGGGGCGCCCCGCCGGGCCGGCGTCGGACCTCTACTCGCTCGGTGTGATGCTCTACGAGATGGTCACCGGCGAGCTGCCGTTCGTCGGCGCGTCGCCGATCTCGGCGGCGCTCAAACGGCTGACCGAGCCGCCGCCCCGGCCGCGGACGCTGCGCCCCGGCGTCGACCCGGTCTGGGAAGCGGCGATCCTGCGCTGCCTCGAGCGTGACCCCGACGACCGCTTCGCGTCACCCACCGATCTGGTGCGTGCGCTCGACGGCGAGTCGGTCGCGCCGCCCAGCGGACGGCGGCGTCGGCGTCTCGTCGGCTGGGCCGTCGCCGCCGGCGTCGCGTTGCTCGCCATGCTCGGCGGTGGGGTGATGCTCGCGCCCTGGCTGGCGCGCCGCGCCGCCGCGCCGCCGGCGCAGTCGTCGCCGCGGACGCCGCGCGAGACGGTCGCGGTGCTCGGCTTCCGCAACCTCGCCGGGCGCCCCGAGTCCGCCTGGCTGGGCAGCGCGCTCGCCGAGATGCTCACCACCGAGGTGGCGGCGGGAGGGGGAGTGCGCGCCATTCCCGGGGAGAACGTCGCGCGGATGAAGCTCGAGCTGGCGCTCGCCGAGCCGGATTCGCTCGCCCCCGACACGCTGGCTCGCGTGCGCGACAACCTCGGCGCCGACCGCGTCGTGCTGGGCGGCTTCGCGGCGCTCGGGCCCGAGTCCGGGGGACGGCTGCGGCTCGACATCCGCGTGCAACGCACCGGCGGTGGGGAGGTCCAGGCGTTGCGCTTCGAAGGCCGGGAGGCCGAGCTCTTCGAGCTCGTCGGTCGGGCCGGCAGCGGCCTGCGCGAGGTGCTCGGCGTGTCGGCACTCTCTGCCGACCAGGAGGGGGCGCGGCGCGCCTCGCTGCCGCGCTCGCCGGAGGCGGCGCGCCTCTACGCCGAAGGACTGGCGAGCCTGCGCCGCTTCGACGCACCGTCGGCGCGAGCGCTGCTCGAGCGGGCCTGCGAGGCCGATCCGCAGTTCGCTCCGGCGCGCGCGGCGCTGGCCCGCTCGCTCAACATGCTCGGCTACGACACCAAGGCCGCCGAGGAGGCGCGCCGCGCGGCCGAGGACACCTCGGGGTTGCCGCGCGAGGAGGCGTTGGCGATCGTCGGCATGCGGCACGAGGTGACGCGCGAGTGGAGCGCGGCGGTCGAGAGCTACCGCGAGCTGCGGCGCGTCGCGCCGGACGATCTCGAGGCGGGCCTGCGTCTGGCCTGGGTGCAGATCCGCGCCGGCGACGCCGAGGGCTCGCTCGCCACGATCGTCGAGTTGCGCGGACTCTCGGCAGCGGCGGCCGGCGACCCGCGTCTCGACCAGGTCGCGGCGGAGGCCTACGGCGATCTCGGCCGGAATGCCGAACGGCTGCAGGCGGCGCTCGCCGCCGGCAAGCGGGCGCGGGAGGTCGGCGCGACGATCATCCTCGCCAACGCGCGGATGGAGGAGGGGGCGGCGCAGCGCCGGCTCGGCCGGCGCGATCTGGCGCGCGGCGCCTTCGAGGAGGCGCGGCGGATCTTCGAACGGGCCGGCGATCGCGTCGCGGCCGCCGAGGCGCTCGTGCCGCTCGGCACGCTGCTGCGGCAGGAGGGCGATCTCGCCGGGGCGACGCGCCTCTACACCGAGGCCTACGACGCCTGCATGGCCGCGGGGAGCCCCGTGCGTGCCGCACGAGCGCGCTTCTACGTCGCCCTGGCCCTCGCCGACTCGGGCAAGGTCGAGGAGGCCGAGCAGATCTACGAGCAGGCGCTCGTCGTCTTCCGCGAGGCCGGCGACAAGCAGGCGGCGGTGGCGACGCTGTCGAACGTCGGCACGATGCGCTACCTGCGCGGCGACCTCGCGGGGGCGGCGGCGCGTCACGAGGAGGGCCGGGCGCTCGCTCGCGAGCTCGGCAACCGCTCGCGCGAGATCTCGTCGCTGCTCAACCTCGGCGCGATCCGCCTCGACGGCGGGGAGACCGGCGCGGCGATCGCCGCCGACGACGAGGCGATCGCGCTGGCGCGCGAGCTCGGTGACCGTCAGCTCGAAGGGCGGGCGTTGTGGAACCGCTGCGCCGCCCTGCGCGTCGCCGGCCGGGCGGGCGAGGCGCGCGCCGACTGCGAAGGGGCGCTGGTGCGGCTCGAGGCGGAGAAGGAGCTCGCCTCGATCGCCGGTGTCAAGCGCGAGCTCGCCGTTCTGGCGCTCGATCGCGGCGCGCCGTCGGAGGCCGTGCCGCTCGCCCGCGCGGCGACCGACGCGCTCACCGCCGCAGGCTTCGCCGGCGACGCCGCCGAGGCCGGCGCGACGCTCGCCTGGGCGCTCGCCGCCGCCGGCGACCGTTCCGCACCGGAGGCGCTGGCCGCCGCGGTGGCGCAGCTCGCCGCCAACGAGGAGCTGCGCCCGCGCCTCGCCGTCGACGCCGCTCGGGCGCGGTTGGCGGCGGTCGACGGACGCCGCGATCAGGCGGTGCGGGCGTGGCGCCGGCTCGCCGCCGAGGGGCGTACACTGGGTCTGGTGCTCCAGGCGCTCGAGGCCGAGATCGAGGCCGCCGGTCTCGAGCGTGGGCTCGGGCGGGCGAAAGCCTCCGAGGCGCTGAACAAGGCCGCCGCGGAGGCCGAGCGGCGTGGCCTGGTGGCGCTCGCCGCGCGGGCACGCTCGCTCGCCGCCGGGCCGCTCGCCAAGCGCCCCGGGGCACCGGTCGGCGCGGGCTGAGTCGCTCGCGCGGGAGGTTGCGATGCCCCTCTCCGCTTCCCTGCCGATCCGACCGCCAGCGGTGGCCGGGCGCTTCTATCCGGGGCGCCCGGGGGCCCTCGCCGACGAGGTGCGGCGCCATCTCGACGGAGCGCGCGCCGCCGGCGAGCGCACACGCCGAACGGACGATTCCGCGGCGGTGCTCCCTCCGGCGATCGTCGCGCCGCACGCCGGCTACCTCTTCTCGGGGCCGATCGCCGGCTCGGCGTTCGGCGAGTGGCACGAGCGCGGCGCGGCGCCGCGCCGCGTGGTGATCCTCGGCCCGAACCACTACGTGCCGCTCACCGGGCTGGCGCTTCCCGCCGCCTCGGCGTTCGCCACGCCGCTCGGAGCGCTGCCGCTCGCCGCCGAGATCGTCGAGGCGCTTCTCGCGCTGCCGTTCGTCCGGGTCGACGCCGCGGTGCACGCGCCGGAGCATGCCCTCGAGGTCGAGTTGCCGTTCCTCCAGGTGCTCTTCGGCGACGTCGAGATCGTCCCGCTGCTGGTCGGCGAGGCGACGCCCGAGCAGGTGGCGGCCGCGCTGGAGATCGCCTGGAGCGCTGCCGACACCCGCGTCGTGGTGAGCTCCGACCTCTCGCACTACCTCGCCTACGACGAGGCGCGGACCGTCGACGCGCGCACCGCGGGACGGATCTGCGACACCTGCGCCGGTGAGCGGCTCGTGCCGCTCTCGCCGTTCGAGGCCTGCGGCGCCCGCTCGCTCGACGGTTGGCGGCTCGTGGTGCAGCGACGCGGGCTCACCGTGCGCCTGCTCGACCTGCGCAACTCCGGCGACACGGCGGGTCGGCGCGACCAGGTGGTCGGCTACGGTGCGTTCGCCTGCGACGAGCCCGGCTCCGCGGCGAGGGTCGGAGGAGGTTCCGCCGATGTCCACTGAGGAGCTCACTCGCGGTCAGCTGCTCGCCGCGCTCGCCCGCGGCGCGATCGCTTCGCGTCTTGCCCTGCCCGTCGAGCCGCTGCTCGAGCTGCCCGACTGGCTGCGCGCCCCCGGGGCGGTCTTCGTCACCCTGCACCTCGGCGGTGCGCTCCGGGGCTGCATCGGTTCGCTCGCCGCACGCCGTCCGTTGCTCGACGACCTGCTGAGCAACGCGACGAGCGCGGCGTTCGGTGATCCGCGCTTCCCGCCGCTCTCGCGCCCGGAGCTCGCCCAGGTGACCGTCGAGGTCTCCGAGCTCGGGCCGCTCGAACCGCTCACGGTGGAGAGCGAAGAGCAGGCCCGCGCGGCGCTCCGACCGCGGCAGGACGGCGTCGTGCTCGAGCACGGCGGACACCGCGGCACCTTCCTGCCGCAGGTCTGGGCGCAGATCCCCGAGCCCGCGGAGTTCCTGCGCCAGCTCAAGCGCAAGGCCGGGCTCGCGCCGGACTTCTGGTCCGCAGAAATGCGCCTCTCGCGCTACGCCGTCGCCGAGCACACCGAGTCGCCGCGCCGTCCGGCTCTCACGCCGATGCACCGGCGCTGGAGCGGGGTCGATTGAGCTGGGGGGAGCCGGTGTCGCGTGATTCCGCCGGGAGGCCGCCCGCCCGATCCCGCCGGGTTTCCGCCTTCGCTTGACGCCCCTGGTCTCGGCCGGGGAGGTTGACGCTGCCTCGACCGGTGCCCGGAGGGCGGACAGCGCGGCTCAGGCAGCGCTGCCGGCGTCGGGTGCCGGGAACCAGTGCCGCGTGCGGTTGCAGAACGAGCAGACCGAGAGCATCACCGGGACCTCGACCAGCACGCCGACGACGGTGGCGAGCGCGGCGCCGGACGCCGGGCCGAAGAGGGCGATCGCCGTGGCGACGGCGAGCTCGAAGAAGTTGCTGGCGCCGATGAGCGCCCCCGGCGCCGCGATGTCGTGCGGAACCTTGAGCCACTTCATCAGGCCGTAGGTCAGCCCCGAGTTGAAGTAGACCTGGATCAGCAGCGGGATCGCGATGAGCACGACGTGGAAGAAGCGGCCGGTGAGGTTGTCGGCCTGGAAGGCGAAGATCATCACCAGGGTGGCGAGCAGGGCGACGACGGTGACCGGATGGAACGCCGGCAGGAAGCGCCCCTCGAACCACTCCTTCCCCTTGAGCCGCAGGAGCGCGATCCGGCTCAGGGCGCCGAGCGCGAGCGGAATGACGATGAAGACGACGACCGAGAGCAGCAGCACGCGGAAGGGAACGGTCAGAGTGCTCGCGCCGGTGACCAGGAAGCCGACGATCGGCGCGAAGAGCACCAGCATGATCAGGTCGTTGAGCGAGACCTGGACGAGGGTGTAGGCCGGGTCGCCGTCGGTCAGGTACGACCAGACGAAGACCATCGCCGTGCAGGGCGCGGCGGCAAGGATGATCGAGCCGGCGAGGTACTGGTTGGCTAGCTCTTCGCCGATCCAGGGCTGGAAGAGGACGCGGAAGAAGAGATAGCCGATCGCCGCCATCGAGAACGGCTTGACCAGCCAGTTGACGACGAGGGTGACGAGGATGCCGCGCGGCCGCTCGCGTACCGCGACGATGCTGCCGAGATCGATCTTCAGCATCATCGGGTAGACCATCAGCCAGATCAGCACGGCGATGGCGACGTTGATCTGGGATCCCGTTCCGAGCTCGAGCCGTCGCACCGCGTCGGTGAAGCCCGGCAGCAGCTTGCCGAGCGCGAGCCCCGCGGCCATGCAGAGCGCCACCCAGACGGTGAGATAGCGCTCGAAGAGGTTCAGCCGTTTGCTCGTCGTTGTCGCCATCAGCGCGCCTCCTTGCCGCCACCCGGCTCGGCGATCACGCCTTCCTCGCCAAGGAACCGGGCGATGCGCGAGCGCAGCTCGTCGCGGACCGCCCGGAAGCGCTCGAGGCTGGCGGTCTCCGGCTCGGCGTGGCCCGCGGGATCGGGCAGCGGCCAGTGCAGGCGCCGCGCGGCGCCCAGGAAGACCGGGCAGACCTCCTCGGCGCAGAGGGTGATCACCGTGTCGACGGTGGCCGGGTCGATCTCCTCGACCGACTTCGAGCGCTGGGTCGAGCTGTCGATGCCGATCTCGGCGAGCGCTGTGGCCGCGAGAGGGTTCACCCGCGACGGCGCGGAGCCCGCGCTCTGGACCCGCAGCCGGTCGCCGGCGAGCTGCCTCGCGATCCCTTCGGCCATCTGGCTGCGCGCCGAGTTGGCGACGCAGAGGAAGAGCAGTCCGCGGTTCATGACCGCACGGCTCCCGGGGCGGCCAGCATCTCCTTGAGGCGCGCGGTGGTCGGCACCTGGCCGAAGACCTTGATCTCGCCGTCGACCACCAGGGCCGGCGTCGCGACGACTCCGAACTCGAGGATGCGGCTGATGTCGGTGACCTTCTCGAGCTCGTAGTCGAGGCCGAGCTCGCGCGCCGCGGCCTCGGTGTGCTCGGTGAGCAGTTTGCACTTCGGGCAACCGGTGCCCAGGATCTGCAGCTTGGTCTTCATCGTTCCCTCTCCATTCGATTCTCCCGCGGGGTCAGGAGCAGGATCCGCATCCTCACGGGGCGAAGCCGCCGTAGATCACTCCGGTCACCGTCGCCATCACCACCACCAGCGTCACGTAGACGGTGGTCTTCTTCCAGCCGATGAGGCTGCGCAGCACCAGCATCGCCGGCAGCGAGAGCGCCGGGCCGGCGAGCAGCAGGGCGAGCGCCGGTCCCTGGCCCATGCCACTTCCGAGCAGTCCCTGGAGGATCGGGATCTCGGTGAGGGTGGCGAAGTACATGAACGCTCCGGCGAGCGCGGCGAAGAAGTTCGCGCCGAGCGAGTTGCCCCCCACCGCACCGGCGACCCAGACCGACGGGATCAGCCCCTCGTGTCCCGGCCGGCCGAGCAGGAGCCCGGCAACCAGGACGCCGCCGACGAGCAGCGGCAGGATCTGCTTGGCGAACTCCCAGGAGGTCGAGAGCCACTCCCCGAGCGGGCCCTCGTCGCCGGCGATGGCGATGGCGAGGGCGCCGAACCCGGTGGCGAACGCGACCGCCGGGTGGGTCGGAGCCAGGAATCCGGCAAGCGCGGTGGCCGTGCCGATCGCCCCGGCCTTCCAGGGGGCGAGGTCGAACCAGCGCACGAGGAGGACCAGCAGTCCCAGCGCGAAGGCCGCGGTGAGCGCCCACTTGACGGCGAAGATCTGCGCCCACACGCCGCGCTCGTCCGGTGCCCAGTTGGCGAAGGCCAGGATGCCGACGAGCGAGGCGAAGAAGATGGCCTGGCGCGACAGCGTGAGGTGGGCCTCGATGGGCGGGAGCTTCGCCTGGTTCGCGACCCGCTCGCGCTCCTCGTGGCGGAAGATCCAGGCCATGGCGAGGCCGACGAGCACACTGAAGACGACCGCGCCGACGGCGCGGGCGACGCCGATCTCGAAACCGAGCACGCGGGCGGTGAGGATGATCGCCAGCGCGTTGATCGCCGGACCGGAGTAGAGGAACGCCGAGGCGGGTCCGAGGCCGGCGCCGCGTTTGTAGATGCCGCCGAAGAGCGGCAGCACGGTGCAGGAGCAGACCGCGAGCACCGTGCCCGAGATCGCGGCGACGCCGTAGGCCATGGGGCGCGAGGCATCGGCGCCGAGGTACTTCATCACCGTGGCCTGGCTGACGAAGACGCCGATCGCTCCGGCGATGAAGAAGGCCGGGACCAGGCAGAGCAGCACGTGTTCGCGGGCGTACCACTTGGCGAGGTGGAACGACTCGAGCAGGGCGCCGTCGAAGCGCGTCGTGCCGACCGGCAGGAAGTAGAGGAGGAGGAAGGCACCGGCGATTCCGGCGAGCCACTTCCCTTCGCGTTTCCAGTCCATCGCGTCGGTCCGGTTCAGGCTCGCGCCGGGACGAGGGCCGGGGTCGACTTCGACTTCCCGACCCGGATGCCGACCGCCGCGAGGTCGAGCGAGGCCGCGCAGAGCACGGCGACATCGACCCGGCGCAGCCGCGCGGCGATTCGCCGGTCCTCGACGACCACCGGATCGGCGGCGCAACGGGCCACGATGTCGGCGAGCAGGGCGCGCGTGACCTTGTCGTCGCTCCAGCGGTGGAAGACCAGCTTGCCTTCGCGGCGCTCCTGGACGAGTCCGGCGCGCTTGAGCTCCGAGAGGTGCGCCGAGATCGTCGAGGCCGCCTGCTCGAGGATCGCCACCGTCTGGCAGACGCAGAGCTCGCCCGCCTCGAGGAGAGCGAGCAGCCGCAGCCGCGACGGATGGGCGAGCGCCTGAGCGACGTCGACCGTCCGTCCGAGCGGCGAGAAGGGGCCGATCTCGATTCGTCGTTTCGTCATGGGGCGAATTGTAGCCCTGAGCCGTCCGCGCGCACCACCCCGACGGGCGGGGACAGCGCAACGGCTCCGCCGGGTGGTTTTCTACCTAGAGCGAGAGCTCGCTCCCGGGTAGAAAGTGCCCTTCTCCGACCGCCGTGCCGACGGTTAGGTTCGTCCCACGTTCAAGAAAGGGCGGAACCTATGACTCGGATTCGACCGGGCTCGATCCACTCCTTGGTGAGAGCCGCATGCAGCAGCACACTCCTCCTGGCCGCCAGCACCCTTCTCTCGGTGTCGCCGGCCGCCGCGGCCGAGGTGGACCTCTGCCGTGGACACTGGGTTCGGAATCTGGCCGGACCGCACGCCGTCCTCCGCCAGACGCTGGTCGACGTGGCGAGCCTGCGCCAGCGGCTGCCCGAGCTCGAAACGAGCATCCGTGCCGTGATCGCCCGGGACGCGAGCCTCAGCCCCGCGGTGGCCGACGCGCTGATCGCCGCCATCCGCGATGGCTCGAGCGTCCGCGAGCGCCAGATGCAGCGCGACGAAGCCGTCGTCTGGATGGCGTATCAGCCCGAGCCGGGTCGCTTCGAAGCGATCGCGCCGGCCTGCCTGCGCCTCGAGCGCAACTACGAGGCGTTCGAGATCACGGTGGAAGTACCCGATGCGGTGCCCGTCGCTCAGGCGGCCACCTGCGTCATCTCGGCGGTCCGCGGCTGCGCGGACGACCGCCGGGAGTTCAGCATCGACACCCGTGGCTCGAGCCCGGGCGCGCGGGTGACCCTGGCCATCGGCGGCCAGCCGGCCGCCGCGATCAGCGGGCCGGGGGGCACCTGGACCGTCCCCGATCCGGGAACTAGCGATCTCGAGGCCATCTTCACCGTGCGGGCAGCGGGCGGGCCGGTGCCGGCACGCATGGCGCGCGTCTACCGCTTCCTGATGCCGAGAGTCTGCGGCAACCTCGCCTACCTGGGCGAGGCGGCGGCGCGGACGATCTCGCCTGCGGGCGCGTCCGTCCCGTGCGAGAAGAGCGTGGTCGTCGGTCGTTGCGGTCCCGCCGTCGTCGGCGTACCGCCGGTCGCCATCGAGCCGGATCCGGTGGTCGCCGACCGTTGCGTCGACGGTTGGACCGTGCGCCCGTTCCTGTTCGGGTACTTCCCGATGGGCGACGAGCGGCGGCGGGACATCCTCCTGCCGTGGACCGGACCGGCGCGCGAGAGCTTCGAGGTCGACAAGGGCTACGGCCTGGGAGTCTCGCTCGAGCGGCGCCTGGGTCCGGTGTTCGGTCTCGAGGGCGCGGTGATGGTCGGCCGTGGCACCTCCGAGTACAGGCTCGACGACGGCCGGACCAGCGGCCACAGCAATCACGATGTGACGTTCCAGGCCCTGACCGTCGGGCCGAACTTCCACTTCCTCGGCTGCGGCGGAGTCGATCTGTACCTCGGCCCGTTCGTGGGCTATGGCGGCTTCGCGGATCCCAACTACTGGGTCAACGAGCACCGCTTCGTGGCCTCCTTCGACCGTCGCTTCCTGTGGGGCGCCCAGCTTGGGCTCGACGTGCCGTTCGGCAGCGGCCCCTGGGGATTCCACGGCGGCCTGCGCTACCTCGACCTGTCGCAGGACACGGACGCAGGTTCGCTCCAGGTCGATCCGCTGTTGGTCGAACTGGGACTCGCTTACACGTTCTGAGCGAGCCCTGCGGCTGCGGCGGACCGGTCCCCGCCGCAGCCCCGTGTGCCCCGGATGGGCCGGCTGGCGCCGAGGGCCCGAGCACCTGCGGTGAGGGTGTGGTCGTCTCCGGCGTCGACTGGCACGGGCAGGTGGCGCGACGAAATGCGCGCACCGCTCGTCTGGATCGCGGGTGCCCGCGTAGGGAGTGAGGAAGGCGGGATCGCCTGTCGCGACTCCCGACAACTCCGAGGACAACTCCCATGCGAATCAAGCTCGCTCTCGCTTTCGCGCTCGCTCTCGTCACCGCCGGCGTCGCCCAGGCCGGCAATTACGCCAAGCCGACGGCCGACATCGTCGACACCGCCGTCGCCGCCGGCAGCTTCAAGACGCTGGCGACCGCTCTTCAGGCCGCCGGGCTGGTCGAGACGCTCAAGGGCAAGGGCCCGTTCACCGTCTTCGCGCCCACCGACGAGGCGTTCGCCAAGCTGCCGGCCGGCACACTCGACGCGTTGCTCGAGGACAAGGCCAAGCTCGGCAAGATCCTCACCTATCACGTGGTCGCAGGAAGAGTGATGGCGGCCGACGTGGTGAAACTCTCCGAGGCCAAGACGGTCGAGGGCGGCATGCTCAAGATCACCACCGCAGGGGGCGTCCAGGTCAACGGCGTCAACGTGGTGAAGACCGACATTGCAGCCTCGAACGGCGTCATCCACGTCATCGACCGTGTGCTGATGCCGAACTGAGGACGCGGTCCTCCCGCCTGGGGTCCGGGACGCCGCGGGGTGTTCCGGCCCCTTTTCCGTTTCTCGGCGGGTCGCCGAAGGCACTCGAGCTTGCGGGCCCTTTCGGGTTCGCCGCGTGACGGGTGATCCGTGCCGAGGGCGCTGTCGGGGAGGGTGAAGACGTCGCAGAAGTTCGTGGAGCCGACCAACGCCGAGGCCACGAGCTTGCGGGGGGAGCGGCGGGGCTCGCGATGCAGCGGCTGGAAGCGATGGAGGTGCCTCTGCCGGGTCGTTCGCGGCGTGGGGGCAGAACCTCGTCCCCTTCGCGCTCGTCCCCACCGAGGACCGCGAGGTGGGAACGGTGAACGCGACCAACGGTGCGGTGACGCTGCCCGGCAGCCCGATCAACGGCGATGCCTCGCTGCTTGCGGCGAGCGGCGTGAGCACGCTCGACACCGTCGGCAACCGCTACTTCTTCGTCGGCTCGAACGACAGCGGCACCACCTGGCGCCTCTACCAGCTCGATCCGGCGACTGGCGGCTCGACCGCGATCAACGGCCTGCAGTACGACGATGGAGAAGGAGTGCTCTACGCCCTCGCCAGCGTCGGCGCCGGCGACCGGCAGTTGGCGGCGATCAACCCGGCGACCGGAGGGGTGACCCTCCTCGGCTCGCCGATCGCCGCTGCGGCGCTCTCGACGACGTCGGGCGGTGACACGCTCGACGCGTCTGGGGACCGCTACTTCTTCTCCGGCCAGTCGGCTCTGGGAAACTGGAAGATCTACTCGATCAATACGACGAATGGCGCGGTTCTGGCCAATCCGGACCTCACGGGCGACTCGACGACCCGGCTCGGCCTCGAGTGGGACCCCGGCGCGCTGCCCGTCGAGCTGATCGCGCTCTCGATGGAGTCGGGCTCGCCGTGGCGCAGCGCTTGGCCAAGGAGGGGATCCTGGTCGGCATCTCCTGCGGCGCTGCGCCTCGCCCTCGAGCCCGCATTCGTCGGCAAGACGATCGTCGTCGTGCTGCCCGACACCGGTGAGCGCTACCTTTCGGGCGCGCTCTTCAAGGGGCTCTTCACCGAGGTCGAGCAGGCGCGGGCGGTGCGGGCCGGAACGTAGCTCCTGGCTCCCTGAGCGCCGGATGTTCTCGGGCGGGGCGTGCTACCGTGACGAAGAGCTGGCCGAGCCGGTAGCCCGCGGACCGCGTCGATGCGAGCGCGGCATCGTGGCAGACCGACCGGATGGGTAGGAAGGGAGGCGCGACATGGCGCAACTCGTCGTCATCTGGCTGCTCTCGTGGATCGGTGCGATGGCCGCTTTCGTCGTCGTTGCCGCGGCCGTGGGAATCGCCGCCGCCGAAGTGGATCTCCGCTATGTGCACTCGTCGGGACTCGCGGCGCTCGGAGCGTGGAGCCTGCCGATGGGAATCTACTGGCTCCTCTGCCTCGTCGCGGCGACGGTGGCGATCGCCCATCGACACTCGCCGACGAGCCTGTTGAGCCTTGCGGCGATCTTCGTTCCGGGCTTCTTCCTGGGTTCGGCAGCGGTGTTCCTGACCGGGCCCGTCTGGGCATCGTGGCGCGAGCGGAGCCGCCCCACCACGTTGCCAGGGTGATCTTCCCGCCGGGGCGGTCGGCTGGCGAGTCAGGCCGGGGCGGATGAGCCGACGCGGTATCGCGGTGATCAGCGCGAGCGTTCGAGCAGGAGAGCCGTCCAGTCGTCCTCGCGTGGCGGCGGGCTCACGGCCTCGACTCGGTCGAAGAGCGCGGCGACGGCCGCCTGCGGTGTCGGCGGCAGCGCCAGCATCAGCTCCTCGAGCGCGGCATAGCCGAGTGGCTCGCGGGCCGCGGTGATCGCCTCCGGCAGACCGTCGGAAAAGACCAGCAACCGCTCGCCGTGGTCGAGCCGGTCGGCGAGCGGTCGATAGGCGACCTCGCCGCGAAGTCCGAGCGGCAGACGCGGGCCGTCGACGGTCAGTGCACGCGGTCGGTCGCCAGGGCTCAGCACGTAGGGGTCGGGCAAGCCGGCGTTGGCCAGCTCGAATTCCCCGGTCGCCGGCCGATAGCAGATCAGGCAGAGCGCGACGAACTGCCTTTCGAGCAGCCGATCGACCAGGCGCCGGTTGAGATCGACGAGCGCTTCGTGCGGCGGCCGGCCCGCGGCGACGAACGGCAGCATTCCCTTGACCGACGCCATCACCAGGCTTGCCCCCATTCCCTTGCCGGCGACGTCGCCGACGGCGAGCACCAGCGATCCGTCGGCAAGTGGGAAGAGGTCGAAGAAGTCCCCGGCGACCACCAGGGCCGGGAGGTTGCGCGCCGCGAGGTCCCAGCCGTCGCCGCCGAGCTGCTCGGGAGGGAGCAGGCGCTGCTGGATCTCGCGTGCCGTGGCGAGCTCGCGCGCGGCGTGCTCTTGTTCTTTGAGCTGCACGATGCTGTCGGCGAGTCTGTCGCGCAGACGCTCCATCAGGTAGAGGAGCACGCCGAACAGCGCGCCGAGACCGCCGCCGAGGGCGATCACGATGCGCCAGTCGAATCTGGCGATCCGCCAGTGTCCTCCGGTGAGCCAGGGCACGGTCAGCGCGGCGAGTTGCCAGCCGAGCGCCCCGGCGGCGAAGAACAGGGCGAACAGTGCGATTGCCCGCGGCGTGCGCTCGAGGCGGGCGATGGGCCGCCCTGCGGCGGTCAGCAGAAGGTCGGAAACGACGAAGATCCAACAGCCGACGTAGGCCGCGAGTGCCATTCCGATGCGCAGCGACGACCGGGGCTCGCCCAGCCACATGAGGAGTCCCACCAGCGCTCCGGTTGCCGCCGAGAGGAAGAGCAGGCGGAGGTACCGTCGCGGCCGGGTGTGCGGTGGCTGGATTCGACGCTCGACCATCTGTCAGGGGATACGGCAGGGGGCAAGAAGGGTTCTTCCGTCTCTGGCGGTCGCTGAGCCTCCGTCGTTCCCTCCTGCCGTCGCGGGTGTCGGCACCCGCTCGACGACAGCGACTCGCGGGAAGGACGGTCGCTCCGGGCCGAATGGGTTGCGACGAAGCCCACAACGCGGCTGCGACTCGCGCCATAGGCGAGCGGAGACGGTGCCCGTACGCTTTGCCCAGTCGATCGGCACCGCACCCGCGGTCCCGGCGGCGACCCTCCTCCGGCGGCGATGGGCTACCGAGCCCGACGTCGCCGCTTTTTTTCTCTCGATCGTCCTTTCGTCGTGCGGCTGCAAGAAGGTCGCGGCGCGAGGGTTCAGCCCGCCCGTTCCTGGCGGTCGAGCTCGCCGACTTTCCGAGCGAGGCGCAGCATGGCGCGCCGGGCGGCGCAGCGGGCGGCCTCGGAGGTCGGCCGGCCGGTGGCGCGGGCGAGCTGTTCGTAGTCGAGCTCGAGCTCGAGGCGGCCGACGACGAGCTGCTGGTCGTCCGGGTCGAGCCGGAGGAGCGCACGACGGAAACGGCGTCGCTCGTCCGACTCGAGCGCCTCGTTGAGCGGCGAGGGGCGCGGGTCGATCGGGGCGAGCCCTTCGCTCGAGGCGACTTCGCCGAGGCGCGCCCGGCGGATCTCGTCACGAATGCGGTTGCGGATCGACTGGCGCAGGTAGAGGTCGACCTGCGCCGGGTCGCGCTGGTCGAGGTCGGTGAGCTGGCGTAGAGCGCCGGCGCAGGCCTCCTGGACCAGATCGGCCGTGTCGAGCCGCCGCCGCGCGTGCCGCGGAAGTCGGGAATGAGCCCAGCGCATGAGCGCCGGCACCGAGCGCGCGAACAGCCGCTCGATCGCCCAACGTGTTGCCGGACGTGGCATGGCGTCGCCGCGTTCGCCGAGCGGTTCTCGCTCGCCGTCGCCGGCCTCAGCCTCGGTCCCGAAGCGATCCGTCCCCATGGCCCGACCTCACTGCGTCAAGAGATGGTCGCCAGCTTAGGGGCGGGATCTGGCGGAGTCAAGGCGTCCCGGATGACGATTCGGCGGCGGATCACCGAGCGCGGCGGTGTGGATTCGCCCGCCCGCGCAGCGGCTGCGGTGAGCTCGCGGCGACCGGAACGCGCCGGTCGTTCGTCTCTCTTGTCTAGGCGGGTCGCGCTCGGCTCGGCATCGCGCCGCGGCCCGCGACTCGACGCGAGGAGGGAGACGATGACTCCGAGACCCGAAGGATGGCCGGCGCAGCTCGATGCGTCGCTCTATCCGTTGCCGGACGGCAAGGACCTTTTCCCCGAGAGAGTCGCTGCTCCCGAAGGGTTCGGTCCGCCCTGGGCGGGGGTGTGCATCTCGGGAGGCGGGTCGCGTTCGCTTTCGGCGGCGATGGGCGAGTTGCGTGCACTCTCGTCGCTCGGTCTGCTCGACCAGCTCGGGTGGATGTCGACGGTCTCTGGCGGAACGTGGGCGGGGACGCTCTTCAACTGGTCGCCGCTCACCCTCCCCGACGCGACGCTTCTCGGGCCGCTCGAGCTCGATCCTGCGCGGCTGCGATGGGACGGCGGAGGTCCGGTCGACGACCTCGGCCTCCTCGACGCCCAAGCCATCGGGTCGGCGGCGACCCGTCTCGGCCTCGAGGAGATGCTCGCCATGGCGGTCGAGCTGTATCACGCCGGCGTACCGGTCTCGGAGCTCTGGCCACGGGCGATCGGCGAGCTGGTCCTCGCCCCGTTCGGGCTCGGCGACGACCCGCCGCGCTACTTCACCTGGACGCCCTGGTGGCTCGAGAAGGTGATCCTGGCGCACAACCCGAAGCTCGGGGCCAGCGACTTCGTGACGACGCGCCCCGGCCGCCCCTACCTGATCACCAATTCGACGCTGTTCTACCCGCCGTCGCCGTCGGCGAGCCTCGGCTCCTCGGGACGCTTCGGTGTTGCCGCCGCATCGTGGGAGGTCGGACATGAGCTCGAGACGACGCCGATGGTGGCCGGTATCCCGCCCACGTTTTCGCACGCGGGCCCTCCCTCGCCGGGGGCGCCGGGCAGCGCGGACCTGGGCGGCGGCTGGATCGACCCGTTCGCACTGGGCAGTGTCGCGCCGCAGAAGGTGACCGCCGACCGGCGCTTCCGTGTGCCGGCGCCGGCCTCGCGCTTCCGGCTCTCGGATCTCGCCGGACTGTCGAGCGTCGCCTTCGTCTACGCCGTGCTCGATCTGGCCCACCAGAGCGGGATCCACTTTCTCGACGACATGGTGCCGCAGTTGACCTACTGGCCGGTGGCCCACGCCGCCGAGCTGCCGCGCAACGCGGCGCGCCCGTATCTGATGGGCGACGGCGGCAACCTGGAGAACCAGGGGATCATGCCGCTGCTGCGCCGGGGACTGAAGAAGATCGTCGCCTTCGTCAACACCGAGACGCAGCTCTCGGTCGCCGGGCCGGGCTCGGAGGTCGTCGTCGACTCCGATCTGCCGCCGCTCTTCGGCCTCGAGTGGAGCGCGACGCAGGCGCGCTACGTGCGGATCTCGCCGAGCTCCCCCTTCCGGTTCAATCAGGTCTTCGACCGCGCGACCTTCGACGACCTGCGACAGCAGCTCTGGACGCGCGCTCGCGCCGGCGCGACGGCGTTGGCCGTGCAGTCGAACGTCCCCGTCGCCGCCAACCCGCACTACGGCGTGTCCGCCGGCACGGTCGACCTGCTCTGGGTCTACCTGCACCCGGTCTCGTGGTGGCGCGGTCGCCTGCACGACACCGTGCGCGCCTGGATGGACGTCGAGCCGTGGAACTACGAGATGTTCCCGAACTACTTCACCATCGACCAGCTCCACCTCGACGCCCGGCAGGTCAACCTGCTCGCCCACCTGACGAGCTGGAACGTTGCCGGAACCGACTCCGTCGGCGGATTCCCCGCCAACGCCGCGACGTTCGCCGCGTTTCTCGCCGGCTAGCCAGCGCGATCGGTCGATGCGGCGAGCCGCTCGGCGTACTCGCCGGGTGCGTGGCCGACGACGCGCTTGAAGGCGCGGATGAAGTGGGCCTGGTCGGCGAAGCCGAGGTCGTGAGCGAGGGTCGCTCCGTCGCCGAGTCCACCGGCGGCGATGCGTTCGGCGGCTTCGTGCAGGCGGTAGCGCTGGATCACCCACTTGGGCGGCACGCCGACGTAGTCGGCAAAGAGGCGCTGGAGCGCGCGCAGGGAGAGCGAGAACGCGCGGGCGAGCTCGTCGGCGCGCACGATGTCGCGGTCGGTCGCGGCGCGTTCGGCGATGCGCGCGGCGAGCTCGGCCTGCGGATCGCGGTGCGGTCGGAGGTCGAGGAGAAACGACTGGACGAGGGCAAACCCCGCAGCCGGGTCGGCGAGCGCCAGCACCTCCGCCTCGAGGCTTTCGGCGGACGGCCCGAACAGCTCGACGAGGGGCACGGTCCGGGCGGTGAGCGTCGAGATCGGCCGAGCGACGAACGGGCGAAAGCCGCCCGGACGGAACTTCGTGCCGAGCACGCGCCCCTGGCCCTCCAGCCGGCGGCTGAAGCGGCCGGCCGGCACACCGGCGACGGCGGAGGCTCCGGCTTCGATCACCAGGTGAACCGAAGGGTGCGGCAGAACCTCGCGCGTCACCGGCGTCGGCTCGTCCCAGGCGACGGTCCAGAAGTGCTCGACGAACGGGGCGAGCTCGTCGCAGGGCCAGTATCGGCCGTAGCCGGGGGAGAACGGCTGGGCACGGGCGTGCAGCACGCCGCGCGGCGGGTCGAGCTTCGGCCGGAGCATGTCGCGTTCGTTCAATCGGTCTCGCGGGGCGAAGGCTAGCATTCGCTCCGCGCTCGAAGCCGAATGGAGGAGAATCTCGATGCCCTGGAACACCCTGTCGTTCCGTCGCCGCCCGGCGATCCTCGTCGCCCTGATCGCCTTGGCCACGCCGATTCCGACCGCTTTCCCGGCAGGCGCCGAAAGCGCTGCTGCCGCCACAGGAGCCCAGACCATGCACGCCACCGGAACCTTCGACGTCAAGATCCGTCCGCTCTCCCTCGACGGGCCGGCGAGTGACGACCGCCTCGGGCGGATGTCGATCGACAAGCAGTTCCACGGCGACCTCGAGGGCACGGGTCTCGGGCAGATGCTCACGGCGCAGACGACGGTCGAGACCTCGGCGGTCTACGTGGCGATCGAGCGGGTGAACGGCGTGCTCGCCGGCCGGCGTGGCTCGTTCGTCCTGCACCACCGTGGGCTGATGACGAAGGACGGCCGATCGCTCGAGGTGTCGATCGTCCCCGACTCCGGCACGGGCGAGCTCGCCGGGATCGGCGGCACGCTCACCATCGAGATCGAGGGCGGGGTCCATCGCTATGCGCTCGACTACACGCTGCCCGGAGCTCCCTGAGCGCGGGAGCCGGCATGGTCGGGCCGGTTCACCCCGCGCGGGCACGGCTCGTCCCGCCGGACGCGCGGTTCGTCCCCTCCTGCCCCCAGGGTGGGGCAGATCGAATTAGCCTCCGGTACGTACAGGAGGGGAAGAGCTCGTCATGGGATCGAAACGCCGCCTGCTCGCCTGGTTCGCCGTCTGGCTGGGGCTCGGCCTGTTCTTCACCGTGCGAGCGGCCTGGATCGCCCCGACCTGGAGCTGGAATCCGGCCAACACGCGGTGGGTCTGGGTCAATGCGGCGGTCTTCCAGCTCTCGTTCTATCTCCTCTGGGGGGTCTTCAGCCTGGCAGCGGTGCGTCTCGCCCGACGCTGGCCGCTCTCGGGTCCGGGCTGGCCCGGGCGCCTGCTCCGTCATCTGCCGATCGGGCTGGCGATGGCGGCGATTCACCTGCTCGTGCTGCTCCTGCCCCTCTGGCTCGCCAACGCCCTGCTCGCCGACGGGCGGCCGTTCGACTTCTCCGGCAACCTCGAGCGGGCCTTCCGCTGGCACTTCCACACCGACGTGGCGATCTACGGGCTGATCCTGCTCTCCTGGGAGGCGATCGATTTCGCGCGGCGGGCCGACGACCGGGCGCTCGCGGCCGCACGCCTCGCCGAACAGCTGGCCGAGGCGAGGCTCGCGGCGCTGCGTCTGCAGGTCCGACCGCCGCTGGTGTTCGACACGTTGGAAGCGGTCGGCGTGCAGATGCACGATGACGTCGAAGCGGCCGAGCGGCTGGTCCTGCGACTCGCCGCGTACCTGCGCAGCGTCCTCGACCTCGGCGACGAGACGAGCGTGCCGCTGCGCGAGGAGATCGCGCTGCTCGAGCGCTATCTCGAGATCGAGCGCACGCGACTCGGCGCCCCGCTGCCCCTCGTCTCGGCGGTGGACCCCCGCTCGACGCTCTCCCTGGTGCCCGGGCTGTTGCTCCAGCCGCTCGCCGAGGCCGCGGTGCGCGATGCGCGCGAGGTCGCCGGGCTGGCCCTGCATCTGACCGCGCAGCCGTTGGGGGGGCGCCTGGAGATCGAGTTGCAGCTGCGGGCGAGCGGAGGAGCCCTCTCGGCCGGACCGGCGCTCGCCGAGGCGCTCGTCGCGGCGCGCGCCCGGCTGCGCGCCAGCGATCCGGCCGCTGCGGTCGAGCTCGTCGAATCGACTGCGGCGACGGGGGGAGCTTCGTCCGTGCGCCTGTCGCTGCCCGGGGATGCGGGCCCGGAGGTCGAGCCCGCGGCGCCCGACCTCGCCGCGACGGGGGTGCGGGTCTGGACCCGGCGGGAGCGGGTCGCATGAGCCCTCCCACCTGGGCGGAGGCGGCGCGGTGGGCCCTGGTCTGGCTCGGCCTCGGCGTCTTCTTCGCCAGCCGGCTGGTGACCGCCGGGGCGGTCGACGCGACGCCGGTGGCCTGGAGCGAGGCCCTGGCGCTCTGCGTGCCGTACTGGGCCATCTGGGGAATGCTGGCGCTCGTCGTGGTGCGCCTCGGGCGTGCGTTGCCCCTCGGCAGGCCGGTGCGCCCCGCCCGCTGGCTCGCTCACGTCGGGGCGGCGGTGGTCTTCGCGCTGGTCCACGCCGCGGCGATGCTCGCTCTGGCCAGCCTGCGCGCCGCCGCTGCCGGCGAGGGCGCCACCGACTTCTTCTCCGCGGCATCGTGGGGCGCCGAGCTGCGTGCCGACTTCCACTTCGACGTGCTCACCTACCTGTTCGTGCTGGTGGCGCACCTGCGCATGGAGCGGCGGCGCGAGCTGGCGCGGCGAGAGGTCCAGACCTCGCGCCTCGCCGAGCAGCTCGCCGAGGCGCGCCTCGCCGCGCTGCGCATGCAACTGCACCCGCACTTCCTCTTCAACACCCTGAATTCGATCGCCGAGCTACTGCGGCTCGACGTCGCCGCGGCCGGGACGATGGTGCAGCGCCTCGCCGGCCTCCTGCGCGCGGCGCTCGCCACGGCGAGCGATCCGGAAACCTCGCTCGGCGAGGAGCTGGCGCTCGTCGAGCGCTACCTCGACATCGAGCGGGTGCGCTTCGGCGACCGGCTGGTGATCGTCTTCGACAGCGAGTCGGGCCTCGCCGACGCCGCCGTCCCGGGCCTCGTCCTGCAGCCGCTGGTGGAGAACGCGATGCGGCACGGGCTGGCGCGGCGCTCGCGGCTCGGCCATCTGCGGATCGCCGCGCGCCGGGCGGGGGCGGGCCTCGAGCTCTCGGTCGAGAACGACGGACCCGACGAAGGCGCCGGGCCGTCCGGCGGCGGCTCCGCGCGCCCGAGCTCCGGCCTCGGCCTGGCGAACACGCGCAGCCGACTCGCCGAGCTCTACGGCGATGCCGCGCGCTGCGTCGTCGAAAGCTCTCCCGAACGCTACCGCGTGCGACTCGAGCTGCCGCTTCGCCGGCGCGAGACGCGACCGGCGCCACCCTGCCCTGCGGAGGTCTCATGGAATCGCGCCTGAGAGTCCTGGTCGTCGACGACGAGCCGCTGGCGCGACATCGCCTGCGCCGCCTGCTCGCCTCCGAGGCCGGTGTCGAGGTGGTCGGCGAGTGCGCCTCGGCCGCCGAAGCCGAGGCGGCGCTCGCCTCGGGGCCGGTCGACCTTCTGCTGCTCGACGTCCAGATGCCGGGCGAGGACGGCTTCGAGCTGCTCGAGCGGCTGCCGCGCGAGCGGCGGCCGCAGGTGGTCTTCGTCACCGCGCACGATCAGTATGCGATCCGCGCCTTTCGCGTCCACGCGCTCGACTTCCTGCTCAAGCCGGTCGAATCGTCGAGCCTGCACGAGGCCGTGGCGCGAGCCCGCGAGCGGGCGGCCGAAGAGGAGCGGGCGGGCGAGCGGCGCGACAGCGCAGACGACCTCGACCGGCGCCTGCGCTCGCTGCTCGCCGAGCTGGCGAGCCCGCCGCGGACGCTCGATCGTCTCCTGGTGCGCGACGGCGGACGGATCGACTTCGTTCACGCCGACGAGGTCAACTGGTTCGAGGCCGCCGGAAACTACGTGCGCCTGCATCTCGGCGAGCGCCGCCTGCTGCTCCGCCAGACCCTCTCGGCGCTCGAAGAGCAGCTCGACCCGCGCCGTTTCCTGCGCATCCATCGTTCGGTGATCGTCCAGCTCGACCGCGTCCGTGAGCTGCACCGCCTCGCCGGCGGCGATTTCGCGGTGGTGCTCGACAGCGGCGAGCGGCTGACCTTGAGCCGAACCTATCGCGAGCGCTTCGAGGCCGCCGTCGGGATCGCTTCCGACGACGCCGGCTGAACGGCTCCACCCCGCTGAATCGTTGCTCCACGGCGACGGATCGATCGCCGATTCTGACCAGTCGTCGTGATCGCGGGGCGACTCGTCGCTGTCGCGGGACGAGTCGCGAGGGGCTCGTTCTCGCCGCGGCGCTCTTCTTCAAATGCTTGGACCCGGACGGGCCGAGGCGAGCGGCGAGACGAGCGCAGGCGACCGGCTCGCACCGCGATTCGCCACGGCGCTCCGACCGCTCGTCCCGCAACGCTTCCGGGTCGTCCCTGAAAGGCCCGGTGACGGGTCTCGCGGGCAGAGCCATTGCGTTGAGGACCGGTGCTGCGGCGACACCAGCCGATCACGGCCGTCGAAGCGGCGCTCGTTCGACCCGGGGTCGGCGACGCGCTCCGCAGCGCAGAACGCGGCGGCGGTCGTCCGGGATCGCCAGGAGCCGCGACGGTCGACAACGATTCGGGGACGAGCCGGACGCCGCCCCGAGACGAGCGATGGAAGGAGGCAGCAATGAGACGCAGCATCCTCTCGATCCTGAGTCTGGCCCTCGTCCTCGCCCTGAGCGCGGGGCAGGCCTGGGCGCAGGGCTCCCAGACCGGCATCCTCATCGGCACGGTGCAGAGCAACGACGGCTCGCCCCTGCCCGGTGTGACGGTGACGGTCACCTCCGAGGCGCTGATCGGCGAGCGCACGGCGTCGACGGCGATCAACGGCGATTTCGTCATCCGCGGCCTGCCGCCGGGCGAGTACAAGGTCGCCTTCCGGCTGGACGGGATGAGCGCCGTCGAGCGCACGGCGAATCTGCCGCTCGGCGGCACCGCGCGGGCGGACGCGACGATGGAGGTGGCGGCGGCGCAGGAGACGATCGTCGTCACCGGCGAGACGCCGTCGGTGCTCGAGACGGTGACCGTCGGTGCCAACTACCGGGCGGAGACGATCAACCAGTTGGCCACCGCACGGACGGTGGCGGGAATCGCCGAGCTTTCTCCCGGCCTCACCGACAACACCCCCAACGCCGACCAGGTGACGATCTCCGGCGGCTTCGCCTACGACAACCTGTTCCTGATCAACGGCGTCGACGTCAACGACAACCAGTTCGGCAGCCCGAACAACCTGTTCATCGAGGACGCGATCGAGGAGACCCAGGTGATGACCTCGGGGATCTCGGCCGAGTTCGGGCGCTTCTCGGGCGGCGTGGTCAACGCGATCACCAAGAGCGGCGGCAACATCTTCACCGGCGCGGTGCGCACCGACCTCACCAACCCGGCCTGGACGACCGAGAGCACCTTCGAGAAGGACCGTGGCATCACGCGCGCGGACAAGCAGGACAAGGTCTACTCGGCGGTCCTCGGCGGACCGGTGGTGAAGGACCGGCTCTGGTTCTTCGTCGCCGGGCGCAGCGCCGATACCTCGACGCAGGGCACCTTCAACCGGATCGGCTCGCCCTACGTCGTCACCCAGGAGGACCGGCGCTACGAGGCCAAGCTCACCGGTGCGATCGCCGCCAACCACTCGTTGACCGCGAGCTACATCGAGAACACCACCTCGCAGTTCGGCCGCCGCTCGTTCGGTTTCACCATCGACCCGCGGGCGATCGAGGACCGCGAGCTGCCGAACGACCTGATCGCGCTGCGCTACAACGGCGTGCTCAGCCCGAGCCTCTTCGGCGAGGTGCAGTATTCGAAGCGCAAGTTCGGCTTCCGCCGCAGCCTGCCGGAAGGCACGCTGACGATCCCGAAGGACTCGCCGTTCTTCACCCTGGACGGCAACCACTACAACGCCGTCTACTTCGACGCCACCGATCCGGAGGATCGCGACAACCAGCAGCTCGCCGGCGCGCTCTCCTACTTCAAGGCGTCGGAGAGCCTCGGCAGCCACGACCTCAAGGCCGGCTTCGAGCGCTTCACCTCGACGAACGTCGGCGGCAACTCGCAGACCGCCACCGGCTACGTCTTCTACGCCGACTACGTCGGGGCGCCGGGAACGCCGACGCTCGACAGCCAGGGGCGCTACATCCCGATCTGGAACACCGGCGAGAACCTGATCCTCAACTGGATCCCGACCCGTGGCGCCAAGATCGACATCACGACCGATTCGTTCTACGTCAACGACCGCTGGAGCCTCAGCAGTCACTGGTCGTTCAACCTCGGTGCGCGCTACGAGAAGGTGCGCAGCGAAGCGACCGGCGGCATCCAGATGGTCGACACCGACACCATCGTGCCGCGCCTCGGAGCCTCCTTCGACCTGAAGGGGGACGGCAAGTACAAGTTCGACGTCACCTACGCCGAGTACGCCGGTCGTTACTCCGACGGGCAGTTCAGCCAGAACTCGCCGGTGGGCAATCCGGCGCTGGTCTACTACGCCTACCTCGGCCCGAGCGGCCAGGGCGTCGACTTCGCCCCGGCCTACGATCAGACCAACTGGCAGATCGTCGGAGCCAACTTCCCGACCTCGAACGTCTTCGTCGCCGACAACCTCAAGTCGCCGACGACGCAAGAGTTCACTCTCTCGGCGGGTGTGGGCCTGCCGCGCGGCGGCTATCTGAAGGCGGTCTACACCGCGCGCAAGGTCAAGGACTTCGTCGAGAACTTCATCGACACGACGACGGGCAAGACCGAGATCGTCTACCAGGGCGAGAGCTTCGGCGAAGTCGACAACACGGTGCTGCGCAACAGCAACCTGCCGAAGCGCGAGTACCAGGCCGTGCAGCTGCAGGGCGGATATCCGATCACCGACGCCTGGCGGGTCGAGGGTCACTGGACCCACCAGTTCAAGAACGACGGCACCTTCGAGGGTGAAGGCGCCAACACTCCGGGGACCAGCTCGCTGATCGGCAACTACCCCGAGCTCTACTCGCTCGCGCGGGTGAACCCGGACGGTCGCCTCAACGACTTCGAGGCCGACAAGATCCGGCTCTGGACCACCTACCGCCTCGACTTCGGCCACTTCGGTGCGCTCGACCTCGGGTTGCTCTACCGCTACGACTCGCCGCTGACTTTCAGCTACGTGGCGAACAACCGGCCGTTCTCCTCGCAGGAGCTGGCCCGCTGGTCGGCCGCCGGCTATGCGGTCTGCCCGGCCTCGCCCAACGGCGTGCCGTGCAGCCAGAACCTCTTCTTCGGCGAGCGCGGAGCCGGAGAGTTCGACACCATCCAGGCCCTCGACCTGTCGCTCAACTACGCTCTGCCGATCTGGAAGACGGTCGAGCCGTGGCTGAAGCTCGAGGTCCGCAACCTGACCAACGAGCAGAACCTCGTCACCTTCGCGACGACCGTTCGCGCGGATCCGACGAGCCCGCTCGACGCCGACGGACTGCCGACCGGCTACATTCCGGCCGCGACCTTCGGTACGGCGACGAACGACACGTATCAGCAGGCCCGCACCTTCCAGGCGTCGCTCGGCATCCGCTTCTGACGCCCAGGTGACTCGTCCTCCCGGGAGGAGCCGGCGCTCCGGCTCCACCTCCTTCGCCCCCATCCGCCGTCCGGTTCGGGACGGCGGGTGGGGTCTTCTTCGTTCGAGCGTCGTTCGACGAGGAGGTACGGCGTGAAGCGAAACGACTCGAGATCCACCGGCCGTGCCCTCGGCTGGCCCGCGCTCGCGCTGTTCGGGGCCTTGCTCGCTCACCTCGCCTGCGCGCCGGGCTCGCGGCCGGCGAACGAGCCGACCTACCGCCGAGCACCGATCGTCCTGGTGTCGATCGACACGCTGCGCGCCGACCATCTTCCGGCCTGGGGCTACACCCGGGGAGAGACGCCGGCGATCGACGTGCTGGCACGCGAGTCGATTCGCTTCGCCAACGCCTTCTCACCCTGTCCGCTGACCTTGCCGGCGCATCTTTCGATTCTCAGCGGCCTGACGCCGGTCGAGCACGGCGTGCGCGACAACCTCGGCTATGCCTACGACGGAGCGAGTCACCCGACGCTGGCGAGCTGGCTCCGTCCAGCCGGCTACGCGCGCGGTGCGGCGGTCTCCGCCTACGTGCTGCGCGGTGCGAGCGGGCTGGGGGGAGAGTTCGACTTCTACGACGACGAGCTACCAGGGGTGCGGGCGGATCTCGCCGCGGCGGCCGGTGCGGCACAGCGCCCGGGGTCGATGGCGGCGGATCGGCTGCTCGCCTGGATCGGCCGGCAGGGAGATCGTCCCTTCTTCGCCTGGCTGCACCTCTACGAGCCGCACACGCCCTACGCCGCCCCGGCGCCGTTCGCCGCGCGCCTCGCCGATCCGTATGACGCCGAGATCGCCGCCGCGGATGCGGTGGTCGGTCGCTTCCTCGGCGCGCTGCGGGCGAGCGGGATCTACGATCGGGCGATCGTCGTGCTGCTCTCCGATCATGGCGAAGGGCTCGGCGAGCACGGCGAGGCCGAGCACGGCATCCTGCTCAACCGCTGGGCGCTCCACGTTCCGCTCCTGCTGAAACTGCCGCAAGGAGAGCGCGGCGGCGAGACGGTGGACACGCCGGTGGCCCTGATCGACGTGGCGCCGACGCTCTCGCGCCTCGTCGGCGTGGCGGCTCCGGCGGCGGTGGGCGAGCGCTCGCTGCTCGACGGCGAGCGGCTGACGCGGCGCGCCGAGCGTGGCCTCTACGCCGAGACCTACTATCCGCGGATCCACCTCGGATGGAGCGAGCAGACGGGACTCCTGGCCACCCGCTTCCATCTCATCGAAGGGGGCGGACGAGAGCTCTACGACTGGCGTGCCGATCCGCGCGAGCTCGAGGAGAGGAGCGCCGCCGAACCGGAACGGGTGCGGGAGCTCGCGGCGGCGCTGGCGCGGCAGCGGGGTGCGTACGAACCGCCCGGGACGGGAAACGCCGAGGAGGTCGCGGCGATGCGGTCGCTCGGCTACCTCGGCGGCTCGGCGACGCACGCGAGCGGCGGCGACCTGCCGGCGCCCCGCGCGCGGATCCACCTGATCGCGCAGTTGAGCTCCGCCTTGCGGCTGGCGGCGGCCGGCCAGAACGAGGCGGCGGCGAGCGGTCTGCGCGAGGTGCTGCGGGAGAGCCCCGAGCTCTTCGACGCCCAGGTGGCGCTCGCCGAAGTGTCGGCGCGCGCCGGCCGGCCGGCCGAGGCGCTGTCGGCGTACGAGCGCGCCTGTGCACTTTCGCCGGCGCTGGCGAGCGGCCTGGTGCTGCCGATGGCCCGCCTGCAGCTCGAGCTCGGGCGGTTCGACGAGGCGGAGCGCCATGCGCGGGCAGGAGCCGCCGGACAGCCGGGAGCGGCTGAGCTGCTGCTGGCGCGGATCGCGATGGCGAAGGGAGATCCGGTGGGCGCGGAGCAGGCGGCGAGGCGAGCGGAGCAGACGCCGGATGCCTGGCCGGGAGCGGCGACGATCCGTGCCGAGTTGCGGCTGCGTGCCGGTGCGCCCGAGGAGGCGCTCGCCATCCTCGACGCGGCGGAGGAGCGGCGGCGAGGAGAAGGGGGCGAGCCGGTCGCCGACCTGGAGTTCCTGCGCGGCGAGGCGTTGGGGAGAGTCGACCGCCTCGGCGAGGCGGAGCAGGCGTTCCGACGGGAGATCGCGGCGTTTCCCACGGCGACCCAGGCCTATTCGCGGTTGGCCCTGGTGCTCGGGCTGACGGGGCACGGACGGCGCGAGGTCGAGGAGGTGCTCGAGGCGATGGTGGCACGGCGTCCCGACGCGGAGACCGCCGCGCTCGCCCGCCGCACGCTCTCCACCCTCCAAGGTGCCACCCTCCAAGGTGCCAGCCACCTGGTGCGAGATCACGGCGGCCGTTGACGTCTTCTGGAGACATGGGACGACGACTACGCTATGTGCCGCCCGGAGGTGCCCTCGTCGAGGTCACCGCGCGGACGATCCAATCCAGGCTTCTACTTCGGCCCTCCCGGGAGTTGCGGGAGATGACCCTCGGGGTCCTCGGGCGCGCGCAGCGACTCTACGGAATGTCGATCTGCGGATTCGCCTTCCTGTCCAACCACTACCACCTCCTGGTCTGGGCACGTGACGCCGAGCAACTCGCCCGCTTCGTGGGCTATCTCAATTCGAAGTTGGCCCGGGAAGTCGGACGGATTCACGCTTGGCGCGAGAAGGTCTGGGGGCGCCGATATCAGTCGATCGTGGTGAGCGACGAGCAGGAGGCCCAGGTCGAGCGGCTCTTCTACCTGCTGCAGCAAGGTTGCAAGGAGGGCCTCTTCGCCGATCCGGAGGACTGGCCCGGTGCAACCAGTGTGCGAGCGATGCTCCACGACGAGCCTCTGGTGGGTCGATGGATCGACCGGACGTCGAAGGGTTCGCCCCGGGAAAGGTCGGAACGGGACGATCGAGAGGGAGACGAGTCCCGTGAGCTCGTCACCCTCGACCCTCTGCCGGCGTGGAGTCATCTGGAGCCCACAGAGCGACAGAGGAGAGTCGGGGAGCTCGTGGCCCGCGTGCGAGATGCTGCGGCGGCACGACAGAGCCGTCACGGGAGGCCAGCGGGAGCCCACGAGGTGATGCTCCACGATCCGCACGAGGTGCCGCTCGAGAGCTCTCGCGGGTCAGCACCGTGGGTGCATGCGGCGACGCGAGCGCGGCGCCTGGCTTTCCTCGCGGCCTATCGCCTCTTCGTCGCGGCGTTTCGCCGCGCCGCCGACGCGCTGAGGGCGGGATGTGTTCCCGTCGAATTCCCCGCTGGCTGCTTTCAGCCCTCTCGTGGCTTCATTCGCGCAGCGCCCAGCTGAGGGCCACGAGAGCTCGGTGCGCGGCCTCGAGGGTGGATCGAGTCAAAGCGCGGGGATGACCGGTGGACGGCCCGTGGAGCGGCCGCGAGGAGAGGCGCGTCGAGATCGTTCGACATTCTCGGTGGGGAGTGCCTCAGGTCGTGCGCGGCCGGCGATTGCTGGGTCGAGAATCGCACTTGGACGGAGCCCGCGAGGATGAGCGGGCGTCCGTGCGACCCGGAGTGGCCCCGTTCCCGGAGAAGTGCCTGGCACCAAGGACTCATCCACTCGACGGCGCTGACGAGGTGGCTGACACCATGCGGAGGAGATCACAGCGGGGGTGCGAGTCGTGTCATTTTTCGGCGGGCGCGAGCGCACTAGCGTTGTCGCAGCCGACCGAGCCTGCTCCGGTGGGTCCGAACGGCGACCCTCCCTCCGCGGCACCGGGATCCCGACAATCCCGGTGCCGCCCCTCCTTTTCGCACGTCCCGTCTACTTCACCAGCAGGATCGGGCAGCCCGCGAGAATCGCCACCTTGTGGCTGATGCTGATCCAGTCCGCGCCCGGCTGCGCGGTAGAGACGCGGTGCGAGCTCATCACGATCAGGTCGCAGTCGAGCTCGGCGGCCGTCTCGACGATGGTGTGGGCGCGACGTCCGTAGACGATACGGGTCGCGACGCGGCGGTCGCCGAGCTCGGCGAGCATGGTCTCCATCCGCTCGCGCGCCCGTTCCTCCAGGCGCTCGTAGAAACGGTCGAGCTCCTCGTCGACCTCTCCGTCGACCGCGCGAGGGGTGTGCATGCGGGCGGGATCGTCGTCGCGAAGGTCACCGTCGATCCGTTCGATGACGTGCAGGAGGGTGACCTGCCCCCCTCCCGCGAGCTCGCGAGCGACGGCGAGAGCGCCGTGGTTCTTCGGTGCGAAATCGACCGGTACGAGGATGTTGTCGAACATGCATCTAGGGTAGCAGCCCTCTCTGGTACAGTCTCCTCCCCGGCCCGCGACCGTGCTTGCCTCTCGTCACCCGCTGTTCACGCCGCGTTTCCTCGCCATCTGCGCCGTCTCCTTCGCGGCGGCAGCGGCTTCGTTCCAGCTCTTTCCGGCGGCACCGTTTCGCATTCGCGCGCTCGGCGGCTCGACGGCGACCAGCGGTCTCTTCCTCGGTCTGCTCACCTACGGCTCGGCGCTCTCGGCGCCGTGGACCGGCGCGCTCGCCGATCGCCTGGGGCGGCGGCGCGTCCTGGCGGCGGCGGGGCTCGTGCTCGCGGTCCTCGGGGCTCTCTACGCGGTGGTGCCGCGCTGGGAGTTTCTCGTGCTCCTCGCCCTGCCGCACGGGATTGCCTGGTCGAGCGTGCTGACGGCGGCCTCGGCCTACGTCAGCGACCTCGTGCCGATCGAGCGGCGCGCCGAGGGAATCGCCTACCATGGCCTCGCTTCGACCTTCGCCATCGCCTCGGCGCCGACGCTCGGATTCGCTCTCGCCGGCTTCGGCTGGGGCTGGCTCTGCGCCTCGATCGTGGCCTTCTACCTCGCGGTCGCGCTGCTCGCGCTGCGGCTGCCCGAGAGCGGGAGGCCGCCGGCGGCGAAGCTCTCCGAGATCGCCGCCCTGTTCTCGTGGCGGACGGTGGAGTGGAGGACGCTCGCCTTCTCCGGCACGCTCCTGCTCGTCTCCTTCGGCTACGGCGGCGTGACGAGCTTCGTCGCGCAGCTCGCCGAGGCGCGCGGGATCACTCCGCGCGGGATCTTCTTCACCGTCTTCGCCGGCACGATGCTCGTCTGTCGCCCGCTCCTCGGCTCCTCGCTCGATCGTTTCGGCGCGCGCCAGGCGGTGCCGGTGTGCATCGTGCTGGTCGCCTCCGGGCTCGGGGTTCTGCCCTTCGCCGAGGGCTGGCTCACGCTGACGATCGCCGCCGTGCTCTTCGGCGGTGGCTTCTCCACCTTCTATCCGGCCTTCTCGGCGCAGGTCCTGCGACGAGTCGGCGCGGATCGTCGTGGCGCCGCCTTCGGGGCGATGCTGGCGGCCTTCGACGTCGGCATCGGCTCGGGCTCGGTGTTGCTCGGACCGCTCGCCGCACGTCTCGGGTTCGGCGGCGCCTTTGCCATCGCCGCGGCGGTGGCTGCTTCGGCCTGGCCGTTCTTCCTCTGGAGCGAACGGCGCTTCTCCTCCTGAGGCCGCCGCTGCGCCGAGCGCTTGTCGCGGGCCCCACATCGCGAAGCCGGCGAGGTAGGTAGCCTCCGCCAAACCTCTCGAGGAGGAAGCGGATGGAGCCGATGGACGCACAGACGCAGGCCGGGACGCCAACAGCGCGAACCAAGATCAAGGATCTGGAAGTCATGGTGGCCGACGTTGTCGTCGAGGCGAGCGACACCACGACGTTGGTGCTCTTCACCGGCAACGATCGGCTCGACTACCAGCCCGGGCATTTCCTCACCATTCGGCCGCAGCAGTTCGAGGCGCTCGAGCGTTTCACGCGCTACTTCGAAGAGTGCAAAGGTCGACGTGAACCGGCGCGGGCCTATTCGCTTTCGTCGGCTCCGCACGAGAAGATGCTCGCGATCACCGTCAAGGAAGAGCGGTACCTGCCGGGTGTCACCAAGTACCCGCCGCTTCTCTCGCCGTTGCTGGTGTGGCGAACCGGTCGCGGCACGCGGATGCAGGTGACCGGTTTCGGCGGGCCCTACGTCCTGCCGGCGGACATCGAATCGCGCACCGATCATCTCCTGCACCTGTGCGCCGGTTCGGGAGTGGTACCGAACTTCAGCATCCTGAAGCAAGCGCTCGCCACCGGCATGCGTCTCCGGCACACGCTCGTCTACGGCAACAAGAGCTGGGCGGACGTGATCTTCCGCCGTCAGCTTGCCGAGCTCGAGCAACAGTTCCCGGAGCGCCTGCGCGTCGTTCACCTGCTATCGCGCGAGAGCGGGCCGGAGCGGTTGGGGCGAGACGTCCGTCCAGGCAGACTGAGGCTGGAGACCTTGCGCGAGCTCGTCCCGGACCCGAGCGCGGTCGAGGTCTTCGCCTGTGGGCCGGCGGTTTCGAAGTGGGAGCGAGAAGCGGCGCGCTCTCGTGGCGAGGAGCCCAAGCCGCGCTTCCTCGAGTCGGCGCTCGCGGCGCTCGACGCGCTCGGCGTGCCGAAGGCGCGAATCCACCAGGAAAGCTACGGCTGAAGCCGTCGATTCGGCCGTCCAGCGACTGGCTCACTCGAGCCGACCGTCGCCCCGGAAGCGCGACGCCGTCCTCGAAGCCATCGCGCAGGACGAGCGTGCAGCTGGAGAGGATGGCAGCCCCGAGGTCCAGATTGGCGGTGATCAGACGGTCCCCGGCAGGCGCCATCGCGCTGGCCATCGGCGCGGGGATTGCTCCCGCGGCGACAGGAGCGGCTGGCGTCCAAGCGTCCACGGCGAATGCGCGGTCGACGAAAGTGCCCAGGGCCGCGTCGAACACCGTGCCGACCGCATGGGCGACGCCGGGTGCGGAGGCCGCCGAGGCGAGATATGGGGCGGTTCCCGTGGCGGCGATGCTGCCGAGCTCGTTGGGGGTCGCGGGGTTGGCGGATCCGACGGTCACGCACGAGCCGCCGCGAGCAAACAGGCCTACCCCGTCGCGAATTGCGAGGTCGACAGCGTACGCGGTTCCGATCGAGACCAGGTTGACGAGAACGAGGTTCGTCGCGCCAGCAATGTCGATCACCGCCACGTGCGTGGCACTGTTGAGGATGACGTAGGCGTGCGGTCCCGAGAGCGCCACCTCCCCGGCGAAGAAGCCGAGCGCCACGCTGTCTGGAACCGTCGGTGCGGAAGGATTGGTGACGTCGATCATCGCGGCCTGTTGTGCCGGCCCGGTGGAGGCGTCGGCGTGTGTACCTGCCAAAGCGATCGACTCGATGCCCACGCCGGACACGATGTTGACCACCCCCGATTCGGTGGGCGAGGCGGGATTGGAGACGTCGATCACGTGGACGTTGCCGAACGAGTCGCCGACGATGGCGAGCGAGCCGGTGAGGACGAACGGACCGGAGGAAAGCAGCGGAGCATCGGCGTTGGCACGTCGAGCACGGACAGACCGGTCGTTTGATCGGCGACGAAGGCGCGATCGGCGTAGGCGCCGCCTCCGAGGTCGAAGCGATCGACCACGACCTCCGTCGAGTTGCTCCGGTAGGGCGTGCCGTGGACAGAGCTGCCGCGCGGTATGGGACCGCTCGGGTGGTCGTACTCGACGATCTGGACCCCACGGTTCCGGCGCGTGACGAAGAGCCGCTCGATTGGAGGTTGCAGAAAGCCCCCGTCGGTCGGGCCGAAGGCGAGGCCCACGGCGCGGCCGCCGACCGCGACGTGGCGGGTCATCACCGGCCGAGACGGCGAGGAGTCGTCGACCAGAGCGACTTCTTCGATTCCCATCGACACCGCCGCGAGGCCCGCCACTGTCGGCGAGAGGGCGATGGCGACGACCTGTCCGGGCAGAGTGACCTTGCCGACGATCGGGGGCGTGACCAGCGGGTCGCTGACGTCGGCCAGCGCGAGCTCTCGTCCGCGGCCGAACAGAGCGACGGTGCCATCGAGGGCTGCGGTGTAGGAGGGCCCGAGCGGCCAGACGCGCACTTCGGCGTTGCACGAGGTGGGCTGAGCGAACGCGGGCGGCGACGCCAACAGCAGGGCAACGGCACAGGAGACTCCCGGGATCGAGAGCGATCGAGACCTTCGGGACGTGAGAATGACTCCCGTCTGAGTTCCCGAAAGCCTCGAGGTGCCTGCGCAATCCAGCCCGTGATGCCGTCCCTCTACGGGCGGCGGAAATCCGGCCGAGCTCGAGGGGAACGAGCCTCACGGCGGGTCGTGGCGTCGGGTGCCGGCAGTTGACGCCGGCGGCCTGCGTCACGTTCCCGGGCACGCGCTCGTCTCGTTCGGCTACGGCAGCGTGACGAGCTTCGTCGCGCAGCTCGCCGAGGCGCGCGGGGAGCGCGGGCAAGGTGGGCCGTCGGCGAGCCGAAGGGCGCGAGATCCCTTTGTCGCCTTCCGTGGTACCTTGGACGGCAGCACACCTCGAGAGGAGGAGCCGATGCGGAGCGATCTCGTCGTCCGTCTCTTTCTCGCCCTGTCCGCGCTTCCGTGCCTGGCCAACGCGCAATCCGTGGCCACGCTCGCTCTGGTGCCCACCGGCGACCGCGAAGTCGGGGCGGTGAGCCCGGCCTCCGGAGCGGTGAGCCTGCCGGGGAGCCCGATCAACGGCGGTTCTTCCCTCTCCACGTCGAGCGGGGTCAACGCGCTCGACCCGACGGGGAATCGCTTCTTCTTCGTCGGCTCGACCGACGCTGGCTCGACCTGGAAGCTCTTTCGCATCCATCCGGGGACTGGCGCCGTGCTCGGCTCGCCGACCCTCTCCGGTGGATCGACGAGCCTCGACGGCATCCAGTACGACGACGGCGAGGGGGTGCTCTACGCTCTCGCCAGCGTCGCCAGCGGAGACCGCCAACTCGCCACCGTCGACATCGCGACCGGCGCGGTGACCCTGCTCTTCTCCCCGATTGCCGGCGGAAGCCTGCCGTCGGTCTCCGGTGGCGACGACCTCGACGCCGCTGGCAATCGCTATTTCTTCGTCGGATCGCCTGGCGGGACGGAGCGGATCTACACCGTCGACACCGCGACGGGTGTGGTGACCAGTCCGGTGCTCTCGGGGGCGACGATCAACGGCATCCAGGGCCTCGAGTACGATCCGGGCGAGGCGGTGCTCTACGCGTTGGCGAGCGTCGGCGGGAGCTTCGACCGTCAACTGGCGACGATCAACCCCGCGACCGGCGCAGTGACCCTGCTCGGCGCGCCGATCGCCGGCATGAGCCTGCTGACGACCTCCGGGAACGACACGCTCGATCCCGCGGGCAATCGCTACTACTTCACCGGTCAGCCTTCGGGGGGGAACTGGAAGATCTACGCGATCAACACGACGAACGGCGCGGTCGCGACGAACCCGGATCTCAGCGGCGACTCGACGACGCTCTTCGGTCTGGAGTGGGACGCGGGGGCTCTTCCGGTCGAGCTGCTGGGCGTCCGCGTCGACTGACGGAGAGACGCTCAGCTCCCGGCTTTCGCGCTCCAGCGGCCGGGGAGACCGGCGCCGTCCTCGAAGCCGTCGCGCAGGACGATCGAGCAGTTCGAGATCAGCGTGACGCCGAGGTCGAGGTTGGCGGTGATCAGACGGTCTCCGGCAGGTGCGATGGAGCGCACGGTGGGCGAGCGAATCGCGCCGACGGCGACCGGCGCGGCTGGCGTGCGCACATCGACGGCAAACGCCTGTCCGACCACCGTGCCGATCGCCAGGTCGATGCTCGAGCCCACGAGGTGGGCGAATCCCGGTGCCGCGGCGACCTCGAGCGAGTTGACCCCGGTCCCCGTGAGCAACGTGCTGCCGAGCTCGACCGGCACGGCGGGGGAGGAGAGGCCGAGCGTGGTGAGCTGATTGCCGCGGGAGAGGAGCCCGATCCCGCCGCCGAGCGCGATATCGCTTGCCGCGGAGCTGAGCGGCGCCGCGCTCTGCAGAACGAGGTTGGCCGGATCCGCGACGTCGACGACCGCCAACTGCGAGCTTCCGTCGAGCGCGATGTAGGCAAGGTTGCCGTTGACGACGACGCCCCGGGGCGAGGCGCCGAGCGGAACGGTATCCTGGACCACGGGTGTCGCCGGATTCGAGAAGTCGACGGAGGCGAAGAGCTGGGCGTTGAGCGCGGTCACGAAGGCGTGCGTCCCGGACACCGCGATGGAGCCGAGGTAGCCGCCCGGCACGGTGGTGACGTTGACCACGCCGAGCTCCGCCGGAGCGCTGGGCGTGGAGACGTCGAGCACGTGGAGGTTTCCGTTGAAGTCCCCGACCAGGGCGAGCGTCCCCGAAAGCGCGACCGAGAAGCCCGAGAACCCGAAGCTGAACGGCGGCGAGACCTGCGTCGGCCCGCCGGGCGCGAGCAGGTCGACGACGTTCAACCCGAAGGAGAAGTCGGTGACGAAGGCGTAGCGGTCGTTGGCTGCGGCGTCGTAGGCGGTGCCAGCGGTGAGCACGGAGGCGCGCACGGTGAGCGACATCGGCGGCCCGGCGACGATCTGGTAGGAGAGCAACCCCGCCTGCTCGGCGGCGAGGAAGAGGTTCGCCGGTCCGGCGGCGGCGCCGTGCACGCGCCCGGCGGTGCTGCCGGTGGTCGCGAGCTGGGTCAGGTTGGCGAGATCGGAGATGTCGATCACCCGCGCGCCGCCGTAGCTCGCCGCCGCGACGAGCCGCAGGCCGTCGCGCGCGAGGTCTTCGACGTCGTAGGGCGCGTTCGGGAGGGTCAGCGCGTACTGCGTCGCGAGCTGAGCTCCCACGATGCTGAAGGCACGAAGGCCGGCGCTGCCGGCGGCGACGAACAGCCGGTCGGTCTGACCGATCGGCAGGGTCCCGTCGCGGTGCAGCAGAAGACTCCTTGCGGCGGCCGAGCCGCTCAGCGCAATGGGTCCGCCGATCAGCGTCGGAAAGTCGGGATTCGCCACGTTGAGCACCGTGACACCGGCGTTCTGGTCGGCCACGAAGGCGCGATAGCCGTAGAACCCCGCGCCCAGCTCGAAGCGGTCGACGACGACGTCGGCCGAGTTGCTCTGCGACGGCGAGGTGTGCGTGAAGCTGCCGCGCAGGACCGCTCCGGACGGATTGTCGTACTCGACGATCTGGATCCCCAGGTTCAGGCGGGCGACGAAGAGCATCTCGATCGGCGGAAGAAGGAAACCCCCGTCGGTCGGACCGAAGGCGAGTCCGTAGGCGCGCCCGCCGACCGCGAAGTGACGGGTCATGACCGGAGCCGATGGCGTCGAGACGTCGACGAGGGCGACGCCTTCGGTGTCCATCGCCACGGCCGCGAGGCCGGGCACGGTGGGCGAGAGGGCGATGGCTCGCACCTGACCCGGAAGCGTCACCCTGCCGAGGATCGGCAGCGGCTGCGTGTTCGGTGCGGCGATGCTCACCACGGTGAGCTCACGCCCGCGACCGAGCAGCGCGCGGGTGCCGTCGAGCGCCACGGCATAGGAGGGGCCGAGCGGCCAGACCTTCACCTCGGCGTTGCACGAGGTGGGCTGGGCGGAGGCAGGAACCTCGGCAGCCATCAGGGCCGCGAAACAGAGGACGAGCAGGGTCGGGACCGACCGGGTCATGGCTATCTTCTCCTGAGTTTTGAGGGCGAAGAGTAGCGGCGATCGGCAGCCTCATTGCGTGAGGTGCTGCACAGCCGGCACCTGCCCGGGAACCTCTGGCTTCTGGATCTCGCCCGGGGTCGCTCCGGCAAGGCGCCCGGCTGAGGCTCCGGCACTCCGAGCGAAGAACGGCGGCCCCTGCTCGTCGAGAGTCGGGGAGTGACGTGGGTCGACTTCGTGGAGCCGCTCCCACACCGCGTCGAATACCGTCTCGCGATTCGGCTCGGCGAAATCGTCGCCGTCCGAGCCGCAAGGTGGACGGCGCGCCTTGGCGGTGATGGTGCGCGGTGCGGCGTCGAGCTGCCAGAAGCCCCCCTGGCGTTCGAGGATCTGTTGCAGCAGGTAGGCGGTGGCGCCTCCCGGTACGTCTTCGTCTCGACGACCTCCGGAAGCGACAGACGCGATCCCGCGGGCAATCGCACCTTCTTCAGCGGCCAACCCGCGGGCGGGAACTGGAAGATCGATTCGATCAACACCGCGAGCGGCGCGGTGGCGGCGAACCCCGAGCTCTCGGGCGACGCGGCGACGCGCTTCGGGCTGGAGTGGGAGGCGGGGGCCCTTCCGGTCGAGCTGCTGGGCGTCCGCGTCGACGGAAAGAGCCCTGGTACAGGGACACCGGGCGCAGCCGGAGGGCGAAGCGTCGCCGACCGGCCGGTTCGTTCAGCTCCCGATCTTCGCGCTCCATCGTCCGGGAAGGCTCGCCCCGTCCTCGAAGCCGTCGCGCAGGAGAACCACGCAGTTGGTGAGCACGGCGGCTCCCATCTCGGCGTTGGCGGTGAGCAGACGATCGCCGGCGACGGCGATGTTCTTGGCACCCGGCACGCTGAGCGAGGTGTAGGCGATCGGTGCGGAGGGCGTTCGCACGTCCACGGAATAGGTCCGGCCGAGATAGCCCATCATGGTCGTGTCGAAGATGAGCGTCGCGACGTGCGCGTAGCCGGAGCCGCCGACGACGGCGGGGGCGACCAGGTTGCCCGGCAGGGTCACGCTCCCGATTTCGGCCGGCGTCGCGGGAGTCGAGAGCCCCAGCGTGACGAGCTGCGGGGCGCGCACGAGCAGGCCGACGCCACCCGACACCGCGATGTCGGACGAGGTACCGAGCGGTGCGTTCGGGAGCAGGACGAGGTTGTTCGGGTCGCTCACGTCGATGACGGCGAGGTCGGTCGTGCCCTCCAGGGTCACGTACGCGTGGGTCCCGAGGAGAGCCACTCCGCTCGCCCAGAAGCCGAGCGGCACGGTGTCCTGCACCACCGGGGCGGCCGGGGTGGAGAAGTCGACGACGGCAAGGAGGCTGCCGGACGAGGTCGCCACGTAGGCATGGGTGCCGGCGACGGCGATGGCCTTGATCGGTGCGCTGACGACGTTGACGACGCCGAGCTCGATCGGGGCCGTGGGAGTCGAGATGTCGACGATGCGCACGTTGCCGAAGGAGTCGCCGACCACGGCGAGGTTGCCCGCGAGCGCGACCGAGGTACCGGTATAGAAGAACGAGCCGAGCGGCGCGGCGAGCGCCGGCCCACCCGGTGCCAGCAGATCGACGACCACCAGGCCGTAGTTGGAGTCGGCGAGGAAGGCGTAGCGGTCGTTGCCGGCGACATCCTCCGTCGAGCCGGTCGTCCCGAAGCTCGCCCGCGCTGGGAGCGTCGCCGGCGGGCCGGCGAGGAACTGATAGACGATCATGCCGGCTTGCTCGGCGGCGACCCACGCATGGCCGGTTGGGCCGGCGGCGACGCCGTGCACGCGGCCCGGCGTGCTGCCGGAGCGCGCGAGCTCGAACATCGCCGCCGTGTTGTGGATGTCGACGACGCGCAGCCCGCCGTAGCTCGAGGCGGCGAAGAGCCGGAAGCCGTCGCGCGCCAGATCCTCGACGTAGAAGTTCTCGCCGGGTCCTGACCAGGTGAACGTCTGCTGGTCGGCGAGGTGTCCGTTCAGGTCGATCGAGAAGGCGCGCAGGCCGGCGCTGCCAGCGCCGACGAACAGCCGCCGTGCCTGGTTGCCACCGAGCGTCCCGTCGTGGTGGTAGAGCAGCGAGAGCGCCGCGGCCGAACCGATGAGCGGCGAGCCGACCAGGAAGCTCGGTGCGTCGGGGTTGGCGACGTTCAGCACGCTGACCCCGAAGCCTCCTTCGGCGATGTAGGCGCGATAGATCCAACCGCTGCCGGTGTCGATCGCCGCCACCACGACGTCCTGTGAGTTGCTGGTGTTCGGGGTCGTGTGCACGAAGCTGCCGCGGAGCACAGGCCCGGAGGGGTTGTCGTGCTCGACGATCTGCAGGCCGAGATTGCCACGCGCGACGAAGAGCCGCTCGTTCATGTTGCCGAGCGAGTCTCCGGTCGGTCCAAAGGCGACCGCGAGAGCCTTGCCGCCGACGGCGAAATGCTGCGTCACTACCGAAGCAGCGGGGTTGGTGTAGGAGACGAGGGCCACGCCT
This sequence comes from Holophagales bacterium, assembly GCA_016699405.1. Lineage (NCBI taxonomy): Bacteria > Pseudomonadati > Acidobacteriota > Holophagae > Holophagales > Holophagales bacterium. The sequence goes on along the minus strand of CP064972.1, from coordinate 4,449,538 downwards.
TCACCATCGAGCGCCACGGCCGCGAGGCCAGGCGTCACCGCCGAGATGGCGATCGATTTCGGTTGGCCCGGCAGGATCACGCGTCCGAGCAATGGCGGCGTCGTGTTCGGATTCGCCGTCCCGAAGATGGAAAGCTCGCGCCCACGGGCGAGCAGCACCACGTTGCCGTCGAAGGCGACGCGGTAGGAAGGGCCGAGGGGCCAGACTCCGACCACCGCGTTGCACGAGGCGGCGGTGGCGGGGTTGGCGAACGGTACCGCCAGCGTGGCGGCGAAGCTGAGGACGCGAACGAGCGTCCGGAAACGCAGTGTGAACATCTTGTGGATGCCTCCGTCGAGAAGAACGTACTCAGAACGGAGACAGACGAAGAACGGGGGCGAAAGTTTCACTCCGACCTGCGACGGCGCGAAAAGGGACTGGCCGAATCCCGCTTCCGCTCAGTCGAGCGCTCGAAAACGATCCGGTGCGCACTCGTGCAACAGCTCCCACACCGTGTCGAACACCGTCTCGCGATTCGGCTTGGCGAAGTAGTCGCCGTCCGAGCCGTAAGGTGGGCGGTGCGCCTTGGCGGTGATGGTGCGCGGTGCGGCGTCGAGCTGCCAGAAGCCCCCCTGGCGTTCGAGGATCTGTTGCAGCAGGTAGGCGGTGGCGCCTCCCGGTACGTCTTCGTCGAGCACCACCAGGCGGTGCGTGCGAGCGAGGGAGCGGGCGACCACGTCGGGCAGGTCGAAAGGAAGCAGCGTCTGCACGTCGATGACTTCGATCTCGGCGCCGGCACGGGCGAGCAGCTCGGCGGCTTCGAGCGCGACGCGGCAGCAGGCGCCGTAGGTCACCAGCGTGGCGTCGTTTCCTTCGCGCAGCACCTCGGGCACGCCAAGCGGGAGGCGCATCTCGCCGGGGTTGGCGGGCAGGCGTTCCTTCTGCCGGTAGGCGTTGAGGACCTCGACCACCAGCGCGGGGTCGTCGCCGGCGAGCAACGTGTTGTAGAAGCCGGCGGCCTGCGTCATGTTGCGGGGCACGCAGATCCACATGCCGCGCAGCAGGTTGAGCACTCCGCCCATCGGCGAGCCGGAGTGCCAGATGCCCTCCAGTCGGTGGCCGCGCGTGCGTACGATCACCGGTGCCTTCTGCGTGCCGCGAGTGCGGTAGTGCAGGCTCGAGAGGTCGTCGGAGAGGATCTGCAGCGCGTAGAGCAGGTAGTCGAGATACTGGATCTCCGCCACCGGACGCAGGCCGCGCAGCGCCAGGCCGATCGCTTGCCCCATGATCGTCGCTTCGCGAATTCCGGTGTCCGAGACGCGCGCCGTCCCGTACTTCAGTTGCAGGCCGACGAACCCCTGATTGACGTCGCCGAGCGCTCCGACGTCCTCGCCGAAGGCGAGGATCCGCGGGTCGCGTGCCATCGCCGCGTCGAAGGCGGCGTTGAGGACCTCGAAGCCGTTGACCAGCGGCGCGTCCGCGGAGTAGGTGGGTGGCACCGCGACGATGTCGAGGGGCGAGGCGGGCGAGCGTGAGTAGAGGTGGGAGCTGTAGCGCTCCTCGTTCTCGGCCCGCCGGGCGTCGCGCCAGGTCACCAGCCGGGAGCGCGCGGGGGTCCGCTCGCTGCGGGTCGCCACGAGGATCTCGTGCGCCGCCGCCATGGCGTCGCGGCGCAGCGCGGGCTCGCGTCGCTCGAGCTGCGAAGCGATTTCGGTGATGTCGCGACCCGCGACCGAGGCGGCGGGTAGCTCGGCGACGAGCGCTCCGGCCAGGACGACGAGCTCGCCCCGCTCGCGGCGAAGGGGAGCCTGGAAGGCCTCCCAGGCTCGGTCCTTGGCAGCGCGCACTTCGGCGGTGGCCTCTTCGTCCAGTCGGTCGAGCGCTTCCGGCGACGCGATCCCCTGCTCGACGATCCAGCCGCGCATCTTGCGCAGGCAGTCGAACTCCTTCTCCCAGGCGAGGCGCTCCTTGCTCTTGTAACGTTCGTGCGAGCCGGAGGTCGAGTGACCCTGGGGCTGGGTGAGCTCGGTGACGTGGACGATCGCCGGCGCCTGGTCGCGCCGTACCACCGCTGCTGCCTCCTGGTAGGTCGCGCAGAGCTCGGGATAGTCCCAGCCGCGGGCGGTGTACAGATCGATGCCGTTGGTGACCCCCTCTTCGCGGCGAAAGCCGCGCAGCACGTCGTCGAGGCTTCCCTTGGCGAGCTGGAACTCGATCGGGACGGAGATGCCGTAGCCGTTGTTCCAGATCGACAGGAGGACGGCGGCCTGCACGACGGCCATCGCGTTGACCGCCTCCCAGAAGAGCCCTTCGGCGCAGGAGGCATCGCCGATCGTGCCGAAGGCGATCTCGCCGCCGCCCCGCGAGAAGTGGCTGGCACCTGCGAGCCCGGGTTGGTGGCGATAGAGGCGAGAGGCGTAGCCCAGCCCGACGAGTCGCGGCATCTGCGCCGCGGTGGGCGAGATGTCCGACGAGGAATTGACGCGTGTCGTCTGATCGAGCCACTCGCCCCGCTCGTCGAGGAGCCGGGTGGCGAAGTGGGCGTTCATCTGACGGCCGGACGAGGCCGGCTCACGTCCGGGATCGGCGTCGGCGTAGAGCTGGGCGAAGAACTGCTCGAGGGTCAGCGCGCCGATCGCCATCATGAAGGTCTGGTCGCGGTAGTAGCCGGCGCGGAAGTCGCCGGCACGGAAGGCGCGGGCCATGGCCAGCTGGGCGACCTCCTTGCCGTCACCGAAGATGCCGAACTTGGCCTTGCCGGTCAGCACCTCGCGCCGGCCGAGGTAGCTCGCCTGTCGCGAGAGCTGGCCGAGGCGGTAGTCGGCGAGGACTCCCTCCGCGGAGACGGAGGCAATGGGCTCGCCGGTGGCGGCGATCGAGGAGGGCTCGGGCATGGCGGGGCTCCGTCTGGGACGACCGGGGGGTCTCGGGAGGGGAGATTCTCGCCGGTGCCGTAGCCCCTGGCAAATCGGGTGGCACCTTTCCCGACGGATGGAGTCCGCAAGGAGGCTGGCACCATCGGGTGGAGAGGGTCCCCCGGAGAGGTGGCTGGCACCTGGGGGAGGGAGGCCGTTGGCGGCTGCGGCGATGCGCAGTAGCATGCAGGCCGATGCCGAAAAGATCGTTCCGCGTCCTGTTGGTCGCGGCACTGGCGGTCGTCGCGGTCGGTTGTGCCGCCCGACGGGTTCGCCCAGCCGCGACGCCGGCCCTTGCCGAGAAGGATCACGCCCAAGAGGTGCCGGCCTCTCCCCCCGGCGCGCCAGACGCTCGCGTCGCCTCGTCCGTCGCTTCGCCCGAGCCCGCGGCCGGAGCGTCGGCGACTCCACCCGCCAAGCCGTCGTTGCGCGATCTCTGCCGCGTCCGGTCGGATTCCGACGCGGTGGTCGACGAGGCGCGGCGCCGACTCCAGGAGACGGTCTGTGGTGCCAACCTCTGGCTCGACGGCCTCTTCGGCGGCAAACCGGACGTGAAGAATGCCCGCGCGGTCTCCGGCAATCTCGAGGGCTCGGGTCTCTACACCCAGGCCGAGGGCGCCGACTTCAAAATGCGCCTGCGCTTGAAGTACGACCTGCCGAACCTCGAGCACCGGGTCAACTTCTTCCTTGGGCGGGTGGACGACCGCGAAGCGATCGAAGACCGCTACGAAGGGCTCTCCATCCGCTCCGTGCTCTTCAGCCAGGAGGATCGGCTCGAGTGGCTCGGCGGGCTCGGCTATTCGCCGCCGGGGAACTGGGCGAAGCGGCTCGATTTCCGCGTCGGAGTCCGGCTGAAGACCGCCTCCGAGGTCTACGTCCAGGGTCGCTATCTGCGCAACTTCTTCTTCGGCCAGAAGTCCGTCGTGCGGTTGCGCGAGACGATCTTCTGGGAGAACCGCAAGGACGGCTTCGGTGGCACGACGAGCCTCGATATCGATCACGTCGTCTCACCCACGCGCCTGTTGCGTTTCACCAACGTCGCCACGCTCTCCGAGGGCACGGAAGGCACGCGCTGGCGCAGCGCGCTGCTCCTCTACCAGAACCTGAGCCACAGCCGGGCGATCGTCTACCAGACCTTCGTGCGCGGCGAGACCGCCGCCGAGGTGCCGCTGCGTGAGTACGGTGTCCAGGGTGTCTTCCGGATGCCGTTCGGCCGGCCCTGGCTCTTCGCCAACGTCTCGGGTGGCTACACCTGGCCGCGCTTCGAGCGCGAAGATCGCCGCCAGGGGAGCGCACTCGTCGGGTTCGGCATCGAGCTCCAGTTCGGCGAGAACCCCTATTGAGGTCGGGATGCGGGTGAGCCGGCTCGGAAGCGTTCATCTCGTCGTCAATCCGGCGGCCGCCGGTGGGCGGCTCGGGCGCGAGTGGCCGCGACTGCGCGCCCGGCTCGGCGCCCTCGGTGTCGACGTGCCGTTCTCGCTGACGCGGGCGCCCGGGCACGCCTCGGACCTGGCGGCCGAGGCGGTCGCTGCCGGGGCCGACGTCGTGGTGGCGGCCGGCGGCGACGGCACGATCTGCGAGGTTCTTCAGGGGCTTCACGGCAGCGGGCGTGGCGTGCTCGCCATCCTGCCGCTCGGTACCGGCAACGACGCGGCGCGCACCCTCGGTCTGCCCCTGCGATTCGACGACGCGGTGCGCGTGCTCCTCGGCGGCGAGCGGCGTCGCGTCGATCTCATGAAGGTGGGATCGCGCGTCGTGCTCAACGCGATCGGCGTGGGGCTGCTCGGATCGATCAACGTGAATGCCCAATCCGTGAAGCTGGTCCGCGGGATCGGCGCCTACCTGGTGGCCGCCACCGGGACGCTGTTCAACTACCGCTGTCCGCAGATCGAGCTCGTCGACGGCGACTTCCGGTACGCCGGTCCGATGACCATTCTGGCGATCCACAACGGGCCGACCACCGGCGGAGGCTTCCGGCTCTGCCCCGAGGCGATGCCCGACGACGGGCGCCTCGACGCCACGCTGGTGATGGAAACCGGCGTGTCGAGTCGCCTCGCCGCGCTGTCCCATGCGATGCGCGGGACCCTCGGCACCCGGCCGTTCACCCGCGAAGTGAGCTTCCGCCGGCTCGAGCTGCGCTGCGACGAGCGCCTGCCGTTCCATTGGGACGGCAACCCGGGTTACCTCGAGCCGCCCGGCACGACCTTCGCGGTCCTGCCCGCGGCGCTCGAGGTCGTGGTGCCAGCCACTTCGACCTGACACTCGGTGCCCACCGCTTCGTGGATGGGCGGTCGCGGCCCCGGCCCTTCGAGACGTCAGAGCAACCGGCGTCCGAGGGCGTCGCGGGCCTCGACGACCCGGCTCGCGGCGAAGGAGGCCGGGTACTCGTCGGCCAGCAGCGCATAGAGGACGAGGTCGCGGGGATCGCCGGGGCCGAACGGCGTGCGCTGGCGCAGCACCCCTTCGCGGCGGAAGGCGAGCTTCTCGGCGACGCGCAGGCTGGCGACGTTCTCCGCCACCGCGTGGAGCGTCACCCATCCCACCTGATCGACCACGAAGGCGACCTGGACCAGGGCGCCGGCGGCTTCGGTCGCGAACCCCCGGCCGACCGCCGAGCTGCGGATCCAGTAGCCGACCTCGCGCGAGCGCCCGTCGTCGCGGACGTGCAGGCCGGCGCCGCCCAGCACCGAGCCGTCGAGCGGGTCGAAGACCCCGTAGTGGAACGCCTGGCCGAGGTCGAACTCGCCCCGGAAACGGCGCAGCAGCGCCGCCTTGTCGTCGAGCGACATCGGCTCCTCGGCCGCCCAGGGGAGGAAGGGGCGCAGCTGGTCGAGACTCTCGTCGACCGCCTCCTGGGCGCGCGGAGCATCCGCCGGCTCCCAGCAGCGGAGGAGTAGCCGCTCGGTGCGCAGGCGGTAGGCGGGGCCCCTGGGGCGAGGGGAGGCGGGGGCGCTCATCGGCCGGACGATAGCAGGCGGCCGGACCTGGCCGTCTGGGGCGGCGGGGCAGCCGCTACCCAAACGGACGGCAGGCGGCGGAAGAGGGCGGGTTACCATCGTTCAGGACGGGTTTCCTCCCGTTCCAGAAAGGACATTCAACGTGCAGATCGGCATTCCGAAGGAGTCGCGGGCTCGCGAGCGCCGCGTCGCGTTGACCCCCTCCGGGGTGCGCGCGCTGGTGCAGCAGGGTCACCGCGTCTGGGTCGAGACCGGGGCCGGGGCCGGCGCGGGATACCCCGACGCCGACTACCAGTCGGCCGGGGCGACTGTCGTCTTCGGGCGGATGGAGGCGTTCCTCCGCGCCGAGATCGTCGCTTCCGTTTACGCTCCCGAGCCCGCCGAGTTCGAGCTCTTCCAACCAGGCCAGACCGCGTTCGCGTTCTGGGCCCTTCCCACCGTTCGCCCCGGCGACGTCAAGATCCTCCAGGACCGCGGCATCACCGCCGTCGGTCTCGAAGCGATCGAGGACGACAAGGGGCAGGCACCCGTGCTCACCGCCATGTCGGAGATCGCGGGCGGGCTCGCGCCGATCATCGGTGCGGGGCTCCTGCTCAGCGAGTTCGGCGGCAAGGGGATCCTGCTCGGCGGTGCGCCCGGCGTGCCGCCGGCGCACTTCGTCGTGCTGGGTGCCGGAGTGCTCGGCCGCACGGCCGCGCGCGGGGCGCTCGGCATGGGCGCCCAGGTCACGCTGCTCGACCGTTCGGTCGAGATGTTGCGCGAGGCCGGCCGCGAGCTCGGTGCCGGGGCCACGACGATGCTCTCGACTCAGCCCAACATCGAGAAGGCGCTGGGATTCGCCGACCTCGTGCTCGGCGCGGTCGCGGTGCACGGCCAGCGGGCGCCGATCCTGGTGCGTCGCGACATGCTCGCGCGGATGAAGCCCCGCTCGGTGGTGATGGACCTCTCCATCGACATGGGCGGCTGCTTCGAGACCTCGCGCCCGACCAACTTCCCCGACCCGGCCTACCTGGTCGACGGCATCTTGCACTTCTGCGTTCCGAACCTGCCCTCGGCGGCAGCCCGTTCGGCGACGCTCGCCCTCACCAACGCCCAACTGCCGTTCCTCGAGGCGATCGCCGCCCAGGGAGCGGACGCGGCGTTTGCCTCCATTCCCGAGCTCAAGCGCGGCGTTTATCTCTATCGCGGTCGCTGCGTGCGCGAGTCGCTCGGGCGACTGCTCGGCCTGCCCTGCGAGCCGCTCGACGTGCCCGCGGAAGGAGAGGTCTGACCCATGCAGTGGAGTGAAACCTACCGCCGGAAGGTCACCACCGCCGAGGAGGCGGTCAAGGCGATCAAGTCGCACGATCGCCTCTGGGTGCATGCCGGCTGCAACAACCCCGAGGAGCTCATCCGCGCGATGACGGCGCGGGCCGACGAGCTCGAAGGCGTCGAGGTGGCCCATCTGCTCACCTTCGGCGCCGCCGACTACACCGAGCCGAAGTACGCCAAGTCGTTCCGCCACCGGGCGCTCTTCACCGGCGGCAACGTCCGCCAGGCCGTCAACGACGGCCGCGCCGACTGGGTGCCGGTCTTCCTCTCCGAGATCCCGCGACTGATCTACTCCGGCCTGCAGCCGGTCGACGTGGCGCTGATCCATGTTTCGCCGCCCGACGAGCACGGCTTCTGCTCCTACGGGGTCGGCGTCGAGTGCACCAAGGCGGCGGCCGAGCGCGCGAAGATCGTCCTGGCGCTGGTCAACCCGCAGATGCCGCGCTCGCTCGGCGACTCGTTCATCCACGTCTCGAAGCTCACCCACGTCGTCGAGATCGACCGCCCGCCGGTCGAGCTGGCGATGGCCGAGGAGGTCGGCGAGACCGCCAAGGCGATCGGCGCGCACATCGCCGAGCTGATCGAGGACGGCGCGACCCTGCAGATGGGCATCGGCGAGATCCCCGACGCCGTGCTCCTCTTCCTCAAGCAGAAGCGCAACCTCGGCGTGCACACCGAGATGTTCTCCGACGGCCTGGTCGAGCTGTTCGAGAGCGGCGTCATCACCGGCGAGGCGAAGACGCTCCACCGCGGCAAGATCATCTCCTCGTTCGTGCTCGGCACCCGGAAGACCTTCGCCTTCCTCGACAACAACCCGTTCGTCGAGTTCCACCCGAGCGACTACGTCAACGACCCGTTCATCGTCTCGCAGAACGAGCGGATCGTGGCGATCAACTCGGCGATCTCGGTCGACCTGACCGGGCAGGTGAACTCGGACTCGATCGGCACGCGCATCTACTCGGGGTTCGGCGGCCAGGTCGACTTCATCCGCGGCGCCGCACGGGCCAAGGGCGGCAAGCCGGTCATCGCCCTGCCGGCAACGGCCAAGGACGGCAAGCTGTCGCGCATCGTCGACACGCTGGCACCGGGCGCCGGAGTGGTGACCAGCCGGGCCGACGTGCACTACGTCGTCACCGAGTTCGGCGTGGCCTACCTCTTCGGCAAGAGCCTGCGCGAACGGGCCGAGGCGCTCATCGGCATCTCCCACCCGGACTTCCGCGACGAGTTGCGCGCGGCGGCCCGCAAGAGGAACCTGCTATGACCCAGCTCGTCGATACCCCGTGGTCGGATCGCTTCGCGATGCGCACCGAGGGGATGACCAGCTCGGCCATTCGCGAGCTGCTCAAGCTCACGGCTGACCCGGAGGTCATTTCCTTTGCCGGCGGGCTGCCGGCGCCCGACGTCTTCCCGCTCGAAGAGATCGACGCCGCCTGCGACCGCGTGCTCGCCGAGCAGGGCAAGGCCGCCCTGCAGTATTCGACCACCGAGGGCTACCTGCCGCTGCGCGAGATGCTGGTGCGGCACATGGAGCGCTACGGCATCCAGGTCCAGCCGGCCAACGTGCTGATCACCTCCGGCTCGCAGCAGGCGCTCGACCTGATCGGCAAGCTCCTGATCAACTCCGGGGACCACATTCTCACCGAGGAGCCGACCTACCTCGGGGCGCTGCAGGCGTGGAGCGGCTACCAGGCGCGTTACCTGCCGGTGCCGATGGACGACGACGGCATCCGCACCGACCTGATGGAGGAGGAGCTGCGCGGCGGGGCGAAGTTCATGTACATCCTGCCGAACTTCCACAACCCGGCCGGCGTGACGCTGTCGCGCGAGCGCCGTCTCCGCGTGGTCGAGCTCGCCAGCCGCTACGGCGTGCCGATCCTCGAGGACGACCCTTACGGGCAGCTGCGCTACGAGGGCGACCATCTGCCGACGCTCGTCGAGCTCGACTCGGAGTATCACGGCTCGCACGCCGCGGCGCACCCGTTCCGCGGCGGCGTGATCTACCTCGGCACCCTGTCGAAGACGCTCGCCCCGGGGCTGCGCATCGGCTGGGTCGTCGCGCCGACCGAGGTCATCGGCCGCCTCGTTCAGATGAAGCAGGGCGCCGACCTCCACACCGCCACCTTCACCCAGATGGTCGCCTACGAGGCGGCGCGCGGTGGCTTCCTCGATCGTCACGTCAAGCGGATCCGCCAGGTCTACGGCGAGCGGCGCGACGCGATGCTCGCCTCGCTCGACCGGCATTTCCCTCCGGGTTGCCACTGGACGCGGCCGCAGGGCGGTCTCTTCCTCTGGGTGACCCTGCCGGCGGGGCTCGACTCCGGCGAGCTGATCCACGAGGCGCTGCGCGCCAAGGTGGCCTACGTGCCGGGAGCCTGCTTCTTCCCGCGCGGCGGCGGCGAACGCACGATGCGCCTGAACTTCTCGTACTGTTCGCCCGAGATGATCGACGAGGGGATCCGTCGGCTCGCCCGGGTCGTCGAAACGAGTCTCAAACCGGCGATGGTCGCGGTGCCGTGACGCGGCGAAAGGTCGACGGGCCGCGCGCCCGGCGACCGCGACGTGCGATTTCACTGACCGAGAAAGGAGAAACGCCTTGCTGAAGAAGATCGGTCTCATCGGAGGTGGCTACATCGGGGGCGTGCTGGCGCAGGAGATCGCGCAGCGCGGATTGGCGCGGGAGATCGGCATGACCGACCCGGCGCCGATGCCGAACCCGGCCGACCCGGCGGATCGCCAGGAGGTCGTCAAGAAGCAGTCGGTGTCGATCGGCAAGTGCCTCGACATCGCCGAGGGCCTGCCGGTCATCGGCAAGGACGTCAAGCTGGTCGGCTCGAAGGACTACTCGGCGCTCGCCGGCGCGGAGATGGTGATCAACACCGCCGGGGTGCCGCGCAAGGCGCGCCCGGACGGCACCTTCCCGAGCCGCGAGGAGCTGCTGGCGATCAACCTCAAGGTCACCCTCGAGGTCGCCAAGGGGATCCAGCAGTACTGTCCCGACGCGATGATCCTGTCGATCGCCAACCCGCTCGACGCGATCGTCTTCACGCTCGACAAGCGTCTCAGCCTGCCGAAGAACAAGATCCTCGGCATGGCCGGCGTGCTCGACTCGGCGCGCTACCGCTGCTTCGTCGCCGAGGCGGCCAACGTCTCGGTCGACAACGTCAACGCCATCGTGCTCGGCGGCCACGGCGACGACATGGTGCCGGTGCGCAGCTCCTGCCAGATCGCCGGCATCCCGGTCGCCAAGTTCCTCGACGCCGACACCCTGGCGAAGATCGAGGCGCGCACCCGCAAGGCGGGCGGCGAAGTCGTCGGCCTGCTCGGCTTCGGCTCGGCCTTCGTCTCGCCGGCCTGGTCGGCGCTCGAGATGGCCGAGGCGGTGATCTTCGACAAGCGCAAGATCCTGCCGGTCTGCGTCAAGCTCGAGGGCGAGTACGGCGTCAACGGCCTCTTCGTCGGCGTGCCGGCGATCGTCGGCAAGAACGGCGTCGAGAAGGTCATCGAGCTCGACCTGACCGAGGACGAGAAGGCCGCCTTCGCCAAGTCGGCCGCCGGCGTCGGCAAGACCTGCGCCGAGGCCGAGGAAATGCTCAAGACGATGTAGTCGCACCGCGTCGGGCCGCTCGGCCCGACGTCGCTCGATCGACCGGGGCGGAGCGCGTCTCCGCCCCTTTTTCTTGCTTTCCGATCAGTCTTCTTCGAATCCCTGACTCTCGAATCCCAGAGTTCGGCAGTTCTCGGTGACCGTTCGAACGATGTGGTGGGGTACGCCGGCCGCAGTCCGGGCTTCGATCTCGAGGGTGACCCGAACATCGGCTCCTACCAATCCGACGAGGTGGGCGATGACCTCTTCCGCGATGCGGGAGGCGTCGCGGCCGACCCGCTCCGGGTCGAGGGTCACACCGCCGTGGAAGCGCGTGGGTGGGGCAGGGCGTGACAGAGGTGATGGAGAGGTCACTCCCTCGCCGATGGCTCCAGCGATCGGATCGCCCGCCGTCTCCCGCGGCGACGGTAGGGACGCGGGCCGAGTGGCTTCCCGTTCCGCATCCAGTTGTGCCCGGGCGACCTCGGCCTTCACGACCAGGGCGGCCGGGCCCTCCGAGACGAGCACCCGTTCACCGGCGCGCAGACCCGCGTAGCGCGCGCCGGTCGAGTCGTAGGAGTCCGCGTACGCGAAAGTCTCCCGGGCCCACGTCAGCAGCGCCACGCCATCGGCCACGGCGCGGCGGAGGACCTCGGGGCCTGAAAGGCGTGGCAGGTAGAGGTAGCTCGCGAAGTCCTCGACGAGCTGGCGCACCGAAACGTGGTCGGCACCACGCCAGAGGGGCACGCGGTCGAGCTGCATTCTCAGCAGGGTTCCGGCGAGCGTTGTCACCATGAGCTCGTCGTTGCGGAGCTTCTTGCTGACGCGGGCCGCGAGCGGTTCCTGCCCGGCGAGCCGGTAGGTCTCCCACTTCGGCTCTTCTTGCGGCGAGCCCTGGGCCGGGACGAGGAGCCACTGGTACGCCTCGGGGAGGCGGCTGATCACCGTGCTCTCGGCGTTGCCGCGTTGAGTCTCCGCCTGCTTGGCCTGGTGGGGATCGAGGTTCAGCGCCTCTCGTTCGGCGAGGATCGACTCCCATGCGAGGAACTTGCGCACCGCTTCGTCGAGGTCCTGCAAGCGAGTCTGGTCGACCGCCAGAAAGACGAGCGTGTTCTGGAACCGCCGCGGCGTGTTGCCGCGCGCGGCGAGGATCGCCCGGGCCGCCGTCTCGGCGCGGTTGCCAGGCTCTTTGCTGAAGGGATGGTCGACACCGAGCACCACGAGGCGTGTGTCCAGGTCGTCCGGCACGTCCTGACCCGAGGCCGGAAGCGGATGGACGCGAGCGAATTCTCCCGTGCGGCGCAGGTCGACACGCAGCCGCTTCTCGATCTCCTGTGCGACGGCGTCGGGATTGCGCCGCAGCTGCTCGGCGCGGTCCTCGGCGAGCTTGGTCACCGTGGGCTGGGTGGAGTACCAGTAGCGGGAGCCGTCCTGGTAGAGGTAGGTCGCGCTCGTCGAAAGGCGGCGCAGGGCATCCCCGAAGATCGCCGGGGTCTCACCCGGCATCACGCAGCCGAGCTTGATTCGCCGGTCCTCGAGACCGCGGTTGGCGGCCGTCGCCGTTGGCGCCGAGCCGAGGTAGATCGTCCGGGCGACGCGGCGACAGGCCGACGAGCGACCGAGGTTCGGGACCTCCCGGTCGAGCCGCAGCGGCAGCGCACTCTCGCCGTCGACATCGTTCTCGATGACCGGCAGCCAGTTGTCCGAGAGGTAGCGGGTGAGCTCGAAGCGGACCTGTCGATCGTCGATCGGGAGGTTCGACGGCAGAATCAGCGGATTGCGGTCGCCCTTCTCCCAGAGGCTGTGGATCACCGCGGCCATCAGCCGCAGCACGCCGCGGGTGCGCTGGAACTTCACCAGCGTCGACCAGTCGTTGTAGAGCCGGTCGAAGACCTCCGGGTGGATCGGGTAGGCCGCCCTGATCCGCTTCTCGTAGTCGGCGTCCCGGCACTCGGGCGGGAACTCCTGGTGCTGCGTCCGGTACAGGTCGTAGAACGCCCGGGCGATCGAGTCCCGGGCGACGAACTGCTCCCGCTCCACGATCGGCTCGAAGAGACGTCGGCGGACGATCTCGAACCCCTCTTCGGCGCTCGCTGGCCGCCACGAGGCCTCGACGCGCCCGATGGCGTTGCGCAGCCGGTCGAGAGCCGCGCGACCTCGCTCGCCGCCGACCTCGACGTCATCGGCGCGCGCGTGGGGCGAGCCCACGTTGTCGGAAGCCGGGAGGCTGACGACGAGGAGGCAGTGCTTGGCGAGCTTGGCCGACTCGGTCAGCGCCTGCGCGAAGCTGAAATGGGTTTCGAAGTCGCCGCCCGGCAGGTTGGCTCCATCGTCGAGCTGATGGAGCTGCCGCGCGTAGGCAACCCATTCGTCGATCAGCACCAGGCACGGGCCGTGCTCGTTGAAGAGCTCGCGCAGGGCGTCTCCCGGGCTGGTCGCCCTCTCGTCGTCGGCCCGCAGCCGTTCGAAGGCCTGCCGGCCGCCGAGCTGCCAGGCGATCTCGCCCCAGAGGGTGCGGACGATCGTTCCGTCCGCCTTCACGGCCGGATTCCCCGGAGAGATCTTGTTGCCCACCAGCACCACGCGCTTGACCTGCGGGAGCTTCGGGACGCCGGCCTCGGCGAGCACCTTCTCGATCCCTGGAAGCTCGTGAGGATTGGCGTCGGAGAAGAGGTGGTAGAGGGCGAGCATCGAGTGCGTCTTGCCGCCGCCGAAGTTGGTCTGCAACTGCACGACGGGATCTCCCATCTCGCCGGCGAGCCGGCGCACGGCGCCGACCAGGAGGTCCTTCAGGCTCTCGGTGAGGTAGGTGCGGCGAAAGAACTCGACGGGGTGCCGGTACTCGTCGCTCCCCTCGCCGATCGCGACCTGCCAGAGGTCCGCTGCGAACTCCGCCTGCTGGTAGCGACCGCTCGCCACATCCCGGTGGGGGCTCACGACTTCGCGCCAGGGCTTGAGTGCCCCGGTGACCTGGCTCTCGATCGCGGTCCCGGCGATCTTGCGCTTCTCGCTCCGCACCTGTTCGTCGAAGCGCAGACGCAGGAGCTCCTGCTTCATCTTCTCGACCTCGTCGGCTTGCGATGCGGAGACCGCGATCAGCAAGCGTGAGGCGGAGTCGAGGGCCCGGTACGTGTCGTCGCCGGAGAAGGTGGCCTGATGCGCCCACTTGTTGCGGACGTCGCGGAGCTCGGACACCAGCGTCCGCTCGGCCTGGCCAAGGGTCTTCTTGAAGACGAGGTTCCACTCGTTCCACATCACGGAGAGCAGCGCCGCCGCATCCCACGTGACCGATGCCTCGCTCTGGAAGAGCTTCTCCTGCGTCGGCCCGACGGCGTTCCGGGCGTGCTCGAGCCACTGCTGAGCGTGCTGCGCCTTCAGCTCCCGCTCGACGAACGGCAGGAGGCCGTCCTTCAGAAGCTCCAAGGTCCTGCCGACGCGCTCGTGATTCGTGATCGCCATGGCCTCCGCTCCTCCTCGGAATCGAGCGGCAAGCCGCTCGCGTCCGTGCGTCCCTACCCTTCTGGAGCGCCCGCCAGGCGCCGCACACCGGAAAGAAAGACCTGAAAGCTCCTCGAGCGATTCGCTTCCGGCCGCAGCCTCCCTCCCAGGAGGCGTGCCGCGGAGATCTTCTGAAACTCGGGCACCAGTGCTCGCAGCTCTCTCGCCGGGTTCTGGAGGACGTCCGGGTCGCGAAACTTCGCTCTTCGCTCGAGAGAGGCGAGTGAGCGATCCGAGAACGCCTCGGCCAAGATCTCCAGGTCTCCCAGATACCAAGCCTCGAGCTCCTGGCACGGAATGCGAATCAGGCTGTCGCTTCGTCCCCCCTGAATGCACAAGTCGCGCAGACGGCCCTTCAGTACGCGACAGTCGCTGCCGTCGTTGTCCTGAACAACCACGAACCGGACACCCGGTTCGCGCCAGGCTCGGAGCTTCCGGGGAATACTCCTCTGCAGGTCGCGCTTGCCTTCGTGAGGAATGCAGAGAAACTCGACGCCCGGGAGCACGCGAGGCAGCAGCCCTTCGAGGAGGGCCTTCATCGAAGGCTCCTCGAGAAGAAAGACGACGCGGCTCACCGCGCCCACGCTCCGGCGAAGAGCCCTTGCTTCCAGAGCGCCCCCGGAAGGTCTCCTTCCCTCTGGAGCTCTCTCAGTGTCTCGCTTTCGGAGGCGCGCCGAATCGTCGAGAATCCGTCCCGCTTCTCGAGCCAGTAGACCTCGGACAGGTCAAGACCATTCAGGAAGTCCGGTGAGTGCGTCGAGACGAACACCTGGCCACCGCGATCCGCGTAGGCGCGGAACTCTTCGGCAAGCTCCGGGAGGAGCTCCGGGTAGAGCTGATTCTCGGGCTCTTCGACCGCCAGTAGCGGGAACGGCTTGGGGTCGTGGAGAAGCACGAGATAGGCGAACATCTTGATCGTACCGTCCGACACGTAACGTGCGATGAACGGGTCCTTGAACGAGCCATCCTGGAAGCGAAGGACTAGGCGACCATCCTCGGTCGGCTTGGCCTCGACCTTCTCGATTCCTGGCACGCGGCGCTTCATCGCATCCAGGATCTTGTCGAAGCGTTCCCGGTGATGTTCGAAGAGGAACTGCGCAACCTGCGCCACGTTGTCGCCGCGGGTGGACAGGTGCTCCGAGTAGCCCTGCTCGGCGCTCGGCCGCGCTTCCGCGATGTGAAAGTCGGAGATCAGCCAGTTCTCGATCAGGTTGCGGAACTCGGCCACCACCCGGAACTCCTTGAACTGACCAAGTCCCTTGATGGCGAGCAGAGTCGGTTCGTCGAGCACGTGCTCTTTGCGCTCCTCTTTGGCACCGGGGCGACCGTACATGGCCTCGTTGGTGATGGCGCTGCCACGCCCGCGAGAGAAATCGACGAAGTGCCACGGCTTGCCGCGCTGCCCCCGGCGAAACTTGAGAACCTCCCGCTCGACGATCGGTAGCCCGTCCTGAAGCCCGACTTCGAGCTGGTAGGTCGCCAATCGCCCTCCGGTCTCACGAAACCGGATCACCACGGAGATCGGTCCCTTCTCTCCCCGGCTGACGAGCTCGGCGAAGCCTCCACGCTTGCCCACGGCAACGGCAACATTGTGGGTGAGGGCGTCCTTGAGGAACGAGAAGACGTCGAAGAGCGTGCTCTTGCCCGAGCCGTTGACTCCGACGAGCACGGAAAGCCGTGGAAGTCGATCCAGAACCGCTTCCCGAAAGACGCGGTAGTTGCGAATCTCGATGCTCTCGATCTGCATGCTCATGCGCTACTCCTGCTCAAACAACGACGTCTGCCCCACGCCTGTGGGCTCCTGCTGGGCAAGTCGGACGACCTCCGGCCAGCTCTGGACAAGCGCATTGTACGAGAGCGCCTCCGCCGCCCGCTTCTTGCGCTCGCAGAGGGTGTAAAGGCGGTAAGCGAGCTCGCGGGCGACTTCGGCCTGGGCTCCGAGCTTCTTCTGCAGCTCGGCCGCGGCACCTTCTCCTCCGGACTCGAGGACGCGAACGAGATGGTGGACGGCCTCCCACGCGGTGCGGCGACTGTCCTTCTCCGGGTCCCAGTCGGCGGGGAGCTCGGCGGGGCGCAGCAGGCGGACCTTGCCACCCTTGGACTTCAGGATGCCCGCATCCTCCATGCCGCCGACGCTCGTGTTCTTGGACTTGGAGAGCTGTTCGGCCACGCCGTACTCGCCCTCGTCGAAGCCCGACTGCTCGAACCAGGTCAGCGCCCAGCGGGTGTCGGCGTCGAAGTCCCCCTCCTGCTCGGCCAGCGCCTCGTCGAGGGTCTGATTGATGAGCGCGAGCGCCTCGCGCACGCTGAGCGCCTTCCCCTCGGCGTCGAGCACCTTGGCGTAGCGGGTGTAAACCGCCATACCCGGGCCGATGGCAGCCTGCGCCAGGTCCACTGGCGCGATGTTGCCGCGCTGGAGGTGGGCGAGCGCTACTGGCAGCTCTGCCTTGAGCGCGGTGACGAACTCGCGGCGCGTGGCAGTGGGTGCGGATCCGGAGCGCGGGCGGCAGACGAGGATGATGCTTGAAGCGAGGGCGTTGCTCTCTTGATTTCGTGTTCGGTTCTCGCGTTCAGTGCGCACCGGCCAGGTACCGTTGATGGCGAATCCGGCGCGTATTCCCGCAGCGAGGAAGACCTCCCACCCCGTGCTTGCAGTTCCCTCAGTTCCGTCGCCCTCGGACTGCTTGAACGCATAGTAGATCGTGACCGGGAAGGCCGGGTGCGCCTGCTCGGCGAGGCGATGCATTACTTGCGTCATGCCGTTCAGGAAGAACTCCTCGGCCTTGTGCTTGCCCCCGTGCCTGTCAGGTGTGGCAACGAGCTCCGCGGCCTTTGGCACGACGACCGTGGCGAAGAGATCAGAGAAGACCGGCTTCAGCGAGGTGCGAAGCCAGACATAGAAGAAGTCCGACAAGTCGGCGTACCCAACATTGTCGTAGTAGGGGGGATCTATCGAGATCACTTTCCCTACTGAGTTTGTCTGTACCGCCGCATCCGCTTGAGCGGCAGCGCCGCGTGCGCCCGAAGCGGACATGAAGTCCAGTGCTCTAGCCGTGTCATCTACCATGCTCCAGAATGAGCCACTTGGTCCATTCAGCGAATTGGCTTCGGAGAAGTCCCAGCTCATCGGAATTGCATGGCGCCGGAAGAGGTGTCCGGGGCACTGCACCGAAGGCATCCACGTAGCCAGACTATTTGATCGATTCGATGTCTTCGACACTCCGAATGCGAGATATACCGCTACTGCGTCCGCGTAGACGGCGGCGCCGAAGCCACCGGCGTCCAGGCCGCGGCCTTCGTCGGATGGGCTGGCGACGAGCGCGTCGCGCTGCACCCGCTCGCGCGCTTCATGCACCAGGCCGGAGAAGGTCGTCAGAACTGTGAGTTGGCGGGATGTGAATAGGTCGCTCCACTTCCTCATTCCATAGTTGCCGACGCGAAAGCCGAGCGCCTGCTGGAAGAAGTCGACGTCCGGCCTCCACTCCGGCTGCGCCTCGAGCGCCGCCGCCTCGTGCTCCAGTGTCGGAGAGAGATAGACCCGCTCACGGCCACCTTCGGCCACGATTGCCATCAGCCGCGCACCCAACCGCCCGGCCTTGCCCTCGGCCATGAGGTAGTCGCCCGCGATCGGCGCGCCAGACATCAGGCAACGGAAATTCGAACCGCGCGAAAGCTTCGTGCCGTTCTTCGCCTCCTCCGCGTCCTTCGACGCCCCCACCTTCACCGTGAACCGATAGCCACCGCTCCCGATCACCGGCTCGACGTACGCCTCCTTGCCCGCCTTGGTGGAGAGCATGAAGGTCGAGGCGAGCGGCACGTCCACCTGCGCGAAGGCCGGATTCGGGCTCTTCACCGTGCGCGCCCAGATCCAGGCGATGACGGTGAGCCCCTTGCCGACGTACGGCTTCAGGTCGGGCCGCTCCTTCGCCATCTCGGCCGTGACCTCGATCTTCGGGTAGAGGTGGCCGATGCGCTTCTCGGCCTCGTCGCGCATCCACTGGCCGTAGTAGCGCACGTCCTCGGCGAGGCCCTCGGCCCCCTTCCAGGTGCGAAGCGCCTTCTCCTCGGGGCTCTTGCTCGTCCACTCCGGGTTGACCGGCGGCCTGCCCGCGAACTTCGGCGGGATCTCGATCATCGCCTTGTTGATCAGAACGGCGACAGGGTTCAGATCACTCGCGTAGCTCTCCAGCCCGAGCCGCTGCGCCTCGAGCGGCAATGCGCCACCGCCTGCGAAGGGGTCGTGGAAGGCGGGCAGCTCGTTGCGGTCGAACAGCTCCTTGGCCCGCGGATGGTCCGCGTTCTCGGCACAGGTCCGCCGCCAGCTCTGCCAGATCTCGTCGCGAGCGGCCTGGAGAACGGCCTCGTTGGTGGTGTTCTCCCAGAGGACCAGCTTCTCGATGATCTCGAAGAGGCGCTGCCTCTCGAGATCCGCCGCGCATTCGGCGAGCGTCGGCTCGGGCGATGCGGCCTCCTCAGCCTTCGCCTTCGTCGCCTCCCAGACTTTCCGTCGCTTGCGCAACTCAGTCTCGGCCTTCCGCCGCGTCCCCGGCTCCGAGAGCAGCACGTCGACGTACTCCGACGGATCGTCCACCATCTGCGCAAAGATCACCGCCCGCGCCGCTGCCAGCGGCCGGCGGGCCCACCAGAGGTGCAACGTCGACGGATGGCCGTGGCGGATCGACTTCTCCCGCGCCGAGGCCGCGTTGATGGCCTCGAGGGGGAGGGCGACTTCGATGAGCTTCTTGCGATTCAACATCCCAGCCTCACGTAACGAGAATCCCGGAGGGGTTGAGCTGCTTGAACATGGACTGACTCCCTCGATCAAGACTCCCTAGACCGCCGAGGATTATCCCCAGGGTCCTGATGTCGAGGTCGACGACCTCGTTGAACACCCGCCCGGGATTTGCGCGGTCTGGCGTGAGCCCGTACTTTCCGAACCAGCTCAGAGCTCCCATGAACAGGACCTGAATGCGAGAAGCTGTAGCCGGTCCGGCCACTCCTGGAGCACTTGCTCCGAACTGCGGACGCCAGATTTCGTCGTAGATTCGCGAGGAAATCATCACCCGATCCTCCGCGACCTGCGACAAGAGGGGCTCTGTCACGTCTCCCTGGTTCGAGACCGCGACCATCTTTGGAATCAGCCTGGTCATTTCCATCAGGCCCTGCACTCCCTCCCCGACCTGCGACCTCCATCGAAGTAGGCTCTCCGGTCCAATCCAAGATCGGTCCCCTGAGCGGATTCGTTCGAGAAGGTCCGGCGAGCAGTGGGCGGAGGCGTGCCGGCGGTCGCCGCTCATCTCCGCTTGCAGAAGAAAGGACGGGATGGGACACGCCACGGCACCTGGCGTGAGTCTCAGTTTCTCGGCGAGGGTTACGATCCGGTCCTCGGCCGGAGAGTCTTCGTGCCGTGGCACCACCCATTCCATCACGAGGTGCGTGGGCACGGCGAGCTGGAAGGTGGCGTCGAGTTCTTCCGCTCGGGAGTCGAAGCTCGAGTCCCGCACAAGGCTCTTGTCGAGCACCAAGAAAGGCTTGGTCGGATTTCCTTCTGCGGATTGCTGAAGAGGAGTCATTTGCTGACGCTCGTGCCCGATGCGCTAGCCCATCTCGCCCCGAGCTCGCGCTCGCACAGCCGTGGAAGGCGAAGAAGCAGCTGGACCCCTCCGAAGCGAGAACGAGGATTAGATGGCTGGTCGGTCGTTGTCATGAGTCCTCAACCTCATCTTCCAGAGGCTAAGACTGCGTGTTGCGCAAGTGCCGGCCGACATAAGCCACGACGACCTTGTCCTTCCGAAGTTGGGTCGAGAAGTGGATCGAAAGGCAGGTGTTCGCCGACTTCACACCGATGGTGAAGTGCTCTTCGAAGAGCTCGCGGCGGCCGTCGATAAGGAAGCGGTAGTCATCCCCCCACGTGTTCCGTGTCGTGTCCGAGAGCCGAGGCTTGTACTCAAAGCCCCGGTGCTCGAAAAACGACTTCCAACCGCCCTCGATTCGCCTGGTCCGGTTTCGCGTATCGGCGCCGTCTTGGAGCGCGCGAAGCGCAGCTCCGACGCGGTCCGTGAACTTGTAGGTCACGGGCACCTCGTCTGCCGACTTGCGAGCCGACTCCAGTACGAGGAGATCCGGAGAGTCTTCGGCTGCCTCCTCCAGGACCTCAAGAACCGTTGCCTCGTGGACTTCTGCTTCCGATTCGACCTGCGGCGCCAGCGTCGTCGTGAGATGGGCACCGGTCAACTGCCGGATGTTCTGTTGCGCGGCGTCGAGCGCGGACTGCAGAGCCCGTAGCTGCTCGTCGCGGCTCTCCAGGTCCTTTTGGAGCTGTTCCCGCTCTCGGGTGAGGGCGCGGTTCTGCGCCTCGAGCTCGCGCGCATACGATTCGTAGTAGCTGACATCGGCGGCCTGTTGGCCGCGGATCTTCTCGAGCTTTTCCTGGCGCTCGGCGTCCAGCAACTCTCCAAAGGTGCGAACGAGCGGCGATTCTCGAAACCGCGTGAGGGCCTTCTCGGCGAGCCGATCGAAGAGGAAGTCCGAGAAGTCGATATCCGTCAGTGCCTTCGCGTGAATCGTCTCTCCGAGGAAGTGCCAATGCCCGTCCACGCCCGAGCCGGGCTCCAGCCCGGGCGCAAACACGCGGATTGCGTTCGGCCCGATCGCAAGGGGACGTCCGAGGTACTGATCGAGGACGAGGGTGGCCAGCTTGTCGCGGACCCGGAAGACTCGCGCCGTTCCCGCCAAGCGGGTCGCCAGCGTCTGCGGGGCGATCGGCCAGTGCTTCGCGGGTAGATCCGGGGTGACCACCACGGCCGGAAGCTCTCGCTGGGGCGAGAAGAGCACGTCGCTGCAGATCGTCTCGACGTCTTGGGCGGTGACGAGGTGAGGGATCACCGAGACCGGATCGGGCCCAATGCGGCAGGTCCATCCCGGATGGCTGAGAACGGTGGACACCAAGCGTGGGCGGGACGGGCGGGGCCGTCGCGAATCGAGCAGCACCGCCTCGGCTTCGATCCCGAGCTGCAGCTGAAATTCGATCCGGCTCCCGTCGCTCAACAGCTCGACATGGGAGACCCAGTTCCGGCCGGGCTGGCCATCGTCCGCCTTGGACCAGTGAAACGCGTGGTGGAGGGCCCCGCACTCGAGACGCTGCATACGCACCTGGGGCTGGTGACTGCGAAGGTCGATCTCGGGGACCTCAGCCACCCCGGGGGAGGTCTGTCGACCCTTCTCGAACGAGCGGTCGACCCAGTCCGAGATCAGCGCGAGACACTCGCGCTCGACAACCTTCGCCGTCACCCCCGCACCTGGCACCAGCTCGAACCGGATCTTGTAGAGGGGTAGCATTCACGGCCTCCCCGGGCTCACCCAGCGCTTCATCTCGGCGCGCCTGTCATGAGTTGTTCGGTGGTTGGAAGCGAGCCACCTGGCCGGCGTGCGGCTTCCTCGGCGCCTGGCGGCGAACAGCGCGCTCGACGGCCCAAAGGAGGTCGGCCGCCGTCACACCGAGCGGGCTCAGGATCTCGAGCGCCCGCATGACGAGGCGGTCGCGTCGCTCCATCACGGCCTCGAGCTCAGGGCCCAGCCCCGATTGATCGATGACCGTAGGCGCATGGGTGCCGCGCAACGCAAGCACTTCGCCCGGCGACGGATCCATTGGGAGCTCGACCCGGCCCCCGACGACCGGTCCCAGCTCACAGGGTAGTGTGATCGGACCGATGCGACACCCGTTGCTGCTGGCCGAGATCTCGATGCGATCGAGGCGAGGAAGGCGGCGGGCGAGGCCGACGAACAGGCCGCCTGGGACCCGCACCCGCATCCTCCATCGACCCTCGCCCGGGATCTCGCCCCCGACCCCTCCTAGCGCCACTCCGAGTCCACCCGGCGCCGGCTCGAGCACTGCCTCCTGCTTGGTGTCCAGTCGAAGGAACCTTCCCATTGGGCGCAACACTTCCAGGAGGTCCTTGCGCGCAACCAGCAGGCGACAGTCACTCATCTCGGGTCCATCCTCTACCGGGCGCGTCAGGAGTCCTGAGCAGATTCGAGGTCTGTTGCTTCTACCAGTCCCGTCACGCGCCGAATCTCCGCCCAAAGCCTCTCCTGCCTCCACATGAGGAACCGGTCGAAGTCGTCGCACAACAGGGCGGACTCGTTTCCACTGGGCAGGCAATGCGACGTCAGCACTTCGTCAAACGGAAAATCTCGCGTTGTCCTCATCTCAGCGAGATAGTCCGACGGGGCCCGATTACTGATCCTCTGATTCGTCGACCGGTCGATCAGCGTGCGGTTCAACACGCAGTCGCGCCGTCTCGCGAGAGAGATGCCCCTGTGGCGCAAGAGGTAGTCGTCGGGGAAAACGTGGTGATCGTCGATGTCCTGGTCCACCATCAGACTTGTGGTTATGAGACCACCACTATGAAAGTCGCGCGCCCCGGTCCCGGAGCCCAGAATCAGACAGATCGTGCCAGAGTAGATCGCGCGCTGGCGAGGCGTCACATCCAGAAGGGTGTTCGGGTCGAATCGAAGGCCACGGACTGACTCTGGTGCAGGACCTCCACCCATCCAGGTCCTCAGTTCCGCAACATCCTTCGCAGCCTGACTGTTGGCTGAGCTGTCGTACGCTTGCCCAAAGACGGCGCACCAGAACCAACGCTTGAGCTTCTCCCGCATTGCCCCCGCTTCGGGGCCTCTCGTGGAGCTTGCGCCAGCGAGGACAGCCGCGAGCGGGGCGATCATCGAGTTGTAGGGGAGCCACTTCGGCAGCATCACCTTGCAGTCGTCTCGAAGTATGCCGAGACCGTCGACAAGACCGAGAACGACTCGATCCCACCACTCTCTAATGTCGGAGGCGCTCATGTTCAAGACATCGCCACGCTTGCACGATGGCGTGTCGCGGCTGGCTAGGGCGATCGCTTGCAGGACGCTGTAGGGGTCCACCTCAAAATCCGCGATGATCGGGTACGCTGCCTTGGCCTCGTCCCATAGAGCTCGCAGGTTGATTCCGTGTGGCCAGAAGCGAGCCGTGAGGAGCTCGAAGACGCTGAGTTTGACCCCTGTCCGGTTCAGCGTCTCGAAGATCGTGCAAAGGGCATCAGCTTCAGTCTTCTCTGAGAGAGTCACCACGGGGAAGTGATAGTCATCGATAGTCTTGATCCAGTCCTCGTCGATCCTCGTCAGACGGTCCAGCATCGCGGTGCGGTCATCTGCCGGCATGGGATTCGTGACCTTGATGACCCACTGAAGGAACCCTCCCGCACCACCTTTCAAGACCGAGAGCGGCATCAGGAGTTCTCTTGCTTGAACTGAGAAGTCCTCACGCGCCTGCGCCCACTTCGTGCTCGCACGGACATGGAAGAGCGCGTCTTCAAAGTCCGCTCCGTCGATGAGCTTCTTAAGGCTAAGGTAGTACTTGTGCTCTCCCACGCCGAAGAAAGCCTGGTATAGGGATGTCAGCCGCTGCTGGCCATCGAGCACAAGGAAGGTGTGCGTCCCACCGTCGAGCTTCGGCGCTCCTTCAAACTCGCGAGCAGCGAAAAGGCGTGCTCGATCCCGGACTCGAAGGATGCTCCCAGCCGGGTAGTTGTAGGCGATCGACACGATCAGCTCTTGAGTCGCGACCGGTTCCCAGACGAAATCACGTTGAAAGTCGGGAAGAGCCATAGTTCGGGAATGGATCTCTCCGAGGAGGTCCTTCAGGGCTCGCGGATTGGTGTCTTCGAAGATGCTCAACGTTCGCCTCCCATCGGTACGTAGGTTCTAGGCCGGCGGCAGGGCCCGCACCAGGAGCTCGGCGAAGTCGTAGTTCACGCTCGTCACCCCGAAGTCCGGTTCGCGACGGAAGGGCTCGCGAAGGTAGAGGACGCGGTGGTTGCCGTCCTGGCCGAACTCGACAATGGCCAGGATGTAGCTCTCGGGCTGGTTCAACGAGTAGAGAACCTCGTTGCGGGTCACGGTGAGCGTCGCGGCCCCTTCAATGCGGCCCTTCACCTCGAGGATGCGCAGGCGGCCGGTGTGTGGGTCGCGGCTTTCGAGGTCGTAGCCGAGCTTGTCGAGCTCGCGGTCGACCGGCTCGAACCCCAGGCTGCGCTCCGTCGCCATCACCAGCTCGCGGGCGCGCGCCGCGGCGGCCTGGGTGTCACGCGTCGGCAGAGTCACGGACGGGCCTCTGCCGGCCATCTTGTCGAGAAGCCCGGCCGGCACGACCACGAAGCCACCCATCACGAACGGCGGGAGCGCCGAGATCTGCGACTCGAGATCGAGTTGCTCGAGGCGCTTCTTGAGACGCCCTTGGAGCTCGTCGGCTCGACGGCGGGCCTCCTGTGAATTGAGACGAGCATTGGGGCGACCCGCCTGCTCTTGGTGTTGGAGCTCCTGCGCGCGATGGTCCCAGTGCATGATCTCTCGCGTCAGGCGGGCTTTCACGGCGGCCCTGGTGCGTTCCACCCAGGCAACACGCCGATCGCGCACCTCGGCAAGGTGCGCCGGAACGAGCTCGGCGATTGCGTGGCCTTGCGCGGTGCGCTCGAGCTCCCGCGTGATCCAGGCGCACTCCGGGCGGTCGAGAAGAGCCTCGACGGCCGGTTCGCCCTTCTCTAGGGGTCGGTAGTCGAGGTAGGGCGCGTACTGGATGTGCCGTGCGTTTCCGGCGGGATCCATCTGCACGTAGAGCATCCGCTTCGAGACCGTCCGGCGCTCCCCGACGCGAGTGAGGCTCGCGTCCTGGATCGCGTGCTCCAGGGCGAAGACCACCCTCGGTGTCTCGCCCGCGTCGGCCGGGTCGATGAGCACCGCGCCGCGGCGGAGGAGGTCCCGGTCGCGCTCGAGGGTGAGGTCGATCACCGCATCGAGCAGCGGGTGCCCAGGGCAGAGGAAGGCTGCGGGAGCGAGCCCCTGCGGGCTGATCTCGCCCTTCTCGAAGGCGACCCGCTCGTACCGCGGCAGGACTGGTTCGCCCTGACCGATGAGCCGGTCGCGGTTGCGGACCGGCGCTGGCACGTGGGTGACCTCGTAGCGCCGCCCTTCGCGCTGGCGGATCGACCCCCCGAGCCGCCGGAAGGCATCGAGGAAGAACGACTCGATGAAGTGCGGCTGGAGGCGGCGCGTCTCGGCACGCTCCATCTCGTCGCGCACCCGCTGGAGGCGGGTCGAGTCGAGCGCGTCGTGCGCCAGAGCCCGTTCTTCGAAGAGCAGAACGAGCTGCTCGAGGTCGAAGGCCCCCTCGACGACCTGGGTGAGCCTCGCGCGCACCTCGGGAAGGTCGCCGTAGCGGATCGCTTGAATGAGCAGGTCGCGCAGCGGCCTGCCATCGAACTGGACCTTGCCGAGAACGTCGAAGACCTGGCCGCCGAGCGACTTGCGCGCCTCGTCGAGCTTCTCGAGGAGCGTGCGGTAGACGTCGCCCTCGCGGGTTTCCTCGGCGATCAGGTTCCAGAGGTGGCAGACCTCCTTCTGGCCGATGCGGTGGATCCTCCCGAAGCGCTGCTCGATGCGGTTCGGATTCCATGGCAGGTCGTAGTTCACCATCAGGTGCGCGCGCTGCAGGTTGATGCCTTCGCCGGCAGCGTCGGTGGCCACGAGGACCTGGACCTCCGGGTCGTGGCGGAACGCCTCCTGCGTCTTCATCCGTTCCTCGCGGCCCATCGAGCCGTGGATGACGACGACTGCGTTCCTCCGGCCGAGGACGGTCGAGATCTTCTCCTGCAGGTAGTTCAGCGTGTCGCGGTGCTCGGTGAAGAGCACCAGCTTTTGCCGTGGGGACGGCGTGGGTTTCGGAGGATCTTCGTGGCCGAAAGGCCTCTCTGCTTCTGCGACCTCGTCGGCGAGCGTGGACGGGGTGAAGATCTCGCCGAGCAGGAGGGCGAGCTCGCGCCACTTGCAGTCCTGCCCGCTCCGCCGCACCGAGCTCGCCAGCTCCTCGAGCTGTCGGAGGGTCGCGATCTCGGCCTTGAGCTCCTCGATTGTCCGGGCTGCTGTCGCCTGGTCGAGGATCTCCTCCTCGACCTGCTCGACCTCCTGGTCCGGGGCCTCGTCGAGGTCATCCCAGTCGTCGGCGTCGAGCGTGCGGGTGCCGGCCTCGATCGCCGAGCCGACCGCCCCGCGATGAAGCACTTCGAGCTCGCGCAGCTTCTTCTCGAGGCGCTCGCGGCGGCGCCGGAGCGACTGGTAGATCGCCTCGGGCGAGGAGGCGAGGCGGCGCTGGAGAATCGTCAGCGCGAAGCCCACCGTACCGGCGCGCTTCTCGTTCTGCAAAGCCTCGGCCCGGTTGAACTCCTCGCGGACGTACGCGGTGACCTCCCGGTAGAGCCGGGCCTCCGGGTCGGAGAGCTTGTATGGCACGGTGTAGGCAATCCGCTCGGGGAAGAGCGGCGTGCCGTCGAAGCGAACCAGGCCTTCCTTCACCGTGCGCCGCATGAGGTCCGAGACGTCCGTGGTGTGGGCCCCGTCGCGGAACTGTCCCTCGAAGCGGTCGCCGTCGAGCAGCGCCATGAAGAGGTGGAAGTCCTCCTCTTTCCCGTTGTGCGGTGTCGCCGTCATCAGCAGGAAGTGCCGCGTCAGGGTCGCGAGCCGCTGGCCGAGGAGGTATCTCTTGGTCCTCTTGATCTCGCCACCGAAGAAGGTGGCGGACATCTTGTGCGCCTCGTCGCAGACGATGAGGTCCCAGCGGCAGTCCGGCGTTGCCAGCTTCTCCTGGACGTCGGCATTGCGCGAGAGCTTGTCGAGCCGCGCGATGACCAGATTGGTCTCGAGGAACCAGTTCCCGGTCCGTGCCGCCTCGAGCTTGTCGTTGGTCAGGATCTCGAATGGAAGGTGGAAACGCTTGTTGAGCTCGTCCTGCCACTGCTCGGCGAGGCTCCCGGGGCAAACGATGAGGCAGCGCTGGAGGTCCCCACGGACGATCAGCTCCTTGATGAGCAGGCCGGCCATGATCGTCTTGCCGGCTCCGGGGTCGTCGGCGAGCAGGAAACGCAGCGGCTGGCGCGGCAGCATCGCCTCGTAGACCGCAGTGATCTGGTGCGGGAGCGGCTCGACCAGAGAGGTGTGGACGGCGAGCACCGGGTCGAAGAGGTGCGCGAGACGGATTCGGTGGGCCTCGGAGACGAGCCGAAAGAGCCCGCCCTCCCCGTCGAAGCTCCAAGGACGCCCGGTCTCCACGACCTCCAGCCGGGGCTCGTCATGGCGGTAGAGGATCTCGTTGGCGACCCGCCCGGCAGGGTCCTTGTAGGTCAGCTCGAGGGCGTCGCTTCCGAACCACTGGACGCTGACGACGGTGGTGAGGGTGTTCGGGAGAATGCCGCGAACAGCGGCATTGGGCTGGAGCTCTTCAAGGCGTGCCATGAGGTCTCGTCACCATGGTCGATCGAGCCGCCGTCGCCGGAGTGGGCCCGAGTGCAGTCGAAGCGCGAAGCGGGGATCGCCTCTCCCTTCGTACTGCCTTCCGTGCTGTCATCGAGACTACATCGAATCTTCCGCAAATGGGCAAGCACCGGAGGTGATGATGGGGTCTGCCCGCTTCCGGGCGAGGCCATCACGCGCAGGCTCGACTTCCTCCCCGACGTCTCAGCGGGCGTGCCAGGAGAGCGAGAGCAGGAGTGAGCGGTCGATGCCGTCGTGGGTGAAGCGCTCGAAGAGCGGGTAGAGGAGCGCCGCGCCGAGGTCGAGCTCGAAGCCGCTCGCGCGGTCGCGCAGGCCGGCGCCGAGGGCGACGAAGCCGTCGCCGATCCTGCCGGGGCGGCCGCCGGGGTCGCGTGTCGAGCGGTCGAAGCCGGGGCCGGTGATGCGGGTGTGGAGGTCTCCGGCCGGCAGTGGGGCGCCGGCGACGACGCGCGGCAGCAGGAGGAGACGCGAGCCGAGCGGTCGCACCCACTGGATACCGACGAGCGGAGTGACGAAGTCGTTGCTGCCGCTCTGCTCGACCGTGCCGCTCACGCCGGCGGTCGTCCCGCCGAGCAGGCGGTAGCGGAACGCGTAGGCGTCGCGCTCGAGCCGGTCGATCGTCAGGCCGGCGACGAGGTTCCACCGCGAGGCTCCGGCCGAACCGCCGAACGCACGTTCGACGAGCACCCCGCCGCCGAGGTGGCGGACGGTGCCGCCGGCGCCGGTGATCTCGACGCGCTCGGGCAGGTCGAGCGGGAGCGCCGGAACGCCGCCGTCGCTCAGCACCTCCGCGCCCTTCCCGGCCCGGACGTCGAAGCGGTCGTAGAAGGCGAAGATCGACACGCCCCAGTGCTCGCTCCAGGCGCGCGATGCGCCGACCGTGGCGAGCGCGCCGCGCAGCGTCGCGACGCCGCCGTCGGCCGATGCGCCGGCAATGCCGGCGTGCAGCTTCCATCGGCCGGGGGACAGGCTCCCTTCGGGCCAGAGCAGGGAGAACGCGCGCGCGTCCTGCGCCGCCTCGGGGAGGTGCTCGGTGAGGAAGAAGAGGTCCTCGTGCGGCGGGTTGGCGATCGCCGCGCCGGCGGGAGCGTAGGAAGCGAGCATCGATGCGGCCAGGGCGACGACGCCGAGGGTGAGCGGAGGCCGGGAGCGGTGCGGGCAGGAGCTCATGCCGGAATCCTACGACGAGCGGCGCTCGTCGCCCGGTGCGCGAGACGCGGTGGCCGTTCACCGGCCGTTCATGCGAAAGGTGTCAGAAAGTGGGGTTGATGCTGCCGCGAACCCGTCTCGCCGTCGCCGTCGCCCTCCTCGCCGTCGCAATCCGCCCGGCTCGCGGTGACGAGCGCCCTGCCCCCGACCTCTCCGGCTGCGAGTCGGCGTCGGCGGCGGAGCTCGAAGGGCACGAGCGTCGCGTCGGGCGGATCGAGGTGATCGCCGGCGACATCTTCGACGAGTCGAAGCCGGAGGAGCGCTTCGCGCTCTTTCGCGCGGCCAACCGGCTGCACCGCACGACGCGTCCCGAGGTGATCCGTCGCATGCTGCTCTTCGCCTCGGGAGACCGCTACTCGGCCCGGCTCGTCGCCGAGTCGGAGCGCATCCTGCGCAGCCACCGCTACTTCTTCGACGCCCGGATCGTGCCGATCCGCTGCGAGGGCGATCGCGTCGACCTCGAAGTGCGGACGCGCGACGTCTGGTCGCTCGACGCCGGCGCCCGCTTCGGGCGCAGCGGCGGGACGAACTCGGTGAGCTTCGACGCGCAGGACAAGAACTTCCTCGGCACCGGCAAGGAGCTCGCCGCGGTCTGGGAGACCAACGTCGACCGCGACACCGCGCTCCTGCGCTATCAGGACGATCGCCTGCTCGGGACCCACCTGCGGCTCGAGACCGAGGTGGCCAAGAGCACCGACGGCCATGCGGTGCTCGTCGACTTCGCCCGTCCCTTCTACTCGCTCGACACGCGCTGGTCGGCGGGGTTGCACGTCGTCTCGGACGATCTCGTCGACTCGCGCTACCGGCTCGGTCACGTCTTCGACCGCTTCCGCCACGCCTCGGAGCTCGTCGAGCTCTCGGCCGGGTGGTCGCCGGGTCGACAGGGCGACTCGACGATGCGGCTCTCGGCGGGCCTGCGCTACGAGGACCAGAGCTTCACGGCGGTCGGTCCGGACGACGGCAGCGGTCCGCCGACCGGAGAGCTGCCGCGGGATCGCACGCTCGCCTATCCCTGGGTCGCGTGGGAGTGGGCCGAAGACGGCTACGTGGTGGCGAGCGATCTCGACAAGATCCGGCGCAGCGAGGACCTCAACCTCGGCCGCGAGGCCGCCGTGCGTCTTGGGCGCAACCTCGGCGGGCTCGGGGCGAGCGAGAGCTCGTGGATCGTCTCGGCGCGCTGGAGCGACGGCGTGCGCCTGGGCGAGCGGCACCTGCTCGTCTACGAAAGCGGCTTCTCGGGTCGCTTCGGCGACGGCGGAGCGCGCGACGTCCGCGCCTCCTTTTCGGCGCGCGACCTGATGACCGATTTCGGACGCCACCGCCTGGTGCTCGGCGTCTGGCTCGACGCCACCCGCCGCGCCGACCCGGAGACGCAACTGCTGCTCGGCGGCGACAACGGGTTGCGCGGCTATCCACTGCGGTATCAGGAGGGCGACCGGCGCGTGCTCTTCTCGATCGAGCAGCGGTTCTACAGCGAGCGCGAGATCCTGCACGTGGCGCATCTCGGGGCGGCGATCTTCGCCGACGCCGGCCGCGCCTGGTTCAACGAGCTGCACGAGACACCGGCGCGCTCGCCTGGCCCCGGCCCGGCGAGCGGCTGGCTCGGCGACGTCGGCGTCGGGCTGCGCCTGAGCTCGAGCCGTTCGTCGCGCGGGGCGATGATCCACTTCGACCTCGCCCTGCCGCTCGCCGGTCCCTCCGACCTCGCGCACCTGCAGTGGCTGGTGACGACCAGCGACCGCTTCTGACCGCCGCGCACCAAAGCAAAGGGGCGGCTCAGCGCCGCCCCTGGTCCTTCGCTCCTCGACCGGCGCGAGGCCGGCGAGGCGTTCACATGTGGGCGATCAGCGCGTCGCCGAACTCGCTGCACTTGATCTTGGTGGCACCTTCCATCAGCCGCGCGAAGTCGTAGGTGACGCGCTTGGCGGCGATGGCACCGTCCATTCCCTTGATGATCAGGTCGGCGGCCTCGGTCCAGCCCATGTAGCGCAGCATCATCTCGCCGGAGAGGACGACCGAGCCCGGGTTGACCTGGTCGAGATCGGCGTACTTCGGTGCCGTGCCGTGGGTCGCCTCGAAGACGGCGTGGCCGGTCGTGTAGTTGACGTTGCCGCCCGGCGCGATGCCGATGCCGCCGACCTGCGCGGCGAGGGCGTCGGAGAGGTAGTCGCCGTTGAGGTTGAGCGTGGCGATGACGTCGAACTCGTCCGGCCGGGTCAGCACCTGCTGCAGGGTGATGTCGGCGATGGCGTCCTTGACCAGGATCTTGCCGGAGGCGAGCGCCGCCTTCTGCTCCTCGTTGGCCGCCTTCTCGCCGCCGGTCCGCTTCGTGCGCTCCCACTGCTCCCAGGTGTAGACCTTGTCGCCGAACTCGCGCTCGGCGAGCTCGTAGCCCCAGTTGCGGAAGGCGCCCTCGGTGTACTTCATGATGTTGCCCTTGTGCACGAAGGTGACGCTCTTCTTGCCGTTGGCCAGGGCGTACTGGATGGCGGCGCGCACCAGGCGCTCGGTGCCCTCCTGCGAGACCGGCTTGATGCCGATGCCGACCGTGCCGGGGAAGCGGATCTTGCCGAACTCCTTGGGGAACTCGTTCTTGAGGAACTCGACGATCTTCTTGACCTCGGGCGATCCGGCCTGCCATTCGATGCCGGCGTAGATGTCCTCGGTGTTCTCGCGGAAGATCACCATGTCCACCTTCTCCGGGTGCTTGACCGGGGAGGGGACGCCCTGGAACCAGCGCACCGGGCGCAGGCAGACGTAGAGGTCGAGCAACTGGCGGAGCGCCACGTTGAGCGAGCGGATGCCGCCGCCGATCGGCGTGGTGAGCGGTCCCTTGATGCCCACCAGGTACTCGCGGAACGCCTCGACCGTCGCCTCCGGCAGCCAGCTACCGGCCTCGTCGAACGACTTCTGACCGGCGAGCACCTCCATCCAGGCGATCTTGCGCTTGCCGCCGTAAGCCTTCTCGACCGCGGCGTCGAGCACGCGCACCGAGGCGCGCCAGATGTCACGCCCGGTGCCGTCGCCTTCGATGAACGGGAGGATCGGATGGTCGGGGACGTGCAGCTTGCCGTCGACGAGCGTGATCTTCTCGCCGCCGGCGGGGACCGTGAATCGCCAATCGGACATCGTCAAAGCCTCCTTGGGGGTGGATCGGCCGGAGAAAGACGGCCTGAGGGGTCAGAATACCATCGCCGCGCGCCGTGGTCCCCGCCCGAACGTGCGGTCAGTCGCGCCGCAGCCGGCGCGCGGCCGGGTAGGGGAGGACGTCGAAGAGGCGACCGGCGAGGAGCTCGGTGCGCAGGTTGCGCCAGTAGGCAGAGGTGAGCAGGTCGCCGTGGGCGGCGAGGAAGCGCTCGCGGGCGCTGCCGCGCAGGCCGAGGAAGCGCAGGAACTCCTCGGGGAAGATGTCCTTCTCGTCGACGTAGAACCAGGCCTCGCCCGCCGTCTCCTCCTCGTCGCTCGAGGGCTCCGGCAGGTCGCGGAAGTTGCTGTCGGTGACCCGGCAGAGCTCGTCGTAGTCGTAGAACACCACCCGCTTGTGGCGCGTGGCCCCGAAGTTCTTCAGCAGCATGTCGCCGGGGAAGATGTCGGTGGCCGCGAGGTCGCGCAGCGTCTCGCCGAAGTCGAGGATCGCCGCGTCGGCGTCGGCGGGCGAGGCCTCGCGCAGGTAGACGTCGAGCGGGGTGAGCCGGCGCTCGGTGTAGACGTGGGCGATGTCGACCTGCCGTTCGCCGATGCGCACCGTGCCGCTGACCTTGGCGGCGAGCTCGGCGAGCAGCTCGTCGGAGAAGCGACGCCGATCGAAGGCGAGATGCTCGAACTCCTGGGCGTCGACCAGCCGCCCGGCGCGGTCGTGCTCGAAGACCAGCCGGTACTTGGCCATCACCTCGGCTCGGGTCGTCGACTTCGGGTAGTCGAAGCGGTCGCGGATCACCTTGAACACCGAGTCGAAGCCCGGCAGGTCGAAGACGACCATCACCATGCCGCGCTCGCCGCGGGCGATCTCGAAGCGGTCGTCGGTGGTCTCGAGATGGTGGAGGAGCGCGCGGTAGAGCTCGGTCTTGCCGTGCTTGTTGTGGCCGATCGAGTTGTAGAGCTCGCCGACCGGCTTGCGCGGCATGATCGACTTGAGGAAGCGCACCAGCTCGCGCGGTCGCTCGCAGTCGACGAAGAAGTAGGAGCGGGTGAAGCTGAAGACGATCGAGACCTCGTCTTCGCTGAGCAGCACGGCATCGAGGTGCGCCCCGGCGGGCGGGCCCTCGGGATGGGTGAAGGCGAAGACGACGGGGCACCGCGCCGCCGGGGCCAGCAGGCGGCCGATGACGTAGGCGCCCTGGCCGCGATAGAACGGCGACTTGACGAGCTCGATCCCCGCGGCGTCGGCGTCCGGCACCTGCCGGCGGATGACCTCGACGGCCAGCGCGAGGTCGCCGGCGAGGTCGGCGAATCCTGCCCGCGGCAGATGGTGGGCGAGCGCCGTGGCGAGGAGCGCGGCGAGCGAGCCGCACGGGGCAAAGCGCTCGGTCTCGCCGGAGGGCTCGCCGGTGTCGCCGACGTCGGTCACCGGGCTGACGAACTCGATCTCCGGGTCGATGCCGACGGTGGCGAAGACGCGACGCGTGGCCGAATTGAAGAAGGTCTCGGCGAGCTCGAGGTCGGGCAGCGTCTCGGCAAGGTCGAGGTAGGCGGCCTTCATCTGGCGCCAGGGCTCGCGCTTGGCGACGTCGTCGCCCCAGAGCGAGCGCAGCTTGGCGAGGGTCTTGTCGAGCCCGCGGCGGTAGGCGGCGTGCCGTTCGACCGAATCGCGCTGAGCGCTCGCCCAGTCGCGGGCAGCGAAGCGGTCGGCGGCCTTCAGCGTCAACACGCGGAAGGCGCCGCGGTACTGGAGATAACCGCCGAGCAGCAGCGAGGCGCCGCGGGAGGCGCGTGGGTCGCTCACCCTTCGGCTCCGAAGCGGGCCGCGAGCGGCTCGAGCAGGCGCTCCATCCGCATGCCGCGCGAGCCCTTGATCAGCAGGACGTCGCCCGGGGCGAGCGCCATGGCGAGCGCCGGCGCCATCGTCTCGGAGCTGGCGGCGACGAGCCGGGGCAGAGCGAGCCCTCTCGCCCGCACCGCGGCGAGCATCTCGCTGCCGACCAGCGCCAGGAGCGCCGGGGCGGCGCGCTCCGCCTCCTCGAGGACGGCGCCGTGCATGGCGCGCGACAGCTCGCCGAGCTCGAGCATGTCGCCGAGCGCGACGATCAGCCGGGCGCCGCGCCGATCGGCCACCTCGCGCGCCGCGGCGAGCGCGGCGCGCATCGACCTCGGGTTGGCGTTGTAGCTGTCGTCGATCACCAGGATCCGACCGGAGCGGCGCGGAGTGAGACGTCCGGGGACCGCCGGGACGGCGCCGAGGGCGGCGGCCACGGCGCCGAGCTCGTCGACCGACAGCGGCTCGCCGCGCAGCACGGCGGTCGCGGCGACTGCCGCGGCGAGGTTGTTCGCCGCCGCGGCACCGAGCAGGGGGGTGGAGATGACCAGCGGGCGCGGACCCCCGGCGGCGAGCCGGGCGGAGACCTCGAGAGCGATCGCCGTGGTGCCGTCGTCGCGCACCTCGCGCCCGGCGATGCGCACGTCGGGTGGCGGTGCGCCGGCGGTCCCGTGGCCGAAGGTGAACGTCTCGATCCCACGTCCGCTTCGCTGCTGCGCCAGGCGGCTCATCAGCTCGAGGTCTTCGTGCCAGGTGATCGCGGCGCGGCGGGCGGCGGCGAAGAGCGAGCCCTCCTCGTCGGCGATCGCGGTGAGGTCGCCGAGGCCCGCCGAATGCTCGATGTCGGCGTTGAGCACCAGCGCCACGTCGGGCTGGACGATCCGTCCGAGGCGCGGGATTTCGCCGGTCGTCGAGGTGCCGCACTCGATCACCAGCACGCGGTGCGACGGCCCCAGCGTGAAGAGGGTCATCGGCACGCCGAGGAGGTTGTTGAGGCTTCCGGCGGTGACCAGGACCGGCCCGAAGAGCGCCTCGGCCGCCGCGGCAGCGAGGGTCTTGGTGGTCGTCTTGCCGACCGCGCCGCCGACGGCGAGCGCCGGCACCGGGCGCCCGCGCGTTTCGCGGGCGACGAAGTGGCGAGCGATCTCGCCGAGGGCGACGAGCGTGTCGTCGACCTCGAGTCGCGGGCCGGCCAGATCGCGGCTGCGTTCGACGAGCGGAAAGGCGCCGCGCTGGCGCGCCGCGGCAACGAAGTCGTGCCCGTCGCGAGCGAAGGCGATCGGCCCCCCCGGCGCCACCCAGAGCGCGACGAAGAGACCACCCGCCGGGACGGTGCGCGAGTCGGCGGAAATGCCGGCGATCGTCGTCGCCGGGTCGGCATCGACGAGGCGACCGCCGGTCGCCGCGACGAGCTCGCCGAGAGAGAAGACAGCCTGATTGGAGGGGATCGGGGTCGCCACGACCCGATGAGCCTATCGCGCCGGAACGGGCGCCGGGGGGACCAGCGCGAGGGCCCGGGCGACGCGCTCGCGCGCCGCGTCGAGGCGGAGCGACACCTCTTCGCCGGCGAGCCGCCGGCCGAGATCCTGGAGGAGGGCCTCACTCGGCTCTCCGGCGTCGAGGCGTCGTCGCCACGATTCGGCCTCGGGCGACTCCGGATCCTGTCCCAGCATCGCTCGGCAGATCTCGTGGGACAGCCCCGCGGCGGCGCGGAGCGGACCGTCCCCGACCTCGAGATGGCAGATGGCCGGGGCGGAGCTTCGTTCGGAGAACCAGGCGACCCCTTCGTGGACCAGATCGACGAAGAGTCGATAGCGGCCCGGCTGCTCCGGGGCCTTGCCGTCGAGCACCAGCCAGCCCGAGCCGTGGCGGCGGCCGACCGCCTCGGGGAGCGGCAGGCCGGGGAGCTCGCGAATCGGCCGGCCCTCCGGCGTCTCGAGACGGACGCCGAGGCGCACGCCTCGCGAGGATCCGACGGGCCAGGTTCCCGGACTGGCGTTGGCGATTCTCACGATGGTGGCGAAGCGCCCCCCGGGGGTGGTGCGCAAGGCCCGCGGCTCCGGTGCGATGCTGGCGGCATAGAACGACGACGCGACGCCGCGATGGCGCCAGAGGCTCGCCATCCGGGCATCGCAGGTGAGCGCCCGGTAGTCGTCGCCGCCGAGCAGGCGGCGTGCGGCATCGCTTCCTTCACGGATCCGACGAGAGGCTCCCTGGGTGTGGGTGAGCACCCACTCGATCCTCACGCCGAGTCGGCCGGCGAGCTCCCGCGCCGCGGCGAGCTCGGCCTCCGAGTCGTTCCACGTGAAGAGGATGTACTGCCAGAGGACCTCGACGCGCCGGCGCGTGGCGTGCGCGTCGAGCGCCTCGAGCAGCAGCCGCATCGCCGCGAGGGCCTTGCTCAGCGAGCCGCCGACCCGGTAACGGCGATAGCTCGATTCCCGGGCCCCGTCGATGGAGAAGACGATCCGGTCGAGCAGCGCCTCGGCGGCGATCGCCTCGATGGCGGTGCGAGAGAGCGCCAGGCCGTTGGTGCTCGTGTGGATCGTGACCTCGGGACGACGGCGTCGGACTTCGCGCAGGAAGTCGATCGCCTGCGGATGGAGGAACGGCTCGCCGAAGTTGTAGAAGAGGATCTTCTCGAGATACGGAAGCTGGGCCACCACGTCGAGCATGACGGCGAGCGGCAGGACGGCGGCGCGATCGCCGCGGAAGGCCGGGTGCGTGCCGAAGGAGGTCGTCGGGCATTCGGGGCAGCGAAGGTTGCAGCGCGAGATCGGCTCGAGCTGCAGGACGCGGACGACGCGCCCCGTCGCCTGGTCGTCCGCGGTGGGGCGTGAGACGCGCCCGCCGCAGAACGACTCGATCACCGGGCAGTAGGAGTCGCCCGCCGCGGCGAGCTGGTCGCTGCGCGCGGCGCGGTAGAGCGGGCCGTTGTAGACCTCGTCGATGCGGTCGCGGTGAACGTTGCCGAAGACACGCCGACCCGGCGGATCGGCGCAGGAGCAGACCAGGTCGCCGTTGGCGTGCACGCAGAGCTCGTCGAAGATCATGCGGCAGATCATCGGCGCGCTCCCCGTGGCGACCCGCCGGCGACGACGGAGCCGGGCGACCAGGCGGTCGGCAAACGGGAAGACACTCACATCGGTGGATACGCGCCGCGACGGTCCGACGTTTGAGCCGGAGCGGTTGCTAGACTGCGTCGCTCGATGCGACACACCGCCTCTCCGCCGTTCGACACCCGGGCGGCGGCCGCCGAGCTGGCGCGCCGGGATCGCCGGCTCGGCCGGCTGATCGCGCGGGTCGGCGAGTGCCGGCTGGCCGTGGCGCCGGCTCGGGTCAGTCCGTATGCGGCGCTCGCCGAGGCGATCGTCTACCAGCAGCTCCACGGCAGGGCGGCGGCGGCCATCTGGCGCCGGCTCACCACGAGCTTCGGGCGGAGCGGTGCTCCCGCGGCGCGGCGGCTGGCGGTGGCCGATCTCGAGGCGCTGCGCGCGGTGGGGCTCTCCCGCAACAAGGCGTTGGCGTTGCAGGATCTCGCCCGTCGTGCCGTGGCGCGGCAGATCCCCGGCCGGGCGGCGGCCGAGCGACTCGACGACGAGGCGCTCGTCGAGCAGTTGACGGCGGTCCGCGGCGTCGGGCGCTGGACCGTCGAGATGCTGCTGCTCTTCACCCTCGGCCGTCCCGACATCCTGCCGGTCGGCGACTTCGGCGTGCGCAAGGGCTTCGCCTTGGCCTACGGGCGGGAGGCGATGCCGACGCCGCACGAGCTCCAGGCGCACGGCGAGGGCTGGCGTCCCTTTCGTTCGGTGGCCAGCTGGTACCTCTGGCGGGCCCTCGACACCCCGTGATCGCGGCCCGCGGCGGCGAGTCGGCCGAGCGACGATCCCGGCCGCTGCGAGGGGCTCGGCAAAAGGGGTGGCCTCCGAGTACCATTCCAGTCTGTAGAAGTCTGCTTTTCTCCCCCAGGAGGGCGGTCGGATGCGTTTCGGCGAGTACTTGATGGAGCGGGGTCTGCTCACCAGCGATCAGGTGGAGTCGGTACTCGAGGCTCAGGGCCGGACCAACGTCTGGTTCGGCACGCTTGCCTACCTGCTCGACTATCTCGATTTCGACGACATCGCCGAGATCCTCGCGGTGCAGCAGCGCGACGGCGGGCGTTTCGGCGAGATCGCCGCCCGGCTCGGCCTGCTCGACGGCGTGCAGATCGAACGGATCCTCGCGCTCCAGGAGCAGAAGCGGGTACGCTTCGGCGAAATGGCGGTGGCGCTCCAGGTGCTCTCGCGCGAACGACTCGCCGCGCTCCTCGAAGAGTTCCTGCAGCATCGCGAGAGCGCCTGACGCGCCTCTCGGCGTGCGGCCGCCGGATCCGATGAACGACACCGCGCCGCTCCCGCCACGCTCCCGTCTCAGCAAGGCGCTCCTCTGGGACGCCTTCATGGTCTGGGTGGCCCTGGTCAACCTGGGGCTGATCCTCTTCGATCTCACCTTCCTCTGGCTGCGTCCGACCTACGTGGCGTGGCTGCCGGTGGTCCCGCGCCTCTACGACCGGGTGAAGGGGATCCGGCCGCACCCGCTCACCGAGGCGATCCTCGGGGAGGTCGAAGGGGTGCGGCGGCGTGTCGAGGTGTCGCCGGCCGAGCCGGTGCCGGAGGAGCGGCTCGAAACGCTGCGGGCACTCTTCGCCCGCCTGCTCGTCGAGAACCCGTTCGAGCGCGCCGGCGAGAGCGCGAGCTTCGAGGCGATCCGGCGCCAGGTGGCGGTCGAGGTCGAGCAGCCCACCTTCGGGCTCGACGACCCGGCGCGCGCCGCGGCAGTCGCGACGGCGTATTGGCCGGCCGAGCGCGGGCTGCTGCGGCACCGCCTCGACCAGTTCGAGCGCTCGATCCGGCCGCGCCTCGAGGCGAACTTCTTTCGCGAGTTCGACCGCGACGGCCAGCTCGAGGACCACTTCTGGAAGCTCGACCTGCCGTTCCTGCTGCTCTTCGTCGTCGAGTTCGGCTGGCGCTGGATCGGCTCGGTACGACGGCGCGAGTACGCCCGCTGGTGGTTCTTCCCGGTCTTCCGCTTCTACGACGTGATGGGGTTGCTCCCCACCGCCTACCTGCGACCGTTCCGCGTCCTGCGGGCCGTCTCGATCTACATGCGCCTGCGGCGCAGCGAGCTCTCGTCAGTGGGGCGCGACGTCCTCAGCCGGGCGATGGGCACCTTCGGGGCGATCGTCGCCGAGGAGGTTTCGGACCGCGTGGCGATCCTCATCCTCGACGAGCTGGCGAGCGAGATCGGTGCCGGCACCCACCGGCGCATCGTCGCCGCGGTGGTGGGCGAACGCCGTGCGGCGATCGAGGCGATGCTGCGCTCGCAGGCGCGGGCCCTGGCGAGCGACCCGGAGCTGCTCGCCGGAGTGCGCCGTCTCGTCGAGCTGAACCTGGAGCAGGCGGTCGAGCGCTCGGTGGCACTCGACGCGGTGCCGCTGCCGCAGATGGTCGTCCGCCCGCTCGCCCGCTCGATCGGCGCCGTCGTCGTCGAGGCCACCTTCGAGTCGGTCGGCGAGACGCTGCGCTCGGCGGAGGGCGGAGCGGCGATCGACCGCCTGGTCGCCGCGGCGCTCGACCGCGCCTTCGCCGCCGAGAGCGTCGACACCCTCGAGCCGCTCGCTCGCGAGATCTCGCTCGAGCTGATCGCCCACATGCGCGCCACCGTCGCGGTGCGCAAGTGGGCGCGCCCCGCGGAAAAGGCGACTCCGAGCCCGCCTGCCTGAGCCCGGCGTCAGGGCGTGCGCCGCCAGCGCAGCGGCGCGCCGGTCTCGAAGCCGTCGCGGAAGAGGGCGAGCGGGAGATTGCCGTCGCGCAGCCTGCTGCCGCGACCGGTCGGCCAGAGGCGCCGCGCGTTGGCGGTGCCCGGCAGGTCGTAGGCGACCAGGCCGGTCGAGGCCGTCCCGAGCACCAGCTCGAGGTCGGCATCGCCGTCGAGGTCGGCGAGCGTCGGTGCGCCGAGCGCCCCGTTCCAGGTGGCACTGCCGAACGGCGCCGGCAGCGCGACCTGCTGCAGGATCTGGCCGCTCGACGAGAGGACGAAGAGGTCGCCGGTGCGTCCGGTGTTCTTCTCGGGCCACGAGGCGAAGATCACCTCCGCCTGGCCGTCGCCGTCGAGGTCGGCCACGGCCGGCTCGCTCGCGAAGCGGATGCCGCTGCCCGGCACGGCAAAAGGCCAGAGACCGTGTTCGCTCTTGTCGAGCCACCAGACGTGCAGCCGCCCGTCGTAGGAGGGAAGGAGGACCTCGCGGCGACCGTCGCCGTCGAGATCGGCGAGCACGGCGTTGGCCACCGCGTTCTCGATCACCGAGTAGTCCTGGGAGAGCGGGCCGCTCCCGGGCTCGGCGGTCGGGAGCACGGTCCAGTCGACGCCGCCCACCGTCGCCCGGCGGCGATCGGCGCGGAGGATCCAGGGCAGGTAGTGGAGGTCACCGTCGGGATCACCGATCGAACAGTCGTAGACGTCGCCCGGCAGGACGAGCTCGAGCGAGCCGTCGCGGTCGAGATCGCCGATCGCCGGCGCGGCGTTGGCGAAGTTGGGGCGGTGCTCGACCCCGCACTCGGCATAGCCGCGCAGGTCGGCGGCGAGATCGACGTGCACTCCCACCTGACTCCAGACCTTGCCGGGCCAGGTCGCGGGGTCGGCGGCGCGCTGATTGCCGTCGCGATCGAAGACCGAGACGTAGTGGGTGTCGGTGGGAGCGTAAATCTCCGGGCGGCCGTCGCCGTCGAGGTCGCCGACGGCGAGGTTCTCGTTGTACATGCCGGCGCCGTAGCCCGGCTCGCCGTCGCGCCGGGCCGGCCAGCCCGGGCGCAGATCGCCGCCGCTCGAATAGACGGCGACCTGTTGCGTCGACCCGCTCGAGGCGCGGCCGACGAGCAGCTCGACGCGGTCGTCGCCGTCGAGGTCGGCGGCGGCGAGCGTCCGCACCTCGCCGCCGGCAAAGGGATGGCGGCTCCAGGCGAGCGCGCCGTCGGCCTCGACCACGGCGAGCTCGTTGCCGCCGCGGCCGACGGCGATCTCGAGGGCTCCGTCGCCGTCGAGGTCGGCGACCACCACGCCCGGCCAGGAGCGCTGGCCGCTCGCCGAACGCCAGACGAGCGTGCCGTCCGTGCCCTTCACCGCGACGAGATCGTAGGAGGCCCAGATCACCTCGACGGTCCCGTCGCCGTCGAGGTCGGCGACCGCCGGCGATCCGTACCAGCCGGTCTGGCACCACGAGGTGAAGCAGCCGCCGCGCACCCACTTGAGCACCGGCGTGGCGACCGCGGCGCCGAGCGGCGACGCGACCGCCAGGACCGCCACGGCGACGACGCCGAGGCTCCAGGGCCGGAGTGAGGCGAGGGCGTCGAGAATGGAGGGTCCTTGCCGGCGGGTCGTCATGGCGTCACCTGTCTAGCACCGCCTCGAGCGGACCGGCTGTCGCCTGTTTCGCAGGGCGGAGCGGGCGAGGGGTGCGGCGGTGTGCGCGGCGGGCGGGACGCGGTGCGGAGCGACTCAGCCGCTCTTCCGGCGCAGGAAGAGGACGGTGCGGTCGTCGGCGAACGGGACGCCGCGCACGAAGGTGTCGACGGCGCGCTCGATGCACGAGCGGAGCTCGCCGAGCGGCGCGTCGCGGTGCTTGCCGGCGATCGCCGCCAGACGCTCGAGACCGAACTCCTCGTCGGCCGGATCGACCGCCTCGGTGATGCCGTCGGTGTAGATCAGCAGCAGGTCGCCGCGGCCGAGCTCGGTGGCATGCGCCTGGTAGTCGGCGTTCGGCAGCAGTCCGAGCGGCGGGCCCGAGGCGGAGAGACGTTCGATCGTGCCGTCGCGCCGCAGGAGGAGGGCCGTGTTGTGGCCGGCGTTGGCCCACTCGAGCCGGTGGCTCGACGGATCGACCCGGGCGATGAAGCCGGTGGCGTACTTCTCCGGGGGGGTGCGCGCGTAGAGACGGCGCGAAACGCGCACGCAGATCCCCTCCGGGGGGAGTCCGATCTCGATCGGTCCGGTCGCCAGCGCCTCGAGCGAGGCGCCGAGGAGCGACGCGGCCATCCCCTTGCCCGAGACGTCGCAGACCAGGCAGGTGAGCACTCCCGTCTCGGGATGCACTTCGGCCTTGTAGAGATCGCCGGAGACGCCGCGCGACGGCACGTTGCCTGCCAGCAGCTCGTAGCCGTCGACCTCGGGCAGGCGCGACGGCAGCAGGGCGAGCTGGATGCGGCGGGCGAGCTCGAGCTCCTGCGCCAGTCGGCGCCGTTCGGCGGCCTCCTCGGCAAGGTCGAGGTTGCGCAGGTGGAGGGCGGCCACCGAGGCGAGCGAGGCGAGCAGCACGAGGTCCTCGTCAGCGAACTGCCGCACCCGCAGCCGCGACGAGAGGACGAGCATGCCGAGCGCCCCGGCCGGGGTGAGGAGCGGAGCCGCGATCAGGCTGCGCACGCCGGAATCGAGGATGGAGGCCGCACCGGCGAAGCGCTCGTCGCTCGGGGCGTCGAGCACCAGCGCCGCCTGACGTCGTCCGGTGACTTCGCGCAGCAGGCTGCGGGAGAAGAAGACCCGCTCGGGCGAGAGCCCCGAGGGTCGCGTCACCGAGGCGGTGAGCTCGCCGGTGGCGTCGATCA
This sequence comes from Holophagales bacterium, assembly GCA_016699405.1. NCBI lineage: Bacteria > Pseudomonadati > Acidobacteriota > Holophagae > Holophagales > Holophagales bacterium. The sequence continues at coordinate 4,407,113 of CP064972.1, read as the reverse complement.
GCAGCACGGCGGCCTGCTCGGGGCGCAGGGTGGCGAAGACACGGTCGAGAATCATCTCGAGCAGGGCGTCGCGCGACGGCGATTCGCCGAGCGCCTGGTGCACCTCGTTGATGAGTTGCAGGCGTTCGGCGTAGCGGCGCAGCTCGGTCGCCGAGCTCGCCGCCTCGAGGTCGGCGCGACGCACGAGCATCGATGCGGCATCGCGAAAGACCGCACCGGTCGTCGGCGGATGGTCGCCGTCGTCGGCGCACGACGAATGACGAACGACGATCCGCGTCTCCTCGGAGAGGTCGAGAAGATCGCCGTTGGCGAGCCGGCCGCCGGCCGGCACCGGGCGGCCGTTGAGCCGCGTGCCGCCGCGCGAGCCGAGGTCCTCGACCCAGAGCTCCTCACCCCGCCGCTCGATCGTGCAGTGTTGACGGGAGACGTGCGGGTCGGCGACCTGCAGGTGGCAGTCGGCGCCGCGGCCGACGATCAGCAGGTCGCGGTCGACGTCTCGGGAGGTGCGGGGCTGGCGGCCGGTTTCGATCTCGAGGACCCAGGCGGACATCGCCGTCGAAAGCTATCACCGGGCGACGACCGGGCGGCGACCGGGCGTGCGGTACGGCACGCGGCTAGAATCGCCGACGTGAAGACCGCCAAGATCGCCACCTGGAACGTCAACTCGGTCAAGGCCCGCCAGGAGCGACTCCTCGCCTGGCTCGGGCGGCATGCGCCCGATGTCCTCTGCCTGCAGGAGCTCAAGACCGAAGCCGCGGGATTCCCGCTCTCCGCCGTGCAGGAGGCTGGCTATCGCGCGGTGCTGCACGGCCAGAAGACCTACAACGGGGTCGCCATCCTGGCGCGCGAGGAGCCGCAGGAGGTCGAGGTCGGTTTCGGCGACGGCGGGGACGAGAGCCAGGCGCGGTTGATCGCCGCGACCGTCGGCGACCTGCGGGTCGCCTCGGTCTACGTGCCGAACGGTCAGACGGTCGGCTCGGAGAAATGGGTCTATAAGCTCGACTGGCTGCGGCGGCTCGCCGCCTGGGTCGAGCGCCAGCCGGCCGCGCCGCTCGTCGTCTGCGGCGATCTCAACATCGCTCCCGAATCGCGGGACGCGGCGAACCCCGAGAGCTGGGCGGACTCGGTGCTCTGCCACCCGGATGCGCGCGCCGCCTTCGCCCGGCTGCTCGCCGCGGGCCTGGTCGATGCCTTCCGCCTCCTGCGCCCGGAGGACGGCCTCTATTCCTGGTGGGACTACCGCCAGCTCGGCTTTCCACGCAACGACGGGCTGCGGATCGACCACGTTCTCGTCGCCTCGGCGCTCGCCACGCGCTGCACCGCCGCGGCGATCGACCGCGACGAGCGCAAGGGCAAGCTCCCCTCCGATCACGCGCCGGTGATCGTCGAGCTCGGCTGAGCCGCGACGCTGTCCTGAGGATGGCCTCCGAGAAGCTTGGCGGACCGGCCCGTCAGCCGGCCCCGGCCTTCAACACCAGCGGCTCGATCTCGAGCGAGGTCGCCTCGTCGGACCACCAGAGGTGGCCCTCCTGGATCGTGCACTGCACCTGCATCGTGCGGCCGGCGCGCTCCGCGAGTCCGCGAGTGGCGTCCGGCGGCAGGGCCACGACGCGGAGGTTGTCGAGCCGGGCGAGCGCCGCGCCCTGCTGTTTCCACCAGACGGCCGCGGCGCTGCCGTAGGCGTAGACGGCGACGCGCGGCGCGCGACCGCAGGCGCGGCGCAGGTCACGCTCGTCCGGCAGGCCGACCTGCACCCAGAGCTCGAGCGCTCCCGAGAGATCGGATTGCACCAGGTCGGGCTCGTCCTCGGTGGAGAGGCCGCGACCGAACTCCAGCCGCTCGTCGGCGTGCAGCGCGAAGGCGAGGAGCCGCACCATCATCCGTTCGTCGGTCTCCGACGGGTGGCGCGCGAGGGTCAGCGAGTAGGTCGCGAAGTGACCGCGATCGAGATCCGAAACGGTGAGCTCGGCCTTGTGGATCGTCGCCTTGAGGGCCATGGATCGTTGCCGCCTGGGGAGGGTTCGGAGGGGAGTCGGCCGGACGGCAAGGCGCTCCGTCCGGCCGCAAGGGGGGCGTCGCGGCTACGGTGTCTTGGCCGACCAGAAGCCGGTGCCGCCGACCTCGAAGCCGTTGATGAAGAAGGTGCTGCAGGCGGCGAAGCGGAAGGAGGCGATGCGCGTCCGCCACGAGAAGGCGCTTCCGCCGGAGTATTCGCCGGCGAACCAGAAGGTGCAGTCGTCGATCGGGTCGACCGTCAGGTCGCTGTAGTCACCCCACCGCGTGGCACCGGTCTGGGAGCTGCTGCTGGTCAGCACCGTGCTCTCGCCCTGGGTGAGCGCGTTGAGCGGGTCGCCGACGAGCCGGCCACCGATGCGGATGCTCGGCCGGACGCTGGCGCTCGAGCCGTTGTAGCCGAAGGCGATGTTCCCCTGGCTGTCCATCGCCCCGCTGGCCATCCAGCGATGGTCGGTGTCCGGGGCGAAGGTGCTCTGCTGGTGGATCGTCGGCGGATTGCCGCGCGGATCGCGGATCTCGTACCAGCGGATGGCGGAGCGGTCGGTGGCGGCGTCGACGGTATGGTTGAGCACGAGCGATTCGTGCGTGCCGAAATTGCGATAGGCCAGGCGGAACATCAATCGGTCGGAGAGCGTGTCGAGCTTGTTCGTGGTGCCGGTCTGCGGCACGCAGGCGTTGAAATTGCAGAGCAGTCCGTCGAAGGCGGCGACCGGGACCTGGATCGGCGTCTGGTTGAACGTGGTGTTCGCCGGGGTCGCCCAGTCGACGTGGAACTGGTGGAAGTGCAGCTCGTCGTTCGGCCAGTTCGGCGGATCCCAGGAGCCGTCGACCACCTCGACGAAGACGTTCGGCGCCCCGTCCGGCGGCAGCGCCGTGCCGTCGAGATCCGAGGGCAGGGCGCCGCCCCAGTCCGCTGGCGGCAGCTCGAAGAACTGCATGGTCGCCGTCTGCCCGGCGAGCATCCTGGTCCGGTCGAAGGCGTAGACGCCGGTCCCTGCCCAGTTGTTGCCCGAGAAGAGGTTGGCGCTCATGTAGTAGCCGTCGGGCCAGACTCCGAGCTTCGGATAGTCGTTGAACTTGCTGGCGCTGGTCTGGAAGGCGTAGCGGTACCAGGCACCGGTCGGGTCTCCGGTCTGCGAGACGGCGAGGCACTCGAAGAACGGCGCGATGTCGTCGGTGAACTGCGAGATGACCCAGCGGTCGGCGAGCTGATCGTAGAGCACCACCGGGTCGCCGGCGTTCTCGGTCTCGCACGCGCCGCCGAAGCCGGTCCAGATCATGTTGATGTCCACCGGGCCGAAGAGGCTGGTGCCGGACTTGCTGAACACCTGCAGGGCACTGTTGGCCATCTCGAGGACGTGGTGCGGTCCGACCTCGGCGTTGGTGTCCGGGGGCGTGCAGCCGCAGGCGCTGGTCGTCGCCGTCATGCCGTCGAACTGGGTGATCACCGAGGGCATCGCGGCGGGAAGGCGCGGCATGGCGGTCTGCAGCGCCGCGTCCGGCGTGTTGATCGAGCCGAGTGGCCGGCGGTGCATGATCTCTTCCTCGAGGGGCAGGCGGGCCCGCGGCGCCAGGAAGCGGATCTCGGTGAAGGGTGGCGAAAGGTCGTGCTTTGCCTCGACGACCACGGTGACCGGCCCCGGGTTCTCTTCCGGGTCGCCGAGGCGCACCGGCGACTCGACGGAAGGCGCGTCGGCTGCCGGGAGGAGCGCCGGCAGGGACAGCCAGAAGGTGGCGATCAAGAGGCAAAGGCGTCGCGTCATGGTCACACTCCGTGCGGTCGGTACTCGTGGCTCGCGGCGAGAGCTGGGGTGTCGGACGAAGGGGGGATCATAGGTCAGTTTTCCCGCGCCAGTCACCAGAAGGACGGTGCTCGCGCTGGCGCGGCAGCGATGATCCGACCTCGTGCGTGCCGCCCTGTGCCCCCCGTGCGGAGGGGCGGCCGACCTGCGAATTCTGCGGCAGCGTCCTGGACGCGACCTCTGCCCAGGCTTGGAAGCGCGACGTGCGGCTCGACCGCGCCGATGTCGAGCGCATGCGTCCCGATGGCACCGCCAACTGCCGGGACGACGCCGCTGCGGAAGTGCTTTGCCGCTTCGTCTCACCGGGACGGGTCGAGGAGTTCGAGCGCCAGCGCGATCTCGCCGACGGCGTCGAGGGCGAGTGGGAGCTCTGGGTGACGATCCGGCGGGGGGCCGTCTGGGTGCGAACGATCCGCAGCGGATCGCTGCCGCCCTACCTCGAGCGCTCCACGGCCTCGGTACGCGAGCGAGTGGATTCGGCCGCCGGCGAGGTGCGACTGCTGCCGCCGCTCCCCGCGATACCGCCGCTGCGTCAGACCGTTTCCCGCGCGGCGCAAGACCGCCGCTGGGTGGCGCGGCCGTTCTACAAGGCCTACCTGCTCTACGCTCCGGACCGTGGCTGGGCCTGGTCGATCGGCGGGATCGCCGGACGCGACAACCTCCCCTGGATCCGCGCGAGCGACGGGAAGATGGCGCCCTTCGACCGCTGAGGAAGGCCTTCCGATCTTCTCCCGTTCCGGGGATCGAGCCCTGGGGGTGAGCATGGAATCGCGCCGTGCCGTCGCTCGTCGAGAGCGGCTCGGTGTCGGGCCCTCAGGGTGTCGAGCCGCCCGCGTCATCGCCGCTCGGCCGGCGGCAAGTGCCGAGCAGGCGAGCGGCGATCGCGGAGTCGGGTCGTGCGGCGAGGGCCGCTTCGAGGTGCCGGCAGCCGGACTCGGTCCGGCCCTGACGCAACTCGGCCCAGCCCAGCAGGGCGAGTGCTTCGGAGTGTCCCGGCCGTAGCGCCAGCGCCTCGCCAAGAGAAGCTTCGGCGGCCTGCGGGTTGCCGGCGGCGATCTGCGCGACGGCCTGGCGGATTCGCGTCTCGAAGGCTCGCGCGCGGCTCGCCGACGGGTAGCGCAGGGCGAGCCCGGCGCTCAGGCAGAGCAGGAACACGGCCATGGCGGCGATCGGCGACGGCGCGGTCGAACGCACTTCGCGCTCGCGGCGGCCGGAGAGCGCGAAGGCGGCGAGCGCCGCAAGCGGCATCCCGGTCCACAACCCCGAGACCGTGCCCGCGACGAGCCGCTGCGCGCTGGTCGTGGCGAGCAGCACGGCGACGGCGACGGCGATCCGCGTTCGGCCGGTCTCCTGCGACAGCGACGGCCACGAGCTCGGCCCACGAGCCATCGCGGCGCCGGCGAAGAGCAGCGCCACCAGGCCCGCATGGACCCAATCGAAGCCGGAGAAGGGGAGCGGACCGGGCAAGGCTCCGGTGAGCGCGTGACCTGCCATGTGGAGCGGAAAGAGCCCGAGGCTGGCGAGCCGAAGGGAGAGCCGGGCCTGGCGATGCCAGAGCTCGAAAGGGAGGAGGAAGTCGATGGCGACGAAGGCCCAGTCGACGAGGGCGATGGAGGGAAAGGACAGCGGACTGCCGGGAGGCACTTGCAGGCTCCAGGTCCACCAACCCCCGGCAACTGCCGCACTCTCGACGGCGAGACAGACCGTCGCCAGGCCGACCCCGGCGGCGAGCGTCGTCCGGAAGGCGTCGGTGGGCTGCCCGAGTCGACGCAGCAGGCGATCGGCCAACCAGGCGGCGATTCCCACCGCGACCACCCAGCCGACCAGCTCCTGGAGCGGAACGCCGGCCAGCGTGGCGACGGGCGCGTTCAGCCGATAAGGGAGGTTGCCACCGAGTCGGACGTCGACGAGGCGACGGATCGTCGTGCCGCGCACGAGACCGTAGAGGCTCGCCGAGACGAAGAAGGCCAGGGTCGAACGCCCGCCGAGGTTCCGCCGACGATGGTCGAGGAGGAGCAGCAGCGCCGCCCCGGAGAGCAGCGCCAGGGCGGCTGGCGGGAGCGAAACGCCGTGCGCCGGCAGGAGGGGCATGCCGCGCTCCACTTCAGACTTCCGGGGCGAGGATCTCGAGGCCCGACTCGGCGATCAGTCGCTCCTGGATGGCGGTCACGCCGGCGTTCACGCTCTCGTCCTGGAGCGCGCGGCGGCGAACCGCACCGCCGTCGTATCGGGCGATGACCGGATCGGAATCGTGCTGTGCTGGGCCCGACGGTGTCTGGGAGCGGGCCAGGTCGAGAGGTAGCGCGACACCAGCCGGCAAGGATCGTGGTCTCAAGGTCGGACTCCGGGAATCGCGGTCGGAGGCGAAATCCTATCCGAACCCACCAGACGCTCTCGTCTCAGGAAATCGGCGGTCGCTCTGGAGGCGACCCGAAGCTCGGCTGGACCCCCGTGGCCGAGGCCCTCGAGCCCGGCGCCGAGCCGAGCGCGCTCCACAAGCATCGGGCGCCGGCGAATGGCAGGGACGACCCCCGGACCGCGAGCCGCGTCACGAACGCTTCGGCCGGAAGCGGCGCCTCGTCGCCGACCTCCTCGCCGAGCGCCATGGGGTCGTCGGCTCGGTCATGAATGGACGGCTCAACGCGCAGCTATCATCTTGGCCGATGCTCGAACGGATCGCCGCAGACGCGCTGAACCGCGGCCTGGCCACGGCGATCCGGGTTGCCTCGGCGATTGCCCTAGCCCGCATTTCTGACCCCGCTCCTGCTGCGGCGCCGCATCTGGCCGCGTCTGCAGCGTTGCGCTCGGTCGGCCGGCTCGACGTACTGCCCAGTACGCCTGCGCCGGCCTCGGTCGCGGCGCCTTGCAGCCACAGCCATCTGCGCCGCCTCGCGACGGAACGGGGTGAGAAATCCGGGCTAGCTTGGACGAAATCGTGCTCAGACAACGTGGCGGTCGATGAGCTGCGTCATCTCGTCGCCGGTTTCGCGGCGCTGCACGACCGCGACCTCCGGCTGCGCCCAGATCAGCCGCCGCTCGGCCGGATGATCCTCACGGCGGAGCGGTGGCTCTCGCGCCCCGGCGTGGGGCGGTCGGGCGTGCTCGTTCTCCGGCGCGGTCTCGGGTCGCCGACGCTCGCCGTCGGCCTCGGGCTCTTCGCCGTGCGCTACACCGCGCTCCGGGTGACGAGCGGACTCACCCTCGGCTATCGCCGCCTCCTTCCGGCGACGACGATGCTCGCGGTGAGTGCCGCGAGCGTGGCCCCGCCGCGCCTTGCCGCGCCGTGGAGAGGGAGCGTGGAGCTCGGAGTCGTCGCGGCTCTGTCGTGGCTCGCGCTCGGCACGTGGTGGGCATCGCCGCATCGGCTCGAGTACTTCAACGAGGCGGCAGGCGGGTGGCGGCGTGGACACCTCGTTCTCGCCGACAGCCATCTCGACTGGGCGCAGGATCTGTTGCGGCTGCGCGAGCGCCTGGCGAGCCCGAGCGGTCCAGACGAAACGACGCCGGTCTGGCTCGCGCCGGCCGGCGATCCACCGCTGCCGCGCGATCTTGCGGTGCGGCGCTTGCTCGGGCATGGGGCGCACGCGCCGTCGCCGGGCACGATCTCCGCGGGCTGGTACGTCGTCAGTGCGACCGAGCTCCTCGGGGTCTCCCGTCCGCTCGCGCGCGCCGCGACCTGGTGGGATGGAAGATTCTTCGCCCAGTACGAGTCCCTGGCCCACGGGACGGCGCGCGACGCGGCGGGAGAGGTCGGCGTCCCCGAGACGCTGCGGCGGTTCCGGCTCGTCTCCCGGCTCGCCCGGCGCGAGCCCGACGAACGGATCGGCACCTCGCTCTTCGTCTTCCAGCTCACCGGCGACGAGGTGGCGGAGGCGACAGCGCCGTGAGCCCCGAGCCGGCGACAGCGCGGCAGGACGCGGCGATCTCCTCGGGGTGGCGCACGGCGATGGCTGCCGGGGCGTTCGCGGCCCTTCTGGCGGCGATTCTCTGGGCGTACGCGCCGGTGCTCGACAACGGGCTCGTCTGGGACGATGGCGCCAACCTCGTGGCGGCGCGTGCGCAGTGGGATCGCGGCCTGGCGGGCACAGCGTGGGCGTGGCGGATGCCGTTCAACGGCCACTACCAGCCGCTCACCTGGCTCTCCTACCAGCTCGACGCCGCGGTCTCGGGCGCGACGCCGCGCGGGCTGCACGCCACCAACCTCCTGTTGCATCTGCTGACGACCGCGCTGGTGGGCTGGCTCACCTGGATGCTCGCCAGCTACGCCGGCGGCGACGGCGGCGGCGACGTGGACTCGATCGCGAGGGACCGGGCGCGTCGACTCGCGCTCGCCTGGGTCGCCGCAGCGTTCTTCGCGCTCCACCCAGTCCGTGTCGAGTCCGTCGCCTGGGCGACCGAGCGTCGTGACCTGCTCTCCGCCGTCTTCGTCCTGGCGGCGCTCGCGGTTCACCTTCGCGGGGCGCCACGCGACGACTCGCCCTCGCCTGTGCGGGGCTGGGTGGCGTTGCTGCATGCGCTCGCCGCGCTCTCCCGGGCGCAGATGTCGCTGCCGTTCGTGCTGCTCCTGCTCGACGTCTGGCCGTTGCGGCGCCTGAGCCGCGGGCGGAGCCTGGTGCGGCTCGTCGCCGAGAAGGCCGTGAGCCTGGCGATCGCCGTGGCGTCCGCCGTCGCGGCCGCGTGGGCCCAGCTCGGCGGGGGAGCGATGACCGGAATCGACGAGCATGGGCTCGTCGCTCGCCTGGTGCAGGCCGGCTACGGGCTCAGCTTCTATCCGGCGGCGCTGCTCGGGGCGAACCGTCGACTGCCGCTGGTCGAGCGACCCTATCCGTTCGACCCGACCGCTCCGGCGCTGCTCGGCTCGGCGCTCGCCACCGTCGCGGTGGCGTTGGCGCTCGTCGTCTGGCGGCGGCGGTTGCCAGCTGTGGCGACGGCGTTCGGCGCCTACTTCCTGCTCGTGCTGCCGGTCCTCGGGCTGGCGCAGTCCGGCATCCAACTCGTGGCGGACCGTTACGCCTACCTCGCGACCGTGCCGCTCGTGCTGCTCGTCCCATCCGGCGCCGAGTGGGTCTGGCGCGTGACGACTCGGCAGGCGGCTCGTTGGGGACTCGGCGTGGCGCTCCTCGTCCTGCTCGGGGCCGCGTCGATCGTCACGCGACGCCAGACGGCGGTGTGGAGGAGCGACGAGACGCTCTGGCGCCACGTGCTCGACGGTTCGCGCTCTTGCCTCGCCGACAACAACCTGGGACAGCTGCTCTTCGCGAGGGGAGAGACCGGTCCGGCGCTCTTCCACCTCGTCCGCTCGCTGGAGGTGGCGCCGCCCTACGGCCGGCCGTGGCGTGCGCTCGTCGCGCTCCTCGAGCTGCCGCGGACGAGCGCCGGGGCGCCGCCACCCGAGAAGGTCGCGGCGGTCCTCGAACGGGCAGCGGTGGCACAGCCCGGGGGTGTCCTGCCGCGGTACGCCACGGCGCTCGCCTGGTGGCGAGCCGGCGAGAGCGCGAAGGCCGAACGGGCCCTGCGCCAGGTGCTCGCCCTCGAGCCCGGCCACTCGGGTGCGCGACTGGCGCTCGCGCGGCTGGGGACGGTGCGCCCGGAGGTCAGCGCGCCAGGCGCTCGAGCTCCGCGGTGACCGCCCGGTCCGCCGCGGCGTGGCGAGTGGCGCGCAATCCGCGCCGCGCCGCCGCTTCGCTCTTCCTTCCGAGCTCGACGATCCCGTGGGGCGAGCGGACCATCTCGTTCTCGAGGAGCAGCGGGCGGTCGTCGAAGAGGAACCCGTCGCCGAGCGTCGGCAGGTAGAGGAGCACCGACAACAGCACGGAGGCCAGGCCGGCCAGGAAGGCGAGTCGCGTCGTCAGTCGCTCGGGCATCGAATGGAGCCCATCGGACGAGCGGCCCGCGGCGACGGCGGACTCCCGAGTCCTCGTTGCGCTCGGCGGTGAGGTCGGTCGAGGCGAGGCACCGGCCGCGGGAAGCGGTCAGTGGCGCTCGGCGAGGGCGTTCCAGTCGGTGAGCAGGGTGACGGCGGAGACATCGCCCTCGCCGAGCGGCTCGCGAACCAGGAAGCGCTCGCCGTCGGCGGAGACGTCGTAGGTCCAGCCGAGGAACTCGACGATGCGGAAGAGGGGGATGGGTGTGCCCACCGAGAACGTGCCGGAGCCGGTCTCGATCGGGACGGCGTTCAGCATGTTGTCCGGCGTCTTGAAGAGGAGCTCGCCGCCGGAGGGTCGCCAGCGCGGTTGCACGCCGCCGGCGCGCGAGACCTGGACCGGGGCGCCGCTGCCCGGGAACGGCGCGACGTAGATCTCGTAGCGCCCGGACTGGTCGGAGGCCCAGGCGAGCCAACGGCCGTCGGGGGAGATCTGGCCCGAGGAATCGTCGGCGGGGGAGCTGACGACGGTCTGTGCCGCGCCGTTGCCGGCGAGCGGCCGGAGGGTCACGTCGAAGACCCCGAGGTCGTCGTCATCGCCCAGGTCGTAGAGCAGCCCGGCACCGTCGCGGGTGAGCGCGGTCGGCATCAGGTAGCGCTCGTCGCTCGCGAAGAGGACGCTCTCCGCGCCGCTGCCGAGATCCCGTCGAACCATCAACGACCGGCGGTCGCCGCTCGCACGCGAGCCGAAGACGATGCTGCTGCCGTCGGTGGCGAAGACCGGGGAGAAGTCGTCGGTTGCGGGCCGGGCGAGGCGGGTCTCGGTGCCGCGAGCGAGGTCGTAGATCCAGATGTCGCCCTCGCTCGTCCCTTCGTCGATGCGCGACACCGCCGCCCAGCGGCCGTCGCGCGACAGCGCCAGGCCACCGAGCCCCGAGAGCACCCCGGGGGTGCCGAGCTCGCCGAGACGACGTCCGTCGCGACCGCGCCAGGTCAGTTGCGAGCGATCACTCTGGTGCCCGGTGAGAAAGGCGAGGACGCCGCGCTCGGCAGCCGAGAAGACGCCGTAGCTGAAGCGCCGGTTGACCAGGAGATCGCCCACCAGCGTCCGGGCCTCGCTGCCGACCGCGTGGCTCGCGAGGTCGAACGGGCGCGCCACCAGCGCGCCGTCCCGGGTGTGGAGCAGTTGTCCCTCGGCGTAGGCGGCGTTGGTGGCACCGTCGAGCAGCTTGGCGACCGGCTCGAGCGAGCCGAGGCGACCGAGCATCACCTCGGCCTTCCGTCCGGGGCCGTAGCTCGCGGTCCGCGCGAGATAGAGGAAGTGCTGGCCGTCGGGCAGGAACTGCGGAAAGCGGTGGGTGCCCGACCGCACCGGACCGCCGAGCGAGGTCGCGGGATGGGCTTCGCCTCCCCGCTCCGAGATGGCGAGCAGCGGACCGTACTGGTACGGAGCGAAGACGATCGTGCCGTCGCGGCTCCACGTGCCACCCCGCGCGTCGCGTGCCCGGGCGAGCTCGGCGACGGCGCCACCGTCTGCCGGCGTGGTGGCGAGGTGGCTCCAGGTGAAGAAGCCGATCCGGCGATCGTCGGGCGACCAGAACGGGCGGTAACCCTCTTCCGTTCCGGGCAGCGGCTTCGCCGCGCCGGTCTCGAGCTCCTGCACCCAGATGCGCATCGCCCCGGCCCCTTCGCGCGCACCGAAGGCGACGCGGCGGCCGTCGTGCGAGAGCGCCGGCATTCCGGCCCGCTCGCCGTCGAGCTCGATCGAGACCCCGGCGGGAAGCGGCAGCACCGCCCGGATGATGCGGGGCGGCGCCTCCGGCCCGCGTCGTTGGGCGATCCAGGCGGCCGTGACGCCGAGCGCCGCGACGGCGAGCAGGGCCGCCGCCGACCAGGCGAGCGCTTCTCGCCGGCGCCGGGGAACGGTCCGGGCAGCGGTCGCCGTCGAGGTTTCGACCGCGCTGCCCGGCGCCCGTTCGAGCGCGATCCGAGCTTCGCCGATGTCGCGCAGGCGAAGCCGCGGGTCGCGCTCGAGACAGCGTGCCAGGAGCGCGCGCAGCGCCGGCGGCGTCGTCGCCGGGAGCAGGCTCCCGTCAATCTCCTGGCGGATCACCGCGGCGAGGACTTCCGAAGCCGTCTCCCCGCCGAAGAGCGGACGGCCGGAGAGCATCTCGAAGAGGACGACGCCGAACGACCAGATGTCGGCCCGCTTGTCGACCGCCTTGCCCTTGGCCTGCTCCGGGCTCATGTACGACGCCGTGCCGAGGATCACACCGAGCTGCGTGCCGTGGGCGGCGGTCAGCGTCGGCGAGTTCATCAGCGTCGGGGAGCGCGCGAGATCGGCCGCCGAGGAGAAGGCCGCCACCGGGTCGAGCGCCTTGGCCAGGCCGAAGTCGAGGACCTTCACCGTGCCGTCCGGCGAGAGCTTGACGTTCTGGGGCTTGAGATCGCGGTGCACGATGCCGCGCTCGTGCGCCGCCTCGATCGCTTCGGCGATCTGCCGGGCGATCGGCAGGAGCTCGTCGAGCGGTAACGGCCCGCGCGCCATGCGGACCGCCAGGTCGTCGCCCTCGACCAGCTCCATCACCAGTCCGCGCACACCGCCGGACTCCTCGAGGCCGAAGACCGAGGCGATGTGAGGATGGTGAAGCTGCGCGAGGAGCCTGGCCTCGCGCTCGAACCGCGCCAGCCGCTCGAGGTCGGCGGTGAACGCCGCGGGGAGCACCTTGATCGCCACGTCGCGGTCGAGCTTGGTGTCGGTCGCCCGGTACACCTCGCCCATGCCGCCCTCGCCCAGCCGCGCGGTGATTCGATAGGGGCCCAGCGTCGTTCCGATCAACGGTCACCTCTTGTGGAGCATCTGGCGCTACGGCGTACGGCGTGCGACGCCCTGGATGTCTTTCGACGGGGAGCGCGCAGAGTATCGAAGTTCGGCCGGTGAGGCGAGCCGCGCGCTCGGGTTGCGCTGGAAGCGCCGAGCCCCTCTCGCGGCGCTTCCGTGACGGTGGTGACAGAAAGGGACGCGCCCGCGACCGAGGGCTGACAGGAGCGTGACCGCGCGGGACAGAGGCGGCTGCTACGGTGAATCCATGCAGATTCATCCGCTCGGAAATCAGGCCCGCATCCTGCTCACCAGCGTTTTCGGGCCCTACGCACAGGACGACGAATACGGCTCGCGGGCGATCAACCCGATGGAGCTCTACCACAACCAGGTCACGCGGGTGCAGGACGTCTTCTCGCTGCGCATGTTCCACCGCTCGTGGGGGCTCATGCTGATCCAGGCGAATCTCGACGCCGACTGCTCGCTGCTCGATTTCCCGACCCTCGAGCGTTTCGTCGACGAGCTCGGCAAGCGTCGCTACGACATCGTCGGGGTGAGCGGCATCATGGCGAACGTCGGCAAGGTCGAGAAGATGTGCGCGCTGATCCGCGAGCTCCAGCCCTGGGCGACGATCGTCGTCGGCGGGCACGTCGCCAACGTCCCCGGACTGGCGGAGCGGATCGACGCCGACCACGTCGTCGCCGGAGAGGGCGTCCGCTGGTTCCGTTCGTTCCTCGGCCAGGACCCCTGCCAGCCGATCCGCCATCCGGTGATCCGCTCGGCGGTCGAGACGCGCATCCTCGGTTTCAAGCTGCCGTCGGGGGCCGAGCACACGGCGGCGACGCTGATCCCCTCGGTCGGCTGTCCGCTGGGCTGCAACTTCTGCTCGACCTCGGCGATGTTCGGCGGCAAGGGGAAGTTCGTCAACTTCTACGAGACCGGCGACGAGCTCTTCGACGTGCTCTCGCAGCTCGAGACGGCGCTCGCGTGCCAGTCGTTCTTCGTCATGGACGAGAACTTCCTGCTCTACCGCAAGCGGGCACTGCGCCTGCTCGAGCTCATGCGCGCGGCCGGCAAGTCGTGGTCGCTCTACGTTTTCAGCTCGGCCAACACGCTGCGGCTCTACAGCGCCGAGGAGCTCGTCGGCCTCGGGATCTCGTGGGTCTGGCTGGGCCTCGAGGGCAAGGACAGCGTCTACACCAAGCTCAAGCAGGCCGACACGCGCGAGCTGGTGCGAGAGCTCCAGTCACACGGCATCCGCGTGCTCGGCTCGAGCATCATCGGCCTGCCCGAGCACACGGCCGAGAACCTCGACGCGGCGATCGAGCACGCCATCGCCCACGACACCGAGTTCCACCAGTTCATGCTCTACACCCCCATCCCCGGGACGCCGCTCTACGCCGAGCACCTCGAGAAGGGGACGCTGCTCTCGCCGAGCGAGTGTCCGGAAGCGGACGCGCACGGCCAGTTGCGCTTCAACTTCCGCCACCCGAACCTGCGCGACGGTGCGGAGACCGGCTTCCTGCTGCGCGCCTTCGAGCGCGACTTCGCGGTCAACGGCCCGAGCCTGGTGCGGATCGCCCGCACGCTCCTCCAGGGCTGGAGCCGCCACCACGACCATCCCGAGCCGCGGGTGCGCGAGCGCATCGCCCGCGAGTGCGCGGCGCTGCCGACGATCTACGCCGCGGCGCTGTGGGCCACCGAGCGGTGGCCGACGAGCGACGATCGCCTGATCGCGAGGATCCGCCAGTTGCGCGCCGCGATGGTCGAAGCCTTCGGCTGGAAGGCGCGCCTCACCGCACCCCTGCTCGGGCGTCTCCTCCTGCTCTCGATGCGGCGCGAGCACCGCCGACTGCAGCGCGGCCACACCTACGAACCGCCGACCTTCTTCGAGACCCTGCAGCCCTGGGTGACGCCGCGCCGGCTGGCAACGGCGCCGTAACGGGCGAACGGCCCGACCCGATCCGCGTTGCGGTATCGTCCGCTCATCATGAGCTGGAGAGGGTTGAAGGCCGTCGCGGCGAGGCTGGCGCGAGCCGACAGCGCTGCCGCCGAGATGGCGTTCTTCCTGGCGATCTCGCTGGTGCCGTTCGTCGCGGTGTCGGTGGCACTCGTCCGCCGCTGGCTGCCGATGGACCTCAGCGCCTCGTTCGCAGAGGTGTTGCACGGCGTGCTGCCGGCGGAATCGCGCGTCGAGGCGGGCGAGGTGTTGCAGTCGGCGCAGTCGTCGACGAGCCAGGGCTGGCTGACCGTCGGCTTCCTCGTCGCGCTCTGGACCTCGTTCCGCTTCATGTCGCGCTGCGTGCGGTCGCTCACCCTGGTCATCGCCGGCGAGTCCTCCGAGCCGGAGCGCTTCTGGCACTCGACCTTCCGCTCCGTCGCCCTGCTGGTGGTGTGGACGGCCGTGCTGGTGGCGACGGCGCTCTTTCTCGTCGCGACGCCGGAGATCGAGCACGGACTGCTTCGAATGCCGGTGCTCTCGGAGCTCTCGCTGTCGATGTTCGCGGCGACCCGCGCCGCCCTCGTCGCCGTCGTGCTCTTCAGCGCGATCGGCCTGACCTACCGCGTGGCGGCCGGTGCCCGCGCGAGTCGCCTGCGAGTGGCGCTCGCCGCGCTCGTGGCGACCGGCGGCTGGATCGGCGCGAGCTTCGGTTTCTCGCGCGCCATCGCCGTGCTGTGGGGTTCGACGCCGCTTTACGGAACGCTGGGGAGCGTCGTGCTCTTCCTGTTCTGGGCCTATGCCATTGCCTGGATCCTCCTGCTCGGCGGGCACCTCCTGGTCCCGTTCGACGGCGGACGATCCGCGGCCACCGGAGTCGCCAAGGAGGAGAAGCGATGAGCAAGCTGTTGCGAGGAGTCGTGGCGGGGTACGGGGCGAAACGGCTCGGGGGTTGCGGCTGCGGCGGGTGCCTCCTGTTCCTGCTCTTCTGGTGGCTGCTCGGGCACTCGGGGATCAGCCTCTTCCAGTAGAGACGGCTGGCTCGTCGTGAGCGGACGCCACGCGGCGGCCCGCGCGGAGGCCGTTGCGGTTCTTTGGCTTGGGACGGAGCGGTTCCTGTGCTAGAACCCGTGCTTCCGACCGCCACGAGGAGACCTCGCATGACTCGCACCGTCCGCCGCCTCTCGGCTCTCGCCCTCGCGGTCGTCGCCGCGCCGCTCGTCGCACCGCTGGCCGCCGCCGAGCCCGTCGACTACGACATGGTGACGCGCATCCGCCAGGAGGGGCTGCGACGATCCCAGGTGATGGAGACGTTGACCGAGCTTGTGGACGGCTACGGGCCTCGGCTCACCGGCTCGCCGCAGCAGCAGGCGGCGAGCGATTGGGCGCAAGCCAAGCTGGCCGGCTGGGGGCTGGTCAACGCACACCAGGAGACCTATCCGTTCCGTGCTGGCTGGAGCTACAAGGCCTGCGATCTGCGTGTCGTCGCGCCTTTCGCCGCGCCGCTGCACGCCCTGCCGCTCGCCTGGACGGTCGGCACCGCGGGGCCGGTGCGGGCCGCCGCGATGAAGGTGAAGCTCGCCGCCGAGGAGGACCTCGAGCCGCTGCGTGGCAAGGTGCGGGGCAAGATCCTCGTCGTCGAGCCGGTCGCCGAGGAGGTGCGCGGACGGGAGCCGTCGCGCGACGCCGACGATCCGACCGCCGAGCGTCCGTTCCGCCGTTACGACGACGACTCGCTGCGCGAGGTCGGAGCCTTCCGCATCCCTGGCGACCGTCCGGAGGAGCGGCGGCGCGAGCAGGGTCGCAAGCGCTGGGCGTTCACCGAGGCGCGGAACCGCTTCCTCGTCGAGGAGGGCGTGGTCGCCACGGTGGAGAAGTCGACGCGCGAGAACGGCATCCTCTGGGTGACCGGCGGTGGCGGCGGCGGCTGGCCGGGGCGCAGTCCGGGGGTGCCGGGGCTCGTGCTCATGGAGGAGCAGTTCCTGCGCCTGACGCGGGCGCTCGACGAAGGCAAGGAGGTCGAGCTGGCGCTCGACGTCGTCGCCGAGTTGCACGACGCACCCGAGCCGCAGGCGGCCAACGTCGTCGCCGAGATCCCGGGCAGCGACAAGGCGGGCGAGATCGTCATGGTAGGCGCCCATCTCGACTCCTGGCACGCCGGCGTCGGGGCGACCGACGACGGCGCGGGCACGGCGGTGGTGATGGAGGCGGCGCGGATCCTCCAGGCGCTCGGGACGAAGCCGCGGCGCACCATCCGCTTCGCGCTGTGGAGCGGCGAGGAGCAGGGCCTGCTCGGCTCGCGCGCTTACGTGAAGAGTCA
Source organism: Holophagales bacterium (assembly GCA_016699405.1). NCBI lineage: Bacteria > Pseudomonadati > Acidobacteriota > Holophagae > Holophagales > Holophagales bacterium. Next base: position 4,390,352 of record CP064972.1, on the reverse strand, counting down.
CTTCGCCACGCGGCCGAAGCCGATGGACCCGGAGGTCGCGGCCTTGCCCGACCAGTACTGGGGAGAGACCTGGCCGCTCTCGACGCTGCCCGAGCACGCGAAGCTCTCGGTCTACTTCAACCTCGACAACGGCTCGGGGAAGATCCGCGGCGTCTACGCCCAGGAGAACGCGGCCGCGGTGCCGATCTTCGAGGCCTGGCTCGCCCCCTTCGCCGACCTCGGCGCGACCCTGGTGACGATGCGCAACACCGGCGGCACCGACCACCAGGCGTTCGATGCGGTCGGCCTGCCGGGCTTCCAGTTCGTCCAGGACGGCCTCGAGTACATGAGTCGCACGTGGCACACCGACCTCGACACCCTCGACCACGCGTCGCGCGAGGACCTGATGCAGGCGGCGACGGTGATGGCCTCGTTCGCCTACCACGCGGCGATGCGCCCCGAACCGTTCCCGCGCAAGCCGATGCCGACGCCGCCGCCGGCGGGAGCCAAGCGGAGCGAGAGCGGTGGCCGCCCCGCGACGGCGCCGGCGACACCGGCGGCGGCCGGAAAGCCCGCCACGCCGCCGAAACCGCCCTCCGGTCGCTGAGCGCGGGCTCGGGGGAGCATCCCGGCGCGCGCCCGTCGTTGTCGACGGCGAGTGCCGGCGCGATTTGGAGACAGAAAACAAGAAGGGCCCGCTCGACCTGCCGAGCGGGCCCCTGCTGCTTCAGGTGGTCGAGTGACGCTACTTCTTCTCGACCGAGACCACCTTCGAGACGCCATCGACGCCCTTGGCGACACCGATCGCCTCTTTGCGGCGACTGTTCGCGAGCCCACGGTCGAACTCGAGGGTCACGACGCCGCTCGCCGCCTCGGTGCCGATCTTGAAGCCGTCGCTTCCCATCTTGTTGACCAGCGCGAGGCGCAGCCGCGTCTCGAGCATCGCGTCCTTGACCTCGGCCTCGGCCTCGGTGACCGCGGCGCCGCTCTTGCTCGGGTTGGCGACGGTGGCCTCGAGGCGGATGTCGTTCTTCACGGTCTTGACGCCGTCGACCGACTTGGCGATCGTGGCGGCGAGCTCCATCGTCTCGCGCTTGTCGACCGTCCCCGTCAGCATCACGGCGGAGCCTTCCGACTCGACCGCGACGTGCAGGCTGTCGGCCCCGAGCTTGTCGAGCAGGGCGAGCTTGACGCTCAACGTGGTGGTCCAGTCGGCCTGGTTCTCGGCGGCCTGTGCCACCGAGGCGCCGAGGAGCATCGCGCCGATCAGGGCGAGCTTGGCGAGGGACTTGATCTGCATCGTGGATCTCCTTGTGAGTGCGGCGAAGCGGAAGAGCGGGGAGTGGCGGTGGCGAGGTTGGGGCCGATCCGTCAGAGGACTCGTCGTCCCTGAATGATGCGGACGAGGAAGATCACGATCGCGACGACGAGGAGGAGATGGATGAACCCTCCCATCGTGTACGAGGAGACCATTCCGAGGGCCCAGAGGACCAGCAGGATCACGCAGATAGTCCAGAGCATGGCGCTTCCTTTCTCGAGCGACTGCAGAGTGGCTCTACCGCAAGACGAGTGCCAGGGAGCCGAGGGCGGTCCGGAAGGACGGGCCGCAAGCAGAAAGGGGCCTGCGGCGGGGCTCCGGTGCCCTGAGGGTGCTTGCGAGCTTCTCGGGAGAGGCCGTGGCGGGCACGAGTCGAGGCGGAGAAGTCGATCAGGTTGAGCCACCCGTTCCATCAAGACGATCCAGTCGGTCGTCGACGCGCTCGTCGTGGTCGCGAAGTCCGTCGGGGAGAGTCGTGGCGGCGACGCGACGCGACTCGCCGACGACCCGCTGTGGAGCCGGGAGGTCGAGGAGCAGGATCTCGCTCTCCTCCCGTGCGGTCATCGACACCGAGCGTTCGGCGGTGATCGCGGCACCGTCGCCGGCGTCGAGAATCAGCTCGTCGAAGGTGACGGCTCCGGCCACGAGGTGAAGCCAGGCGCTGCGATCCGTCGCCAGCGGGTGGATGAGGTGCTGACCGGGTCCGAGAAGCGCCGAGAAGATCAGGACCTCCTGGTCGAGGCGTAGCGAGCCGCGCCGGAGATCGGGAGAGGCGACGACACAGAGCCCGTGGCGTCGCTCGGCGGTGCTGAAGCGCTTCTGCTCCGGGTCGCTACCGATCGCCGAGCCCACCGGGCGAAGCCAGAGCTGAAAGACGTGGGTGGATGCCGTCGGCGACGGGTTCACTTCGTGATGGCGCAGGTCGGGGCCGACCGACATGCGATGGAACTCGCCGGCGCGGACGAGGCTCGACACGCCCGTGGAGTCCTCCCGCACGAGAGTCCCCTGGCGCACGTAGGTGACGACCTCGGCCGAATGGCGCGAGTGCCGGGGAATCGCCGCGCCCGGAGCGAGGCGGTGCTCGTCGAGGCTCGTGAGGACTCCGAAGCCGTCGGCGAGCGCCGCCGTCGCGCTCGCGGCCGGGAAGGTGTGCCACGCCTCGAGCCGGCGCCGTCGTTCGTGGCGGCGCTCGTCGGATCTGCGGAGGAGGATCAATCTCCCCGCCTTCCGGTCCTGCTGCCGCCTGGCGAGGCCGCGGCGCCGATCCGCGTGGAGTGGTCGACGTCCTCGCCGGGCGAGCCGTGGGTCACCAGCGCCTCGACAGCAGGTGGATCAATGCCACGAAGATCGCGGCGCCGATGATCGACCAGAGGATGCCGAAGGAATGCCCGCCGACGACGATCGAGAACGGCTCGGCGAGGTGGAGCTGTGAGGCGATCCACGGGCCGAGCAGAGCGCCGATGAATCCGAGCGCGATCGACACGACGAGCCCGCCACGCGTGCCGCCGGCGAGCGCCCTGCCGATGGACCCGCAGATGGCGGCGATCAGGAGGTAGATCAGCAGAGCAGGAAGCGACATCGTCATGAGGGGTCTCCGTCACGGGTTGGGGTTGCCGGCGGGCTCGGGACGTGCTCGCCCGCTGTTCGATGGCGTTCGCGCCGGCGCGATGGTCGCGCCGGCCGCGGTTCACGAAGGCCGGGCTCGGTCGCGACGCGGCTCGCGCGAGCCGCAGGCCACGAGCCCGGCAGGTCGGGGAAGCAGCCCTCAGCGGGGCAGGTGCACGCCGCCGAAGAGAAAGGCAATCACCAGGACGATCAGCACCAGGCCGACGATGCCGATGCCGCCGCCGGTTCCCCAGCGACGATAGCCGTAGTAGCCGCCTCCGCCGCCGAAGACCAGCAGCAGAAGGACGATGAGAAGAATCATGGACATAGGAGCTCCTTTTCAGTTTCTGGGGTGGATCCCAGAAGGTCGTTGCCGATCTTGTCGGCACCGTCGACGGTGCGATCGAGTGGCTCGTGACGGTGAGACCGCCGGTCGATTCGTGGCGCGCGGATCGGCGGTTGCCGCTGCCGTGAGGCGACGTCGCGGGAGCGGCGGGGCCCCTCGCGCGGCTCGCGCCACGGCAGGCCGAGCCTTTCGGTAGGTGTCAGGGGAAAGTCAGCGATTCGCCTCCTGGCGCGCTTCGCCCTTGAGCTCCTTGACCTTGCCCTCGACCTGCATCTGCTCGTTGCCGAGCAGCGCGCCGACGCGGTTCTTCAACGCGCCGGTGAGCTCCTCGACCTTGCCCTGGACGCGCTCGGCGGACTTGGCCGCTTCCTGCTTGGCCTGTCCCTCGAGCTTCCTCGCCTTCCCGGAAGCTTCCATCGCGTCGTTGCCGAGGACGTGGCCGACCGCCTGCTTGATCTTTCCGCCCAGTTCTTCTGCGGCGCCTTCGGCGCGCTTGCTTGCATGGCTCATGTGGAGTCCTCCTGTTCTTGCACGTTGGGAATGTCGCGCAAGATCGGAGCAGCGCAAGGGGCATGCCACGCGGCGGAGCCGACGGGTCGAAGCGGAACGAGAGAGGTTGTGGACTGCGACGTCTCGAGAGCCTGCGCGGGGGATCGCCGGTCGTCGCGGGTCTCGCGGAGTCGAGGAATTCGCGGGCGGATGGCGCGGAAAGCGGCGGTGGAGAAACCCGACTCGCGACTCCCTCCCGATCGGAATGGAGTACAGTGTCGATCAGATCGAACGAAGAGAGGCGGGAGATGCGGGCCGAGGACCTGGATCACAAGGAGCTCCTGGAGCTCGATCCGGAGGGCGGGGTCATCCGCTTCGCCGGTCAACGGGCGCTGCTGCTCGACGCGGTGGCGATGGGGTTGCTGCGCCAGTACCTGGTCGAAAACTTCGGTCTGATCGCGGCGCGCACCGTCCTCACCCAGTTCGGTTTCGCCCACGGCTGGCGCATGGCCGAGGCGATGCAGGCCGAGTTCAAGTGGGAGAGCGACGAGCAGTGGCGTCGCGCCGGCTCGCGGCTCCACATGCTCAGCGGTCTGTTCCGCTGCGAGCCGGGTGGCGACAGCCCGCTCTCGCGGGAAGGGATGACACTCGGCTCCTCCTATGCGGCCGAGCAGCATCTCCTGCATTTCGGCCGCGCCGAGGTGCCCGTCTGCTGGACGATCTGCGGCCTGATCAGCGGCTATCTCAGTCGCTGTGAGGGCCAGGAGATCTTCGTGCTCGAGGACCGCTGCGTCGGGAAGGGCGACGCGGCATGCCACCTCTTCGGGCGGACCCGCGAGGAGTGGGGCGAGGAGCGCGGCGAAGAGCTGCGCTTCTTCGAGCCGAAACGGCTCGCCGAGTGCCTCGAGGTCTCGATGCAGCGCGTCACGGCGACGCTCAAGGCCACCGAGCGCAAGCTGCACGAGCACCGGCGGGCGTTGGTCCGCGTGGCGCGCGACGTCGAGGAGCCGCTGGGGATCGTCGCCAAGAGCCAGGCGATGCGGCAGCTCGTCGATCTGGCGCGGCGTGTCGCGAGGGTCGACTCGACCGTCCTGCTCACCGGCGAGAGTGGCGTCGGCAAGGAGCGCGTCGCCCGGCTGGTGCACGAGGAGTCGACGCGCTCGGCCGGGCCGTTCATCGCGGTCAACTGCGGAGCCATCACCGAGACGCTGCTCGAGAGCGAGCTCTTTGGCCACGCGCGCGGTGCGTTCACCGGCGCGTCCCACGATCGGCCGGGCCTCTTCGAGGCCGCCAACCGCGGAACCTTGCTGCTCGACGAGGTCGGCGAGGTGTCGCCGGCGATGCAGGTCAAGCTGCTGCGCGTGCTGCAGGAGCGGGAGGTGCGCCGGGTCGGCGAGAATCGCAGCCGGAAGGTGGACGTGCGGGTGCTGGCGGCGACGAATCGCGAGCTGGCCCACGGCGTCGCCGGTGGCGCGTTCCGGCAGGATCTCTACTACCGGCTGCGGGTCGTCGAGCTCCGGGTGCCGCCGCTGCGCGAGCGTCGCGACGACGTGCTGCCGCTCGCCCGGGTGCTGCTCGCCAACTCGGCGCACTGGATGAAGCGGAAGATCGCCGGCCTCGCACCGGCTGCTGCCGACCAGCTCCTGCGCTACGAGTGGCCGGGCAACGTGCGCGAGCTCGAGAACGCCATGGAGCGTGCCGTCGCGCTCTCGCCCGGCAGCCGGGTGGAGCTCGAGGATCTCCCCGAGGAGATCCGCCAGGCGTTTCCCCGTCCGCTCGCGTCCCTGGGCGCGGTACGCCCCCTCGACGAGGTGGAGAAGGAGTACATCCTCGCGGCGCTCGAGCTCAACGGCGGCAACCAGACCCGCACCGCCGAGCAACTGCGCATCGGCTCGGCGACGCTCTACCGCAAGCTCAAGAGCTATGGCCTGATCGGCGACCGCAGCGGCGGTGGACGTGGGCGTGCTCCCGGCCGGGGAGCCGACTCGTCCTGATCGTCGGCACGTCGGGCGGCCGCCGCGGCGGGCTTCGCGGCGCGGCGCCACCGGCGGTGCGTGGCACGGCAGTTGCTCTCGAGGTTTCTCGATGAGCACGCTGCGATCCTCCCGGGAAGGCCTGCCGGTCGGCGAGCCGCTGCGCGGCGAGCTGCTCAACGACGAGCGCCTGGAGGAGCGTGCCCGAGCGCTGGCCGGGAGCCTTGCGCTCTCTCGACCTTCGCGGTTCGGGCGCGCCGCTCTCCTGCGCCGCCTGAACGAGAACCTCTCCGCCCTCCGGGGCGTCTACCGCACGATCGCCGAGGACGTGCACCGCGGCGAGAGTGCGGAGCCCGGCGCCGAGTGGCTGCTCGACAACTTCCATCTCGTCGAGGCGGAAGGCGAAGGCGTGCGTCACGATCTGCCGGCGCCCTTCTACCGCAAGCTGCCACGCGCTCCGGGAGCCGAACACCGAGGAAATCTCCGCCTCTACGTGATGGCCGAGGAGCTCGTCGCGGCGAGCAACGCACGCCTCGACGCGGCGCGTCTCTCCTGCTTCCTGCTCGCCTTCCAGTCGGTTACGCCGCTTTCGCTCGGCGAGCTCTGGGCCTGGCCGAGCGTTCTGCGGCTGGCGCTGATCGAGAACCTGCGCCGGCTCGCCGAGCGGATTCGCGAGGCGAGCGAGCAGCGTGCCCAGGCCACGAGCGTGCTCGCCGCTCGCGAGTCGGGGAGCGACCGGTCCATGCCGCCGTTGCTGCCGGCGACTCTCCACTCGGCGTTCGTCGCCGAGCTGCTGAAGCGGTTGCGCGAACACGAGCCGACGCTCGCGCCGTTCGGTCCGGCACTCGATGCGCGTCTGGAAGCGATCGGTACGACGCCGGAGGAGCTCGCCCGCGCCGAGCACCACCGCCAGGCGGCCGAGCAGGTCTCGACGGCCAACAGCATCAACAGCCTGCGGCTCTGCTCGACGATCGACTGGACGCGCTGGGTCGAGAGCGTGAGCCTGGTGGACCAGGCCCTGCGGCGGGATCCGGCGGAGGTCTACGGACGGATGGACTTCTCGAGCCGCGACCGCTACCGCCGTGCGGTCGAAGAGCTTGCGGCGCCGACCGGCGAAGCACAGGTCGAGGTCGCCCTCGCGGCCGTGGAGCAGTCGCGCGAAGCGGCGGCACGAATGGATCCAGGGCACCGTGCGGCGCACGTCGGCTACGGGCTCATCGGGGGCGGTCGGCGGCAGCTCGAGGCGCGCGTCGGCTATCGCGCGTCGCCGCTCCAGAGGCTCCGCCGCGGCGTGTTCGCGCACGCGACCTTCCTCTACCTCGGGACGATCGGCGCCATCACGACGGCGCTGGTGACCCTTGCTCTGATGTATGCGCTGCGTGCCGGGTTGGCGCCGTCGGCGTGGATGGCGTGGGTCGGCGTCGCGCTGGTGGCCCTGCTGCCGGCGAGCGAGGTGGCGGTGGTCCTCGTGCAGCGGCTGATCCACCTCCTCGCGGAGCCGCGAGCGCTGCCGCGCTTCGACCTGTCGCACGGCGTGCCTGCCGAGTCGCGGACGTTGGTGGCGATCCCGACGATCTTCTCGAGTGTCTCGGGTGTCGCGGAGCTCCTCGACCACCTCGAAGTTCACGCGCTCGGCAATCTCGATCCCAACCTGCACTTCGCCATCCTCGGCGATCTCGTGGACGCAGCAGAGGCGATTCGCCCGGGCGACGCGGCGATCGTCACGGCGGCGCGCGAGGGGATCGACGCGTTGAATGCCAAGCACGGGGAGGGTCGCGAGGACCGCTTTCTCCTGCTCTTCCGGGAGCGCCGCTGGAACGGCAAAGAGGGCGTCTTCATGGGGTGGGAGCGCAAGCGCGGCAAGCTCGAGGAGCTCAACCGCCTGCTCCGCGGGGCGACCGATACGACCTACACGGTGTTCGCCGGCGATCTGGCGGTGCTGCCCTCGATTCGCTACGTGCTGACGCTTGACACCGACACCCGCCTGCCGCGCGATGCGGCGCGGACGCTCGTCGGAATCCTCGCTCATCCGCTGAACCGCCCTGTCGTCGATCCGGTCGACCGCCGCGTCACCGAAGGGTACGGGATCCTCCAGCCGCGCGTCGCGGTGACCAGCGCCAGCGCCGCCGGATCGCTCTTTGCCCGCGTCTACTCCGGCCACACCGGGGTCGATCCGTACACCACGGCGGTCTCCGACGCGTACCAGGATCTGTTCGGCGAGGGCATCTCGACCGGCAAGGGGCTCTACGACGTCGACGCCTTCTCGGCCTCGCTCACCGGGCGGGTGCCGGAGAACGCACTGCTCTCGCACGATCTCTTCGAAGGGCTTTTCGCACGGACGGCGCTGGTCTCCGACGTCGAGGTGGTCGACGACTATCCGGCCAACGTGCTGGCGCACGCCCGGCGCCAGCATCGCTGGGTGCGTGGCGACTGGCAGATCCTGCGCTGGCTCTTCCCGCGAGTGCCGACGCGGACCGGCTTTGCCCGCAACGACCTCCCGCTCATCAGCCGCTGGAAGATCCTCGACAACCTGCGACGCAGCCTCGCCGCTCCGTCCCTGCTCCTGCTGGTGCTCGCCGGCTGCACCCTGTTGCCCGGCAGCGCTTGGGTGTGGGCCAGCGCCGCCGCGGCGATCGCCGCCATTCCGCTCCTCTCCGCGGTGGTGCGCCCGCCGGGTAGCTGGCGCCTGCGCCGGCCGATGCGCGTGCACGTGCAGGGGGCCATCGAAGACATCAAGATGGCGGCGGCGCAGTCGGCGCTGGCCATCGTGCTGCTCCCCTTCCACGCCCAGGAGACGCTGCACGCGATCGGCGTCACGCTGGTCCGGCTGACGATCACGCGGCGCCGGCTGCTCGAATGGGAGACCGCGGCGTCGCAATCGCTGCGGGCGGCGCGTCTGCTCGAAGGCGGCGTGTGGACGTTCGTCGGCGAGATCGCGGCCGGTCCGGTCGCCGCGCTCGGCCTGATGGCCCTGACCGCGCTGGCGCGACCCGCGGCGCTCGTCGTCGCCGCGCCGTTCGCGCTGCTCTGGGTCCTCGCACCGGCCGTCGCCTTCCGCCTCAGCCGGCCGACGCCGTTTCTCCGTCGCACCCTCGACGCGTCCGAGCGGGAGCGCCTGCTGGCGATCGCCGAGCGCACCTGGCGCTACTTCGACTCCTTCGTCACGGCGCGCGAGAACGCCCTGCCGCCGGACAACTTCCAGGAGCTGCCCGGGCCGGTGGTGGCCCATCGCACCTCGCCGACCAACATCGGCATGTCGTTGCTCTCGACGCTGGCGGCGCACGATTTCGGCTTTCTCGGGCTCGACGCGCTCGCCGAGCGCATCGGCGCGACGCTCGACACGGTGGAGCGCCTCGAGCGCTGGGAAGGCCATTTGCTGAACTGGTACGACACCCGGACGCTCGCGCCGCTGCCCCCGCGCTATGTCTCGACGGTCGACAGCGGCAATCTCTGCGCCTCGTTGATGGCGCTCGCCGTCGGCCTCGAGAGGCTCGGCCTCGCGGCGCTGGCGCTGCGTGCGCGCGCCGTCGCCGACGGGATGCGGTTCGCGCCGCTCTTCGACCGCGAGCGACAGCTCTTCGCCATCGGCTTCCGTCTGGCCGGATCGGAGGAGATCGACGGCCGCGGCAAGCTCGACACCTCTCCCTACGACCTCCTCGCCTCGGAGTCGCGACTCGCCAGCTTCCTGGCGATCGCCCGCGGCGAAGTGCCCCAGGCTCACTGGTTCCGCCTCGGACGGCCGGTCGTGAGCGTCGACGGCGTGCCGACGCTCCTCTCGTGGAGCGCCACGATGTTCGAGTACCTCATGCCGCTGCTGCTGATGCGCGACCGGCCGGGAACCCTGCTCTCGGAGACCTGCCGGCACGTGGTGTCGCGGCAGATCGCCTACGGTCGAGCGCAGGGCGTGCCGTGGGGGATCTCGGAGTCCGCGTACGCGGTGACCGATCGGGCGGAGGTCTATCAGTATCGGGCGTTCGGTGTGCCCGGGCTGGGTCTCAAGCGAGGGCTGGGCGACGACCTGGTCATCGCGCCGTACGCCACTGCGCTCGCCGCCCTGGTCGACCCGGGGGCGGCGGTGCGCAATTTCGTGCGGCTCGCGGCGGTGGGGCTCGAAGGGGCCTACGGTTTCTACGAGTCGATCGACTACACGCCACGGCGGCGAGACGAGGCCGGTCGTCCGGAGTCCGGACGAGGGAACGGGCGCGGCCCGGGAGAGATGGTGAAGGCGTACTTCGCCCACCACCAGGGGATGACGCTGGTTTCACTCGCCAACGTCCTGCTCGGCGACATCATGGTGGAGCGCTTCCATGCCGACGCGCGGGTCAAGGCGACCGAGCTGCTGCTCGAAGAGCGGGTGCCGCGCGGTGCGCCGATCCTCGAGCCGCGCCCGGCCGAAGCGACACGGGTGAGCCCGCCACTGGGGGCGGAGGCGACCCGTCGACTGCGGTCGCCTCATACGCCCTTTCCCAAGTCGCAGATCCTCTCCAACGGCTCCTACGTGTCGATCGTCTCCCACGCCGGCGGAGGAGCGAGCTTCTGGAAGGGCCGGAGCGTCACCCGTTGGCGCGAAGACCGCACGCGCGACGCGGGCAGTCAGTTCCTCTACCTGCGCGACGTGCGGAGCGGGTCGGTCTGGTCGGCGGCCTACCAGCCGGTCTGCCGCGAGCCCGAGTCCTACGCCGTGACCTTCCACCTCGAGAAGGCGGTCTTCCGCCGGCGCGACGACGAGATCGAAACCCAGCTCGAGATCGCCGTGTCGCCCGAAGACGACGTAGCGGTCTGGCGGCTCCTCCTCTCCAACCTCGGCGACCGGGTGCGCGAGATCGAGGTGACGAGCTACGTCGAGCTGGTGCTCGGGAGCACCCTCGAGGACTTCGCCCACCCGGCCTTCGGCAAGCTCTTCGTCGAAACCGAGTGGCTGCCCGAGGGGGGAGCGTTGCTGGCGCGGCGGCGTCCGCGCGGCGACCACGACGAGCCGTTCCACGCCTTTCATGCCCTGTCGCTCGAGCGTCTGCCGCAGGCGGCGATCGAGCGCGAGACCGACCGGGCGCGTTTCCTCGGCCGCGGCCGCTCGCCGGAGGATCCGCAGGCGCTCGACGGGCGGGCGCTCAGCGGCACGACCGGCGCCGTCCTCGATCCGATTTTCAGTCTGCGGACCCGGGTGCGCCTGCCACCCGGCGGCTCGGCTCGGCTCTCCTTCGCCACCGGTGCGGCGGCGGATGCCGACACCGCGCGCCGGCTCGCTCAGAAGTACCACGACCCGGGCGCTGCGGGGAGCGCCTTCGCTCTCGCCTTCACCCACGTGCAGGTCTCGCTTCGCCACCTCGGCCTGACGGCGGAGGAGGCGCAACTCTTCGAGCGCCTCGCCTCGCGGGTCTTCGCCTGCGACGCCTCGCTGCGCGCCCGTCCAGAGGTGCTGGCGCGCAACCGCGTCGGTCAGTCGGGACTCTGGAGTCATGGCATCTCGGGCGACCTGCCGATCGTCGTGGTGCGGGTGCTCGAGAGCGACGATCTCGCGCTGGTCGCGCAGGTGCTGCGCGCGCAAGCCTACTGGCGCCTCGAAGGGCTCAAGGCGGATATCGTCATCCTCAACGAGCATCCGGCGAGCTACCTCGATGCGATGCAGGAACAGCTCACCCGGCTGGTCGAGACCGGCCCCTGGGGGACGCGCCTTGGCCAGACCGGAGGAGTCGTTCTGTTGCGCGCCGAGGCGACGCCCGAAGCCGAGCGCATCCTTCTCCAGTCGGTCGCCCGCGCCGTCCTCACCGGTGACCTCGCCCAGCAGCTCGCGAGCCTCGAGGGCGAGGTGCCGATGACCGGGCTCGGCTCCGCCACCGCCGAAGCGTCGTGGCCCGTCGGCAACGGGCCGATCGCCGGCTCCGGCGACACGGAGGAAGACGAGCCGATCGAGGTCCCGCCGCTCACCCTGGGCAACGGCCTCGGCGGATTCTCGCCGGACGGTCGTGAATACGTCGTCGTGCTCGACGGTGAGCGCGAGACGCCGTTGCCGTGGTCGAACGTGATCGCCAATCCGGATTTCGGCACCCTGGTGTCCACCTCCGGGAGCGCCACGACCTGGTCTCTCAACAGTCGGGAGAATCGACTCACGCCGTTTGCCAACGATCCGGTGACCGATCCGACGTCGGAAGCTCTCGTTTTCCGGGACGAGGCGAGCGGCGAGCTCTGGGGAGCGACGCCCGGAGCACGGCGGCGAAGCTCTCGTTCGCGGCGCTGGGTGGTACGTCACGGTGCGGGCGTCACCCGATTCGCGCACGCGGCCCATGGGATCGCGCACGAGCTGGCGGTCTTCGTGGCGCGTGACCGTCCGGTGAAGCTCTCGCTCCTGACGCTCTCGAACCGCTCCGAGCGGGGCCGGCGGCTGACGCTCTACTCCTACAACGAGTGGGCGATGGGGCCGCCGCGCCCCGGCGAGCACCTCTTCGTGGCGACGGAACGCGACGAGGCGAGCGGCACGGTGCTGGCGCGGAACCCCTACAACCGGGAGTTCCCCGGGCGCATCGGCTTCGCCGCGGCGAGCCTCTCCCCCGCGTCGTCGACCGGCGATCGGGCCGAGTTCCTGGGGCGCAACGGGGCGCTGCATCGCGCCGCGGCGTTCCGCCGACCGGGTCTGTCGGGTCGGTTCGGGGCCGGCCTCGATCCCTGCGCCGGCCTGCAGGTGGTCGTCGATCTCGCCCCGGGCGAGACGAAACGGATCGTTTTCCTGCTCGGCGAGGGTGCGAACCGCGCGGAGGCGCTGGAGCTCGTCGGTCGCTTCGCCGATCCGGAGGCGGCGGCGGCGGAGCTGCAGGCCGTCACCGCGGCGTGGGACGGGATGCTCGATGCGGTGACCGTGCGGACGCCGGACGACTCCTTCGACCTCTTGCTCAACCGCTGGCTGCTCTATCAGAACCTCGCCGGCCGCCTCTGGGGGCGCACCGGCTACTACCAGACCAGCGGCGCCTATGGCTTCCGCGACCAGCTCCAGGACGTCCTGGCGCTGACCTTCTCCCGTCCCGACCTGGTCCGCGAGCACGTCCTGCGCGCCGCGAGCCGCCAGTTCGTCGAGGGCGACGTCCAGCACTGGTGGCACCCGCCGAGCGGGCGAGGGACGCGGACGCGTTGCTCCGACGACCTGCTCTTCCTGCCCTATGCGATCGCCGGCTACCTGCGCGCCACGGGCGACGAGAGCGTGCTCGGCGAGGTCGTCCCCTTTCTCGAAGCGCCCGTCGTCCCGGTCGGCGAAGTCGAGGTCTACGGTCTCCCCGCGCTCTCGGCGAGCTCGGCATCGCTCTACGAGCACGGCGCGCGGGCGATCGATCGCGGTCTCACCGCGGGGGCCCACGGACTGCCGCTCATCGGCAGCTGCGACTGGAACGACGGCATGAACCGCGTCGGCCCGCTCGGCCGCGGAGAAAGCGTCTGGCTCGGCTTCTTCCTCCACGTCGTCCTGACGCAGTACGCGTCGATCGCCGAGGCCCGTGGCGACGACGCCCGCTCCATGCGCTGGCGCGCCGCGGCCGAGCGCCTGGCACGCGATCTCGACGAGGCATGGGATGGCGGTTGGTATCGCCGCGCGACGTTCGACGACGGGTCGCCGCTCGGCTCGTCGCTGAACGTCGACGGGCGCATCGACTCGCTTCCGCAGAGCTGGTCGGTGATCTCGGGCGTCGCCTCGCCGGAGCGAGCCGAGCGCGCCATGGACGCGGTACGCGCCAACCTCGTGCGGCGCAAGCAGGGCGTCGTACTCCTGCTCACGCCGCCCTTCGACCGCGGGCCGGAGAACCCGGGCTACATCAAAGGCTACCTGCCGGGGGTGCGCGAGAACGGCGGCCAGTACACCCATGCGGCGCAGTGGGTGGTGATGGCGATCGCCCGCCTCGGCCACGGCGACGAGGCCGTCGAGCTCTTCCACATGCTGAACCCGATCAACCACACGCGGACGCCGCGCGACGTCGAGCGCTACCGCACCGAGCCGTACGTCCTCGCCGGCGATGTCTACGACCACCCGCAGCACGAGGGCCGGGGCGGCTGGACGTGGTACACGGGGGCCGCCGCCTGGATGTACCGGGTCGGCCTCGAGGAGATCCTCGGCGTCACTCGCCGCGGCGCGACGCTCTCGGTGAACCCCTGTGTGGCGAGCGCCTGGCCGCGCTTCGCGGTCGACCTGCGCTTCGCCGGCGACACGCGGTACACGATCGAAGTGGAGAACCCCGACGGGTGTGCCAGCGGCGTCGCCTCGGCCGAGCTCGACGGCTGTCCGGTGATGCCTGCGGCGATCCCGCTGCTCGAGGACGGCGGCACGCACCGCGTCCGCGTCGTCATGGGAGCGCCTCCTGTCGCCGACGCGGCAACGACTCCCGGGCGCGACGCGGGGGCAGCTCGCTAGCGCGGCGGACGGGCGAACAGGAACTCGAGCAGCTCGGCGGCGGTCTGCCGCCAGTGCCCCCAGGAGTGGCCCTCGGGGACCTCGATCGACCTCACCTGCGTGCCTCTGGCCGCGAGCTCGCGCGTCAGGAGGCGCGAGTCCTCGAGCATGCCGCCCTCGTAGAGGCCGCAGTCGACCACGGCCCGCAGCGGCGGCTGCGGCGCGGTGCGGACACGGTCGAGCGCGCCGGGGAGGTGGCGCAGGGCCGGGCTCTGGATTCCCGCCAGGCCGAACGTGTCACCGTGTGCCGTCACCAGGAAGGTGGCATGGAGGCCGCCGAGCGAGGTGCCGAGGATGGCCCGATGCTCGCGCGTGGCCAGGGTCGGGTAGGAGCGGTCGATCGCCGGCACCAGCTCCTCGACAAGGAAGTCGCAGAAGGGACAGGTCCCGTCGGGCGCGGGCACCAGCTCGCGCTCGCGCCGGTTGACGCCGGTGGCGCGGTCCCACGGATCGACGAACACGGCGAGCAGCGGTGGCAGCCTCTGCGCGGCGATCAGGTTGTCGAGGGTCACCGGCAGTGCGCCCATCTCCTCGCGCCAGTAGTCCGATCCGTCGGTCACGTAGAGCACCGGCAGGCGGGCGCCGGAGGCCGGGTCGAAGCCGGCCGGAGTGTAGACGCGCACGTCGACCCGATAACCGAGGCGGGCGCTGGCAATCGGCAGGTCGACGAGTCGCCCGGCCGTCACGCCCTCCCGGCGCTCGGCGTGCGCAGCGGGGTGCCACCCCGGCATCCGGATCTCGGAGTTCGGCCCGTAACCGCCGACCTGCTGATGGGGATTTCGCGGGTCGAGCAGCCAGGTGCTGCCGTCGAGCACGATCTTGTAGTCGGCCCGCGAGGCGGGCAGCAGCTCGTGGCGCCAGGTCCAGAGGTCGGTCGACCCGATGCGGCGCCCGCGCGTCTCCTCGCTCTCCTCCCATCCGACCAGATCGCCCCGCCACTCGACGCGCGCGGCGGCCCCTCGCCAGAAGAAGACGGCGGTGCGGTCGAAGACGAGCGGCGAATCGCCCGAGGCGCAGACGCGGCGCCAGAAGAGGTCGGCATCCGTGGTGCCGGCGGTGACGCGGACGATCTCGGCGTCGATGTCGGCGAGGGAGACGAAGGGATGAGCGACGGCGGCCGGTGGCGTCGTTGCGTCCACCGCCAGGCCGAGTGCGGCCGGGAGCGCGAGGGTGATGCCGGCGACAAGCGTTGCGATCATGACGGGAAGCTACTGCAGGAGCGAGCGCCTGCGCCCTCCTCGCCGCCGAGCCGCGGCGGCAGGAGACGACGGCCGCGGTGCGCTTCACCTGGCGGCCTGTCGGCGGGAGCGATCGTCCGGCGCTAGTGAGCGCTCCAGCGGGTGAGGCCGCCGGTCTCGAAGCTGTCCTCGAAGAGCGAGGTCCAGTCGAGGTCGACGGTGCAGGCGAGGGCGAGGCCGCCGCTCGTGGCGGTGACGCGCACGCGGTCGCGGCCGGGGCTGCCGTGGCCGGTGAAGCCGAGCGTCGCGCTGCCGCCGATCGAGGTCGTGCCGTTGCCGGTGAGGCCGCTGTTGGGTCCGGCGACGACCGACCAGGCGAGCGGCAGGCTGGCGAGCGGCGTGCCGCTCGTCTCGCAGGCGACGTTCCACGCGATGGGTCCGCCGGCCACTGCCGAGACGAGCCGGGGCGAGCAGGAGCAGGCGGTGGCGCTCGACGGCTGCAGCGTCTGGTCGGCGGCGACGTTGCTCCAGGCCACCTCGGTGCCGTCGGGCCAGACGACGCGCAGCAGGTCGACGGTGGTGGCGGCGCCGAGGCCGAAGTGGGCTTCGACCGGGTCGTGCGCCGCGAAGTTGCTGCCGAGGCGCAGCTCGCGCATCTGGGTGAGCGCACCGGCCTGGGCGACGACCCGGGCACCGACCGCCTGGGAGTTGGCGCCGCGCCCGATGGGCCGCACTTTGAGCCAGTGGCGTCCCGCCGGCGGTGTGTTGCGGAAGAGGCGCACCGGCGCGGCGTAGCCGTTGCGCAGGTTGCCGTTCTGCATCACCAGCAGGTCGAGGTCGCCGTCGCCGTCGAAGTCGAAGCAGACGACGGCACGCCCCTGGCCGCTGTCGGCAAGCCCGGCGGCGGCGGCGCCTTCGGTGAAGACGCCGAGTCCGTCGTTGAGGAAGAGGCGCGTCGGATCGCTCCAGAACTCCGAGGCCGGAGCGGCGGGGAAGCCGTTCGTATGAACGAGGTCGAGGTCGCCGTCGAGGTCGAAGTCGGAGAAGCAGGCGCCCCAGCCCCAGTAGCCCTGCCGCACGCCGGCGGCGGTCGTCGCATCGGTCAGGTTGCCGCTGCCGTCGTTGCGATAGAGGCGGTTGCCGCTCACCCCCCAGCCACCGACGCCGTCCGGGTCCCAGATGCTGGAGACGAACCAGTCGAGATCGCCGTCGTTGTCGACGTCGCCGACCGACGCCCCCATGCCGTTCTCGTCGGTGAGCACGGTGGCGTTGCGTCGCGCGAACGTGCCGTCGCCGCGGTTGGCGAACTGGCGGCTCTGGCCGAAGTCGCTGGCGACCGCGAGATCGGGCCAGCCGTCCGAATCGAGGTCGGCGAAGGCGGGCGTGAAGGTATTCGGCAGCAGAGTCCGCGTGTCCGCGCCGAGGTGGGTCGCGTCGATCGCCGTGTAGGTGCCGCCGCCCTCGTTCTCCCAGAGCATCGGACCGCCCTGCATCCAGTGCGAGAGGAAGAGGTCGAGGTCGCCGTCCCGGTCGATGTCGCCGAGGGCGGCCGAATAGACCGGGGCGTAGCTCTCGATCCCGGTGGAGGCCGAGCCGTCGACGAAGACCCCGCTGCCGTTGTTGAGAAAGAGGCGCGGCAGAGCCGCCGGATCGGCGACCGGCGGGTCGGTCGGGACGATCGGCGCACCCTGCACGCTGAAGACGAAGAGGTCGAGGTCGCCGTCGCCGTCGACGTCGGTCAGGACCGGTGCCGAGCCGACGACGCCGGTGATCTGCACGCCGGCGGTCGCGGCGACGTCGGTGAAGGTGCCGTCGCCGTTGTTGCGGTAGAGCCGGTTGGCGAACTGGTCGCCGCCGACGAGGTAGAGGTCGAGGTCGCCGTCGCCGTCGATGTCGCCGCAGGCGACGCCGGCCGAGATCCAGCGCGGCTCGATCGGCGAGGCGGCGTCGGAGTTGCCGTGGCGGAAGGCGCCGAGCCCGGCCGTCGCTGTGACGTCGGTGAACACCGGAGGCTGCGCGCTCGCCGGGTACGGTGTGGCGAGGCAGGAGAGCAGAAGCCCCAGCGTGGGGCCGGACGGTCGGTGCGAGCTCATGGCGGCGATCCCCCTGCGTCGTCGAGCGTGGATGCGAGCGCGGCCGGCGCGTCGTCGGCGGCCAGCCGGGCGAGCGTCGCGTCGAGCCGGTAGCCGGCAGCAGCGGCGGCCGGGGCCAGGTGGGGCGCGGCGCGCCGGGGACTTCCTTCTGCCCCGAGCGTGGCGGCGAGCGTGAGCCAGCCGTCGGTTTCTTCCACGCCCTCGCGCCGCAACCAGAGCACGCCGCCGAAGCGGTTGACGCCGAGCAGCGTGCGCCCCGCCTCGCTTGCCGCCACGGCGGCGAGGAGCTCGCTCGGCCGCGGGTCGGCGCCGTCGAGCACGGCGGCGAGGTGCGGCTCGAGCAGGAGGCGCAGCGCCTCGCTCTCGCGACGTGCCTCGATGCCGGCGGCGCCGAGCGCGCGCAGCGCCGCCTCGACGACGCGCCCCAGGCGCCACTCGGCAAACCAGGTGGCGCCGCGTTCCGTCGCGCCCGTTCCCGGAACGATCCTGCCGAGCCGCCGCAGCAGCAGCCAGGCGATCACCACGGCGCCGCGCGAGGGGTGCTCGGCGAGCCAGGAGGCAAGCGGGGACTCGGCCTTCGGGTCTGCGAGGCGGCCCTCGCCGAGCCGGCGTCGCCAGCCGACGAGGTCGTCGACCGCCTCGGCGCGCATCGCCTCGAGGCGCGCGGCGAGGTCGGGATCGCCGATTCCGGCCATCTCCGCCGCGACGGCGAGGAACGAGCGCCAGCGGGCGGCCAGCGGCGCGGCCCGTTCGCGCTCGCGTCGCTCCTCGGCCGCGCGCTCGCGTGCCGCGAGGGCGCCGGGCTCCTCGGTCGTCCTCTCGAAGAGGGCCCAGGAACGGCTCATGGCGTCGGCGTTCGCCGGCACCATGTCCGGCGTCGGATCGGTCAGCATCTCGAGCGCGACGACTCGAGGAGACGAAGAGAAAGCCGCCTGCGGAAGGACTGCCGGGCCGCGCTCGAAGAGATGCCACTCGGCGCCGGGACTGCCTTCCGTCTCCACGCCAAGGGGATCCGCCGGAGACGAAGGCAGGGTCTCTTCCACCGCTTCTGTCGATTGCTCCCGTGGACGAGACGAAGACGTCTGGGTGGAGAGTGGCTGGCGACGCTCGCCGGCGAGATCGACCGCTACCGCCTCGTCGGCCGTCGCCGCGGCGCAGCCGTCGTCGACTGGCAGCTCCGGCTGGTTCTGCGCGACGCTCGTCGTCGACTCGTCGACGGTGAGCTCGGCAACCGAGTCCGTCGCCGCGTTCTCTCCTGCCTGAGCCTTTGTCTTGGTCTTTGGCTGCTCTGGAGTGGGATGTGCACCCAGCGCCGCAGCCGAGGCGGCCGCCGGCGGTCCGAGGCGGGGGAAGGGTGGAGCGTGGAAGGCGCGGAGGAGCTCGGGGTCGAGCAGATGGGAGAAGGGGCCGTGGAGCGGTTGCAGGGCGAGCTCGTGCAGCGCTTCCTCGATGCTCGGTACGCCGCGGCCAGCGAGCTGCATGGCGAGCTCGCGCAGGCGGCCGTCGCGGTCGGCGAGCTCGCGGAAGTCGAGCAGCACGCGCGTCTGGTAGGGGCCGAGCTCGACGACGAACCCGCGTTCGACGAGCTCGCGGCTCGCCACGAGGTGCTCGAGACCGCTCGCCAGCTCGCGGAAGACGAGGAAGTCGTCCGGAGCGCCGCGGAGCGCCAGGCTCTCGGCCAGCGTGCGCGAAAGCGTCCGCTTGCCGCCGTCGCCCCGTCGTACCGTCGCCGGGCTCGACTGCAGCAGCCGGCCGCGGACCGTCGCGGGGCGGTTGTGGAAGAGCACCAGCGCGCGCTCCTCGCCATGGCGGTTGGCGATCGCGTAGACGTCCTCGAGCACGCCGTGGTCGCCGACGATGTCGAAGAGGGCGAAGGCCTCGACCCCGGCGAAGAGCCGGCGGCGATGGAGCAGCGGGAAGATCTCGCGCTCGTGCCGTTCGAGCAGCCACGGGTCGGGGGTCTCGTCGTAATAGGCGCACCGGTACTCCATGCCGTAGCGCTCGGCGAACCCCTCGACCTGGCCGTGGCCGAACATCGGCAGGCCGGGCAGCGTCGCCATCAGCGTGCAGACGCCGAAGTACTTGTCCCCCTTGCCGAACTGGTCGACGGCGGTGCGCTCGTCCGGGTTGTTCAGGAAGTTGACGAAACGGTAGAGGATCTCGACGTCGAAGGCCGCGGTCTCCTTGAGGATGCGGCGGTACTTGGCGTTCTCCTCGTCGCGCAGACAGACCATGAAGGCGCTGTTGTAGACGCGGTGCATGCCGAGGGTGCGGACGAAGTAGGACTCCATCAGCCAGAACGCCTCGGCGAGCAGAAGGGTGTCCGGCGCCTCGACGCCGCAGCGGTCGACCACCTCGCGCCAGAACTCCTCCGGCATCGCGCGGTCGAACTCGGCGGCGGTCAGGCCGCGCTCGGCGCGCGAGGGGATGTCGCCGCCGGTCCCCGGGGCCGGGTACCAGAGGCGATGGAAGTGGCGCTTGGCGAGCGTCATCGCCGCGTCGAAGCGGATGATCGGGAAGCGGCGGGCGACGCGCAGGATCGTCTGCATCACCGCTTCGCGCACTTCGGGTCGCAGGTAGTCGAGCTGCGCCGTGTCGTTCCACGGCATGTTGGTGCCGTCGTTGCCGTGGTAGAGGTAGCGCGTGTCGCCGCTCGCCCGGTCGACGCGCTTGAAGACGACGGCGGCGTCGGCGCGCGTCCAGTAGCGGTCCTCGATCTGGATCGAGACGCGTGGATCGTGCGACAGGTCGGGTCCGGTGAAGGAGTAGACGGGAAACGGCGGCTCGCGCAGCTGGACGAACCAGTCGGGGTGCTCGACCACCCAGCGGCCGTCGACGCCGACGTGGTTGGGAACCATGTCGCTCGCCAGCCGGATGCCGCGCCGCGCGCAGCGCGCCGCGAGATCGTCGAGGGCGGCGTCGCCGCCGAGCTCCGTGGCGATGGCGTAGTCGTCGAGCGAGTAGGCCGAGGCCACGGCCTCGGGGTTGCCCATGATCTGCTTGATGCGGCGCGAGGCGGCGCTGCGCTGCCAGAGGCCGATCAGCCAGAGGCCGGTGATGCCGCGGCGGGCGAGCTCGTCGAGCTCGCGATCGGGGATCGCGTCGAGCGTGGCGATCGTCCTGCCGTGCTGGCGCGAGAGCTGGTCGAGCCAGACGAAGGCGTTGCGCGCCAGCAGAACGAGCCGCGGCATCCAGTCGCGGTCGGGGGTGAAGGCCTCGGGCTCCTCGGCGAGCGGGGCGAAGCTCGGCAGCGGCACGTCGGCCGCGGTCAGCTCGTGGCCCGGCGGGTGATGCCACACGGCTCCGGCCCCCGCGTCTCCGTGGGCACCTGGCGCTCCGAGGGCGCCGAGCGCTCCGGCGAGCGCCTGGAAGGCGCGCCCCTCTTCCTTGATGACGTCGATCGCCGTCAGGGCGCGGAGCTCGAACGTCCCGGCGAGCGCCGGCGCGAAGCGGGCGAGGACGAGTCGCAACTGCTCCTCGAGCGAGCCGGGCGCGGCGAGGGCCGGAGCGCGGAGCAGGCGGAGGATGTGGCGCTCGCCCGGCCCGGGCAGCAGGTCCTCCGGGACCTCGACCTGCGCCAGGGTGGTCTCGAGGTCGACCAGCAGTTGCGGATAGACGGTCTCGCGGCCGAGCGGCGTGTCGTCGAAGAGCTCGCGGAAGGGCGAGAAGGCCGGATTGGCGTTCGCCAGCGACAGCATCGTCAGCTCTTCGAGGGCGATCTCGCGATGATTCTCGCCGGCGGTCTCACCGGCGAGCCACTCGGCGACCGACGCCTCGCCGCGGTGGACCGCCAGCGGCGGGAACTCGAGGCAGAAGCGGGCGAGGGTGCGGTCGACGGCGGCCGGGCCGAGGCGCTCGGCGAGGTGGTCGAGGGCCTCCCGCAACAGGTCCGGACGGGTTGCCTGGCGGAAGCGGCGGAAGAGCAGATGGTTGATCTCGTCGATCAGCCCGAGCGCCGCGATCTCGCCGGGTCGCACGGCGCTCTCCGGGTGGTGGACGAGGTCGCGCGTGGCGTTGATCGCCTCGGCGAACCGCCGTGCGGCGGCGAAGTCGGCGAGGACGACGTTGCCCGAGAGGGAGAAGATCCCTTCGTCGAAACGGTAGCGGTCGCGGGCGGCGCGGGAGACGTGGAACTCCCGCTGCGGGCGGACCGGGGGCGGCGGCGAGGCGAACGGGCGCGACACGGGACGGGGCTCCGCGGCAACCTTACCAGCCTTCGCGCGGCGCCGCGGGCTCGTGGACCGGGCTGGTTCGGAGGCGCCGGCTCCGGATCGAGCGAGGCCGCCGGAACGGGGAGCGGCGTGTAGAATCGGACGTCCCCGTTTCCCGATCTCGATGCCCCGCGAAGCGAATCGCGACACGATGCGAAGGAGGAAAGTCTGGTGAGCGACAAGCGGCACGAACCGTACGTCCCGGCCAACTCGACCATGCTCGAGTTTTCCGGCCGGGCGCTGGTCCTCGGACTCGTGATGAGCGTGGTCCTCGGCGCGGCCAACGCCTACCTCGGCCTGCGGGCCGGCATGACCATCGCCGCGACCTATCCGGCGGCGGTCATCGGCATGGCGATCCTGCGCCTCTGGAAGGGCACCATCCTCGAGGAGAACTTCGCCCGAACCGTCGGCTCGATCGGCGAGTCGGTGGCGGCCGGTGCGATCTTCACCATCCCGGCGTTCGTCATCCTGGGAATGTGGAAGTTCGACCCCGAGCACATGGTGCAGGAGTACCTGACCGCCACGGCGTTGATGATCCTCGGCGCGCTGCTCGGCATCATGTTCGTCACCATCTTGCGCCGCGTCATGGTCGAAGATGCGACCCTGCCGTTCCCCGAGTCGGTCGCGGCCTCCGAGATCCACAAGGCGGGACAGAAGGGCACCGGGGCGGCGATGCAGCTGTTCAGCGCCATGGGCGTCGGCGCGGCGATCAAGCTCGCCGGTGACCTCGGCATCTTCCGCGCCAAGAACACCTTCCAGATCGCGGTGGGCAAGGTCCACGAGAGCTTCGTCCGTCTCGGCCTGACCCAGGACGCCAAGAAGGTGGCGACCGGTGGCGTCTCGACTTTCGCGGCTCCGGAGATCACCCCGGCCTACCTCGGTGTCGGCTTCATCATCGGCCCGGAGCTCGGGGCGCTGAACTTCGCCGGCGGCCTGCTCGCCTGGGGTCTCTTCGTGCCGCTGCTCGTCTTCTTCATCGGCCCGTCGATGATCGACCAGTACACGACGCCGGACGGGGTGCAGAACTGGGCGCAGCTGACCGGCCACCTCTACCGCTTCATCGTCCGTCCGATCGCCGTCGGCGGCATGCTGGTGGGCGCCTGCTACACGCTCTACCGGATGCGCAAGAACCTGATCGGCGGCATCAAGCGCGGCATCGCCGACGTGCAGAAGTCGGCGCACGCCGCCGCCTCCACCGACCGCACCGAGCGCGACCTGTCGTTCAAGACGGTGCTCTTGGGCATCGCGGTCATCCTGATCCTCATGGTGGCGCTCTACTTCTACTTCACCAAGGCGCTGCCGGCGGCGATGTTCGCCGCCCTGGTAATTCTCGTCACCGGCTTCTTCTTCGCCGCGGTGTCGGGCAACCTCGTCGGCATGATCGGCTCGTCGAACAATCCGATCTCCGGGTTGACCCTCGCCACGACGATCATCGCCGCGCTCACCATGGTGATCGTCGGCGCCAAGGGGCCGCAGGGGATCGCCGCGGTGCTCGGTGTCGCCGCGGTCGGCTGCGTCTCGGCGGCGGTGGCCGGCGAGATGCTGCAGGACCTCAAGGTCGGACACATCCTCGGCGGCACGCCGTGGAAGATGCAGGTCGGCGACATCATCGGCGTCTGCGTCGCCGGTCTGGTGATGTTCTTCCCGCTCTACTTGATGCACACGGCAGACGTCGCCCGCTTCCCGGGCGTCGGCGGCTTCGGCGGTCCGAACTATCCGGCGCCGCAGGCCGGCCTGATGGCGGCGCTCTCGCAGGGCATCGTCGGCGGCGAGATGGCCTGGCCGCTGGTGCTCGTCGGCATCGCCATGGGCATCTCGCTCATCCTCATCAAGGTGAAGAGCCCGATGCTGTTCTCGGTCGGCATGTACCTGCCGCTCGAGACCACCTTCGCCATCTTCGTCGGCGGGCTGATCCGTGGCCTCGTCGACAAGCTCCGCGACAAGCGCGGCTTCAACGACGCGCAGAAGGCGCGAGTGGAGAACGCCGGCGTGCTGGTGGCCTCCGGATTGATCGCCGGCGAGGGCTTGACCGGCCTGCTGATCGCCGGCGTGGTGGTGGCGCGCGAGGACAAGACCTTCCCGAGCTTCGACGCCTTCGCTTCGGTGGCGCCGTACCTCGCGGTGGCGGTCCTCGTCGGCCTCGCCTGGTACATGGTCCGCACGCCGCTCTCGAAGGCGGGTGACGCCGACGAGCCGGCGCCGCCGACGGCGGTGATGTAGGGAATCGGCGCCGCGGGATTCCTCGCGGCCCGGCGCTGGACCCTGAGGGCGGGTCGATCGGCCCGCCCTTTTCGCTACCCTTCGGGCCACGCACCCGTCCGCCTCTGTGGGCGACGGGCGTGCGCGGTCGTGTCCCGTCGGCCCGGGAGCGCCGTTGCGCTCGGAGCTCCGGCCGATCGCGATCGGCCGGAGCTCGAGGCGGGCGACGCCCTCCTTCACCCGAGCGACGGGGAGCACGGGATTCCCGCCCGTGGTCTCCGGTCGAGGCGCGCCGGGCTCCTCAGCCAGGAGCCGCAGCGATCTCGGTGAGGCGAGCGTGGAGCGTCGCGTCGATCTCCTCCCAGATCGCCGCGCCGAGCTCGGGTCGGAAGAGGCCGAAGTGGCCGATCCGGCGAAGCCCGAAATCGCCGGGCGAGATCGTCCGCACCTCGACCCGGGCGCGCGAGTACATCGCCGCCAGCGCCTCGACGCCGCGCCGTGGCGCGTAGCCGTCGTCGGCGATGGCATAGGCCCGCAAGGTCCCCGTCCACCGGCGGAACCCTCGGCCACCTCGCGGTCCGGCGTAGCTCCAGACGTACTCGTCACGGCGGCCCCAGGCGGCCCACTCGCGTGCCACGCCCGCGGGCAGGTCCTCGCCCTGGCGGATGGCACGCATCGGCAGGTAGCCGAAGGCCCTTGCCAGGCCGGGAACCGCCAGATGCCAGACGAAGAACATGCCGAGCCGCGGCAGGCCGCGCCAGAGGCGCCAGCTCCCGCTCTGGGAAGCGAGGAACACGGCGCCGACGGCGGGCGTCTCCTCGATCAGTCCGAAGATCTGCCCGCCGACGCTGTGGGTGACGAGTTGCAGCGGCAGATCGCGGTGACGCGCGGCCAGCCAGTCGATCGCGCCCGCGAGGTCGAGCTCTCCCCAGTCGTGGAGCTCGGCCGCGAAGCCGCGGAGCGGGCCGCGGCGGGAGCCGCCGATGCCGCGGTAGTCGAAGGTCAGCGTGGTCAGGCCGCCGGCGGCCAGCCGTTCGGCGAAGCGGGCGTAGAGGCGTCGCCGGACGCCCATGGCCGAGGCGACGACCACGGTGCCGCGCGGCCGCTCCGCCGGGAAGAGCGTGCCGGCGAGCGCGTCGCCGTCGCGGGCGGGGAATCGAACGTCTTCGGGCATCGGGGCTCGGGCTCGCGCTCTCTGCCGATCCTAGTCGGCTCGCGGGGCCGCCGGCTCCGCTCCTTCCGGCCGGCCCGGCTCGGGAGACAGCCGGACGATCCGCCGCGGCGGCTCGGGGTGCGCGAGCCGACGGGCGATCGCCGCGAGAGAGGGGCTCTGCCGGCGGCGGCAGGCGCCGTTCGCCCCGATCGCTCAGGCGCGTACCATAGCGCGGTGGGATGTCCACCTGAGTTGTCCGACGAAAAAGGATGGCCATGTTCGAGCTACCGTCCGTACCGAGTTGGGATGCCCTCCACCCGTTCGTTTCCCACTTTCCGATCGCCCTTCTTCTGCTCTCTCCGGCGCTTCTCCTCGCGGCGCTGGTCGTGCCTGCCCGGCGACTCACCCTGCTCGCCCTGGCCGTCTGGCTGATGGCTGCCGGGACGCTGGCGGTCTATCTCTCGGCCGCCACCGGCGATGCGGCCCGCGATGTCGCGCCGAAAGCGCCGGAGATCGTCCAAGCCGTGGCGGACCACGAGGAGCTCGGCTCCGCGGTCCGGGCGGTCTTCACCGGGCTCACGGTCCTGCTCGTCGCCTTGCGCTTCGGTCCCGGCTGGCTCAAACGGCCGCTGGGGGCGGGTGCGCTGGCGAGCGCCACGGCGGCGCTGCTGCTGGTCGATCTCGTCGCGGTCCTGCTGGTCCTGAAGACGGGACACTCCGGCGCCCTGTTGGTGCACCGGCTCGGTGTCCACGCCAGGCTGACCTGAGGCGCGGACGGACGTCGGCGGCGCCTCGTCGCGCGAGCGACCCCGCGGCCCGATCGTCCCGTCGCCCCTCTCGCAACCTGCCGCCTCCCATCGGACACGGTCGCGCTGTCGACCGCTCGACGCCGGCTCCCGCCGGCACCCCGGTCCCCCGAGGTGACACGGGCTCGGCCGGTCGCCGTGCGTCCGGGCGGGCTGCGGACCGCTTGACTCCGAAAAACAGGAGGAGCATGCTCCGGAAGTGGGGAAACTTGCCCCATATTCGACACTTTAACGACAGGTAGGCCGCCCGAACCGCGGCACTGACTGGGAGGGTGCATGCTGCATCTGGATACGGGAAACACAGCGTTCATGCTGCTCTGCTCGAGCCTCGTCATGCTGATGACGCCAGGCCTGGCGTTCTTCTACGGTGGGCTGGTGGGGAGGAAGAACGTCCTGGCGATCATGATCCAGAGCTTCGTCTCGATGGGCTGGACTACGGTGCTCTGGTGGGCCTTCGGCTTCTCGATGTGCTTCTCGGGGGATCTGAAGAGCGGGACCGACTTCGCGGGGATCATCGGCAACTTCGACTGGGCGCTGATGCGCGGCGTCACCCTCGACATGCCGTCGCCGCTCAACGACACCATCCCGATGATCGTTTTTTGCGCCTACCAGATGATGTTCGCCATCATCACCCCGGCGCTGATCACCGGCGCGTTCACCAACCGGGTCACCTTCAAGGCCTACATGCTCTTCCTGAGCGGCTGGCTCGTCTTCGTCTACTTCCCGTTCGTTCACATGGTGTGGGGTGGCGGAATCCTCGCCCAGTGGGGCGTTCTCGACTTCGCCGGTGGCATCGTCGTCCACAACATCGCCGGGATCGCGGCGCTCGCCTCGGTGCTCTACGTCGGCAAGCGCAAGGTCCTCGACAAGGGCCCGCACAGCATTCCGCTCGTCGCCCTGGGCACCGGTCTGCTCTGGTTCGGCTGGTACGGCTTCAACGCGGGCAGCGAGTTCCGCGTCGACTCGGTCACCGCGGTGGCCTTCCTCAACACCGACATCGCGGCCTCGTTCGCCGCCGTGGCCTGGCTGCTGATGGACTGGATGACGTCGCGCAAGCCGAAGTTCCTCGGTCTGCTGACCGGCGCCGTGGCGGGTCTCGCCACGATCACCCCGGCGGCCGGTTACGTCTCGCCGACGACCGCCTGCCTCATCGGACTGATCGCCGGCGTCGTCTGCTTCTATGCCGTGGCGCTGAAGAACCGTCTGGGCTGGGACGACGCCCTCGACGTCTGGGGCGTGCACGGCGTGGGCGGGTTCATCGGCATCGTCCTGTGCGGAATCTTCGCCACGAAGGCGTTCAACCCCGCCGGGGTCGACGGCCTGCTGCGCGGCAACAGCCACTTCTTCCTCGTCGAGTGCGGCGCGGTGCTGATCTCGTCGGTCTGGGCCTTCGCGTTCACCCTCGGCATGCTCTGGGTGATCAACAAGATCACGCCGGTGCGGGTCGAAGAGGCGCAGGAGGAGGTGGGTCTGGACGAGGGGATCCACGGCGAGAAGGCCTATCTCGAAGAGGCGATCTGAACCATGCGCGCCTGGACTCTCGGCCTCGCCCTGGCGGCGAGCCTGGGTTGGCTCGGTCCGCGTGCGGTCGCGGCGCAGGAGCCGGTTGCCGGAAAACCCTGGTACGAATCGGTGACCGTGAACGGATTCGTCGAGGCCAGCTACACCTGGAACCTCGACCACCCCGACTCGGATCTCGACGTGCTTCGCGTCTTCGACTACGACGACTCGGAGATCAAGCTGGACGTGGCGGAGCTCGTCGTGCAACGCCCCGCCGTGAAGCGCGGGGACCTCGGCTTCCGGATCGACGCCACGGCGGGTCAGTCGGTGCCCGCCGTCACGGCCGCCTCCGGCCTCTTCCGCGATCCCGACAGTGGCGAGGCGCAGGACTACGATCTCCACCAGGTCTTCGTAAGCTGGATCGCGCCGCTCGGGGAGGGACTGCGGATCGACGCCGGCAAATTCATCACGCCGTTCGGCATGGAGGTCATCGAGGGCCACGACGGCTACAACGACAATCAGACGCGTTCGCTGCTCTTCGGCTACTCGATCCCGTTCACCCACACGGGACTGCGGTTCACCTATCCACTCGGCGCGAAGGTCACCGCCACGGCGATGGTGGTGCAGGGATGGGACAACTGGCAGGACAACAACGGGTCGAAGTCGGTGATCGTCCAGGTCGCCGCCACGCCGACGCCACGATGGACCCTCTACCTCAACGCCATGGGCGGGCCCGAGCAGCGCGACAACAGCCGCGAGCAGCGCTATCTCTACAACGCGGTCGGCATCTTCAAGCCGAGCGACCGGCTCACCTTCGGGCTGGATCTCGTCCTCGGCGACGAGGAGCACCTCGGAGCGGGCGGCGGGCGGGCGCGCTGGAGCGGCGTGGCGGGCTACGCGAAGTGGGCCTTCGACAGCAGCTGGTCGCTGGCGCTGCGCGGCGAGGTCTTCGACGACCCGGACGGTGCGCGCACGGGAACCTCGCAGAAGCTCCACGAGGTGACCCTGACGCCGGAGTGGAAGGTGACCCCGCATCTCGTGCTGCGGGCCGACCTGCGACGCGATCGGTCGGACGAGGAGGTCTTCCAGCACCGCGCCGAGCCGGCGTCGGCGCAGACCACGGTGACGTTCGCGGCGCTCCTGCTGTACTGATCGAAGTCCGGCCGAGACGCGAGCCCGGGGCGGTCGCTCCGGGCTCGTTCTATTCGCCGCCGCCTCCGCGCAGCTTCTCCCGCAGCGTCTTGCGGTCGATGCCGAGGATCTCGGCGGCGCGGCTCTTGTTGCCGGCCACCTGATCGAGTACGCGCCGGATGTGCTCCGACTCCACCTCGCCGAGGGTGCGAGCGGCGGAGGCCTGCGGCAAGTGGAAGCGCGCCGGCAGGTCGACGGGAGTGAGCGTTCGATCGGTCAGGCGCGCCATCAGATGCGCGGCGACCTCTTCGAGCTCGGCCACGTTGCCCGGCCAGGGGTAGTCCGCGAGCTGCTCGAGCAGCGGCGGCGAGAGGAGCGGCCAGACCGGCAGGGGCCGCGGTGCGAAGGTCCGGCGGAAGAGCGAATGCAGGAGGCGCGGGATGTCCTCGACGTGCTCGCGCAGCGGCGGGACGAAGAGTGTCTGTGGCGCCAGCGCCGCGAAGAGCGGGCGCGGGAAGCGCCCCGCCTCGACGCGGGCGAGGAGGGCGGGCGAGCAGCCGACGAGGATCCGCGCCGGCGGGCTGGTGGCGATCAGCTCGGCCAGGCGCGCCAACGCGGCCTCGGGAGCGAAGTCGAGCCCGGGCAGATAGAGCGTTCCGCCCGCGGCGCGCTTCAGCGTCGCCCCTCGGGCGCTCTCGGCGAGCGACGCGCAAGGTTCGACGACGAACGTCCCCCCGGCGGCAAGCCCGCGCGCCGCCGCCGTTCGGCCGGAGCCGGTCTCGCCGACCAGGAGCACCGGAGCCGGTGCGGACGCGGCGGCGCGCTCGAGCGCGGCGCAGAGCGCGGTCATCGGCGGCGAGCTGCCCACCAGACCGAAACGCCGACGGGCATCGCGCAGCGGCGGATGGCCGGCCTCGCGGACGGCGCGGACCTTGTCGAAGATGCGTTCGACGGCGACGAGCAGCTCGCCCTGGGTGAACGGCTTGGCCAGGTATTCGGCGACGCCGCTCTGCATCGCGTCGACGGCCCCCGGCACGGTGGCATAGCCGGTGATCATCATCGTCGGCAGGTCCGGATGCTGCTCGCGCGCGACGGCGACGAGCTGCATGCCGCCCATGCCCGGCATCTTGAGATCGGTGACGAGAAGGTCGAACGACTCGGAAGCGAGGAGCTCGAGAGCCATCGGCCCGCTGGTGGCGCAGACCACGCCGAAGCCGGCCGCAGAAAGATGGCGTTCGAGCACCTCGAGCGTCACCTCCGAATCGTCGACGACCAGGATCCGTTCGGCTGCCATTCAGCTGCCCGTCCCGGCGGTGGTTTCGGACGGCAGGAAGACCTCGAAGCGGGTGCCCTGCCCCGGGGTGCTCTCGACGTGCAGGCTCCCGCCGTGTCCGGTGACGATGCCGTGGACGACCGAGAGGCCCAAGCCCGTGCCCTGTCCCACCCCCTTGGTGGTGAAGAACGGCGTGAAGAGCTGGTGCAGTACCACTTCGTTCATGCCGCGGCCGGTGTCGGAGACCGCCAGCGTCAGTCCCCCGTCTCGCCTGCCCGTGCGGATCTCGAGGGCGCCGCCGTCCGGCATCGCCTGGAGCGCGTTGACGCAGAGGTTGAGGACGACCTGCTGGAGTTGGCTGGCGTCGGCGAGCAGCCGGGGAAGCTCCGGCGCCGCCTTGAAGACCGTCTTCACGTCGCCCTGGCGCAGCCGCGTCTCCAGCATCAGCAGGGCATCTCGCACCACCTGGTTGAGGTCCACGGAGCTCTTCTCGACCGGCGCCTGCCGCGCGAAGAGCAACAGCTTGCGGACGACTTCGCGGGCGTGGAGGGAGGCCTTGACGATCCCGGCGAGGTCGCGCGCCGTGCGGTCGGGCAGGCCGAAGCTCTGCTGGATGAGCTCGGCATAGCCGAGGATCGCCACCAGTGGCTCGTTGAGCTCGTGGGCGACGCCGGCGGCCAACTGCCCGACGAGCGCCAGGCGATCGGCGCGGCGCAGCTTCTCGGCCATCTGGGCGCCGGCGCGCTCGGCTTCGTGGGCTTCCACGACGAGTCCGACCTGGCGCGCCACCTCGCGGATGAGGCTGCGTTCCTCGGCGAGAAAGGGTCCTTCGTCCGCGACCGGCGGATCTCCGCGGTAGAAGACCTCGACCCAGCCCCGCGGCCGTCCGGCGGACGTCACGTCGGCGGCCTGCCGGTGAGCGCCCTCGAGGAACGCAGGTGAGGCGAAGGTCTCGCCGTCGAGGGTCAGACGCGCCGAGCACAGCTCGGAGAACTGCCACGCTGCCGGCAGCAGGTTGGTGATCGCCTGCAGCTTCTGACCGAGCTCGAGGGTGCGCCGCTCGGCGACCTGGGCGATGCCGTAGAGGCAGGTCAGCTCCTTGACCCGTTCCTTCAAGGCCCGTTCGACCGCCCGGTCTCCGCCCGCCTCGATCGCCTCCATCGGCTCGGCCACGGAAGGATGCTAGCCCGGAATGCCGGGGTGCGAAGCGACCGCCCAGGTCGCCGATCCCGCGTCCGCAGAAAGATGTCCGGCTTTCGCCTCCAGCGGCAGCTCTAGAGAAAGAGGGGCCGAAGACGGGCCGGCCCGTGTCGGTGGCGTCTTCGGGTATCTGGAGCGGTCCGGGCGAGGGGGCCCGGAGCCAGGAAAGAGGAGGTACAAGGATGCGCGCCAAGCAGCGGGACCCGCGTCGACCGCCGTCGTTGCCGCGTTCCGTCGGCCCGGAGGAGCGCCTCGTCGCGCGACGGCGCCGGACGGCCGCGCCGGCCGAGAACGCGCCGTCGACCCGTCGAGAGGCTCTGGAGCGAGCGAACGTCGATGGCGAGAGCCGAGGGCGTCAGGTCGAGGCGCGAACGGACCTCGGCCCAGAAGTCCGAGTCGTTCACCTGAGCTGCCGAGCTCTCCGCGGTCCAGGGGAATCGACGCGGGCATCCGAAATCCTCGCGTCGCTGTGTCGACAACTCGACCGCGCTCCGAACGAAGGGCGCCTGGCGACCGACCCGCCCGTCCGCCTCGGGGTCGAGCCGACTTTCGGCTGCGGCGAGCCGGAGCGCGATGCTGCGGCCGGGTGGCGCGCGGCGCTCGCCCGCCTCACCGTCGACGGTCCGATCCGCCTCTTTCTCGACGACCTCGACCAGCTCGCCTGCTGCGAGCAGGCGTCGGTCGTCGACACGATTCACCGTCTGAGCCGGGGACTGCCGCTCTACCTGCGGGTCTCCGTCTTCGGCGTGGGGACCTGACGCGGCGCAGAAGAGCGGTCGGCTCGTCGCCGCGCCGCGCGGTCGCGGGGATCAGGAGCAGAGCCTCCTACCCCGATGGCCGGGGCTCTCCGACGAGCCGGGGACTACACTGCCGGCGAGGTCGCCATGAGGCCGCGCTGGATCCACCTTGTCCTGCTGATCGCGCTCGGCTCCGCGCTCGCGGTGGTGTGGGGGCGCGGGCGCGTGCTCCGGGAAGACCGTTCTCTGGTCCTCCAGGCGCTGCGCGAGGCCCATGGGCCACGGCTTCCGGCGGCTTCCCGTGCCGGGGCGCTCTCCTCGACCGAGCCGACGCTCTACGACAAGGACAGCCTCTACGAGCTGATCGACGGTGCCGCCGAGGCGTATCTCGCCCACGGCTTCGAGAAGGCCGCTGCGGCGACCTACGCCTTCGACGCCCCGGGTGGAGCGGTGGAAGTCGCTGCCGAGGCGCACCGCTTCGGCGATGCCGCGGGAGCCCAGGCGCAGCTCGCCTTCGAGCGCCCGCGCCAGGCGCGACCGCTCGCCGCCTTCCCCGGTGCGATCTCCGACGGTTCGGTGCTGCTGGTCGTCGCCGGCCGCGACCTGCTCAAGCTCACCCGCCTCGACACGCGGCCGGAGGGCGGCGAGGCGCTTGCCGCGCTCTGTGCCGCCTGGCTTCAGGAGAAGACGCCATGACGAAGACCCCCCGTTCCCGGACCGCGGACGAGCCGTACGACGAGCGCCCGACGCGGCGCGAGGCGCTCGTCCGCATCTCGCAGGCGACGCTCGCCGCGGCGGCGGTCGGCGGCGCCACCTGGGGGCTCGTCGATCGAACGTCGGGCGATGCCGTGGCGCCGGTGATTCGCGACTGGCGCCGACCGCTCGCGAGCGGCGGCGCGCGTGCGGTCGCGGCGCGGGGCGGTGACGCCGCGGCGAATGTCCGCCGGGCGATCGCCGCGCTCGGCGGCATGGAGCGCTTCGTCAGCCGTGGCGAGCGGGTGCTGGTCAAGCCGAACGTCGGTTGGGACCGCCTTCCCGAGCAGGCCGCCAACACCGATCCGCAGGTGGTCGCCGAGCTGGTGCGTCTCTGTCTCGCCGCTGGCGCCGCCAAGGTCGTGGTGGCCGACATCTCGTGCAACGACCCGGTGCGCTGCTTCGCGCGCTCCGGGGTGCGCGGCGCCGCCGAAGCCGCCGGGGCCGAAGTCCTGGACGGGAAGCGGCTCGAGCTGATGGCCGCCGACCTCGGCGGAGCCGCGGCGGGGCTCGAGGTGATCGCGCCGCTGCTCGTCGCCGATCGTGTGATCAACGTGCCGGTGGCCAAACACCATGGACTTTCCCGCGTCACGCTGGGGATGAAGAACTGGTTCGGCGTGCTGGGACGCGGTCGCAATCGCCTGCATCAGGAGATCGACCGTTCGATCGCCGAGCTCGGAGCGACCTTCCGGCCGACGCTGACGGTCATCGACGCGACGCGTGTGCTGCTCGCCAGCGGACCCCAGGGCGGCAGTCTCGACGACGTCAAGGCGGTGGGCGCGGTGCTCGTCGGGGTCGACCCGGTGCTCTGCGACGCCTGGGGAGCGCGGCAGCTCGGCGTCGATCCCCGCGCGCTCGGCTTCATCGTCGAGGCCGAACGGCGTGGGCTCGGGCGGGGCGATCTCGCGCTGGTCAAGGAGCTGGGGGCGGCGTGATCCCGCCTCCCGGGGGCGGACCGAAGCGGGCCGTGCCCGCTCGCTGGATCCGCTGGAGGCCGCGCCGGTGGCCGAGCGCGACCCTCGTCGTGCGGGTCGTCTACCAGGGCTCGTTCCTCGCGCTCTTCTTCTTCTTGCTGGCGAGCCTGGCCGACGGCGACACGCGCGACTTTCCGCACACGCTCTTCCACCATCTCGACCCGCTGTCGACGCTCGGCGTGGCGCTGGCGTCCTGGTCGCTGCCCGCGGCGTTGGCGTGGGGGAGCGCGCTGCTCGTCCTCACCCTGGGGGTCGGCCGCGTCTTCTGCGGCTGGATCTGCCCGTTGGGGACGATGCAGCAGTTGGCGAGCTTTCTCTTCTCGCCGCGCTCGCGCCGTGAGAGCCTCGAGGTGAACCGCTACCGGCGCTGGTTCGCGCTGAAGACCTACCTGCTGGCCGGCGTGCTCGCCTGGGCGCTCCTCGGCTCGCTGCAGACGGGACTCCTCGACCCGTTGTCGCTTTCCGCCCGCGGCCTCGCCTCCGGGCTCTGGCCGGTCCTCCCCGGCGGTCGCGCCGTGCCGGGCGGATGGTTGGCCGCCGCCCTGCTGGTCGCCATTCTCGTGGCGAGTCGCTTCGTGCCGCGACTCTTCTGCCGTGCGCTCTGTCCGCTCGGCGCGCTCCTCGGGCTCTTCGCGCGCTGGTCGCTCTTTCGCATCCAGCGCGGTGCGTCGAGCTGCACCCAGTGCACGCTCTGCCGGTTCGCCTGCCAGGGCGCCGACGAGCCGCTCGGCGCGCATCGGGCGAGCGAGTGCCACGTCTGCCTCAATTGCGTCGACCACTGTCCCGAGGGCTCGATCCGCTTCCGCTTCCTCGGGCGTGCGCCGGTGGCTCCGGAGATCCCGGACCTCTCCCGTCGACTCCTTGCCGGCAGTCTGCTCGGCGGTCTCGTCGCCGGACCGCTCCTGCGTGCCTCCGGCGGCGGGCGCGGCGAAGCGCGTGCCGAGCGGATCCGTCCTCCGGGGTCGCTGCCGGAGATGCAGTTCCTCGACCGCTGCGTGAAGTGCTCGCTCTGTCAGCAGGCCTGTCCGACGGGAGCGATCCAGCCGGCGATCACGCAGGCCGGGTTCGAGGGGTTCTGGAGCCCGGTGGTGGTGCCGCGGCGGGGGGGCTGTGAGCTCGCCTGCACGCGCTGCGGCGAAGTCTGCCCGACCGGAGCGATCGAACGCCTGACCGCGGCGCGAAAGACCGGATACGACGGCGGGGAGCCGGTGCGGATCGGCACGGCGTTCGTCGACCGCGGGCGATGCCTTCCCTGGGCGATGGCGACCCCCTGCATCGTCTGCGAGGAGATGTGCCCGACGGATCCCAAGGCGATCTGGTTCGAGCGGATCGACGCGACGCGGCGCGACGGCTCGACGGTGGCGCTCCAGCGACCCCTCGTCGATCCGCAACGCTGCGTCGGTTGCGGCCTCTGCGAGAACCGCTGCCCGGTCGGTGAGGCGGCGGCGATCCGCGTCTCGTCCGTCGGCGAGTCGCGCGATCCGCTGAATCGGATGCTGCTCGGGGCCTGAGCCGCGCTCCTCGCCCGCCGCCGATCCGTCGGCGCAATCGCCATCCCGCTCTGCCCCTTCCTTGCGCCGCGACGCGGCGGGATTCGTCGGAGTGCGGCGTCCCTCTGCCTTTCAGGGTGAGCGGCGTGTCCCGCCCGAACGGGCAGCTTGTTTCCCGATCCGAGAAGTCCTAGTGTCGCCGCACTTTCCCTTCAGGAGGTGCGGCGTGGGGAATCTCTTCCGAGAAGGCGGGCACCTGGTTCGATTCGCCCTGCTCTTCGTCGCCGGCATCGTGGTCTTCCTCGTCGTGCGTGCGTTCTTCGTACCGGCCGGGTTCGGCGTCTACGGGCACTACCGGGCCGGGGCGATCGAGGACAACCGCAAGCGCGAGCCCGCCTTCGCCGGGCGGACGGCCTGCGTCGACTGCCACGACGAGATCGCCAAGGTCAAGGCGGCGGGCAAGCACGCCAAGCTCGGCTGCGAGAGCTGCCACGGGGCGCTGGGCAAGCACGTGGCCGATCCGGACACGGTCAAGCCGGAGAAGCCGAACGTCGACACCGTCTGCCTCGCCTGTCACCTCGAGCTGCAGGCGCGACCGAAGAAGTTCCCGCAGGTCGAGCCGAAGTCGCACGCCGAAGGGAACGGCTGCGGCGACTGCCACAACCCGCACTCTCCGGCGCTGTCGTGAGGAGCCAGCCATGAGCATGAATCGCCGCCGCTTCCTCGCCGACTCGGGCAAGCTCCTGCTGCTCACCGGCGCCGCCGCCGAGGCCTGGGAGGCTTTCGCCGCAGGCACTCCCGAGACGGCGTCGAACTACAAGACCGCCAACCACTGGTGGGCGATGTTCGTCGACATCGAGTCCTGCATCGGCTGCGGCAAGTGCGTGCGCGCCTGCAAGACCGAGAACGACGTGCTCAACGAGCCGTTCTACTTCCGCACCTGGGTGGAGCGCTACTACATCCCGGAGAAGGACCCGATCCATCCCGAGGCGGAAGACCATCCGCACGTCGATTCGCCGAACGGCGGCTACGACGGCTTCCCCGAGATCCACAAGAAGGACGATCCGGCCAAGAGCTTCTTCGTGCCGAAGCTCTGCAACCACTGCGCGCATTCTCCCTGCGTGCAGGTCTGTCCCGTCGGCGCGACCTTCGAGAGCCCGGACGGGGTGGTCCTCGTCGACAAGACCTACTGCCTCGGCTGCCGTTACTGCGTGCAGGCCTGCCCGTACGGCTGCCGCTACATCGATCCGCGCACGCAGACGGTCGACAAGTGCAGCCTCTGCTACCACCGCATCACCCAGGGCCTGACCACCGCCTGTTGCGAGGTCTGTCCGACGGCGGCCCGCCAGCTCGGCGACCTGAAGAACCCGGGCGATCCCATCCACGAGCTCCTGCGCACCCACAAGGTGCAGGTGCTCAAGCCGAACATTGCCACCGGCGCCAAGGTCTACTACAACGGCCTCGACGCGGCGGTGCGCTGAGGAGGCGGCCATGGAAGCGATCCTGCACGCCGTCGAAGGGTTCATGTACCCCAACGAGATGGAGCTCCAGTGGAGCATCCTGATCGTGCTCTACCCGTTCATCACCGGGATCGTGGCGGGCGCCTTCATCCTCGCGTCGCTGCAGCGCGTCTTCAAGGTGCAGGCGGTCCAGCCGGTCTACCGCCTGGCGCTGCTCGCTGCGCTCTCGTTCATGCTGGTGGCGCCGCTGCCGCTGCAGCTGCACCTCGGTCATCCCGAGCGCTCGCTCGAGATGTACCTGACGCCGCACACCACGTCGGCGATGGCGATGTTCGGCTTCGTCTACCTCTGGTACCTGCTGGTCGTGCTGGTGATCGAGATCTGGCTCGAGAACCGCCCCTTCATCGTGCAGAAGGCGCAGGAGAAGGGGCCGCTGTCACTGGTCTACCGCGCGATGACGCTCGGCTCCTACGACGTCTCGCCGGCGGCCCTCCGGATCGACGACAAGGTGGGCTACATCGTCACCATCATCGGCATCCCCTCGGCGTTCTTCCTCCACGGCTACGTCGGCTTCATCTTCGGCTCGATCAAGGCCAACCCGTGGTGGTCGACGCCGCTCATGCCGATCGTCTTCCTCTTCTCGGCCATCGTCTCGGGCATCGCCGCGGTGCTCGTGCTCTACGTGGCGATCAGCGCCTTCCAGGGGCGCAAGATCGACATGCCCTGCATCGATGCGATGGCCAAGTACCTCTTCTACGCCTTCCTCATCGACTTCTCGCTCGAGATGCTCGACCTGATCCACCGCATCTACGAGGCCGACGAGTCGTTCGTGTCGCTCGACTTCATGGTGCACACGCGCCTGTACATGTCGCAGGTGGTGGTGCAGATCGTCGTCGGCACGCTGACGCCGCTCATCATGCTCGGCCTGACGCAGGTCGTGCAGCTCACCGAGAAGGCGCGCCGCAGCCTCTACACGGTGGCGGCCGTCCTCACCCTGATCGGCATCTTCGCCATGCGCTGGAACGTGGTGATCGGCGGGCAGCTCTTCTCCAAGAGCTTCCTCGGCTACACGACCTACAAGATGGGCTTCGCCACCCGCGAGGGACTGCTGCCGGCCTTGCTGCTGATGCTGCTGCCGTTCGCGATCCTCTGGGTGCTGGTGCGGCTCTTCCCGCCGATGGAGGAGCACGGCGGGGAGTCGGAAGGGCAGCACTGATTCGAGCGTGACCGGCCGCGCCCGGCCTCCGCCGGGGGCGGCCTCGCGGCCGCCGCGTGGGAGCGTGGCTCGAGTCGGGCCACGCTCCGCACGGGACGGCACGGTAACGCGGCTGGCGCGGTCCAGCCGGGGGAGGCGTTTCGATGAGCGACCCGTTGCCCCTCGATGAACGTGTGCGCGAGCTCGAACAGACGGTGGCCCGTCTGTCGGCCCGGCTCGACGCCCTCGAAGGCTCTCCCGCTCCGGCGGCGACGCGACACGAGACCGCCCCCGCCGCAGCGCCGGCCGGGGTCGCCGCTGCCGACTCCCTGCTGCCGGCGGAGGATCGCCTGGCTGGACTGCCGGCGCTCGTCGGGCGCACCTGCCTCGTGCTCGGCGGCGCGTTCCTGGTGCGAGCGCTCACCGAGGGCGGCACGCTCTCCAATGCCCTCGGCGTCGGGCTCGGCGTGCTCTATGCGCTCGCCTGGCTCTTCCTCGCCGATCGCGCGGCGGCCGGCGGGGATCACCTGAGCGGCGCCTTCCATGCCTTGGCCTCGGCGCTCATCGTCTATCCGCTGCTCTTCGAGGCGGCGGCACGGTTCTCGCTGCTGGCGCCGTGGCCGGCGGCCGCGCTGCTCGCCGGAGCGACCGCGCTCGGTCTATTCGTCGCCTGGCGCCGTGCCTTCCGCACGGTGGCCTGGATCACCGTCCTCGCCGCGCTCGGCGACGGCGTGCTGCTCCTCTTCCGCACCCGGGCCGTGGCGGCGTTCGTCTGCTTCCTGCTGACGCTCGCCGTCGGCTCGCTGGTGCTCGCCTACGGCCGTGGCTGGCGCGGTCAGCGCTGGGTGGTGGCGATCACACTCGACGCGGTGGTGGCACTGCTCGGAGCGCTGATGCTGCTCGAACGTCGACCGGATTGGATCTCTGCCGGCCCGGTGCTGCTCGCCCAGCTCGGCCTGGTGGCCATCTACCTCGGTGCTTTCGTGCTGCGTCTGCTGGTGCAGGAGCGCGAGGTGACGCCGTTCGCCATCACGCAGACCCTGGTCGCCCTGCTCGTCGGCTTCGAGGGTGCGCTCTACATCGGCCAGGGAGCCCTGCGCACCGGCATCGCCGTCGGCGCGCTCGCGCTCGGCGCGGTCCTGCACGCCGTGCTCGCCCGCCGCACGGAGCGCGAGGTCGGCCAGGAGCAGGCGTTCGCCTATTTCTCGACGCTCGCCACCTTCCTCGCCGCCGAGAGCACGCGCGTGCTGCTGCCCGGTGCGATCTATCCCGCCCTGTGGGTCGCGGCGGCGGTGATGCTGGCGGTGCTGGCGCTCGGTGCGGCGCGACCGGTGCTGCAGATGCACGCGGCGCTCCTCGCCGCGGCGGGTGCCCTGGGCTCGGGACTCGCCCTCGCCTCGGTCGCCGCTCTCGCCTTCAAGGCGGCCTCGCCTTGGCCGTCGCTGTCGCCGACCGCTCTTGCCGTGCTGCTGCTGGCCCTCGCCACCGCCGCGCTGCTCGTCCGCGCCGGAAGGCGCGAGGAGCCCTCGCCGCTAGCGACCTTCTCGCGCATCACCGCGCTCGTCGTGGCGAGCCTCGGTCTGCTCGGAGCGATGGCGCGCGGCGCCGGCGCGCTCCTCGCTGCGGCGCCCGGAGACGCCGCCTCGGCCGGGCGCCTCGCCGTCGTGCGGAGCGCGATCCTGGCGCTTGCGGCCCTGGCGCTTGCCGGCTGGCGCTCCGGCGGTGGCAAGCCGGAGCTCGCCCGGCTCGCGTGGCTGGTGCTCGCGTTGGGCGGCCTCAAGCTGCTCGCCGAGGACCTCCGCGTCGGCAGCGCCGTGCATCTGGTGATGAGCCTCGCCTGCTACGGCGTCGCGCTCATCGTCGTGCCGTCGCTGTTGCGACGTGCCCGGTCGGCGGCGCGGCCGCCGAGCGAAGCGTCGCCGGTCCGCTGACCCGGGAGCCGTGGCGCTTCAGGGCTCGACGCCGTACGGCGCGAGCGCCTGGCTTGCCGAGCGCAGGCCGATGGCCGCGCGCGTCGACGCCCCACGGGCGAGATCGTGGCGCCCGACCTTGCAGTGTCCGAGCATCTGCTGCAACTGGTAGTACGCGTCGCGCAGCGCGCGCGACGCCTTGCGTTCGGGGCAGTCGAACAGCGAAGCGTCGTTGCGCAGGGTGGCGACCTCGCCTTCGAGTCGCGCGCAGGTGGCTGCGGCGGCCGGAATCTGGCCTTTCTGATAGGCGACGAGAATCGGGACAATCGCCTGGCGCGTGTTGCTGATGCGCGCGCTGTAGCGAGAATGCCACTCGCTCATGCTCGGCGGGGTGCGGGGCGCAGCGGCGGATCCTCGAGCGCCGTGCTCGGCAGGCCCGACAGGAGCCGCCAGTTGCGTCGAGCTGCGGCGGACCGGTCCGTCGAGCTCCAGATCGAAACGAAAGACCGGCAGCTCGCGCACGGCCGGAGCGCGATGGGCTCCCCAATCCCAGAAGGCGCGGTCGAAGGCCGCGAGGTCGAGTCCCGTGACCTCGCGCAGCGCCTGTTCGTCCGTCTTGCCGGCGGCGAACGCCGCCATCAGGTGCCGCAGCCCGGCATTGCCCCAGCGCGCTTCGAGAAAGGAAACCGCCCAGGCCGATTCGGCGTAGGCGAGCTCGATGAACTGCTCCTCGGCGAATCCGGCGAGGATGGCGTTGACCACCGGGAAGGCGATCGCACGGCCGCTCGCCTGCAGGTCGGGCAGCGGATTGGTCCGGCTGGTCCCCATCTCGACGTGCTGCGCCAGTCCCTCGTGGAACCAGGCGGGCGCACGGTCGTGCGTCGCCTGGGCGATCAGGGCGTGACAGAGCTCGTGCGAGAGGATGCGCACGAGCTCGGGATGCAGGCTCTGCAAGTCGGCGAACGGAACGCGAACGCGTCCGTCGTACAGTCCGACCACTCCCATCTGTCCGTAGGCGTTGAAGAACGGCTGCAGGTCGAAGAGGTTGACCTCGAGATGCGGTCCCTCGCCGAGAGGTACCCACTGCGCCTCTCGCTGGCGCTCCCGTTCGAGCACCGTGGCGATCTGGCGTGCGTACTTCTCGCCGGTGGTGATCGGATAGCGAATGTCGAAATGCTGCGAGCGGAAGCTGCGGAACGACTTGGCGAGGAGCTGGTCGAGGGCGAGTTGGCGCAGCCGCAGCTCGCTGCGTGACCGGTGCC
This sequence comes from Holophagales bacterium, assembly GCA_016699405.1. Taxonomy (NCBI): domain Bacteria; kingdom Pseudomonadati; phylum Acidobacteriota; class Holophagae; order Holophagales; species Holophagales bacterium. The sequence goes on along the minus strand of CP064972.1, from coordinate 4,349,692 downwards.
GGCGGGCGTCGGCCTTGCGGACGAGCTGCATGGCGCGGTCGAAGTCGCCAGCCTTGGCGAGCAGCTCGGCAAGATCGTAGAGGGTGCCGGAGGCTGGCGCTCGCCGGGCGAGCTCGGCGGTCGCCACTCGCACCAGCAGCTCCCGGGCTTCCGCGGCGCGCTCGAGGCGCGACAATGCCAGAGCGCGCAGGCGGGCGAGCAGCACCGCCGGTGGATTGGCGGCGGCGAACGGAGCGGTAAGCTCTTCGAGGTCCCGCCAGCGGTTCTGTCGCGCCAGCGCCGAGCCGGCCAGCTCCGCCTCGCGGACGACCCTCTTGCTCGGGTTACTGGGTAGCAGCGACGCGGCTCCCTTGAGCTCGGCGAGGCGCGAAAGCGCGCGCAGCTCGTCCTCGTCGGCCCAAGTCGGCGCGTCGACGACGACGGCTCCATCCGGCGCCAGCGAGGCGCCGCCGGGCAGCTCGAGCCGGGCGCCGCGGATGTGCGCTCGCAGCGCGGCACCGCAAGTCGTGACCGCGCAACCGGCCGGGAACGAGAGCGGCCGGCGCGGGGTGTCGTGGCTCGCCCGCGGCTCGAACGGCGAGGCGAGTTGCAGCAACGGAAAGAGCGCCGGCTTCGCAGCCGCGGTGGCCAGCAGCGGGTCGGCGAAGAGCTCGCGCCGCGGCAACGGCCGTAGTGTCCAGGCGACGCGCAAGAGCTCCTCCGCCTCGCTTTCGCGGTCCTCGAGCACCGCTGCGCGCGCTGCGCCGTACCATGCTTCGGCGGCGCGCGATCCCGTCACGGCGAGCATATGCAGCTCGAAGGCGGCGCCGGCGTCGTCGTCGGTGACGGCACGCGCCTCGGCGGCCTCGATGTGGAGCCCGTCGTGATCGAGGCGGAGGCTCGCCGCCTCGTCGTAGGCCTTTGCGGTGTCGGCAGGGCTCAGCTGGGCGAGTGCGAGTCGGGCGCGGAGGAGCTCGGCGAAGGGAAAGCGGGAGGGGTGCGGCGACTGCCGAAGGAGGGCCGCGGCCTTCGGCAGATCGCCCTGTCGCAGCCTCTCGTCCGCCTCCCACAGCCGTTGAACCTCGGAGAGCTCCGGCGAGAGCGTGGCACCAGCAAGGTCGCGCAAGGCCGTGGCGAAATCCGCGCCACCCGTCATCGCCAGGCGCAGCGGCGAAAGCGGTGCGAGGCGCAGCAGGGCGGCCTCGCCGGAGGGCGCGAGGCGGGTGCGGTCACCGCCGCAGGAGAGCTCCGATCCGGCAGCGAGGAGCGCGAGCGCGGCGGCGGCGAAGCTCCGTGGGCGGCGGATCGCGCTCCAGGAAAGGACCGCACCGACGAGCAGCAAGGTGAGCGGTCCGGGACGGGAGAGAGGCCGGGAGGAAGAGGCCACCGTCGTCGGCGCGGCGATCGGGTCGACCGTGGTTTCGAGCCCGACAAGTTGCCATTCGGACGACTGGCGACGCAGCAACAGCCGCGCCGTCTCGTCAGCCCCCGACGGGAAGGTGATGGTGAACACCGCGAGGTCAGCGACCGCTCCGTCGACCCACGTGCGCAACTCCCACTTCGCTCCGTCGACGGGGCCGAGCCGGACTGTGATCTCGCGGATCGCCTCCTCTCGTCCCAGTCGGCGCAGCGGTGCGTCGTCGGCGAGTCGGTCCCACCAGAGGGCGGCTCCGCCTTCGAGATAGCGAAGCGCGAGCTCGATGCCAGCGCGCTCGGCCTCGGAGATCGGGCGGGGAGCGAGTCGTGGCGGTGTCGGCTCGGGTGTGGGGGCGGCAGGAATGGCGGTCGGGACGAGAAGCAGGAGCGCCCAGCAGGCGAGTGCGCTCGCCCTGCGCTGCGACCCGCCGTTGGTGCACCGCTCTTCCGGCGTCGATCGGGCTCGATTCCCGGCGCTCATGCTCCCTCCCTCGATGACGGGGCGATCTCGGGGTGCGATCGACCGTGCCCGGTCTCGGGGCTCGATCGACGCCCGGTACCGCATCTGCCGTGACGGATCAGATCACAAACGCCACGACGTCGAGCCGCCCAAAGGGGCGGCTCGACGGAGCAGTCGAAGGGGGAAAGGGAAGGTCCCCCGGGTGACGGTCCGGGGGAACCTCGGCGAACCTGGTGGCCGTTCAGCGACCGCGCCGCGGCGGGCGCGTCGTCGCGAAGGCGCGGGAGGCGGGGCGACCGAACGGCGCGGCGGCCGGCCGGTGGGAACCCGGGGTGCGCGCCACGCCGTGCGACGGGCTCGCCGGTGCGGCGGCCGGGCGCGGGGCGCTCGCCGGTCGGGCGACGGCCGCCTGGGCCTTGCGAGCGGCCTTGGCGGCAGCGCGGGCACGATCCTCGGCCTTGCGGGCGCGGATCTCGGCGATGCGCTCGGCGATCGGAATCTCGAAGCGCTCGCTGCCGCGACTCTGGTAGTCGAAGCCGGTCACCGTCTTGCGCGGCAGGTGCTTGCCGACCGCCCGCTCGATCGCCGCGAGGTCGCTCGACTCCTCGGGGCTGGCGAAGGTGTAGGCCTCGCCGGTGGCGCCGGCGCGAGCCGTGCGGCCGACGCGATGGATGTAGTCCTCGGGGACGTTCGGCACGTCGAAGTTGACGACGTGGGAGAGCGCCTCGATGTCGATGCCGCGCGCCGCCACGTCGGTGGCGACGAGCACGCGGTACTGGCCGCTCTTGAAACCGGCGAGCGCCTGGGTGCGCTGCGCCTGGCTGCGGTTGCCGTGCACCCGCTCGCAGGGCACGCCGTGCTTGTCGAGGAACTCGGCGAGCCGGTTGGCGCGGTGCTTGGTGCGGGTGAAGACCAGCGCGCTCTGGATCGCGTCGCCTCGCCGCAGCATCTCGAGCAGCAGCGACGGCTTGAGGTCCTGGCGCACCGGGAAGACCGCCTGCTCCACGCCGGTGGCCGGCGCCGCCTTGCGCTCGACGTTGAGCGTCGCCGGGTTGCTCAGCATCTCGCGCGACAGCTCGCGGATCGGCGCCGGCAGCGTGGCGGAGAAGAAGAGCGTCTGCTGCGGCTTCGGCAGATGCGCGAGGACGCGGCGGATGTCGGGCAGGAAGCCCATGTCGAGCATCCGGTCGGCCTCGTCGAGCACCAGCACTTCGAGCCCGGCGAGCTTGGCGTAGGGGTACTGGAAATGGTCGAGCAGCCGTCCCGGACAGGCGACGATGACGTCGACGCCGCGCCGCAGGGCGCGCTCCTGCGGCTCCATGCCGACGCCGCCGTAGACCGCCGCGGCGGTGAGCTGCGTGTGCTTGCCGAGGCTCTGGAAGACCTCGACGATCTGCGCCGCCAGCTCCCGGGTCGGCGCCAGCACCAGGGCTCGCGTGACCCCGCGCTTCGGGGTCGTGAGCAGGCGCTGGAGAATCGGCAGCACGAACGCCGCCGTCTTGCCGCTGCCGGTCATCGCCGCACCGAGCACGTCGCGTCCGGCGAGGCCGGGCGGGATCGCATCGCGCTGGATGGGGGTCGGGGTGGTGAACCCGAGGTCGGCGACGGCACGCAGCAGGGCGGGGTGGAGATTGAAATCGGTAAAGCTCATCTAGGGTGCACTTGTGCTTTCTGAGCGCGCACCTTCGCACCGTTGCGAACGGGGCGAACGAGCGGGCGCTCGTCTTTCCGGCGAATTCTGAGACGGGGTGAACGGGGGACTAGCCGGGGAGGCCGCCGTTGGGCCGAGTGGCCCGATGGGTGTCGAAACGGCGTCTCAAGGTGTAGCGGAAGGGCCGACGACCGGCGGACCCTCTCACATCGCGTGAGGAAAGGCAAGCGGCGGCGGCGCGGGAGCGTGGAACAGCTCGCCTCCTCCCGCGGGCGAAGGCGATATCCTTCCGTCGAGTGCAACCCGGAATCCCGACCCACGGAGGAAGAAGAATGATTCGCAAGGCCCGATTCGTGGCCCTCGCCGTCGCGGCGCTCGTCGCCGCTCCGGCTCTCGCCGACAAGGTCGTCGTCATGCTCCAGCACACCGACGCGATGTCGATCATGGGGCAGACCACCCCGGCTCAGGACACCACCCAGGAGTCGTGGTTCGGCGACGGCGCGGTGCGCTTCGACGGCGGCGACACGACGATCATCACGCGCTTCGACCGCAAGAAGCTCTACTTCGTCAACAACGGCGAGAAGACCTACTCCTCGATCGACCTGCCGATCGACTTCAAGGCGCTGGTCGGCCCCGAGATGGCGCCGATGATGGAGCAGATGGCGAAGATGATGGCGGCGAGCGTCGTCGTCACGCCGAGCGACAAGACCGGCAAGTTCGCCGGCATCGCCTGCCAGTACAAGAACATCGAGATCAGCATGGGGATGATGAAGATGTCGATCCTCGGCTGCTACTCCGACAGCGTCGGGATCGACTACGGGCGCTATCGCGAGTTCGCTGCCGCCCAGGCCGACCTGATGCCGAATTCCGGCTGGATGAAGGAGCTGGCCGACAAGGTCAGGGGTTATCCAGTGCAGACCGAGACGACCACGGCGATGATGGGCAAGGAGTTCAAGAGCTGGCAGGAGCTCAAGGCGGTGGAGGACCGCACGCCGCCGCCGGGCCACTACGATCCGCCGGCCGGCTACCGCGAGGTCAAGTACGACCCGATGGCGCAGGCCGCTCGCAAGGGCAAGCACTGATCGCCACAGTCATGCCGCTCCGGTCCGACCCCACGATCCGGCCGGAGCGGCGTGACAACCGCGTGTCGATCGGCCGCCGCGTCGTCCACTCGTCGACACGCTGAGCTAGAGTTCTCCTGCCCGGTCGCTTCGCCCACCGGTCACCCGCATGCCCGGCCGCTTCGCCCGCTCCGCCTGGCCCGTCCGACTCGGATGGACCCTCGTCCTCCTCGCCTTCGCCGGCTTTCTCTGGGGGTTGGAGCGGCGTACCCGCCTCGAGGCCACCGGCGAAAGCGTGATCCGCATGCTCTTCGTCCCCTCGGTCGAGCAGGGGACGCTGGTGCAGCGCGGCGACGAGCTCGCCCGCTTCGTGCGCGAGGACAGCGGCCTGATCCTGCGCTCCGAGGTGCCGACCAGCTATGCCGCGGTGGTGCAGGCGCTCGGTGCCGGCCAGGCCGACGTTGCCTGGATGCCGGCCTTCGCCTACGAGCTGGCCCACGGCCGCTACGGCGCCGAGGTGCGACTCCAGGTGGTGCGCTCGGTCGACCGCTTCGCCATCGTCGTGACCCGTTCCGGCCCCGGGCAGCCCGATTCGCTCGCCGGCCTCGCGGCGCGCCGGATCGCCGTGCCGGGCAACCTCTCGGCCGAGTTGCGGGAGCGGGTCGTCGCCCGCCTGGCCGCGAGCGCCCCGGGTTGGGTCGAGGTCCCGGTGGCGAGCGACCTCGAGGCGGTGCGGCGCCTCGTCGAGACGCCGCTCGAGGTGGACGGAGCGGTCTCGTCCCACGTCTTCTCCGGCCCCCACGACCTGGTGGGCGACGGTCGCAAGGAGCTGGAGTACCAGCGGCCCGGGACGCTCGCCGAAACGCGCGTGGTCGACACGACCGACACGCCGGTCGCCGAGCCGGCGACGCACTACTACGGCTGCATCTTCACCCGCAGCGACTCGCCGGTGCGGCGCATCGAGGACTTGAACGGCCGGCGCTTCGCCTTCTCCGACGAGACCTCGACCTCCGGTCACATCTTCCCGCGCCTGCTGCTCAACCGTTCGGGCGTGACGCTCGGCCGCATCTACTTCGCCGGCGGGCACCCGAACGCGGTGCAGGCGGTCTGGGACGGCAAGGCGGACGCCGGCTCGGCGTTCTATTCGCCGCCCTCCGAGCAGCACGCCCGCGACGGGACGCTGGTGGGCGATGCACGCCACCTGGTGACCCGCCGGATGGCCGACATCGAGGCGCGCCGCCGCTTCCTCGAGGAGGTGCGCGTGCTGGTGCTGACCGACCCGATTCCGAACGACGTCTGCGTCGTCCGGCGCGGCTTCCCCCAGCGCACCTGGGAGCGGCTCGAGCGGTCGATCCAGCGCTTCGTCGCCACGGCGGAAGGCAAGCTCGCCCTGCACGACCTGGTCGCTGGCGTGGCGGTCAATCCGGCCAGCGACGCGACCTTCGACGGCTTCCGCCGTGCCCTGGCCACCGCGGGCATGTCGGCCGAGCAGCTCATGCAGGCCGAGGAGCAGAAGCTCGAGAAGAAGCGGGCGGCGGGCGGAGGTGGTTCGTGATCGACGAACGCCGTCCCGGCGACGGCGAAGCGCTGCGCATCGAAGGCCTGACGAAGGTCTGGCCCGACGGCGTGCGCGCCCTCTCCGACGTGAGCCTGACGGTGCGCGAGGGCGAGTTCCTCGCCGTGCTCGGGCTCTCCGGGTCGGGCAAGTCGACGCTGCTGCGCTGCATCAACCGCCTGATCGACCCGACCGAAGGGCGCATCTGGGTCTCGGGTCGCGAGATCACCGCGGCGAGCGGGCGGGCGTTGCGCGAAATCCGCTCGCAGATCGGCATGATCTTCCAGCAGTTCAACCTGGTGCGGCGCCACACCGTGCTCGACAACGTGCTCTCCGGTTCGCTCGGCCGCGCCTCGCTGCTGCCGAGCCTCCTGCTGCACTTTTCCGAGGAGGAGCGCGGGCGCGCGCGGGCCTATCTCGAACGCGTCGGACTCTCGGGTCGCGACGGCAGCCGTGCCGATGCCCTCTCCGGCGGCCAGCAGCAGCGCGTGGCGATCGCCCGCTGCCTGATGCAACAGGCACGGCTGATCCTCGCCGACGAGCCGGTGGCCTCGCTCGACCCGGCGCTGCGGCATTCGGTGATGCGCCACATCGAGGCGCTGAACCGCGAGGAGGGGATGACCGTCCTCTGCTCGCTGCACGATCTCGACCTGGTGCAGCGCTACGCCACGCGGCTGGTGGCGTTGAAGGAGGGGCGGTTGGTCTTCGCCGGGGTGCCGTCCGAGTTCAACCACGACACCTTCCGTCAGATCTACGGCCACGAGGCCGAACCGGCGGGAACGCTGCCGGCGGTGGGCGCATGACCAGCGCCGCGGCCAACGTGCACGTCCTGCCCGAGAGCCCGTGGGCCAAGGGGCTCCGGCGCCTCAAGGCGCTGGCGATCGACGGGATGCTGCTCGCCCTCTTCCTCCTCATGGTCGAGTTCCTGGCCCTCGCCTTCTCCGGCGAGCGCGGGCCGACGGGCCTGCTGCTGACCTCGGAAGAGATCCTCGCCCGGCTGCACTACGGTCCGCTCGGCGTCGCCGCGCTTCTCGGCGGCCTGTTGTGGAACCTCTTCTATCGCGAGCTCGGCGCGTCGGTCGGCCGGGTGATGACCCGCGGCGTGCCGCCCGACGAGGCCGAGCTGCCGTGGACGCGGACCCTGCGCGGCTGGTTCGGCGCGCTGCTCGTCGAGCTGACCTTCTTCACCGGCTGGATCCTCACCGAGGTCGAGCTGGTGACCTTCCTGACCAAGTTCAACAAGGCCTCGGACATGATCCGCGGCCTCGCCAGCCCGTCGTCGGCGGTGCTCGCCGAAGGGCTGGTGCTGCTGGTCCAGACGATCTTCCTGGCCTTCATGGCGACGGCGTTCGCGATTCCCGTGGCCTTCGTCCTGTCGTTCCTCGCGGCGCGCAACCTGACGCGCGGCTCGTTCGGCCTGCGCCTGAGCTACACGGTGGTGCGCGCCCTGATGAACTTCACCCGCGCCGTCGAGCCGCTCGTCTGGGCACTGATCTTCATCTCCTGGGTGGGGATCGGACCGTTCGCCGGCGTACTGGCGCTCTGGGTGCACTCGGTGGCGTCGCTCGCCAAGCTCTACTCGGAGTCGATCGAGTCGATCGACCGCGGCCCGGTCGATGCCATCACCGCGACCGGCGCCTCGTATCTCCAGGTGCTGCGCTACGGCGTGGTGCCGCAGGTCGTGCCGCCGTTCCTCTCCTTCACCATCTACCGTTGGGACATCAACGTCCGCATGTCGACGATCATCGGCTTCGTCGGCGGCGGCGGCATCGGCTACATCCTCAAGCCGCGCGTCGACCTCGGCCAGTGGGGCGAAGTCGGCACCCTCGTCCTCCTCATCGCGGCCACCGTCTGGGTGATGGACCTGCTCTCGGCGAAGATCCGCGAGCGGATCGTCTGAGGAAGCGCGGCGCTCGAGCCATCAAGTGGCTCGGTGGTCAGCCGGGGCCTTCGGAAAGCTGATCTGCGGACGGCAGGATGGGTTCGAGAAGAGCTCGCAAGGCGGGAACTTTCGTGGTCGCCACGTCCCAAACGAGGTCGTAGTCGACATCGAGGTAGTCGCGGACGATCTGGCTGCGCATCCCGGTGATCTCCGCCCATTGAATCTCCGGGTAGCGCTCCTGCGAGGAAGAGGAGGCCTTTCGGGCAGCCTCGCTCAGCGTCTGGATGAGATGAGTCGGGGTGAGTCGCAGATCCTCGTCCGCTTCGGATGTTTCACGGTCCAGTTCCGAGCCGCGGACAGCAATCCGATCGCAAAGATCGAGCATATGTCCGATGTAGACCGTATCGTCATGCCGCCTATTGAACCTCAGCCTCGGCAAGAATCCGGCTGCGAAGTCGGCGATTCAAGACCTTCCGTCGTACGAGGTCGATCCGGTGCCCACCGAGCAAAGCGGAAAGCTCTCGCTCGAGCTCGAAGACGCTGAATCCCAGAGTGGCATCCGGCTCGTACTCGACCAAGACGTCGATATCGCTGTCCGGACCGAAGTCGTCGCGCAGCACCGAACCGAACAGAGCCAAATCCCGGATCTGCCTGCGGCGGCAGAGCGCGGAAAATTGCTCCCGGTCGACGAGAGGGGGAACGCGAGGGTTCAAGCTCATGGCGAGGCGAAGTCCCGGAGCTGTTTGTTGCGCCCATGCGCGCCAATGCCAGGCGTGCAGCTCTTCGGCCTACCGTTGGGAAGCCGCGTGCGAGCCGTGGCGGACGCTGCGCCACGGCCAGGCTTCCCCGCCACGGATCTCGATCAGTCGAGTCTTCAGGGACACGTTTCGAAAGTGCCGGTGTCAGCAATCGGCTGAAACTGAGATCCCATCGAGTTGGAGTACGACTTCGACTGACCGGTTCGGGTGTCGCGCACGGTGAATGTCACTTGGACGTCTGTAAGGCCGCCAGCGAAGACCCAGTAGCGCTGATTGAGACCGCAACCGTCGAGGACCTTGATCACGAGTTCGATGTTCCCCGCGTCGAAGAACCAGAAGTAGCCCGAGTCTCCCGTGAGCGCGGCGGGAGTTCCCTCTCCTGTGGCGCCGGCAGCGGTGCGCCAGGTCGCGGTGACTGCGAAGCGATCGCCGTTTAGCAGAAGCGTCTTGCCCGACACTCCCGCGCCAGAGCCTCCTTCGTGGCTGGGCTCTCGTGGCGTTCCGTCCTGGTCGGCAAGGTTGCCGATGACATCGGTCTCCGGTTGTTCAGTCACCAGGCTAAGGACACCCGTTCCTGGGTCGACAACTGCTGGGCTCGCGCCGCACGTTGGGAAGGCGCTCGTATCCTGGATTGGCTGAAACGCCGTCCCGCGTGGATTCTCGTACGTCCTGCTTTCGCCGGTCCAAGTGTCGGTGACTCTCAGCCGCACGCCGACGTCGGTCAGACCGGCAGCGAATACCCAGAAGCGCTGATTGACACCGCAGCCGTCGAGTACCTTGACGACGAGCTCTAAGTTCTCATGATTGAAGAACCAGAAGAACCCGCTGTCGTTTGCCGCCACCGTTCGCGGCACGGCTTCACCACGGTTCTGCTGATGGTCCTCCCAGTCGGCCTCGACGCGGAAGCGGGTGTTGGTCACGCAGAGTGTCGACGGGAGCGAGCAGCTAGGTATGAGGCGTATTGCGCGGAGGTCGGAAAGTCGAACCTGTGTGCCCCCGTTGCCGACGACCTGGACGCGCAGCTCTCTGCTGCCTGTCAGCTCGCCGATGCCCACGGGACCGATTGGCACGGCCATGCCGTTGGTCAGCACGGTCGCCTGCCCAGACCAGATCAGCGTCGAATCCAATAGGACCGCGATGAAGTCAGAGGCGGTCGAGTTGAGCGCCTCTAGCTTGAACTTGAAGGCTCTGGTTCCGAGAGGGACCAGAATCGAGCTCGTGGCCCTGTCATTCACCGTCGTGAGGTCGAGCGCGATCGAGCCCGGTCCTTGCTCGCTCTCGTCGCCCGACGATTGGTGACTCTCGACCGCAGCTTCGAGAATCGCGGGGACGTCGGATTCTGGACTTGCCGGGAACGGGACCGGGTGCTGACTGAAGAGAGACCAAGCCCAGCCGTTTGCGCACGGGTTCAGCGAACCGTGAAGCTCAGATTGGGCCCCGGGCCGCGACCACGTGACGGGACTTGTCTGAGTGCAGGTACCGGCCTGCAAACTTCCGGGGTCCATCGACCAGCGGTACCACTGAGTGACGCCAGAGTGATCGTTATCACCTTCGTGAGAGAAGAAGAGGTCGCCGAGGTCTCCTGGGTCTATGAGGCCAGCGTCATAGTCGGCTGGACATCCCGGACAGGAGGTCGGCCCTTCAGGTTGTGGGCGCCGGTGGTTGTAGATAGTGGCGCCAGCGAGACCTTGCGTCGGAGCGCCTACGCCCCAGCCCGTGGGCGACCAGTAGTTGTCGAGCTTGAATCCCAACCCGGAGCGCATTGCTCCTGCGAGTGTGAATGGAAAAAACCCAGGCCCGAAATCGAACCCGATGACCCTGTCCGGTCGATCGAGGGCGGTGAACTGGACCTGCGAAAGCCGCGGCAGGGCTGTGACGATCTGCGCGGCGGCTTCTGCGCTGACTACCGTGCCGAGCGAATGTCCGATGAAGTGGATCGGGAGTGTGTACTCGGTGCCCATCACCTCCTTTAGCCTTCTACTCAGCTCGTTCGCGGCTGCCGGAGCGGCGGCTGCAGCGGGGAAGAGCCCCCCTCCGGCTCCCGACCAGGCGAACTGAACTACGTTCAGGTCGAGTCCTGCAGTGAGGTCGCTGATGGGATGGTCGACGGCGCTCCGGTCACAATCCCGCACGCAGGACCACATCTGGCTCTGGTGGACCCCTCCAAGCTGCCATCCGTGGACGAGGACCAGGGTACCGCGTGTGGTCAGGAACCGCCCGTCCTCAAGACGGAAGCCGAAGGTCTGAGGCTCAGGAGCCGCGATGGTGATGGGATGGGTAGCCGACGCTCCTGGACACCCGGGGTTCGAGGCCGTGAGAAGGTAGGACCCGGACTCGGTCCAGCCGAGCTCAACGGGAGAGGTTCGTTGCCCACCACCGACAAAGTAGGCTCCAGCGGGCCGGCTCTCCCAGGTCCATCTGTTGGGAACCGGGGTGCAGCCGGAGGCAGCCGCGGAGAACTCCAACGGTGAGAGCGCCGGCCCGCTCGATGGGCCGCTCACCGAGATCGTCGCGGTGCCTTCGAGGGTGGCGACGGCGTCGACGAGCCCGGCGCCGAACTCGACGTCGGGTCCGGGCAGCCCGAGGTCTCTCGCCTTCCTCAGCAGTGCGTCGGCGACTTGACGTCGGGTCATGAACGGGCGCAAGGAACGGACGAGCGCCGCAGCGCCAGCGACGTGGGGTGTCGCCATCGAGGTCCCGGATGCAAGGCAGCTTCCACCGTCGCGAAAGGTGCTCACGATATCCACGCCGGGCGCTACCAGGTCGAGCCCTGGCCCCCAGTTGCTGAAAGGTGCACGCGCGAGGTCCTGACCGACCGCGCCGACGCCCAGAACCCAGGGTGAAGATGCCGGGTAGATGACGCCTTCGGAGGAGTCGTTCCCGGCCGCCGCGACGATCATCACGTCGTGCTGGCCCGTGGCATATGCGAGAGCGTCTTCGATCGCTTGCGAGTAGCAGTCGCATCCGGCGGAGATGTTGATGACTTTGGCGCCCTGGTCGGCGGCCCAGCGGATCCCGGCGGCGACGTCCTCGTAGTTTCCGCTTCCACTGTCACTCAGCACTTTCACGGCGAAGAGGCAGATCCCGGGCGCAACGCCGGCCGTGGATGCCAAATTGTCGGCGGCAGCGGCGAGGATGCCGGCGACATGAGTGCCGTGCCCGTTCCTGTCGGTCGGATCGGCATCGTCGTCGGCAAAGTCGTAGCCCTTGGCCGTCTGAATCCGGCTGGCGAAGTCGAGCAGGTCAGCGCGAACACCGGTGTCGACGACCGCCGCAAGCGTGCTGCAGGTCCCTCGCGAGAGTCTCCAGGCCTCCGGTGCTCGAACCGCGTCTAGGCCCCAGAGCTGAGCGGAGTAGGGGTCGCTGGTCGACGCCTGCGTGCGCAGCTCGCCGCTCTCTTCGACCCATTCGACTTCCGGTAGCGACGAAAGCCGCGTCCGGAGCGCCACCGCCTCGCGAGCTCCAAGGACCTCGATCGCCACGGTCCTGGACAGTCCGGTGGTCCGGAGGGCGGACGTGTCGGGATGAACGGCGCGGATCTCCTGGATCTCCCGGCCTCTCAGGATGTCGTCGAGAGAATCGATCCCCGTTCGCTTGGCTCTCGCTTCCAGCATCGGCAACGTCTTGAGCTTGGCGAGAAGGGTGACCCTTCGAGCCTCGTCCGGCACTAGACCTCCGCGCCGAAGCGTCTCGAGGAGCGGGGTGCCGACCTGTTCGCGGAGGTGGAAGTTGTTCCAGGCCGCAGCCAGTGCGGAGGAGGTTTCTGCCGACAGCCGAGGCACGAGTTCGCTCAGCAGGGACGAGAGCCGTTGGAAGTCGCGCTCCTCGAAGAGGAAGTCGTCTTGGACCCCGTCGACGGTGGCCATCGCCGTCCCCGCGAGAGGAAGCAGGGCAGAGACCTGGTCGAAGATGGAGCGGCGGAAATCACCGTCGAGAACAAGAGCGGGCACCAGCTCCTTGGAGGCCTTCCAGTAGAGGTCGGAGAGCTCCCGCCCCTTGGGTGATAGCTGGAGCAGGTCTCGATCGACGCGCCGAAGCGTATCGAGGACCGCCGAAGCGGTTGGCTCGCCCTGAGCTGCTGTCGTCAGTGAGCAGCTGCTGGGCAGGTCGCATTCACCAGCCGGCACGAGGGCCAGGGTCCCGGTGACGGTGGTGGTGCCGTAGGCCCCGCCATAGCCGCGGACGCGCGCGAGGTACGGGCCAACGAAGCCAATCGGAACGCGAATAAGAGCGTTCTGTCCCGTGCCACTGTCGTCATCGGTCGCGATTGCCTCGCCGGCCGTTGCGTCGGCCAGATTCGCGTACACATCCAAGACCGTGTCGAGCGTTCCGGATGTCTGAAGATCGAAGTGCGTCGCCTCGAGCGTGACGGGAGGTGTGATCCGGAGCCAGACCTCGCGCTCTGAGCTGGTCAGAGTCACTTGTGATGAGCCGCCAGCGACGCTGAAGGGAAGCGGATCGGCAGGCGAAGTCCCTGCCGCGAAGGCGATTGCTGGCGGGACGCTTGGGATTGCCGCGAGCCACGCGGCGATAGCGAGAGTTCGCGGCCTGCATCCGCGAGCAAGGCGCCGACAAGGGACGTCCAAGTCATTGAAGCGAGGAACACGGCTCATCGTTTGGTCTCCCTCGGTTCCTGTTGCCGACCTCTTCGGTCGCGTGACGCCAGTTAGAATCTGTGCTCCCCCCAATAGGGACACGAGGAGCGATGTGGGTCGAAATCCGTCGGTGAACTGGTCACGCGGCACGCTGACAGTCGACCTACTTCCGTTGGGCGGTGAGTCGAGGAGCGGTGTTGGCAGCTTGGTCCGCCTGGAAGTAGGCAGGGAGGGCAGTCCCGCCCGTAGCCGGGCCAGCCAGTAGTCGCCCGCCGATCTGTCCGGCGAGATTGCGGTAGCGCATGACGGCGTCGTTGTAGAAGCTGCGCGTGCGCTGAAGGAGGGCCTCCGTTTCGGCGAGCTGCCGGGCGAGCTCCGAATAGGCCGAGCTTGATGCGAGCACGGGGTACTGCAGGCGCCGCCTGATGAAGGACGACCAATGCGCGGCCAAGCTCGACTTCCGCCCGGGCGGCGACCTCGGATCCGGTGGGAGCCATCAATGCAGCGTGTTGAGCGCGAACGATGGCTTCGAGGCTTCCTCGGTCGTGTGCCGCGTGCTCTCTTACGACCTCGACGAGGTTCGGCACAAGGTCGTGCCGACGTTGAAGGTGGCTCTCGATCTGGGCGTGCCAATTGTCGACCTCGTTTCGTGCTCTCACAAGTCGACTCCAAGTGGCCAAGAATGCAAACCCTCCAACCAAGGCCAGTGCTCCAGCAGTGATCGTCAGCCACATCGACAGGCTACCCCCCGTTCAAGCGGATCGTCGGCAGCTCGGCTACCGGCGGCCAGGACCGGAAACCAGAATGAGGCGCCTCGCGACCCAGCCCTCGGGGCTGCGCGAACCGAGAACGCGCACGTGGCACCAAGCTGCGTCGCCACCTTTGGGCGCTCCACACTCAAAGACCTCGACTCGTGTCCCTCGACCAAGCTGCGTGATTACCCTTGCTTCTAGTGAGGGCCCCACTCGGAGGCGAGTCCCGTGTTCGGTGATCGCTCCCCAGACCGATGGAGCAGCCTTTGCCTCCTGAACCATGCGGGAGCTCGACGAGAAGGCTCCCTTGAGTAGTTCGCCGCTCCTGGGGATGGCCAACAGGGAGCCTCCGGCCAAGATCGCGGAGGTGATCAGAGGCACCGCCCACTCGACCCACCGGAAGGGCGGGCTCGGCCTTCGAACCTCTGGGCACTCCATCTCGATCCAGGAAGCGCTTCCTGCCATCTCCTCGAGTCTTGCGATCCGAGACTCCACCCGTGGGTGGGTCTTAAGCAGGAGGTTCATCCATCCACTTGGGCGATTCCAAGTGCGGACGATCTGCGGCGCCGAGAAGAGTAGCGGCTGGGCGAGTGCAGTGCGGAAAGGAAGGGAGCCTCCGCCATGCAGTGCGACCTTTCGAAGAGCCATCGCTAGAGCCTGCGGGTGCTTCGTCCACTCGATGGCTCGGGCGTCTGCGAGGTACTCTCGAGATTGTGAGACGGAGCTGGCTGCGCAACGAATGCCGGCCCCGACCACGGGAAGAAGTGCCCCGAAGATGACTAGCAGCGCCAGTAGGAATGCGATCCCGAGGAAGAAGAGGTAGACCCCGAGCGCTAACCCCACCAGTGCGAACCATATGCCTGCTTCGCTGTCGGCGGCCGCGCCGCAGACTGCGCCGATCGCCGCGATCGTGAGGGCAATGACGGCGATCGTGATCGCACCGATTCCTGCGGCTAGGTAGCCAAGGAAAATGACCATCGAAACGAAGGCGACGGCTTGAACGACGACAGCGCTATCGCGATGGACGAGATGGGCGAGCTCGTGGCCTAGAACAGCTTCGAGCTCGTCTTCGTCTAGCCGGTCGAGGAGCCCGCGCGTCACTACGATGCTCCCTCGGGCGTGGTTTCTCCCTACTGCAAGTGCATTCGGCTCGGCGGAGTCCCACGTCCAGAGCTTCGGCCAGGTCGGTGCCGGTCCCGCCTTGGCGCGAAGCCGGGTCAGGAGGTTCTCGAGCCTTCTTGCATCTGGACCGCTTACGAGATGGGCTCCGAGAAGGCGCGGAACCGCGTCCGCCGAGCGGAAGTAGAGAAGGAGCGCAACGAGTCCCCATAGCAGCAGTCCAGTCACAGCTCCCCATCCACACCAGGTTGTGGCCCTGTGGTCCAACAGGGCCGCAGGAGTTGGCTGACCAATGAGCGAGAGGACGCTGCCGAAGAAGAAAAGCTGCGCGAAGACCGTCCAATACCCCAGACAGCTCATCCAGAGGATGCCTAGACCGAGGAAGAGCGCTGTCCTCTGCCGATTTCTGCGCACCTCCTCGAAGATCGAGCGAGTCAGCAGCTGAGGCATGACTCCGCCACGGCGGGTGTGTGTGAGGGCGAGCTTCTAGCCGCGTTCAATGAGAGCCTGGCTGATGGCGTTGACGATGGCATCGATCGCCGCGCCGTCCTTGGAGCTCAAGGCTGTACCTTCCCCCGAAGCGGAAGACAGGACCACGTGGTAGGTTGGCTTCAGCGAACGGAACCAGAAGTACCCGCCAGCGGCAACGGCGCCAGCGACGATTAGCTGTCCGAGGCCAGCGCCGAATGACTTGCTAGTCATCATTCCCAGCCCGAGCAGCATTCCAAGTGCCCCGACGACGAGGAGCGTGATCGCGCACCCACTCGAGGCGGGCGTAAACCGCTTGGTAACGGAAGTGATGTTCGCGGTCGAGTAAGTCTTGCCCGCGATAACGACACGGGATGTCGACACGAGTGCTTCGCTTGTCTGAAGAAGCACTTTCTCCTGATTCATCCTTGGCTCCTTTTCCGGAAACGGCGAGTTCGCGATGTCGCACATCGCTGACGAGTCGCCACGATGTGGTCGCCCTCAATCCACCCCAAACGCATACACCCTCTCCCCCATGCGGAATGACTCGGCGGTGGCCTGGGGCACGAAGCCGTATTCGCCGGGGGCGAGGCGGGTGCGGGCGGTGACCTTGAAGTAGCCCTGGGGGGTCTTCTCGAAGGTCATCGGGACGAGGTCTTCGTCCGAGATGCTGTAGTCCTGATGGAACTGCGTGCCGCGGCCGAGTGAGGTTTGGCGTTCGCGGTCTTCTTCGTCGTCCTCCATGTCGACCGTGAACTTCACCAGCGGCATGTCGTTGGGATTGATACAGGACCAGAAAACGACGTCGCCCGGCAGGCGCAGAGAGGCGCGAGGAGGCTTTACGGCCAGCAGCTTCACAGAGACGAAGGCGAAGCCGACGGACTTGATCGTCCCGCGTTCGTAGTTGATTTCAGTGCGCTTGCCGTCCTCACCCTGCGAGTACCACATCGCAGGCGAAGTCCCCACCAGCCAGGGCGCGACGGCTGAACCGGGCGGGAGCTCGCAACCCACCGGGGTCGCGGCGACGGCTCCGACCACTCCCGTGCCGCCGGTGGCCACGACGACCGGTGCGGCCAGCTCGGCTTTCGGGTTGATCATCAGGCGGATGACCGAGTCGGTGACTCCTGCCTCTTTGAGCGCGGTGAGCGCCGCCAGTGAGGTGTCGAACTTCGTCGGGCTTGTGCGGATCTTCTCGATCACGATGCCCTCTGAGAATCCGGCCTTGAAGAGGCCGATCACCGTCTCGTTGGTCATCGTCTCCGACGCCGCGTGGACGACAGTTGGAAGGCACAAGACAAGAAGCAGTGCCATCGCGAGAGGACGCGGATCACGGAGAAGAACCAAGGTCGAGAAGCGCATAAGACTCCCTCGCAAGAGTGGGGACCCACGGACGGGTCGGTTGGCGGCGATCTCCTTGGAGATTCCGGATAGCAAGCGGTGTTCCAGGCAAAGACGGAGAGAGGAGAGCGCTGATAGCGCTCGCACGGCGGGAAGGGAACCTCAGGTTGCCTAGGCGCGGAAACTGGGGTTGTCGCTGTGGTCCCGAGTTGTCGGGCGTAGTCCTACGCCAGTCCTAACCGCTTGAGCTTCTTGAGCAGGCCCTGTCGCGTGATGCCGAGAAGGTTCGCGGCGCCAGTGCGTTGCCCGTTGGCAGCGGTGAGGGCCGCGCGTACGGCTCGGCGTTCGGCGTCGTCGCGCCAATCAGCGATCGTCGACGCATCAGGGACCGATGCCGCAGGAGGGGCCTCGGGCGTGCGGTTGGCTGGCGCACCGTTGGAGGTTGAGGCACTACTGGAAGTCGTGCCGCCGCGAAGGTCCAGGTGCTCGGCGCGGAGGGCCCCGCCGACGGCGGCGAGGAGGACTGCGCGATCGACGACGTGTCCGAGCTCGCGGATGTTGCCGGGCCACGGATGCTCCATCAGTCGAGCGAGCGCCCTGTGGCTCACACCGGCGATGGGCTTGGAGTAGCGCCGGGCGGCTCGGCGAACCAGCGCGAGCACGAGGTCTGGAACATCCTCCGGACGCTCACGCAATGGGGGGACGCGCACGGCGAGGCCGCTCAGCCGATAGAAGAGGTCGGCGCGGAACTGCCCGGAGGCGACGAGCGGCTCGAGGTCCTGGTTGGAAGCCGCGATGATGCGAGCATCGACGCGATGCAGACGGCGCGCTCCCAGTTGGGCGACCTCGCGCTCCTGCAGCACTCGAAGCAGCTTCGCCTGCTGGACCAAGGGCATCGATCCGACCTCGTCGAGCAGCAAGGTCCCGCCATGGGCCTGCTGCAGCAGGCCTTCGCGCGCTCGCACCCCCGTAGCCACTCCAGCTTCGATGCCGAAGAACTCTGATTCGAATAGCTCGGCCGGGATGGCGGCGCAATTCACCGCGACGAACGGCCCGGTTGGAATGGGGCCCGAGAGATGGATGAGCCTCGCCACGAGCTCCTTTCCGGTGCCGGTCTCGCCGTAGAGCAGGACGTTCGACCGGCTTGGCGACGTGGAGCGCAGCTGGTCGAGGAGCGCCTGGAATGCTGGCGAGCCTCCGACGACCATTTCTCCGGGGAAGCGCAGCGGGTCGCCTGGCTCGACTCTAGGCTCGATAGTTTCCTCTCGCGCCGGAAGATCGTCGCGCAGGTGCTCGGCGAGATAGGCAAGGAACATCTCTTCCCACGGCTCGACCTCGGTGTCGGGCGGAAAGGCGGCTACTACGAACGAGCGAGTTCCCGGACGAGGTGGCGAGAGAACGGCCGGGCCGAGGGGAGTGGTCAGACGGGAGGTGCGGCCATCGAGGGCCTCGGCGAGAGCGGCGAGGAGCTCCGGGGTGGGGGGAGCGCCTGCAAGATCGGTAATAGCGATGTCATCGCCACTGACCCGTCGGCAGCGCCAGAGCATCGCCGCACCGAGCGCTTGGCGGGCGGTGCGCCAGAACGCGGGACGGCGTGCAGTCGCCGGTTCGGTGTCCCTCCCGAGCTCTCTAACTAGTGCCAGTGCCAGGGCCTGAGTGCCGCGGGCGAGCGACCCAGTCTCCTGCGCCCGCTCGCGCCCAGGAGCCCGAGGTGGTTTCTCTCCCTCGCCGCTTACGGTGAAGGCGAGTGCGACGTCGGAGCTCTCGACTGGCTCGACGGAGAGAACTGCATGCCCGAGGCGAACCGATTGCCCCTCGCGGAGTGCGACCTCGAGGTGCCGACATCCGTCCGATACCAGTCCATTTCGGGAGCCGAGGTCGCGCATGAGGAGTATCCCGTCGACTGGCCGTGCTGCGGCGTGCTTGCGGGATACGCCAGGGAAAGGCAGAACCCAGTCGCAGGCTTCGCTCGAGCCAAGGCGTACCTCGGCGGATGGCCAAGGAAACCGAAGCGTCTCTCGTTCGTGCGTGACCACCACCTCGAGCATCGGGTCCCCTCCTACGGACGCGTCCGTGCGAGATCCGTGCCGTGATCGACAGGCGAGGGAACTCCGACCGCCGCAGCTCGTTCACGCGCCTGCGGGAGCACCGCTCGGTCGAGCGTGCGGCGGTGCGCTCCGGAGACGAGCAGTGAGATGGCCTCTTCGAGGGCGACGCGGGCCTCGGAAGGTCTCCCGGAGCTGGTGAGAATCGCACCCTTCAGCGACAGCAGCGCTCCGCGACAGTAGCTCGTTTGAGCGAGCTCCTGCTCGATCCTGAGGAGAGTCTTCTCGGCGTCCGTACCGGCCCCCCAACTGCGTTCAAGGTCGAGGTAGTGCTGAGCGTCTGTGGCAAACACTCTTCGGGCCTGGGGCGCCGGGAACGGCTTCCGACCGCTGCGGGTGAAGACCCACTCCCGCAGCAGCTCGGCCCAGCTGTCGAGCTGAGGAAATGCGACGACGAAGCGATCGACGGCGCCTTCGGCTTCCCTCCAGCGCTGCTGCTCGACGAAGGCGAAGACGATCCCCTCGAGGTAGAAGTACCGGTTCATCGCTCCGCGATCGGCGTCGCCGAGCTCAAGGCCACGCTCGTACCAGGAGACGGCACGATCGAGCTTGCCCGAGAGATGGAGGGCCAGTGCCGCATCGAAGGCGATCTCGGACGAGAACTGGCTCCGCTCGGCCAGGCGGGCAAGGGCCGCTTCGCCGTCGTCGAGCCTTCCTCCTCCGATCAACGCCTTGGCGCGGAGGCGTCCGGCGGCCTCGGTCAACAGGTCGTCGCCGGCTGCTTTCGCTGCATCGACTCCCCGCTCTGCTGCCAGCACGGCGTTCGCCCAGGACCCCATCTCGGCGAGCCGCATCGCTTCGGCAATCTCGGCCCAGGCCGAGCGCTCTGCTCGTCCTCGCTTGTCTTCCGGTCGTGCCAGCCAGTCGTCGAAGGCAAGTTGGAAGGGGGCACGATTTTGGTAGTGGAGGCGCACGGTCCTCGCCTTCTCATCCACCTGGATCCCCAGCTCAGAGAGGGGGAGATCGCCCGGTGGCAAGAGGCGGTATCCGGCAAGCTGCTCGCCGGGAGGACGTCCCGTGCAGCCAGGTGTGACGGCTCTCGATCCAACCGCGAAGGTCTCGCGCTTCTCTCCGATCCAGGGCTCGAGACGTACTGCCGCGACAGCGTGGTAGCTGCCGAGAGTGCTGTTGATTCCGTTGAAGAGCAGCTCGGGTCGGCCATCGCGATCGAGATCGGCGGCTCGCGTGAAGGCGTGATGCCCGGTTGCCAGAAGGACGACCCGCGTGCGGCGAACCGAGGGCTCCCAGAGCAACGTGTAGGACGGCCAACTCGGTCCATGGTGGAACGAGACGAGAATTTCGTCGAGACCGTCGCCGTCCAGATCGACAGCGGCCACGCGCCTGGCCAAGAAGCGATCGGCAAAGCCACGGAATGGCCGATCCTCGCCCGGATTCAGGTCGATGGTCTCGAGGACCTCTCCCGTCTCGGTGGCGAGGACCGAAAGTCGGTAGCGCTTCCATTGATCAAAGTCTTGGCTCCGGCGGAGACCAGCTACGAGTCGCGCCGGCTCTCCCGGGCGGATCCTCGCCAATGCACTCAGTCGGCTCGTCGTGCTCTGAATGCCAGGAATCGACCACATCGCTCGCCCCGACCTGTCGATGGCTCGAACTCCATCGTCGTTCCCGGCCCCGAGCGGCTCGAGGTGGTCGAATTCGCGAGCGTACTGGCGGGCCTGCCAAGCGAGCGTTGCCCACACGAGCGCACTGAGTCCGAGCAACGCCAGCGCGAGGCCGCGAGCTCGGCTCGATGGGCTGATCGCCGCGCGCCTGGCCTCGAGATCGGCGAGCGCTTCTGCCGCCGAGGCGTAGCGCCGATCCGGGTCGCGCTCGAGAAGGCGGCGAAGGAAGCGAGCGAGCCAGCGTGGCAGCCCCGGGACGAGCCGTCGCGAAACTGGCGCCGGCTGTTGGACGCGCTGGAGAAGCGAAGCGAGGCTGCCGTGGGTTGGAAACGCCGGCTCGCCCGTGAGCGCCTCGAGCAGCACGAGCCCGGCGCTGTAGAGGTCTGACCGCGTTTCGGCATCTCGCCCCAGCACTTGTTCGGGGGCGAGGTAGTCGAGCGTGCCCACCGGGGCATTGCCGATCGTGAGCTGCGTCTCGTCGGACACGATCGAACGCGCGAGTCCCAAGTCGCCGAGCTTGTACCGGCCCTCGGAAGCGACGAGCAGATTGCCCGGCTTGACGTCGCGGTGGACGACGCCTCGGGCGTGAAGCGCCGCGAGGCCGCGCAGCAGGTCGATCCCGAGAGCCCGAACCTCTTCGGAGGAGAGCGGTCCGTGAGTCAGTCGATCGCGCAGCGATCCCCCCGCGATGAGCTCCATGACCAGGAACGGGTACCCTCCTTCGTCCATGCCGAAGTCGAAGATGCGTAGCAGGTTCGGGCTCTCGGCGTCGCGTGCCACCGCGGCCTCTCGACGGAAGCGCTCGAGTGAGGCGGGGCTCTCGCGGTCCGCGCGCAGGATCTTGAGCGCTACCTCGCGGCGAAGTGTGGAGTCGAAGGCTCGGTAGACAAGGCCGAAGCCGCCGCTGCCCAGGAGCTCTCGGATCTCATAGCGCGCCGCGACCAGGGCTCCGGAAGGGAGCTGACGCGGGACGGTCTCCGTACGGAGATCGTTCGTGACGGACTCCGTCTGCTCGGGCGAAACCATGAGTATCTACGTCAAGACTATACCAAGAGGAGGCCGCGGAGTGCCGCCGCTCTTCTCTGTCACACTGTTCGTCAGGACGTTAATGTCACCGCGGCCGCGGTCTGGGTGAAGGACCGGCTCCCGGCGATGACCAGGAAGCGGATCGTCTGAGTTCGAATCGTCGGTGGAGCCTGATCTCTTGTCCGGGCAACGGAGCGCTCCACCTCCCGTCGCGCGGGGACTGCTGACCCGCCCAGCCTTGACGCCGGCGATTCGCGGCATCATGATGCTCCCATGAGGACCACCTTGACGCTCGAGGAGGATGTGGCGGCCCGAATCCGGCAGGAGATGCGGCGCACCGGTGGGGGACCGAAGCGGGTGGTGAACGACGCTCTGAGGCGTGGTCTCGGCCTGGTCGCCGCCCCGTCGAAGGGCTCGCGCTTCGTCGTGACACCGCACTCGTTCGGTCTCGCGGCGGGAGTCGATCGCGACCGACTCAATCAGCTCGCCGATCAGCTCGAGGCCGAAGCGGCGGTCGAGCGTTTGCGCCGGTGATCGTTCCCGACCTGAACCTCCTGATCTACGCCTACGACGCGGATGCCTCGCGGCACGCGTCGGCGCGAGCGGTGTGGGAAGAGTGCCTCAACGGCGAGGAGCTGGTGGGCATTGCGTGGGTGACGATTCTCGGATTCCTGAGGTTCACGACTCATCCGGCGCTCCAGACCCGGCCGCTGCCGGTTTCCGCGGCGACGGCCATCGTCCGGTCGTGGCTCGCCCGGCCGAACGTGGAAGCGCTCGAGGCGGGCGCGAAACACGCCGAGCGGCTCCTGGGGTTGCTCGAACGGATCGGCACCGGCGGCAACCTGACGTCGGATGCCCATCTGGCCGCGATCGCCATCGAGCACGGCGCGACGCTCTATTCCACCGACGCCGATTTCGCCCGATTCCCCGGCCTGTCGTGGACCGACCCGCTCCGCCCCGTCGGCGACCAAGGTGGGCCGGCCCGCTCGAAGCGACCGCGCCGGCTGCGGTAGCGCCGGGCGACTCCGCGAGGGGAGAGACTCACTGGGCCCTTCCGGGCGGCAATGTTCCGCGGACTCCCGACGGGTTCGTCTGTTGAGGTGGGCTGCCGCGCTGATTGCGGAGCAGGTGGCCCGGGCAGTCAGCGGCTGCTTTCCGGCGGGAGCTCCTCGGGTGGCAGGACACTCTCCAGCAGACCGTGCAGCAAGGGAATCTCGGTGCTCGCCACGTCCCAGACGAGGTCGAGGTCCACGTCGAGATAGTCGTGCACGATCTTGTGACGCATGCCGACGATCTCGGCCCAGGGGATCTCGGGATGGGTGTCCTGCGTGTGCCGAGACACCTTTCGTGCAGCCTCGCCCAGCGTCTGAATGAGATGGGTCAGGGCGAGTCGCAGGTTTTCGTCGGCATCGTAGCTCTCCCGGTCGAGACCGGCGCAGCGCCCCGCGATGCGGTCGCAGAGGTCGAGCATGTGCCCGAGGTAGACGAGGTCGTCATGCTGCATACTGCACCTTGGCTTCGGCGAGGACGCGGTCGCGCAGCCGGCGGTTGAGGTACTTCCGTGGAACGACGTCGACCCGGCGACCGCCGAAGAGCGCCGAAAGCTCACGCTCGAGGTCGAAGACGCGGAAGCCGAGAGTGGTGCCGGGCTCGTATTCGATCAAGACGTCGACGTCGCTTTCCGGTCCGAAGTCGTCGCGCAGCACCGATCCGAAGAGCGCCAACTCACGGATCTTCCAGCGGCGACAAAGCTCCGCAAGCCGCTCCCGATCGATCAGGAGAGGGCTGACTGGGTCCGTAGTCATCGTGCTTCCGCTCCTTGGAGCGAATTGTAGCGTTTCCAAGAGCTGGCGCCGACCCGCTGCCAGGCCCTCCGAGACGGGAGGCGCGGGCCTCACCAGCCGCCGAAGCGCTCCCAACGTTCGACCACCTCGCGGCCGCCGTCCACCACGTGATAGTAGCTGTGTTGCGCCGCGGTGGCGCAGGCGTGGTTGGGTAGAACGCGCAGGCGCGTGCCGAGGGGGAAGCGGGAGAGATCGAACGGCTGGCGATCTCGCCGCGCGACGATTCCGTGTTCCTGACTGGTGGCGACGACGAGCAGGTCGAGGTCGGGGAACGGCCGGCCGTCGAGATCGCAGACCACCCCCAGACCCTGATCGACCGCGTGCGAGGCCGTGCCGCGATCACGCGAGAGGGCGGTGAATCCGCCGTCGGTGACCAGCCAGCCGCGCTCCGGTTGATGTCCGATGACGGCGACCAGCACCGAGAGGGCGATGTCGTCGAGCGTGCAGACGCCGAGGCCGGCCATCACCAGGTCCTGGAACATGTAGACCCCGGCGCGCACTTCGGTGACGCCGGCGAACGACTCGCCGAAGGTGGCGGTCGGCGTCGAGCCGACGCTGACGACGGGGCAGGGGAGCCCCGCGTCGGCGAGCCGGTCGCGGGCGGCGACGACGGCGCCTCGCTCGCGCGTGGCCATCTCGCGGATCGCCGCCACACTGCGACAGCCGTACGAGCCGCCGCCGTGCGTGAGCACGCCGCGCAGCGCGGCACCGGGCGAGTCGTGCAGCGCGCGGCCGATGGCGAGTAGCTCCGGGTCGTCGGGGACGATCCCCGCACGTTGGCCGTCGCAGTCGATTTCGACGAGGGCCGGCACCGGCGTCGATTCGTTCGCTCCGCGGTCGGCCACCGCGCGAGCGGCGTCCATCGAATCGAGCAGCACCGCGAGGTCGGCTCCGCGCCGGCGCAGCGCGGCGACCTCCGCGAGCTTGCCCGGGGCGATGCCCACCGCGTAGACGAGATCGGTGTAGCCAGCCGCGAGGAACTGCTCTGCCTCGGCGAGTGTCGACACGGTGAGCCCGATCTCGCCCGGACGACCCACTTTCGCGATCACCTCGCGGCACTTGGCGGTCTTGACGTGCGGGCGCAGCCCCACGCCGAGCCGGGCGAGGCGCTCTCGCATGCGAGCGAGATTGCGCTCGAGCGTCGGTTCGTCGAGCAGGATGCTGGGGGTTGGAAGGTCGGTGACGATCACGTTCGGCTCCGTTCGGGAGGGCTCGCTTGGCGAATCGTAGCCGCGTTTCGGCGAAAGTCTTCGTCCTTGCAGCCTCACGGATTCCCGCGCGAGCCGCGCGGCGAGCGGGTGCGCGGGCGAGGGGCGGGGTGGCAACGCCGTCGGCGGGCGGCGAGTGGGCGTCGCCCGCATTTGCTGCGACAATGTCCCCGATGCGCCGCGCGATCGGGCTGCTGGCCGTCGCTCTCCTGCTGGCCGGAGTCGGCTCGGCATCGCTGCTGGCCGAACGGTTGCCGGTCACCGTCTTCACGACGGCGGAGGGTCTGGCGGGCGACACGGTGACGGCGCTCCTGCAGGATCGAACCGGCCTGCTCTGGGTCGGCACGAGCTCGGGCCTCTCGCGTTTCGACGGGCAGGCGTTCACCAACTACGGCACCGCGGACGGTCTCGGCGCGGGCTGGATCGGCAAGGTGGTGGAGGACCGCCACGGCACGCTCTGGGTGCTCTCGGGCGATGCGGTCGTCCGGATGCTCGAACGGCGCGAGCCGGACGGGCAGCTCTTCCGCCGTTGCGAGCTGGTCGGCGACGAGGTTCGTCCCGCGGTCTTCGACCTGCTGGAGGACGCGCGCGGCGAGCTGTGGCTGACCGCGGGCAAGTCGCTCTATCGCTATCTCCCCGCGCTCGATCGCTTCGAGCAGGTTCCGCTCGCGATCGTCTGGCCGCAGGAAGGACCGATGGCGCTCGCGGCCCTCGCGGACGGTGCGGACGGTTCGCTCTGGATCCGTGCGAGCCACGGTCTCGTGCGGCGCCTGCCGGACGGACGCGTCGGTTTCTACGACGTGCCGCGTGGCGCGATGGATCCCAACGCGGGAGTGCTCGAACGCGATCGGACCGGGAGGCTCTGGCTCACCGGGGAGCGGATCATCGCCTTTCTGCCGGAGGAGATCGCATCGGCGAGTGCGATCGGATACCCGCTGAAGCGGATCCTCCGTCCGGCACAGGACTGGAGTGCGGCGAGCCGTCCGGCGAGGCCGGGCGAGGCGGTCGCCTTCGAGTCGCTCGGACGTCTCGGACCGGAGCGGATCTACGCCATCCTCGCGGCGCGCGACGGCTCGCTCTTGATCGCCGGCGACAAGCTGCACGTCGCCGAGTCGACGACGCTGCGCGAGCTCGACCACCGTCACGGGATTCCCGGTCATACCGTGTCGGTCCTGCTGGAGGACCGGGACGAGAGCCTGTGGATCGGCACGGAGAGCGCCGGGCTGGTGAGACTCGACCGCGCCGGCATGGTGCGCTGGGGACCCGACGAGGGGCTCGCCAGCGTCAAGGTCGGGTCGGTGGTGACCGATCATCACGGCGGGATCGTCGCGGTCAGTTTCCCGGCCTGCGAAGCGGTTCACCGGCTCTCGGGCGATCGCTTCGAGTCCTCACGGCTGTCGATGCCGAAGGCGGTCGAGAGCTGCGGCTGGGGGGAGAACCAGGTCACGCTGGTCGATCGCTTCGGCGAGTGGTGGGTGCCGACCTTCAACGGCGTGCTGCGCTACCCGCGGGTACGTCGCCTCGAGGATCTGCCCCGGACCCCGCCGCGGGCCCGTTACACGATGGCCGACGGGCTGGGGTACGACGCTGCCTTTCGGCTCTTCGAGGATGCGCGCTCCGACATCTGGGTGAGCATGTTCTCGCCGAGGCGGAGCCGCCTCGCGCGCTTCGATCGGCAACGGGAACGCTGGACGAGCTTCGAGGCCCAGGAAGGCCTGCCCTACGACACGGCGACCGCCTTCGCCGACGGCCGCGACGGTTCGGTGTGGATGGGCTTCTTCAGCGTCCGCGACGGCTCGCAGGGCGGAGTGGCGCGCTACCGCGACGGACGCTTCCGCTACTTCGCTCCGTCGGCCGACGGCCTGCCCGCCGGCTTCGTCAGCTCCCTCCTGGTCGACCGCCGAGGCGGGCTCTGGGCGGGCGTCCTCGGGCGGGGGCTGGCGCGGCTCGAGGCGCCGGACCGCGATCCTCCGGTCTGGAAACGCTACGGGACCGCGGAGGGTCTGGCGAGCGACGAGATCGTCGCTCTTGCCTCGGACCGCTTCGGACAGGTCTACATCGGCTCGCGGCGCGGAGTGGACCGCCTCGACCCCGAGAGCGGCCGCGTGCGCCACTTCGATCGCGCCTCCGGTCTCGCCAACGAAGGGGTCGTCTCGATGACCGTCGACGGCGCGGGCGATCTCTGGATCGCCACGGCCGGAGGCGTTTCGCGGTTGCGCCCCCGACCCGAAATGCCGACGAGCGCGCCGCCGATGCGACTCTTCGAGCTCTGGGTTGCCGGACGGCGCCGGCCGCTGCCGGAGCGCGGTCTCGCGCAGCTGTCCGATCTCGAGCTCTCGGCGAGCGACCGGCATGTCGAAGTGTCCTTCGCCGCCGTCGACTTGCGGCCCGGCCACCGTCTCACCTACCAGTACCGGTTGAACGAGGGCTCTTGGATCTCGCTCGCCGCGGGAGAACGGCGCGTGCATCTCGCCGGGTTGGCGCCCGGCGCCTACGCGATCGAGGCGCGCGCGATGCTCGCTGACGGCCGCAGCGGCGAGCCCGCAACGCTCGGGTTCACCGTCGAGCCGCCGTTCTGGCGGCGGCTCTGGTTCCAGGTCGCGTTGCTCCTCGTCGTCGGCGGTCTCGTCTTGGGAGCCGTGCGCCAGCGGCTCGCCAGGCTGCGCGAGGTGCAGGCGGTGCGCGCACGCATCGCGGCCGATCTGCACGACGACCTCGGGCTGTCGCTTTCGCGGGTCGCGATGCTCGCCGAGATGACGCGCCCCGAGCTCTCGCCGGGGAGCGCGGCCGACACCGCCCTCGAGGAGATCGCCGCGAGCGCGCGCGAGCTCGTCGACGCGACGAGCGACGTTGCTTGGGCGCTGGACCCGGCCAAGGACGACCTGCCGTCCCTGCTCGGCCGTCTCCGCCGGCTGGGCGGCGAGATCTGCGAAGGGGCCGGCGTCGACTTCCGCTTCTGTGCCCCCGAGGCCGGCGCGGGCATCGTGCTCAAGGACGAACGTCGCCGCCACCTCTACCTGATTCTCAAGGAGGCCGTGCACAACGCCGTGCGTCACGGCCGCCCGACGCACCTTGCGCTCAGCGTGCGGCTCGAGGGGCGGCAGCTCTTCGCCGAGGTGATCGACGACGGCTGCGGCTTCGACCCGGAGCTCGTCGCGCAGGAGGGCGGCGGGCACGGCCTCGCCAGCCTCGAGCGGCGAGCCGAGCAGCTCGGCGGCACGATCCGCGTCGAGTCGCGCCCCGGCGCCGGCACGACGGTCCGGCTCGCAGTCCCTCTCGCTACGCCTTGAGCGTCAGATCAGGCCGGCGCGCAGCGCCTTGGAGACCGCCGCCGACATCGAGTGCACCTCGAGCTTCTCGTAGATGGCGCGGATGTGGTTGCGCACCGTGTTCGAGGTGATGCCGAGGCTCTCGCCGGCCTGGGCGTAGGTGCAGCCCTTGGCGAGCAGGGCGAGCAGCTTCTGCTCGGTCGGGGTGAGCGACATCTCGGTGCCGGGCAGCGGCGCGAAGCGGGTGAACATCTTCACCACGCGCGCGGCGATCTCCGGCGACATCGGCGCGCCGCCGGCGTGCGCCTCGCGCACCAGCTCGAGCAGGCGGGGCGGCGGTGTCTTCTTCAGCAGGTAGCCGCACGCGCCGTGGCAGAGGGCGCGGAAGATCCGCTCTTCGTCCATGAAGACGGTGAACATGAGCACCGCCGGATCGCCGAAGCGACGGCGCAGCGGTGCGATCCCCTCGATGCCCGACATCCCCGGCAGGCCGATGTCGAGCAACAGCACCTGCGGCCGAGTTTCGACCGGGCGGCGCAGTGCCTCCTCGACCGACCCGAACGCCCCGGCAAGCGCGAACCCCGGCGTGGACTCGAGGATCCGCCGCAGCCCCTCGCGCAGCGGCGTGTCGTCCTCGACCAGCGCGACGGCGATCGTCGATGCGGCAGCGGCCTCGCCCGCGACGACGACGGCGCCGGCCCGGAGGGGGGATTCGTTCGCCATGGGCGGATGATGGCATGCCCGCTGCCGAGGGAGGGGAGCACGATCATGCTCTGTCGTGGATGTGGGTGGGTCTCTAGTCTCGCGTCATCGCCCGTGATCCCGGGCGCCCTCGACAGAGAAAGGACCCCTCCATGCCCGCTCGTTCGTTGCGCTCGATCTTGCGGCCTCTTGCGCTCCTTCTGCTCCTGGCCTGGGGCCCCACGCCCGCGGAGGCCGAAGTCCCCGAAACCTCTTCCCCCGGCGGGCTCGCTCGCGCGGCGGAGGTCGCCTCGCTCTGTCCGACCTTCAGCTGGGGCGTCGCGAGCGGCGCCGCCCGTCTCGAGCTCGTGGTGCTCGATCTGGCGGTGCCGGACTCGCCGACCGTCGTGCTGCGGCGTGAGCTCTCCGGCAAGAGCTCGTCGTGGACGCCGGATCGCGTCGACTGCCTGCGCCCCGGTGGGAGCTACGGCTGGACGCTGCGCTCGCTCGACGCCACCGGTCGCGCCGTCGACGGCGAGAACGGCTGGGCGGCCGTCCGTCGCTTCACGGTGCCGGCGCTGCCGAGCGCCTCGGAGGTCGACGCGGCGATGGAGGTGCTGCGGCGCTGGCAGGAGGGCGGTGAGAGCGCAATGCCCTCGGCGAGCTCGGCGAGCGCGACCGCTACAGCCTCGTCGAGCCGACTCGCGGACCGTGCGAGCACGGCAGGCCAGTCGGCGATCGTCGGCGAGAACCCGGCGGTGTCGGGTTTCCAGCACGGCATCTGGGGACAGACCGCTTCGGCGTCCGGTGCAGGACTCGTCGGGGCGAACCTCGCGGGCGGTCCCGATCTCGTCCTCGAGGGCGCGGCGCAGGGGCAAGTCGACACGATCGTCACGCAGAGCGGCATCGACCGCCCGTCGGCGAGCTCGCAGACGTTCAACATCGAGAACTCCGGTGCGGGTGCGATGGCGTTGCAAGTCGACGGAGCGGCTGTCAGCCTCGCCGGGCATCTCCACGCCGGCGAGGAGATCGCCTCCGGCACGGTGGCCGATGCGCGTGTCGCCTCGACGCTCACCCGCGACGACGAAGTGATGACGATCGTCCTCTACGACGACGGGCCGGGCTCCACGCTCAACGCCGACCTGCTCGATGGCCTGCACGGGCAGAACTTCCAGCGCCGCGTGACCGGCGTTTGCGCCGCCGGCGAAACGCTCCAGGGGATCAACGTCGACGGCAGCGTCGTCTGCGCGGTGCTCGGCGGACCGCCGACCGCGACCACGGTCACCAGCTCGATCGCCGAGACGTTCGCCTACCACACGTCGATCGCCGTCGGCGCCGATGGCCTGCCCGTCGTCAGCTTCTACAACATGTCCCGCGGGGCCCTCGCCGTCCTCAAGTGCAACGATGCCGCTTGCGACGGGCTCGGCGAGACCATCTCGTGGGTCGACGACCCGGCCACCGGAGTCGGGAAGTTCTCGGCGATTGCCATCGGCGCCGACGGCTTTCCGGTCATCAGCTACTTCGACGAGGCCTCCAGCTCGTTGAAGGTGGCGAAGTGCAACGACGCCGCATGCAGCGGTGGCGACGAAACGACGACCACGGTCGACAATCCGGCCAACGTGGTCGGCAAGGGCACGGACATCGCGATCGGCACCGACGGCTTCCCGGTGATCTGCTACTTCGACGAGACCGCCGCCGCTCTCAAGGTCGCCAAGTGCAACGACGTGGCGTGCGCCGGCAACAACGAGACGATCACCACGGTCGACGATCCGGTCGATGCGGTCGGGCAGTTCTGCTCGATCGCGATCGCCTGGACGGGGAATCCGTACATCAGCTACTTCGACGAGACCGAAGGAGGGCTCAAGCTGATGAGCTGCAACGACGCGGCGTGCTCCGGCGGCGGCGAGCCCTCGACCCTCGTCGACGCCCCGGATGGCGGGAGCGTCGGGCACTACACCTCGCTGGGCATCAGTCCGATCGACGGCAAGCCGGTGATCTCCTACTACGACGCGACCAATAGCGCCCTCAAGGTCGCCAAGTGCACCGACTTCGGTTGCATCGGAACGAACAAGGTGATCACGATGGTGGACAACAGCGCGGACGTCGGCGAGTACAGCGCGCTTGCCTTCGGCGACGACGGGTTGCCGGTCATCAGCTACTACGACGCCACCATCACCTCCCTCAAGGTGGTTCGCTGCAACGACATCGCCTGCACCGGCGACGACGAGTCGATCGTCACGGCCTTGAATCCGACCGGGACGGACGTCGGCAAGTACAACGCCATCGCCATCGGTGCCGACGGCTACCCGGTGATCTCGCTGATCGACGACACCTACGACGAGGTCCGCGTGCTCAAGTGCCACTCGCGAAGCTGTCTGGCACCGTGAGGATGGATGCGAGAGGAGGGACGAGCCATGCGCCCATTCGCTTTCTCGCCGGTTGCCGCAGGACGGTGGGTCGGACTCCTGTTGGCAACCACCCTCGGTCTTCCCGGTGCGGCTGGCGCCGCCGTCTGCAGCGTGCCGACGGTCTACCCGACGATCTCCGCGGCCCTCGCCGACGGGACCTGCGACCCGATCCAGGTGGCGGCCGGCACCTACACGACGAATCTGACGATCGCCCGCGACGTGACGATCAGCGGCGCGGGCTCGGCGAGCACGACGATCGCCGGCGCGGTGAGCGTCAGCGGATCGGCCACCGACGCGGTGCTCAACGCCCTGCGCGTCGACGCCGGCACGGCGAGCTCGGCGACCTGCTATGCGAGCGGCTTCGACGTGCGCGGCGGGGCGAAGGCGAGCGGCGTCGACCTCGTGGTCGTCGGCCGTCCGACGCCGACGGCCGCCTGCGGCTTCTTCGCCGACGGCTTCGAGAGCGGTGACCTCCTGCCCTGGTCGGCGAGGCGGCCGTAGGGGACAGTTCCCGGCGATGTCGACCCTTCAGGAATTCTCCCTGGACTTGGCGGGGCGGTTGCCCCGTCGAGGCCTTGCCCGGTCTCGAGCTCGGAGGTCACCCACACATCACGCCCGTTCGCGGTTCCGTGCTCATCTCGCGATGGCGCTCGCTTCGGTCGCTTTCGTCATCCCGGCCTCGGTCACGGCGAGCGATCTCGCCACCGCGGTGTCACCGGGGGCGACCGAGCGGCCGAGCGAGATCGGCAGCGCGTGCCCGACCTTCAGTTGGAGCGCGGTGGCCGGTGCCGCCGGCCACGAGCTCGCGGTGCTCGACCTCACGACGAAGGGCGAGCCGGTCGTCGTCCTGCGCCATCCGGTGGAAGGGTCGGCCTCCTCGTGGACGCCGAGCCTCGCCGAGTGTCTGAAGCCGGGCGGGAGCTTCGCCTGGACGGTGCGAGCGCTCGATGCCTCCGGTCGCGGGATGGGGAGCGAGACCGGCTGGTCGGCGCCCAAGCGGTTCACGATTCGCGCCATTCCGACCGCCGACGAGGTGGCAGCGGCGATCGACCTGCTGCGGCGTTGGCAGAGCCAGTCGACGGGCGGGAGCGGATCGGGCGTCGACGCCGACAGCCTCGATAGCTCCCACGCTGCCAGCTTCAGCCCCTTGGCTCACGTACACGCCGGCGAGGCATCACCTCCGGCACGGTGGCCGACGCCCGGGTCGACAGCGCACTCACGCGCGACAGCGAAGTCATGACGATCGTCCTCGGCAACGACGGCCCGGCGTCGGGGCTCAATGCCGATCTGCTCGACGGCCTGCCCTCGCAGAGCTTCCAGATGCGTGTTCCGGCGCCTGTGCCGGGGGCGAGACCTTGCAGGCGATCGACGCCGACGGCACGGTCGTCTGCTCGGCGCTCAACGGTCCGCCGACGATCTCCACCCTCTACGACACCGGCTGGACGGCGGGCACCGACACGTCGATCGCCATCGGCGGCGACCGAGTGCCGGTGATCAGTCATGCCGTGAACGGCGGGGCGGGATAGCGGCTCGCCGTCACCCGGTGCGGCGATGCGTCCTGCTCGACGACGCCCCGTTTCGACATGGTCGATGCGCCGGCCAGCAGCGTCGGACTCGGGTCGTCGATCGCGATCGGCGCTGACCCATTGCCGGTCATCAGCTACCAGGATCAGAGAGCGACCGCGCTCTAGGTGGTCGAGTGCGGGAACGCCAGCTGCTCGCCGGGAGGCGCCACGATCACGACCGTCGACGCCGGCAGCGACGTCGGAGCCTGGACGTCGCTGGCGATCGGCGACGACGGGCGGCCGGTGATCGCCTACGACGACACGACCGCCGGGGTTCTCCAGGTCGCCAAGTGACAGACGCGAAGCTGCATGGCGCCCTGATTCCCCTCGACCGAGGCGTCCGACGACGGTGCCTCTCGATCGCCAGGGCCGCCTCCACCGCAACGGCGTGAGAAGACAGCGGGCGGCAGCGACCCGCTCCTGCCCGCGCATCGGCTCGGAACCTCGCGCGTCGGGGGCGCGGCGAAGGTCGAGTGAACGGCACGCGGCGCAGCTTGCCGACGGGACACCGGCGAGGCTCCTGGTGCTCGACGCCCGTTCCCATCCCACGGTCGACCGCTGGCTCTCCGCCGCCGACGCGGCGCTCGACGAGGCCAAGCTCCCCGGGCGCAGCCGCTTGGTCTGCGCCGGCTGGCCGCCGCTCCCTCCGTTCTCCGTCACGGAACTCTCGGGCGAGCTACCCGCGCGGGTGGCAGGGCGTACTGCAGTTGGTCGTACCCTTGAGCACGAACCCTGTGCTTCGTGCGGAGGTCGACATGCCGACCCGCTCCCTCGCCGTCGTCGCGTTCGCCCTGCTTCTCGCGGTCCCTGTCGCCGGCGGTGGGTCGGCGTGCGCCGAGGAGGCGCCGGCCGACCTCGCCCGGCTTGCCGCGACCTTCGACGGGGCGAGGCTCGGTCCGCGAGTCGGGCCGCTCACCTCACTCGCGGTGGGGCGTGGGGAGATCCGTCCGCTCGAGCCCGGCAACGTCCGGGCGCTCGTGGCCGACGGGCGCGTCTGTGGCCTGTTGATCGGCGGCAAGGCGGTCTTCCGCTACACCATCGACGACCGTTTCTCGTTGCCGCTCGCCCGCCACAACCTGAAGGCCGCCGGCCTCTCGGTGGGGCTCGAGGCGACGCAGGTGCCGGCGACCTTCGAGCTCACGCTCGAGGCGGCGGCGATCTGGGGCATCGACCTGATCCCCGCGGCGGCACCGGCGCCGGGAGCGACCGCGACCCCCGCGCCGCCAGCGGATTCCCCGGGGATCGCCGCAACGGACGCCCTGCCGGGCTGGCTCACCCGGGCGCTCGAGAACCGCCTCGACGGCAACCCCGGGCGCGACCTGGCGCTCTCGGTCGCCAACGGTCAGCCGGGCTACCGCTGGGCGCTGTTGCATCGCGCCGGCGACGACCTGGTGCTTGACGTCGACCCGCGTCCTCTCGCTCGCGCCGAGTCGCTGCTCGGGGTGTGGAACCTGCCGACGACCGTCGGGGCGCTCGCGGGCCGTTGGGTCCAGGAGTCGCTCGTCGTCCAGCCGATCGGTCGCGCCTGGTGGGAGCCCACGCCATTCAACCTGGCGGTCGTCGACACCGAGATCGCCCTGACGAACCCGAAGGGCGAACAGGTCCAGGTCACGACGCGCTCGCGCGTGCAGGCGCAGGTCGACGGACTGCGCCTGCTCCCGTTCTCCCTGCTGAGGGGCATCTGGGACAGCCGCGACGCCTTCAAGCCGTACACCGTCACGCGCGTCACGCTCGACGGACAGCCGGCGCCGTTCTCGCACCAGCACGGCTCGCTGCTCGTCGCGCCACCGCGACCGCTGAAGAAGGGCGACCTCGTCCAGCTCGAGGTGGTCGCCGAGGGCGAGATCCTCGACCGGCCGGCGGGCGACAGCTTCTGGTGGCTGGGGCTCGAGTCCTGGTACCCGCGCCCCGCGGCGGGCGGCTTCGAGTGGAGCGAGATCCGCGTCAGCGCCGAGGCGGCCAAGCCGTTCCTGCCCTTCGCCTCGGGCGAGGTGCTGAAGCGCGAGACGACCGCCGTCGGCACGCGGGTCGAGACGCGGCTGGCGCGCCCGATGGAGCGGGCGACGGTGCTCGCCGGCAAGTACAAGACGGTCACCGAGGAGCAGAACGGCGCGCGCGTCCACGTCTCGACCTACGCCACGGTGAAGGAGGACGAGGCGCGGCGCATCGGCAAGCTCGTCTTCGGCATGCGCGGCTGCTACGAGCGCTGGCTCGGCGTGCCGTACCCGTTCCAGGACCTCCAGGTGATCGAGATCAACGACTGGGGCTGGGGGCAGGCGCCGGCCGGGATGATCTTCATCACCAAGGAGGCGTTCTTCACCCGGGCGCGCGCCCAGGCCGACGAGGACGAGGGGTGGATCGCCGGCATCGCCAGCCGCGGCATCAACGAGCGCATCGCCCACGAGGTGGCGCACGGCTGGTTCCCGCACGTCGCCAAGATCCTGCGCAACGAGGAGGACTGGCTCTCGGAGAGCCTCTCGGAGTACGCCTCGGCGGTCTGCCTGCAGAGCGTCACCGCCGACCCGCGCCAGGGCAAGCAGGTCTTCGAGCGGCAGTTGCGCGAGTGGAAGAGCATGGACAAGGAGGTCAAGCCGGGCGCGAGCGTCTACCTCGCCGCTCTGCTCAACAGCTCGCACGGCGAGTCGGACTCGCACGACTATCTGCTCTACGGCCGCGGTCCCCTGGTGCTCCATGCCATTCGCCAGGAGCTGCGGCGGCAGAAGGGCGACGCCGAGGGCGATCGCCTCTTCCTCACCTGGATCCGCTCCTACGTCAAGAGCTTCACCAACCGGGTGGCCGAGACGCGGCACCTCGTCGCCATCCTCGACCAGGTGAGCGGTCAGCCCTGGCAGCCGTTCTTCGAGCGCTACGTCTACGGGCCGGAGTCGCCGCCGGTCAAGTGAGCCCCCCGGCGACCGGGCCCGTCCCACCCCCCCGGGTGGCGGCGCCGGGCGGGATTCCGGCGACCATCGTGCGGTGAGGACCCGGTCGTCCGGCCCCGAATCGGGCGACCGGGCCGGTTCTCTTTTCTTCTTTCGCTTCGAGAAAGGAAGTGTCATGAGCGTCAGTCAGCTCGCGAGGTCGATCAAGGCTTCGCCCACCCTGAAGCTCAACGAGAAGGCCGCCAAGATGCGCGAGCGCGGCGAGCCGGTGATCCACCTCGGCGGCGGCGAGCCGAAGGCCAAGGCTCCGCTCGACGCGGTGCTCAACTGCGCGGCCCAGCTCAACACCGGCGAGATCCGTTACGCCCCGGCCGACGGCCTGCTGGCGATGAAGAAGGCGATCATCCGCTACACCGAGGACCACTACGACCACTCGGTGACGCAGTACAACGTGGTGGTGGGGAGCGGCGCCAAGCAGTCGATCATGTCGCTGCTCTACGCCGTGCTCGAGCCGCACGACGAGGTGCTCTTCCCGGCCCCGTACTGGGTGAGCTACCCGGAGATGGTCAAGCTCGCTGGCGGCGTGCCGGTGCCGGTCGTGCCGTCGAACGGCGGCTTCCAGCCGACGATCGAGGACATGCTCGAGTGCGTCTCCTCGCAGACCAAGGTCGTCATCCTCAACAGCCCGAACAACCCGAGCGGCGCGATGTACTCCAAGGACTTCGTCGCCGAGATGGTGCGCTTCTGCGAGCAGAAGAACATCTGGCTGGTGATGGACGACCTCTACAACCGCCTGGTCTTCGACGGCGCGCAGGCGCCGAATCCGTACCCGTTCGCCCAGGACCTCGGCGAGGCGTCGCGCCTGGTGGTGGTGCAGGGCGTCTCGAAGATGTACGCGATGACCGGCTTCCGCATCGGCTGGGCGATCGCCAACCGCGAGGTCTCGGAGGCGATGACCAACATCCAGTCGCACCAGACCTCGGGGCCGGTGACGGTCTCGCAGTGGGCGGCGATCGGCGCGCTCTCCGGCGTGCAGACGCCGATCGAGACGCTCCGCCTGACGCTCGAAAACGCCCGCAACGTGATGGTCGACCGGCTGAAGACGATTCCCGGGGTGCGGATCGTCAAGCCGCAGGGGACGTTCTACTGCTTCCCCGACTTCTCGGCCTACGAGCGCGACTCGCAGAAGCTCTCTGAGCTCCTCCTCGACCGCGTGCGCGTGGTCACCGTGCCGGGCAAGGAGTTCGGCATGGACGGCCACCTGCGCCTCTCCTACTGCGGCACGATCAAGGAGATCATGGACGGTCTCGAGCGCATCAAGTGGGCGCTCGACCCGGACGCGCCGAACGAGATCTTCATCGGCGACCGTCGCCTGGTGAGGGACTGGGCATGAACATCAACCTCGACGTGCACTCGCCTGCGGCCAAGCAGGCGAAGGCCCTGGCGAGCCTCTACGGGCTCGAGAACCACGGCCTCACCAACCTGCGCACGGTCTACTGGAACCTGCCGACCGGGGCGCTCTACGAAGAGGCGGTCTTCCGCTCGGAGGGGCAGATCTGCCACCTCGGGCCGTTCGTCGTCGACACCGGCAAGCACACGGCGCGCGCCGCGGCCGACAAGTTCGTGGTGCGCGAGCAGACGACCGAGGAAGACGTCTGGTGGGGCCAGTACAACCGGCCGTTCAACCCGGAGTGCTTCAGCTCCCTGCACAACCGGCTCTGCGGGTACCTGCAGGGGCGCGACGTCTTCGTCCAGGACCTGCACGCCGGCGCCGACCCGGACCACCGCCTGGCGGTCCGGGTGATCACCCAGAAGGCCTGGCACAGCATGTTCGCGCGCACCATGCTGCTCAAGAACTCGACGCAGGACCAGGCGCACCACCACGTGCCGGACTTCACGCTGATCTGCGCTCCGGGCTTCAAGGCCAACGCGATGGCTGACGGCACGCGCTCGGAGACCTTCATCGTCCTCAATTTCCGCCAGAAGCTGGCGATCATCGGCGGCACCGGCTACGCCGGGGAGATCAAGAAGTCGGTCTTCACCGTGCTCAACTACCTGCTGCCGCTCG
Organism: Holophagales bacterium; assembly: GCA_016699405.1. Lineage (NCBI taxonomy): Bacteria > Pseudomonadati > Acidobacteriota > Holophagae > Holophagales > Holophagales bacterium. Next base: position 4,311,983 of record CP064972.1, on the reverse strand, counting down.
ACGGCGTGATGCCGATGCACTGTTCGGCGAACGTCGGCGCCGCCGGCGACGTGGCGGTCTTCTTCGGCCTCTCGGGCACCGGCAAGACGACGCTCTCGGCCGACCCGCGGCGCGGCCTGATCGGCGACGACGAGCACGGCTGGGGGGTCAACGGCGTCTTCAATTTCGAGGACGGCTGTTACGCCAAGATGATCCGGCTCTCCTCGGAGTCGGAGCCGCAGATCTTCGCCTGCACGCGGCGCTTCGGCACGATTCTCGAGAACGTCGTCTACGACCCGGTGACGCGCCGGCTCGACCTCAACGACGAGCGCCTCACCGAGAACACGCGCGGCGCCTACCCGCTCGAGTACATCGACAACGCCGTGCCGGAGAAGCGCGCCGGCCACGCGAAGAACCTTGTCTTCCTGACCTGCGACGCCTCCGGGGTGATGCCGCCGATCTCGCGGCTCGACCCGGAGCAGGCGATCTACCACTTCATCTCGGGCTACACGAGCAAGATCGCCGGCACCGAGATCGGCCTCGGCATCGAGCCGGAGATCACCTTCAGCGCCTGCTTCGGCGGGCCGTTCATGGTGCATCACCCGTACGTCTACGCCGAGCTCTTGAAGAAGAAGATGCTGCAGCACGGCGCGAAGTGCTGGCTGGTGAACACCGGCTGGACCGGCGGCCCCTTCGGCATCGGCAAGCGGATCTCGATCCGCCATACCCGGGCGCTGCTCAACGCCGCGCTCGAGGGCAAGCTCGAGGACGTCCCGTACCGCAAGGACATCATCTTCGGCTTCGCCGTCCCCGAAGTCTGCGAAGGCGTCCCCTCGGAGATCCTCGAGCCCGCCAACACCTGGGGCAACCGGCACGAGTACTACCAGAAGTACGACGCCCTCGCCGCCCGCTACATCGACAACTTCAAACTCTTCGCCAGCGGCTGCCCGCCGGAAGTGGTGCAGGCGGGGCCGAAGAGGCTGGGGACGATGCCCGCGTGAGATCTCGGCCGCCTCTGAGGGTGGCACCCTCAGAGGCTCGGCCGCGGTGCGGAGGCGGGTAGGCTCCGTCTGTCATCGAATAGTGGCACGGCAAGTCAGAACCTGCTCTGGGGGCTCTTCCCCCAATCGAAGAGCTCCGCTCAGAGCATGCTCCCGAGCTCTTCGTCGAGCGAGATGACGAGCTGCCGAACGGCTCTGCGGGCAAGGACGAATCGGGCGCGCTGAACTGACCAATCCGTGGGGATGCAGGCGGGGTCCGCCGGAGGCGGAAGATGGCTACAGAAGGTTGGGTCCGCGGTGAACCGTAGCGGATCGAAGGCCTCCTGGACGCCCGTTCGCGTGAGGATCGCGGCCTTTGCGAGCTCCTCGTTGTTCGACCCGATTGCGAGCTCCTGAAGCTGAAGGAGGACGATCTGCGACTGTTCGACCTGTTGCAGGTAGAACTGGCGGATGTCGCTGCTCCTCGAGCTCCAGTCCTCCTCGCTCTGGGACCAACGAGCGGGAGAGAAGACATCGAGGAGAAGGAGGGCAACACGGCGAACCGTCACCATTCGGTTTCGCTCGTTTTCGAGTTGTCGCCTGGCAAATTCGCACTTGAGCGTCGCGAGCTGCCCCTCGCTCGCTCGCGCGCAGGTCTCCGAGGTGAGCGCTTTCAAGTCAGCCTCGATAGCGACGGTGCGAGCCTGGAGTGGAGTCACTCCTGGGATGCCAGTCGGAGCATCCTGCAGAGCGAAGGCGGCGAGGCGCGGCTTGAGCCCGAGCGACGCGACCTCGCTTCGCAAGGACGCCAGGGGTTTGAGGTCGATCGCCGAGATGGGGATCGCCCACCCGATCTGTGAATTGCCGTCGTTGAGCCCACCGTCTCCGATTGCGACCAGCTGCTTCGAGGCATCGAGAATCGCGCCTCCCGAGTGCCCGGGTTGGAGCGCGCCCGTCAGGCTGAGGACGACGAAATCGAGCTTGGGGCTTCTGCGCTGCTCAAGGCCTGAGCGGACGGCCGATCCTTGCGGGACCAGCTCCCCGAGCGGAGCCAGCCGTCGAGTTTGCGGATTCACTGGATGCTCCAGCGGAGCCGAAACCCCCTGCGGATAGCCGACAACGGTCAGCTTGTCAGGAACTCCGCTGGCGATCGGGAAGGGGTTCGGTACCGACGGTAGAGCGCCGAGCTCCTTCGACTCGAGCCAAGCGACATCCCGGTCCAAGTCGACGGCTCTGATCGTCAGGTCATCCAGGTAGAGCCCGTCGAATCCGCGTGCACGAATGGGCTCGCATCCGGCGACTCCGTGGAGGGCCGTGAGGACTCCGAGCTGCCCTGCCGACCGAAACAAGAATCCCGACAGGACGCTGTTCTGTCCTGAGACGCAGTTCTGCGGAGAGAGTCGGAGGACCGATCTAAAGTAGGTCGGGACGGGATCGGGTTCAACCCCGTGGGTGCCGCGGCTCGTGCCGACTGCCAGCCCGAAAACGGCTATTGCCGTCAGGGCGCGCATATCACCCGCACCACCGGAGCGAGTGGAGCTTCGACCGGCCGAGCCGCGAGCTGACTCAGTCGCGGGTCTTTCGATGCCCTGAGCACCCGCCGTAGCTCCTCCTCGCTCCGGCTTGCGGAGCTCAAGAGCTCGGCACATTCAGAGCTCTTGATGGAAAACAGACCAGCAGTAGCCTGCCGCTGCGCGAGCTCGTCTTGCGGAATCTCTCCGGGGCCATGGGCGCTCATCGGCGCCCCGAACCAATTGTTGGTTCGAGCGACGATTCCAACGGGGGCTCCGACTGCGATGCCGCCGAGGAGCGACGCCGTGAGCGCGAGGACCGAAAGCGCGGTAATGGAAGAGTCCCTCTTCGAGAAGTGGAAACCGGTTGCCCCGCCAGCCGCCAGCCCCAGAATCGTCATCATCACCGTCGAGAGGACCGGCGATACGGATAGTCCTGCGAGCCATCCGATGCAGAGTCCGCTCGCGAGAGAGAGCAGAGCGGCACAGATGGCCTCGAATCGCTTCTTCGATCGCGGGTCGGTCAAGGTGAACCATCTCCTGTCCGGAAGTGCTCGATTCGACAAAGCGAACCGAGGGAGTGTCGCAGCTTCGAGCTGAAGGCTGAGCTTCGCCGTGCAGACTATCGCGGTCTCCTCGACTTTCGAGCGCTTGGATGCTGGCACTTTCTGCGCAACTGGCCCCTCTGTCCCCGAACCGCGTGCTACTGTTCTCGACAGATCTTCCGAATATCGAGGTGCCTTGCCCGCTGCGCTGACTGGGCAGTAGTGGGGTGTATTCCAAGAGGCGGGGCGTCGACGGGTACGGTGGTGCTGACCGAATCCAGCCCCTCGTTCGTCTCTGCATCTTGAGGGCAGAAACCCACCTTTTGCGACGAGGGGCTCGGGCGGATGGCGCTGCGGGGTCGGCGGGTCATCCGGGCGGGGCCGGATGGTCGCGGTGTACGCGGGTTTCGATGCGACGACGTCTGCTGATCGAGGAGACAGCCATGCCGAGGCCGATTCAGGTGTTGACGGTTCGGGAATTCGAGAAGTTGCTCGAGGAGTGGACGCCGGGGCGGAAGGTGACGGAGGTGCACGTCCACTGCACCGACCAGCCGCGGCACGGGAACTTTCGCGGCCTGGCGTCGATCGAGGCGATGCGCACGGTGCACATGAGCCTCGGGATGGTCGACATCGCCCAGCACATCACCATCGACCCGCAGGGGCTCCTCTGGACCGGGCGGCCGTTCGACCTCGCGCCGGCCTCCGTGCGCGGGCACAACGGCGACGCCAAGCAGGGGCCGTTCATGATCGAGATGATCGGCCTCTTCGAGAAGGAGAACGGCAAGGTCGTCGACACCTTCGCGGGGGACCAGAAGAACGCGGCGTACGCGGCCGTCTGCGCCGTGCTGCGCAAGTTCGAGCTCGAGGCGGACGCGGTCCGGTTCCACCGCGAATTCCCCGCGACCGGCAAGACCTGCCCGGGGAGCGACCTCGATCCGCAGCGCTTCCGCGCCGACATCGCCGCCGAGCTCGCGGGCAACGCCCTGCGCGGATTCGGCGTCTCGCTACCGCGTGGATTGAGAAGTACCGCGGTCGATCGCGACGCGGCGCTCGGCGGGGTCGACGACGAAGAGATGCCGTGGGCCGAGGTTCCCGAGAGCGCTCGGGCGCTCGACGACCAGGCGCGACTGGCCGCCTGGATCGAGCGCGGCCTCGTCGAGCCGGCCAGCCGTGCGGCGCGCGGTGCCGAGCCGCGGTACCAGGTCCTGCTGCCGCACCTGGTCAACACCTCGCAGGGGATCCTCTCGAAGGAAGGGCGGGTCTGGACGACCGCCGAGGACCTGGACAACCTCGTCCACGTGCACCTCACCGAGGCCGTGGACAAGCAGGAGTGCCAGCACCTCCTCTTCTACGCTCACGGCGGCCTCAACAGCGAGAAGGGCGCCCTCGAGTACGCGCGCGTCATGGCTCCGTGGTGGCGCTCCTACGGCGTCTACCCGATCTACTTCATCTGGGAATCGAGCCTCTTCCAGTCGATCTTCCAGGCGCCGCGCGAGCTCGAGCGCGGCGCGCGGCGCGGCCTCGGCGACTTCTTCGACAACATCTCCGAAGCCCTGACGAAGAAGCTCGCGACCACGGTCTGGTCGCGGATGAAGGCCAACGCGCGGCGCTGCTCGGCGCCGTCGACCGAGTACGGCCGGCCCGGCGGGCTCCACGAATTCTGGCAAGTGCTCGAGCCCTGGCTCGACAAGAACGGCAAGAAGGTCCAGCTCCACGCCATCGGACACAGCACCGGGCCGATCCTCCTCTCGCACTTCCTGCCGCTCGTCACGGCGAGCGGCAAGCACCGGATCCGCAGCCTGAACTACCTCGCCCCGGCGATCCGCGTCGACGACTTCCAGCGCGACGTCGCGCCGCGCCTCGGGGCGGGCCAGGAGATCGAACAACTCCGCGTCTTCACGATGAGCGACGAGGCCGAGCAGGCCGACGACGTGGCGAAGGTCTATCGCAAGTCGCTGCTCTACTACGTGAGCCGCGCCTGCGAGGGAGACAAGGAGGTGCCGATTCTCGGCCTCGAGCACTGCCTCTATGAAGACGGAGCGACCCGCCAGCTCTTCGGTCTCGCCGCGCATGCCGGAGCCGTGCGAGCGCCGGTGCCGGCGAACCCCCTGGCTCCAGCCACGGTCGAGTTCTCCCAGGTCGAGCACGCCTTCCCGCCGAACGACCTGACCCAGTCGCGGCAACACGGCTACTTCGACAACGACCCGTACACGATGAGCACCGTGCTCCGTGGAATCCTCGGACGCACGACGCTGGCCGGCATTCCCGGCGCCCGGATGTTCCCGACCGACGAGGAGTTTGCGCGCGGTGGGGCGCTCGACGATCTCGCCTCGCGCGCGCTCGAGAACGAGCCGGTCGAGCAGGAGTGCTGCTGCTGTTGCTGCCGCCGCCAGCAGGAGACGGGGGGTGCGGACGAGGGGAGAGAGGAGCCCGACCCCGAGCTCGACGGCGACCCGGACGCCGACTTCGGAGCGGGGATGAAGCCGGAGCCCAGGCCGCCGGGCGGCGACGCGGGCTCCGCTTCACCCGATCGCGCCGGCAAGACGAAGCCGAAGCGCCGCGCGCTCTGCGTCGGCATCGACAAGTACCCGCGCCAGCCGCTCGCCGGCTGCGTGCAGGACAGCGAGAACTGGGCCCGGGCGCTCACCGAGGAAGGGTTCGAGGTCAAGAAGCTGCAGAACGGCAAGGCGACGCGCGCGGCGCTCGACAAGGCGCTGCGCGAGCTGCTCCAAGGGGCGAAGCCGGGCGACCAGCTCGTCTTCCAGTACGCCGGGCACGGGGCGCAGGTGGAGGACCTCTCGGGCGACGACCAGGACGGCTTCGACGAGGTGATGGTGCCCGTCGACTTCGACCGCGGCGAGCTCTGGCTCGACGACGACGTCTACGCCGCCTGCAAGACCCTGCCGAAGGGCGCCTTCCTCACCCTCATCACGGACTGCTGCCACTCCGGCACGAACGCCCGCTTCGCCCCTCTGCTCGGCGCACCTCGCGGGGGAGCGAGCCGGGACGTGCGGGCCCGCTACATCGCGCTGAACGCCCGGGAGATCGCCGCCTACAAGCGGACGTGGAAAGGGAGCCGCGCGGCGGTGCCGGTCTCGGAGCGCGAGCCGCTCCCCGGGGTCGTGCACTTCGCGGCCTGCCAGGACAAGGAGGTCGCCTACGAGGAGGAGGGCCAGGGGAACTTCAGCCGCCACGCCCTCGGCGTGCTCGACGAGGTCCTCGGCAAGAAGGGGAGCAACCGGCAGTTCCACCAGGCGATCGTGCGCGCGTTCGGGAGCGACGGGCGCCAGCACCCGGTGTTCGACCAGGTCGCGCCGGGCCTCGCCGGCGCGCCGCTGTTCGGTGGGCGGTAGGGGGCGCGGCGATGGCCGGGAAGGCCTGGGAGTTCTTCGTCCATCGGAGCGTCGGTGGCTTGGCGCCGGAGAAGTCACGAACGCGGCCAGAGGTCGATCTCGACACCCCGACCTTCCGCCCGCTGCGCGTCTACACGCAGGATCCGAGCGTGCCGCGGCTCGACGGGGCGATCACCACCCTGGCGGTGCGCTACGAGCCACTCGATCCGGGACCCGCCGGTGCCTACTTCGTCGTGCGGGAGGACCCCGAGAAACCCGGGGAAGTGGTGGTCCCGGTCGACCTCGAGCGGCCCGACGTGCTGATGCGCGACGGCTTCGATCCCAGCACCACCGACCGGCGATTCGCCTGCCAGATGACCTACGCCGTGGCGATGGAAACCTACGGTCGCTTCCAGCGGGCCCTCGGCCGCGACCCGGGGTTTGCGTGGTCGTCCCGCGACGACCACCGTCTGGTCATCCGCCCGCACGCGTTCCAGGGCGCCAACGCCTACTACGATCGCCGGCAAGGTGCCGTGCTCTTCGGCTGGGACGAGGCGCGCGAGTTCGCGCAGGGCCTGAGCCAGCCCGGCGGTCATGTCTACCTCTGCCTGTCGCGCGACGTGGTGGCGCACGAGGTCACCCACGCGCTGCTCGACGGATTGCGCCCCAACTTCCTGCGCCCGACGCACCCGGACGTGCCGGCGCTCCACGAAGCGATCGCCGACCTGGTGGCGATCTTCCTGCACTTTGCCCAGACCGACGTGGTCGAGAGCGCGATCGACCGTAAGCAGGGGAGCCTCGACGACGACCAGCTCGCGGCCATCGGCCGCCAGTTCGGCTATGCGCTCGGGACCGGCAGGAGTCCGCTCCGCACGGCCGTGTACGCCGGCAGGCTCGAGAACGAGCCGATTCCCGACGACTACCTCTACGACCCCACCAAAGAGGTCCACGTCCTCGGCTCGGTCTTCGTCTCGGCGGTCTTCGACGCCTTCCGCCGCATCTTCGAGCGGCAGACGCGCAAGCTCCGGCGAGTGCTCGCGCCCTATCAGGGGCGGCTCTCCTCGGAGGCCGTGGAATTGCTCGCCGAGCAGGCGTCGCGGCTCGCTGGCGAGCTGCTCAACGTGCTCATCCGCGCCGTCGACTACTGCCCGTCGCACCACTGTACTTTCGGCGAGTACCTGCGGGCGATGATCACCGCCGACTTCGAGATCTACCCGCAGGATCCCTGGGCCTACCGCGAGGCACTGGTCACCGCCTTCCGGCGGTATGGCATCTGCGTGCCGGAAGTCCCCGATCTCTCGGAGCGGGCGCTGCTCTGGAAGCGGCCGACGCCAGCGATCACAGTCCCGGAGCTGCGTTTCGATCGACTCAACCTCGATTGCGATGGCGGCTTCCTGCGGTGGCGCCCCGGTGACCCTGTGCAGCGCGAGGCGGCCGGGGCGCTCGGGCGAGCGATCTGCAACAGCGCCGCGGGACGACCCCTCGGACTGATGGAGCCGAAAGGGGCGACCGGGGAAATCGGCATCTACTCGCTGCGCACGTTGCGCCGCGTCGCTCCGGACGACGAGGTGAGCTTCGACCTGGTCGCCGAAGTGGTGCAGAAACGGCGCGTGCGCGAAGGCTACTTCCTGGGCGGCTGCACGCTGGTGATCGACTCGCAGGGCAAGATCACCTACGCCGTCTACAAGGACGTCGACAGCCGCCATCGCTTGCGCGACCAGCGGCGATGGCTCCGAACCCAGCCGGAAGAGATCGCCGCGGCGGCGTGGGACGAGCATTCGGCGGCCTCGACAGGGCTGCTCCAGCACTTCCATGCGCAGCGCAACGGCATGACGGAACCGGGCTGACGGGCCGTTGCGGGAGATCGCAGCGGCATCCGAGCCCAGACGAGGAGAGCGACGATGGCGACGAAGCGCACGACCCCGACGAAGAAGGCCTCCCGCGCCAAGGCACGAGCGGCCAAGCGTCCGGCGAAGCTCAAGGCCAAGTCGGCGACGAAGCAGGCCGTCGCGAAGCGACCGGTGAAGAAGAGCGCGCCGGCAAGTCGGCCGGCGAAGAAGCGCCCGGCGACGAAACCGGTCCGGACGAGTCGCGCTCTCGCGCCGATTGTCGGGCCGGTGAGCCTCGAGGAGGCGCAGGCGCTCGCGCGGGCGAGCGCACCGCGGGCCGCGGCGCGCGGGCTCGCACCCGCTCCGGGACCGGCGCCGATCGGCTTGGCGCGCAAGCACGTCGCCAAGGCGCAGCAGGAAGAGCTGGCGCGCCGCGCCGACGAGTACAAGAAGGTGATGGCGATCCTGAAGAAGCGCGGCGTGCGCGGTCTCGCGCCGGCGGAGGGGATGGCGAAGCCGGGGGCGCGCGCGGCCGGTGTCGCCGGCGGGCCTCCGTTGCAGATCCTCGCCGAGGGCGACTCCTGGTTCGACTATCCGCCCCATCTGCTCAAGGGCGGGATCATCCCGCGCCTGCAGAAGAAGCTCGGCGTGCCGATCCTGAGCCTGGCCAAGGCCGGCGACGAGGTGCGCTACATGCTCGGCGTCAAGGAGCGCAAGCTCCTCATCGCGCAGTTGAAGAAGGGCTGCCCGGCGGGCGGGCCGTGGGACGCCCTGCTCTTCTCCGGCGGCGGCAACGACATCGTCGACAACCCGATGGCACTCTGGATCCGGCAGTACGATCCCAACCTGACCGCCGAACAGCACATTCACGCGAGCCGATTCCAGACCGCGCTCGACCTCGTGCGAGCCGGCTACGAGGACCTCATCGCCCTGCGCGACGAGCTGAGCCCGACGACGCAGCTCATCTTCCACGGCTACGACTACGCCATCCCCGGCCTCGGCGGCATCTGCTGGCTCGGACCCTGGCTCTCGCCGACCTTCGACCTGCGCGGCTTCCCCAAGGACCCGATTCGCTTCGAGGTGGTGAAAGTGATGCTCGGCAAGTTCTTCGCCATGCTCGGCCAGCTCGCCGACCCCGCCAAGGGCATCACCGCTCTCGCGACCCAGGGCACGCTCGCACCGGTCCGCAGCTCCTGGCACAACGAGCTGCACCCCTCGAACGACGGCTACGACCTTTTCGTCGACCTCTTCCGCAAGAAGCTCAAGGAGCTGTTTCCGGGGAGGGTGCTGTGAGGGGAGCGACTGGAGAGTTCGCAAGTTGACCAGCCCGTCATCGGGCGAGAGGCGGCGGTTGACCAGGCCAGGAAACCAGGCGAATGGGGCTTCCCGACGCATCCACCGCGCCTCTCCGCGCCTCGTGTCGCCGTGGCAAACCGACCGCCGGAATCGGTTGCCATCGTCGTCGCTCCGCCTCTAGACTCGCGCGCCAAACGAGAGCGTCGAGGACCGCGGTCGCTGGCCGCAAGGAGGTTCGATGGGTTCTGTCCTGCGCAGCATCGGGGCCGTGTTGGTCGGATTCGTCGCCGCGAGCGCGGTGATGATGCTCGTCGAATTCACCAACGGTCATCTTCTCTACCCGGACCTCGGCAGGGCCGCGGCCGGCGTCCGGGACCAGCACGAGATGGCCGAGCTGATGGCGAAGGCCCCCGCGGGCGCGATGGTCGTCGTGCTCGTCGGTTGGATCCTCGGCAGCTTCGTCGGCGGTTGGGTGGCGACGCGGGTCGCCGGGCGGAGCTCGATGCGGCCGGGCATCGTCGTCGGTGGGCTGTTGACGCTCGCCGGCGTCGCCAACAACCTGATGATTCCTCCGCCGCTCTGGTTCTGGGTGGCAGGGCTCGCCGTGATGCTGCCGCTCGCCTGGCTCGGCGCGAAGAAGGCGCTCTCGCCCTCCCTGGGCTGATCTCGCCGTCAGCGTCACCCCCGGGTTGGTCGGCGGTTGGCCGGGGAAGCCGGAACGGGTACCCGGGGAAAGTGGCTGGCACCTGCTGGTCTCTTGCTCGGGAGGGACCTGCAACCACCTGACGGAGCGCGCTGGCGACGGCTCTCGCGCCGGCTGAGCGTCTCGTGTCCGATACAAGCCGGGGAAAGTGCCTGGCACCTGTCAGGGGCGGGTGCCCGGGGAAAGTGGTTGGCACCTGCTGGGGGCAGAGCTCGGGAAGGGTGCTTGGCGACATCTGACCGACCGTGCCGGCGACGGGTCTCGCGCCGAGGGGGAAAGTGCCTGGCACCTGGGGGCATGCCGTCGGCGACGAGGGGGGCTCGGGGGTGGCCGTGGCGCTGTCCGGGGTTCGCGGAATTCCGCGTCTCCCTGGTCAGGAGGACCTCCGATGCGCACTTCCGCGACCGCCGCATTCGCCGTACTGATCCCCATGCTGCTGTCGGCCGCTGGTGCCGTGTTCGCCAGCGCCAGCGATCTCGACCCGACCCTTGCCGCTGACGGCGATCTCGACACGAGCTTCTCGGTCGACGGCCTCGCGACGGTCGACTTCGCCATCGGGTCGACGCACGAGGAGCGCGCCAGCGCGGCTGCCGTCGGGCCGGACGGTCGTCTGGTCATCGTGGGCCGGGCCCGCTTCTCGGCGTCGGACACCGACTTCGCGATCGCGCGCCTCAATCCGAACGGCACGCTCGACACGACCTTCTCGGGGGACGGACTGCAGACCGTGGCGTTCGACCTCGGCACGCCGAGCAACACGCAGATTCTCGACGAGGCGAAGTCGGTGGCCATCGACCGCTCGGGCCGGATCGTCGTCTGCGGCACGGCGAAGGACGCCACGACCTATCGCGTCGCCGTCGCGCGCCTGACTACGACGGGCGCGCTCGACGCAACCTTCTCGGGAGACGGCAAAGTCGATCTGCCCGCCGATCCCGACAGCCTGTCGACCCCCACCTCCAACTGCCATGTCTTCGTGGACTCCAACGGCGCGATCGTGCTGACCACGAGCAGCGCGGTGATCAAGATGGACGGCAGCGGTGACCTCTTCACCACCTTCGGCACGTCGGGCTACTCCAAGGCATCGACCGCTTGTGGCTCTGGTTGGGATTCCTGCGGGTTCCGCCAGAGCGTCGAACACCCCGACGGCTACTACTTCACCGCCGGCTGGGGCTTCAACGGGACGACCCTCTCCGACGAGCCGATCCTCTTCTGTCATTGGGCCGGGCTCGGCGGCTTGAACGGCAGCTTCGCCGCCGGCGGTCGCCTCGTCACCCTGCCCCCAGGCCTCGGAGCTGGCCGTGTCGAGCGGGTGCGCCTCGATTCCCTGGGTCGGCTGGTCCTCTTCGTCTCCACCTCTTCTGGCGGCGGTTTCGGCGACTTCGTCACCCGGGTCGACGTGGCCGCGGAGGCGATCGACCCGACGTTCGGGCTCGTCGGGACCCCCGGCTGGCTCGACCTCGACCCTGTGACCTGGACCGAGACCGACTGGATCGATCTCGCGCTCGCTCCGGACGACAAGATCCTGGCCACCGGAATGGCGATGTTCGCCACCTCCTCGATCACCGTGGCGCGCTTCTTGCGCGACGGCAACGGGTTCGACAACGGCTTCTCGACCGACGCCCGTGCCGAGACGGAGTTCGTGCCCGGCGGCGCGGCCACGGTGGCGGCCGTGGTCGTCACCGACGGGCGGCCCACCGTCATCGGCAAGGTGTTCAATCAGAGCGACGATGACTTCGCGGTGGCCCGCTTCCGCTCGAATGCCCTCCTCCAGGACGGCTTCGAGATCGGCTCGACCTGGCGCTGGACGCGCTGAGCGCACCGCGCGCCCCGGGTTGCCCCCCCCGAGGTCGGCGGCACCTGGAAAAGTGCCTGGCACCGGAAAAGTGGCTGGCACCTGCCGGGTACCTGTGGGAAGGTGGCTGGCACCTGCCGGGCACTGGGAAGGTGGCTGGCACCTGCCGGGCCCCGGCGGACGGCACCTCGGCGTGGGGCTCGCGGCGAGGGGGCGATCGCTTCGCCACGCCTTCGCGAGAGAATACCCAGGACGCCGAGCGCGGGAGGGTCCAGGGCAGGGTCGTCCAGGGGAGATTCAGCTGCCCTCATCGCTCGGTCGCTGTGAGGAGGGGAGCGGGCATGATCGAGCTGCCGAGAGAGACCCACACGCAGGCGGTTGCGTCGCTCGAGCGCTACCTCCGCGAGCGGCTCGAGTTGTCGATCGGCCACCTCGGGGCGGATGGGCTGTTGCGCTACTTCCTCGAAGAGGTCGGCCCGTGCGTCTACAACCGCGGAGTCGCCGACGCGCAAGCGCGATTGCTGGCGCGCGTCGAAGAGCTCGATGGCGAGGTCTACGAGGAGGAGCTCCCGTACTGGCCGCGGCAGAGCGCGAAGGCGAAGGGGCGCCGGTGACGCACCATCGCTCCCTCGCCGCCCTCGGTTGGTCGCCCTGGTTCGCCGAACAGCTCCGGGCTCGTGGGGAGGCCGAGTCTTCGGTCGCGCGGGTGGCGGCGGTCGACCGGGAGCAGTTGCTGCTGCTGGACGACACGGGGGCGTTCCGGGCGCGACTCGCCGGGAGGCTCGTCCACGCGTCGTCGTCGCCGGCAGATCTCCCGTGTGTCGGCGACTGGGTCGTGGTGGAGAGGTCGCCGGACGATTCGGCCGGACGGGTGCGCGAGCTGCTGACGCGCCGGACCAGCCTGCGGCGCCGCGCGGCGGGGGAGGTGGTCGAGCTGCAGATGATCGCGGCGAACGTCGATGTCGTGCTGGTCGTTCAGTCGTGCCACTACGATTTCAATCTCAATCGACTCGAGCGCTATCTGGTGATGATCCGCGAAGGTGGCGCGATCCCCTGGGTGCTCCTCACCAAGACGGATCGGGTGGAGCCCGAGGCGGTCGAGGAGCAGGTGGCGCAGATCCGGAGCTCCAGCAACGACCTCCCGGTCCTGACGCTCAGCAACGTCACGCACGAGGGCCTCTCCGCGCTCGAGGGCCGGCTCGAGCCGGGCAAGACCTACTGCTTCGTCGGCTCGTCGGGAGTCGGCAAGAGCACGCTGATCAACAAGCTGCTCGGTCGCGACCTCCTCGGGACCGGGGTGGTGAGCGGGACCGGCGAGGGACGCCACACCACCGTGCGGCGCGAGCTCGTCGTGCTGGCCAACGGAGCGCTGGTGATCGACAACCCCGGCATGCGCGAGCTCGGCGTCCTCGGCGCCGGCGACGGGCTCGCGGCGAGCTTCGCCGACATCGACGAACGGGCCGGTCGCTGTCGCTTCCGCGACTGCACCCACACCGGCGAGCCCGGCTGCGCCGTCCAGGAGGCGGTCGCTTCCGGCGAAGTCGCCGCGGGACACTACGAGAGCTACCGCAAGCTCAGCCGCGAGTCCGCCTTCCACGAGCTCTCCTACGCTGAGAAGCGCAAGAAGGACAAAGCCTTCGGTCGATTCGTCAAATCGGTGAAGAAGGACCTCGGGAGAGACTAGCCACCGTGGAGCTCGCCCCGTGAGCGCTCCGCCCGACTGGCGCGAGGAGGCGGCCGAGGCGATCGGCGACCGCACGGCCGTCGATTGGGATTCGCTTCCGGCGACGGACGAAGGCGAGGTCGACGGCTTCAAGCGGCTGGCGGAGGTTGCCGCGGTGTTCGCCGAAACGGCGGGGGAGCCCGCCACCGTCGAGCCGACGCTCTTTGCCTGGGGTCCGCTGCAAGTGCGGGCACGGATCGGCGAAGGCAGCTTCGGCGAGGTCTACCGGGCCTGGGACCCGGCGCTGGCGCGCACCGTCGCGCTCAAGCTGCGCCGCCAAGGAGCTGACGGCGAGGCGCCCGGAGCACGCCGCTTTCTCGAGGAGGGCCGGCGGCTGGCACGAGTTCGCCATCCGAACGTCCTCCTGGTGCACGGCGCGGCGGTGCACGCCGGGCGCGTCGGAGTGTGGACCGAGCTGATCGACGGCACGACGCTCGAGGCAAGGCTCGCCGCCGACGGCCCGTCGTCGCCGGGCGAAGCGGTGCAGGTCGCGCTCGACCTCGCCGGGGCGCTCGCGGCACTGCACAGGGCCGGCCTGGTGCACGGCGACGTCAAGACCGCCAACGTGATGCGCGAACGCGGCGGTCGTATCGTTCTCATGGACCTCGGCGCGGCGCGCGAGGTCGACGGTCCGGCCTACGCGGCGCTCGAAGGCACGCCGACGGCGATGGCACCCGAGCTCTTCTCCGGGGCGCCGCCGACGCCGGCGTCGGACCTCTTCGCCCTCGGGGTGCTGCTTTTCCGGCTGCTCTCCGGCCGCAACCCGATCGAGGTCGACTCGCTGGCCGAGCACATTCGCCGCCACGAGCGCGGCGAGATGACCAACCTGCGCGACCTGCGGCCGGACCTCCCGGCGGATCTCGTCGCACTCGTCGAGCGTGCGCTCGCGGCGCGACCCTCCGACCGCTTCGCCTCGGCCGGAGCGATGGCACGCGCGCTCGCGGCTGTGACCTCGCCGGCCGATCGGTCGGCAGCGAGCGAGGCGGCGCGAGCGCCGCGGGGAGCGTGGCGAGCGGCAGGACGAAGTGCCCGTGTCGCGCTCGTTGTCGGGCTCGCGCTGGTGGCAAGCGGCCTGCTGGCCGCCGCCGTCTGGTTCCGCTACCGGCCAGCGGCCCCGCTGGTCGCGGTGCCGGGAATGCGACCTCGCATGGCGGTGCTCGGCCTGCAGTCGCTCCTGTCTCCGCCCGACGGCGAGGCCTGGCTGGCGGTGGCGATGGCCGAGCTCCTGCGCGGCAGCCTCGCGGCCGAGGACGTCGTGCGGGTGGCCTCGGCCGAAGAGGTCGAGCGGATGGCGCGCGACCTGGATCTCGACGGACGGGAGAGCTACGCCGCGGCGACGGCGGCGCGCATCGGCCGCAACCTCGGCGTCGACTGGCTGACGACCGGCAGCCTGGTGGGAGCGCCGGGGGGCGGATCGTTGCGTCTGGTGGTTCGGCTGCAGCGGGCGAGCGACGGAGCGACGGTCGCCACGGTCAGCCGCACCGGGCGGCCGGACGACCTCTTCGCGCTCGCCGATGCCGTCGCCGGCGAGCTGCGCGGAGCGCTGGGGCTGCCGCCGGCGGGCGGCGGGGGGACGGCGCTCGTCAAGAGCCTGCCCGAGGATCTCGCGGCGCGCCGCGCCTATGTCGAAGGGGTGGATCACCTGCGTCGCCTCGAGGCGCAGCAGGCGGTGGTGCGACTCACCGAGGCGACGCGGCGTGCGCCCGACTTCCCCCTCGCCTGGCACGAGCTCTCCCGGGCGCTCGAGCGCGGCGGCCGCGAACGGGAGGCGATCGACGCCGCCCGGGAGGCCTTCTCGCGGGCAGGACTGCTCGACGCCGCGGAGCGACGCCAGGTCGAGGCGAACTTCCTCCGCCTGACCGGCGAAGCGGAGCGGGCCGCGGCGCTGCTCGCCGAGACCGTTCGGGCGCACCCGGATCAGCCCGAGGCGGTGCTCGACTACGTCGGTGCGTCGCTCGCCGCCGGCCGGCCGCGCGATGCCCTCGTCGCCCTGGCGCCGTTCGAGTCCAGGGAAGGGGATCCGGCCCTCGACCTCCGCTTGCTGCTCAGTGCTTCGCGCGCCGCCGAGGTGATGGGCGAGGGCGAGCGTGCCCTGGCGATCGCCGAACGGGCCGAGCGACTGGCCGTCGCCCGCGACGCGGCGACGCTCGTCGCCGAGGCGCTGCTGCGCCAGGCGGCCGCCCTCGCGGAGATGGGAGGCGCCCGCTTCGCCGACCAGCTCGAGCGCCTCGACCGGGGGCTGACCTGGGCACGGCGAGTCGGCGATCCGATCCTCGAGATGCGCCTCCAGTGGACACGTGGCGTCGTCCAGCAGGCCGCCGGCGGGAGCGATCCGCGCCACTGGGACGAGGCGGAGCGTTCGTGGACGGCGGCGCTCGCCACGGCGCGTGCCCGGGGAGCGCGCAGCGCCGAACGCAGTCTGCTGAACAACCTCGGGCAGATCGCCTTCCGCCGCGGGGAGGTCGCCGCGATGGTGCGCAGCTTCGACGAGTGCCTGGCACTCTGCGCCGAGCTCCGCTCGGCGAGCTGTCGCGCCTCGGTCGCGATCACCGCCTCCCAGGCTTACGAGCTCGCCGGCGATCTCGAGCGAGCGCGCCAGATGGCCGAGGAGGGTCGGGCGGCAGCCATCGGGCAGAGCGAGGCGGACGAGGCCCAGAGTCTGGCGAGCGTCGCCGGCTTCTCGCTGCGCGCGGGCGATCCGCGGCAGGCCGAGCGGCAGTTCGGCGAGGCACTCGCCCTCTGGCGCCGCCTCGGACAACACCGCAGCGCCCTCTGGGCCGAAGCCGATCTCGCCCTGCCGCTGTTGGCGACGGGGCGCGGTGAGGAGATCGCCGCCCGCCTCGTGGCGATCGCGCGCGACCCGCAGACCGCGTCGGATCGCTTCCTCGAAGCGTACGCCCGCACCTTCCTCGCCCGGATCGACCTGTCACGCGGCGATCTCGAGGGGGCCGAGCGGGAGAGTGCCCGCGCCGTGGCGCTCGCGCCCATGCCGCTCTGGCCGACCGTCTCCTATCCCGCGGCCTTCGCCCGGGCAGCGACGCTGGCGGCGCGCGGCGAGAAGGCGGAGGCACGGCGCCTGCTCGTCGCAGGCCGCGATCTCGCGGTCGCCAAGGGGGCGCGCTTCGCCGAGATCGAGGCGTCGATCGACCTGGCGGAGCTCGACGGCGGCACGGCGGCGACCGTGCTGCTCGAGCGCCTGGCGAGTGAGGCGCGCCGCCTCGGCGATGTCGCCCTCGCCGCGCGGGCCGAGGCCGTGCGCCGCCGTCTGGCGAGCCGCTGATTCGGCAGGCAACCGCTCGCCGGCTTCCCCTTCCCCCGCCGCATTGCACCACCCGGAGAGACTGGGGGTGCGTCGGAGGTGACGACGGGAGTACGATGAACCCTTGAAGGCTGCCGTTGCTCGCAGCCGGACCGTTGCCAACCCTCGGCAGAGCCCACGGAGCGTCGGGGATGGAAGGTCGCGAGAAGCTCCCTTGACGACGGCGCCGACTCCTCCCGTGGGCGCGCTTCCGCGCGCCGAGGCGCTTCTCGAGCGGCTCGTCGAGAGCGCGCACGACGCCATCGTCGTGCTCGACCAGGAGGTTCGCGTCACTCGCTGGAACGCCGCGGCCGAGCGGATCTTCGGCCGGACGCGCGACGAGATGATCGGGGCGGACCTTTTCGACGTCCTCGCCCCGGTCCCGGCGCTGGGCGAGGCCCGCGCCAGGTTCGCCCGGTTCCTGCGAGCCGAGGGCGACACGGCGGGAGGTCGGACGCTCGAGGTGACCGCTCGGCGCGCCGACGGCAGCGAGATCCCGGTCGAGATGTCGATCTCCGCGGTCCGCCTCGACGGCGCGTGGCACGTCCTCGGCATTGTCCGCGACCTCAGCGAGCGCAAGCGCGCCCAGGAGGCGCTCGAGCGGAGCGACCAACTGCGCAAGCTCGCGCTCAAGATCGGTCAGGTCGGCGCCTTCGATGCCGATCTGGAGACCGGGAAGGCGAGTTGGACGGCGGAGATCGACCGCATCTGGGGCCTCCCGCCGGGGTTCGACGGCGACCTCCCGGCCTTCTGCTGGACGCTCGTCCACCCCGACGATCTGGCGCGCACTCGCGACGGCTACCGCGAAGCGGTGAAGAGCGGCGCGATGCGGATGAGCGAGTTCCGCATCGTCCGTCCGGATGGCGAGGTGCGCTGCATTCGCTGGCTCGGCCAGGTGATCGCCGACGAGAGGACGGGGGCGCGCCGGTTCGTCGGCGTCAACCTCGACGTCACCGAGGCGAAGCGGGCCGAGGTGGAGCGAGCCGGACTCCTCCGCTTCTTCGAGGGGATGGACCGGGTCAGTCGGGCGCTCCAGGCGACCAACAACATCGAAGAGGCGGCAAGGTGTGCCCTGGATGTCGTGCTGTCGATTCTCGACTGCGACCGGGCAAGCCTCATCTACCCCTGCGATCCCGAGGCCGAGACCTGGACGGTGCCGATCGAGCGGACGCGACCGGAGTATCCGGGGGTGCTCGCTCTCGGTCTCGACTTGCCGATCGAGAGCGAAACGAAGGGCGTCTTTCGAGCGCTGCTGGAGTCGCGCGGCCCGGTGAGCTTCGGCCAGGATCCCGCGATGCCGCTGCCGGGCGCGGTGGCGGCCGAGTTCGGCATCCAGTCACAGCTCGCCATGGCGATCTTCCCGAAGGGGCGGCGACCGTGGATGTTCGTCGTGCACCAGTGTTCGCACCCGCGGGTCTGGTCGCCGGAGGATGTGCGTCTCTTCGAGGCGATCGGCCATCGACTGGGCGACAGCCTGACCAACCTGCTGGCCTTTCGCGAGCTGCGCGAGAGCGAGCTGCGCCTGCGCACCCTCGTCGAGACCATCCCGGATCTCGTCTGGCTGAAAGACCCGCAAGGGGTCTACCTCAGTTGCAACCCGCAGTTCGAGCGGCTCTACGGGGCGAGCGAGGCCGAGATCGTCGGCAAGACCGACGACGCCTTCGTCAGCCGGGAAATGGCCGACTTCTTTCGCCGTCACGATCGCCGGGCAATGGCGGTCGGCGGCCCGATCCGCAACGAGGAGTGGCTGACTTTCGCCGACGGCGGGTACCGCGGCCTCTTCGAGACGGTCAAGACGCCGATGGTCGACGCCGGCGGCAGCCTCGTCGGCGTGCTGGGCGTGGCACGCGACATCAGCGAGCGCAAGGCGGCCGAGGACGAGCTGCGCGCGACGCGCGACGAGATCCACCGGCTGAACGCGGAGCTCGAGGCGCGGGTCCGCGAGCGGACGCAGCAGCTCGAGGCCGCCAGCCTCGACCTGGAGAGCTTCAGCTACTCGGTCTCGCACGACCTGCGGACGCCGCTGCGGGCGATCGACGGCTACGCGGCGCTCCTCGCCGAAGAGTACGAGCCCCACTTCGATGCCGAAGCGCTGCGTCTCTTCGCCCGGATCCGCGAGAACGCCCAGCGGATGGGGCGGCTGATCGACGGCATCCTCGACTTCTCCCGTGCCGGCCGCGTCAGCCTGGCGCTCGCCGATCTCGAGATGGCGTCGCTCGCTCGCGAGGCCTGGCAGGGGTTGGAGCCGCGCTGGCAGGGGAGGGCCGTCGAGCTCCGGATCCACGAGTTGCCCCAGGCCGCCGGCGACGCGGTGGCGGTGCGGCAGATTTTCGAGAATCTGCTCGGCAACGCCCTGAAATTCACGCGGAGTCGCGAGCTGGCGGTGATCGAAGTGGGCGGTGAGCGGAGCGGCGAAGAGGTGACCTTCTACGTCCGCGACAACGGCGAGGGCTACGATCCCGCCTTCGCGACGAACCTCTTCGGCCTCTTCCATCGCCTCCATCGTCCCGAGGAGGTCGAGGGCACGGGGGTGGGCTTGGCGATCGTCAAGCGCTTCGTCGAGAAGCTCGGCGGTCGCGTCTGGACGGAGGGCCGACCCGGCGAGGGAGCGACCTTCTGGTTCACCCTCCAGCCGCCGAACGGGAGAGGCCGCTCGATCGATCCGAGCTGAGGTTCGGCCGATCGGTGCCTGTCCCCCGCGGGCTCCTTCTGTCGAGGGTTCGAGTGGACCCCTCGGAAAGGAGACCGTGATGTCCCTTCGCCTGACCTCGCCGCTCGGCCGTGTCGCCCGCGGACTGTCGCCGCTCGTCGCTCTCTACGTCGTCCTCGTGACCGGACCGCTCGCGGCGGCCCCGCCGCCGGCAGAGGTCGGGATGCTGCGCGTCGACGGCCGGACGCTCACGCTCACCCAGGCCTATCTCTTCCGTGTCCCCGACGCGTTCGAGGCGACCCAGAAGAACGCCTTCGTCCTGCTCACGCCGCAACCGCTCGACGCGAAGGCCTTGGCTGCGGCGACCTCGCTGGCCGCGGTGCGTGCGCTCTTCTCCGAGGGCGTGCAGATCGAGATCGGCGCCGACGGCCACGGCAAGATCTGGCTCTGCCACGATGCCCTCGGCAAGGGGAACTGCTATCAGACGGCGTTCTCCGCTTTCGACGCCAAGATCGAGAGCAACACGGCGGCGCGCGTCGCCGGGAGCATCCGCAGCTTCGGGGGGGCGGAGGAGACCGTTCTCGAGACGCACAAGCTCCTCTTCGAATTGAAGTTCGACCTTGCTGCCGGGCGCGATCTCGCCGCGCGTCGCTGAGCGCGCTCCCGAGGATCGGGGACAGGCACGGAGCTCGACCCGTGCGGACGCCGGCGGAGTCCGGTGCCTGTCCCCGTGGCCCCCTCTTTTCGGGGCGGTCCCGGGAGGGCGGTCCGGTGAGATCATGGAACCGGACTGAAGGTCGACGCGGACCGGCGCCGGAGTCGGCCCACGAGGAGGGCTCATGGCCACCGATGCCTCGTTCATGGAATACGTCAGCGAGCAGGCCGGGCTCGGCGGCCGGCTGACCTACCGCAAGATGTTCGGCGAGTACGCGCTCTACCTCGACGGCGTCGTCGTCGCCTTCGCTTGCGACAACCAGGTCTTCCTCAAGCCGACGCCGGCCGGGGAGGCGCTCGCACCGTCTGCCGCGATGCTGCCGGCCTATCCCGGTTCGAAGCTCTACCTGCGACTCGCCGACGAGCTCGACGACAGCGAGCTCTTCGCGCGTCTGCTGATCGCCACCGCGGCAGCGCTTCCTCCGCCGAAGCCGAAGGGGAAGGCGAAGTCGAGCGCCAAGGCGAAGGGCACAACCGAGACGAAGGCCAAGGCCAAGCCGAAGGCCAGGACGAAGACGACGGCGGCACGGACTCGGAAGTCGCCAGGGTGACGAGCGAGGGGGCCCCGCCGTGGCGAGGGGGGTTGTTCCTCCGCGCCGTC
Source organism: Holophagales bacterium (assembly GCA_016699405.1). Lineage (NCBI taxonomy): Bacteria > Pseudomonadati > Acidobacteriota > Holophagae > Holophagales > Holophagales bacterium. The sequence goes on along the minus strand of CP064972.1, from coordinate 4,291,033 downwards.
GTCGCCTTTCTGGCCTTGCCCGGTGTCGTGGCGTTCGCGGTGCCCTTCCTTCTCGCCGAGCGGGAGGGGCACGAGCCGGTGCCGCTGCCGCTCGGCGGTGCGCTCTTCGTGCTCGGCACGATCGCCCTGCTCGGCTGCGTCCGCGACTTCTACGTCGCCGGCCGCGGAACGCTCGCGCCCTGGGCTCCGCCGACGCGCCTCGTCCGCGTCGGCCTCTATCGCTTCTCGCGCAACCCGATGTACCTCTCGGTCCTCCTCGTCCTCGTCGCCTGGGCGGTCACCTTCCGCTCGCCAGCTCTCGCCCTCTACGCCGTCGCGGTCGCGCTCGCCTTCCACCTCCGCGTCGTCTACGGCGAGGAGCCGTGGCTGGCAAAGCGTCACGGCAACGCGTGGCACGCCTACACCGCCGTCGTTCCGCGCTGGCTGCTCCGCCTGCCGACCTTCGGCAACCGAGGCCGCCGCCGCGGCGTATCCTTCGGAGAGGAGGAGAAGGGCATGGAGATGACCGGGATCCCCTTCGAGGTTACGGAGTGGTCGCTCGTCGCACCGACGATGCATCCGGGCGAGCGGGGCGTCGCCACCTGGCGGACGCGACAGTGTGGGGCGATCCGTGTTCGCATGGTCGAGTACTCGCCGGGCTACCTTGCCGACCACTGGTGCAGCAAGGGCCACGTGCTGCTCTGCGTCGAAGGTGAGCTGCATACGGAGCTGCGCGACGGACGGACCTTCACGCTGCGCCCCGGCACGAGCTACCAGGTCGCCGACGGTGCCGAGCCCCATCGCTCCTCGACGGCAGTCGGCGCGCGGCTGTTCATCGTCGATTGAGGCCATGGCCCGACGCGGAGCAGGTCGATGAGTCGCGCCGTTGCTGCGCCGGCGGCATCTCACGCGCGCGGTGCGCTCCTCGGCGTGTCGACCTGACCGATCGGCCCCGGCCTGGAGCTCCATCTCGGCATGGGAAGCGTTCTTCCACCTCCAGGATGCCTTCGTGCCTTCCGGGTTTCGCCGGCCGAGGCGCCGGAGTTGCTGCTCGACACCCACACCGAGTGGCCGAACCGCTTCTTCTCCGTCGGCTGTCGTTGCGGCAGGGCGGGCTTCTCGCTCTCGGGGCGGATCGTGCACCACGCGCTCCTCGGCCAGAAGGTCGTGAGCGGCCCGGTCACGGCGACGTGCGGTTCCTGCCGTCGCGCGGTCCTGCTGTTCGACCCGTCACGGCACGGCTACGACGTCGAGATGCAGCACTTTCCACCGGTGGCAGCACCGCCGGGCGAGCCGGTCGGACGCTTCACCTGTCCTGGCTGCGGAGGTCCGACCTTCTCCCTCGTCGCGCGGTTCGAGTACCCGGCCGCTCTCGTCGAGGCGTTCGAGAGCGGCCGGGCCGCTGGCTATCCGAGCCACGTGGGGCGAGAGCAGGAGCTCTTCACCTGGTTCACGCTCGCCGGCCGGTGCACCAGTTGTCGCCTCGTGACGACGGTGGCGAGCTGCGAGTGCGCCTGAGGCCGCGCACGACGTTCACGGACAGCTCGCGAAGGCGCTGGTGTCCTGGATCGGCTGGAACTGGACACCCGGCGGGTTGGTGTAGGTCTGCACCGCGCCGGTCGTCGTGTCGGTGACCTTGACCACCGTCGCGACGTCGGTCAGGCCGCCGGCGAAGACCCAGTAGTGGCCGCCGACGCCGCAGCCGTTCAAGACCTTGACGACCAGCTCGACGTTGCTCGCCGAAAAGAACCAGAAGGTGCCGGTGTCGGCGGTGAGCTTCAGCGGATGGGCCGCTCCCGCGGCGCCGCTCGGCAGCCTCCAGGTCGTCTCGACCTTGAAGCGGCCGTTGTTGAGGCAGAGCACCGTCGAGGAGGGCACACAGCTTCCGCTCGAGGCCGAAAGCTCTTCGAGCGCCGTCTCCGCCGGTTCGTCGGCTCCGAGCACGCCACTCAGCTCGTCGAGTGGGGGAGGCGAGGTCAGTGCGCTGCAGGTGGAGAACGCCGACGTGTCCTGAATCGGCCGGAAGGGCGTGTTCGCCGGGTTGTCGTAGGCCTTCACCAGGCCCGTCGCCGTGTCGGTCACCGAGAGGGCGACGTGGACGTTGGTCAAGCCGCCGGCGAAGACCCAGTAGGCGCTGTTGACGCCGCAGCCGTCGAGTGTCTTGAGGATCAGCTCGACGTTGGCCGGGTCGAAGAACCAGAAGTAGCCCGTGTCGCGGGTCAGCGTCACCGCCTGCGCGGCACCACGCAGCCCTGCCGGGGTGTCCCAGCTCGCGCTCACGCGGAAGCGGTGGTCTCCCAGGCAGAGCGACGTCGCGTCGGCGGTGCAGGCCGCTGCCGGTGTCGCGGCGGTGCAGGTCGTCGACAAGGTCCAGGTCGTCGGCGTCGCCGTGGCACTGGTCGAGACCGCCGTGGCTGCCAGGCTGGCGGCCGCGAGCGACGGCGTGCCGACGGCGAGCGTGAGCGGCGAGTCCTGGATGGTGACCGGGCGCAGCGCCGGAGCGCAGCCGCTGCCGATCTCGCCGGTGCCGGAGAGTCGCGAAACGCTCCAATGCCAGCCGCCCGGATGGGGCGAACCGTGGCCGGCGGCGTAGATGGCGCCGTCGCTGCCGCGTGCGAGGCTGCGGAAGGAGGTCCGGTCGCCGGAGCTCAGGGCCTCCTGCAGGAGCAGCTCGCCGGAGGCGGAGAGACGGAGCAGCAGGCCACGCTGATACTCGTTGGGGCCGATCTGCGCCTCCGTCGTGCCCGGCACCAGGAAGCTGCCATCGGGAAGGACCATCAGGTCGCGGCCGGCGAACTCCAGGTTCGAGCTGCCGTAGCTGCGGGACCACAGCGGGGCGCCCGCGGCGTCGAGACGCGCGACCACGAGGTTGCGATCGAAGCCGCTGGTGGCGTACTGCTCCCCGCCGAGCACGAGACCGCCGTCCGCTGTTTCGGCGACAGACAGCTCGCCGACCGTGAACTGATCGAGGCTCTTCTGCCAGAGGAGATTGCCGCTGGGGTCGAGGTCGAGAAGCAGCGCGTGGCCGTCGAGGTCGCTACCGACCACCAGGAGCTCGCCGTTGCGGCGCTCGAGGGCCTGCATCCCCTCGTAGACCGGATCGCCGCCGAAGCGGCGACTCCACACGACACCCCCCGAGTCGTCGATGCGCTGGACCCAGATCTCGCCGCCTTCCTCGGTCTCGACGAAGGCGATCGTTCCCACGAGCAGATAGCCGCCGCCGCGCAGCCGCCAGATGTCGTCGAACCTGCTGCCGACGGCGCCCGCGACGGTGTAGGCCTTCTGCCAGAGAAGCGCTCCCGCCGCGTCGGTGGCGAAGACCCACCCGGACGGCTGGCCGAGGCCGAACGAGGAGGTGGAACCTGCGACGACGAAACCGCCGCCGGGCGTCGCCACGATCGACTCCGGCCAGTCGGTTCCGCTGCCGCCGTAGCTCTTCGCCCACAGGAGCTGCCCGAACGGGTCGATCCGCGTCAGCGTCGCGTGATAGAGACCCTGGGGGGCGGCCTGGGAGATGGCGGCAAAGGCCAGGTTCCCGTCGGCGCCGACGGCGAGGCCCGTCGGGAACTCCTCGACGGGCCCTGCTCCGGCGAGCGACCAGAGGCCCGGGTCGGTCGCGGCCAGCCGCGAGGCGGAAAGCGACGTCGTGACGAGAGCAACCGCGAAAGTGCAACGAAGAGCGGGCAGCTTCCTCCGAGTCAACATCTCTTCCTTCCTCCCCGGTGAGACCCGATCGTCTCCCTCGATTCCAATCCGAGGTGCGCGGACGCGTCGGAAGAGGGGACAGTCGTCCCCCGGCCCAGGGGCTCGTCGGCAAGGTCGTCGCCGAATCCGGCGCGGGAATCCAGACACCGCCCACGGCCAGGCGAAGCGGAGAGCCGCCGGCGTCGCCAGCGGGGCATCGCGGTGCAGGCTACTGACGAGCGGCGATAGGATCGCGGCGAACGCCTCGTCCCGGAAGGAGCGATCGCATGCGTCTGCTGTCTCGAATCGCCGGACTCGCCTTGATCGCCAGCGGAACAGCACTCTTCTCCTGGTTGCTCTGGGACGCGACGGACCTTCTGCGGGCGCTCGAGCTCGACGGGGTGGTGAGCGAAGCCGCGGTGGCGCTCCTCGGCCTGTTCGTCGCCGCGCTCGCGATGGGCACCGGGGCCGCGTTCCTCGGTGCTCGACGGGCCGTCGATCCCGAGCTCGGCTGACCGGCCGCACGGGCTCGCCGCGCGGCGCCGGCCGAACGTCCTGGTGATGCGCCGGAGCGTCGACCCGTCGCGCCGTCGCTGGAGCGGGCCGTTGACCGGTGCTTTCGTCGAGGCGAGACTCGCGAGGCCGCGATCGACGTTCGAGGAATCGTCGCGGCAGGATGTCCTCGTCTCCACGCGGAGCCGCGCCGAGCGGGAGCATCCCGTCGGGCCACTCGCGCTCCCGGGGGGGCGGGGTGGAGCAACAGCGACCGCTCCGCGAAGGGAGACGAAGGCGCCTACGTCGGTGTCGATCCGAGGCGGTGAACGAGATTCGGAGCGAGATCCATGAACGGAATTCGTGCTGTCGCCATCCTGCGAGCGGCTCTGCGCTCGATGGCCCTGTTTCTGGCCTTCACCCTGGCGCCGATCGGCGGATTCGCCCCCTCGCGGGACGACTCGGGCTGGTTGCCGGTGCCGGTCGGCGCGGCGTTCGGCATTCGCGCCGCCGCCTTCGGCATCGCCCTCCTGGTGCTCCTCGGACCGGTTCTCGAGCTTGCCGCGGTCAAACGACGCGTCCTGGCGTTTCGGCTGGCGCTCGCCGTCGCGCTGTCGCTCGCGCCGATGCTCGCCGGAGCCCTTCTCGCCGACGGCGCTCGTCCGCCGGCGATCGGCGAGCTGCTCGGCGGGTGGCTGCACCATCCGTGGACCTTCGGCGCGACGTTCGCCCCCCATGCACTGGGCGCGATGCTCTTTGCCGGGCTCCTCGGACGGCGAACCGGTCTCCCGGCCGAGCCGCGTCGTCCCGCCATCGCGCCGGCACGCTCCGGAGACGCACGATGAGCTCTTGCGAGGAGAACAAGCGGGTGGTGAGGCGCTTCGTCGAGGAGATGGTCAACACCGGCGACGTCACCCGGATGGCTGACGTCGTCTCGCCCGACTGCGTCGAGACCGACGGCCTCGTGCGCGTGGCAAGCGGCGTCGCCGGAATGGCCGAGCACGTGCGGGCCGTGCGCGCGATCTACGCCGATCTGCACCTGACCATCGAGCGACAGATCGCCGAGGGCGAGTGGGTCGCCACGAGCGTCACCGCGCGCGGCACGCACGCGCGCGAGTGGCTCGGCATGGCGCCGACCGGTCGCTCGATGGTCTTCACCGGCGTCAACGTCGACCGGGTCGTCGACGGCCGCATCGTCGAGCATGGCGGCGCCGCCAACATGCTCCTGCCCTTCCTCGCAGCCGGCGCCCTCGAGCCGGTCGGCTGACGAACCCGGCGCCGGCGCGGCGGCTGGCGGTCACTTGGCCGGGCGCTTCGTCACCGCCTTCCGTCGGGCGTTCGTCGAACGGCTCTTGGAGGACGCCGAGTCGGCCTGGGCTTCGGCGAGCTTGCCGGTCATCGACTTCGGGGAAGATTCCGGGCGACCGGTGGGCCGCGAGCTTGCGCCCGCCGCCTCTCGTGCCAGCGGCTTGTCTGCCTTCGCCTTGGCGCCGGCCGTGCTCTTCGCCGTCTGGCGGAGGATGTTGGCGATCACCGTCGCACGCACCACCTCGTCGTCGTCGAAGCCGCCGTGGGTCGAGACCGCCGCGCCGATCGTAGCGGGGGTGTGAGCCGTGGTGTTCGGCAGCGGACCGAGCTTTCCGAAGTACTTCTCCATGCCGAGAATCGGTGTGCGTTCGCCCCCCTCGAACGACTCGGAGACGAGATAGAGCAACGAGCGGCCGTAGCCGAGGATGGCGCGGCAGGTGTTGTCCTTTTGTTCGGCGGCGTCGGAGAGGTGGAGCTGCAGCAGGCGCCGGACCTCGCCCGACTTCAGGCGCGGCAGGAGCGTGGACCGGAAGGTGTCGACCCGGACGGCCGGTGCCATGAAATTGACGCTGTCGAACGTCCATCCGGCCTTGGCGAGCTGGTCGACGAGGTGGCAGTGGACGATCGCGCCGGCCGAGTGGCCGATGAGGTGGAGGCGGGTCGTCCGCGGTTCGAGTGGCGGCGGACTCAGCCGCTTGTTGACCGAGTAGAGCAGCCGCGCCCCACCCTTGGGGTTCTGCGAGATCTGCGCTGCGTTCTCCTTCATCTCCCCCCACACGGCGGTGCCGGGCGCGGCGAGCAGGCGTTCGAGACGTTGTTCGAGGAAGGCGTCGAGCCGGTCGCCGATGCCGCCGGTGGCGCGCGGTTGACCACGCACCGCCTCCTCGGCGAGGTCGACGAGGGTCTTCACCATTCCGGTTTCCCAGACGAGGAAGATCGGGAAGACGTGCGCCTCGTAGAGCGCCGGGATCCAGGTCGCGGCGGTCTTGGCGGCGGTGCCTTCGGTGGTGAGCCCGCCGTGGGCGTAGATCGCCACGTCGATCGGAGCTCCGGGTGCGAGGCCCCAATCCTCGCGGGCTTTCGGGATCAGGTCGGTGAGCAGCGACTCGACGTCGCCTTCGCTGGTGCGGAAACGACCGCTCGTGCTGAGCTCGCCGTTGTTCTCCATGTCGATGATGAAGGGCGAGATCTCGCGATCGCGCAGGATCTCGTCGCTCGACAGGGCGACGCGACCGTCGCGGACGCGCAGGCCGCCGGCGGCGGCGACGGCGAGATGCTCGGCGGTGGCGACGCCGGCCTGGACGACCCAGCAATCCATGGCGTTGGCGAGCCAGTCTTCGTAGCGAAGGCGCGCGCGCCCGTCGGAGCCCCAGTTGCGTCCCCAGGAGTTCTGGATCAGGAACCCCTCGTGGTCGTAGCCATAGATGAGGAAGGCGTGTCCGCCGTCGTCGGGGGCCGCCTTGCCGACCGGGATCTCCCAGATCCCCAATCGCTCGTGTCGCTCCTCGTCGAATCCTTCCATCCAGCGGTCGTGACAGAGGGCGCTCGCGTAGAGCACGCCGACCTCGGCGAGCGCGACGTGGAGGTCGGCGATCGCCTTGGCGTCGACGCGGTAGTAAGCGCCGAGCGGGCGCTGGGCGGCATCGAACCACCAGTCGGTTTCGGGTTTGGCGGGGTTCGGTGCCGGGGTGGTCAGCCGGCTGTTGGGCCAGACCGAGTCGGCCGCGGCGCCATGGTGAAACCAACCCTTCAGCGCTCCCCGGACGCTCGACCCGCTGTCCTTGGCGGAACCGGGGAACTCGTCGTAGCGCCGGGCCATGAAATAGAGCATCGGCGCCGACGTCGACGCGTCGGACTCGATGCCCGAGGAGCGACGGAGGTAGTTCACGACACTGGCCAACGCAAAGCCGGTGCAGGCGTTGGTGCTCTTCTGGTCGAGCACCGGGATCGACTTTCCGAAGCGTCCCTTGAGGTCGCTCAGGGCGTCGTGCTCGGGTGGCGGGGCCTTGACCACCGATGGCTGATAGATCCGGTCGCGGAAGTCGATCGGGTCGGCGAAGACGGTGCGGGCACGCGGGATACGTTGCGTCGGCATGCGGTCCTCCGTGTCGGTGGTCGGCGGAAAGCTCGTTGGTGCAGTGCTGCAGGCCTCAAATCAGCGCGGCGAAGCGTTCGGCGACGCGGCGGAACCCCGGCTCGGTCGGGTGGAGCTCGTTGGCCCACCAATCGCGGTAGTCGGCGCCGGTCGAGAGGGTCCCGCGAAGGTCCACGAAGCGCACGTGCGAGAAACCGGGCAGCGCAGCGAGGTCGATCAGCATCTGGTTGAAGCGATCGATGAGCTGCTGCAGCAGTCGGGCCCGTTCCGCCGGGTCGCCGAAGCCCTTCTGGCGGAATCCCGGCTCGAGCCAGGGGCCCGGCAGGAACCACCGGCCGCCCCAGAAGCCGCGGCCGTCGGCGACCGGGTAGTCGTAGCCATGCACGAGAATGGGGATCCTGGCTCCCAGTTTTTCCTGGCAGAGCGAAGTCACCGCGCCGAAGATCCAGGTGTAGGCGAGACGCAGCCGCTCGTCGATGACGCCACGGGCGACGTCCTCGTTGATCCCCGGCTTCGCTGACGCGGCGTGGTTGAGCAGCACGGCGAGCTCGTCGCCGGCGATGTCGTTGCCGCCGCCGGACAGCAGCACGGCGCGAGGAATCACGCCACGGCGCAGCACCCGTTCGAGGCGACGGCAGAAGTCGTCGAGCTGGCCGCCGGAGTAGGCCATGTCCTCGACCCGGTCGCCCGTGTGCGCCACAGACTCGATGTCGAAGCCGTGGTCGTCCTCGAGTGCGCCGAGCACGTCGCAGCCTGGGTAGTCGAACCAGGAGTCGCCTTCGGCCACCAGCACCCCGGAAGAGGCCACACCGCCGGCCTCGGCCATCTTGGCCGCCGGGGCGGCAAATTCGGCGAGCGGTGGCTGCGCCCCCCCGGCCCGACTCCGGAAGCCAGCGCTTCGCCGTCGGAGCGCCTCCTCGCGCCGGGCGAGGGCCTGGTGTGCTGCGTGACGACTCGCCTCGAGCGTCCTCGTCAGGCTGGTTTCGTCGGTCATCGTTCGATCTCCTTGCTGGCAGGCGGGCGGCGCGGTCTCTTGCGCTCCCGGCGAACCGGAATTGGCATCCTTCCCGTGGAATCGGGCAGTGAGCTTCTGATGTCCAAGACGAACGAGAACGGGAGTTCGGGCGTCGGCTCGACTGGTCTTGCTCGGGATCTCTCGCGCCGCCCCGGGAAGGCGGGAGCCGAACCCGCGATGGCCGTGTGCTCCCGCTCCCCGCCTGCGCGTCGAATCGCCGGGCGGGGCCGGCGCCCGACGTGCACGGTCGACGACCGTCGGTTCGGCTTGCGGACGAAGGGAGCGCGAGCGAGCGGTCGGCCGTGCGCGCCCGAAATCGCCCGGTCGTTCGTTCATTCCGGTTGACGTTCCCTGAGCTGTGCCGAGTGTCGTCTCGACGGCGAGCGGTGGCGCACCGTCGCGGCGAGACGTGCGGGCGGTGCGCGTCGGTGGAGAGCCGAGCGGCGGCATCGCCCGGGGGCGTCCAACCGAATGGGGGAGGGACCATGAAGCGAGCGAGGATCGAAAAGGCCGGGCTGCTCGCCGTCGCGGGTGCGGTGGCGGTGCTCGGCGGGTTGTTGGGGGCGGCCGCGGTCTCGGCCGGCGGTACAGTGGCGGTCGGAGTGCCCGCGCGTGCGGGCGCGGTCGACGGGACGACGCAGAGCTCCGACGCCTTCCTGTGGCAGCTCTTCACCCAGTTCGCCGCCCCGGTCTCACCGATGCGGCCGTCCCGCGTCGTCTTCGAGACCTGGGCGTCGGACGAAGACACCTTCTCGCAGACGCCGCACTGGCCGGGTGTGGATGAGCCGAAGAGGCTCCATGCGAGCCTGCTCGGCAGGATGACCGATCCGGCGCTCCCGAGCCACGGTCCGATCGACGTGGTCTGTGCCCCGCCGGGCAACGCCGCCGTCGGCGGCTTCCCGACGCAGGGACCGCCGACACCCTGCATCGCCGAGGAGACGAAGCGCAATCGTCCGCAGTACGACTACATCGTCGGCCACGGGCTGAACACCAAGGCCGGGCTCGCCGCCGCCTTCGCCAAGGGCTTCCAGGTGGTGATGCCTGCCTCGTCGATCTCGGTCAAGGGCGACTGGGTGCCGGTGCAGACGATGCTCCAGTGGCTCCCGCAGCTCGGCAGCGTCGGCAACGTGGAGAAGCTCTACTACACCGCGAGCTCCGGCGGCGTCGAATACGCCCTCGTCTCGTTGCATGTCAGCAGTCGCCAGAATCCGAACTGGGTCTGGGGGACGTTCGAGCACGCGATGAACCCCGGGCGCTGCGACAGCATGGGCTGCTGGGACAGCTTCGGCTCGACGATCCCCGTCGTCCTGCCGATCCTCTCGGCGGTCAACACGCAGTACGGCGCCTGCCCGAAGACGCCGGCGCTCCAGGCCTGGATGAAGCAGGCGAACCTCTCGCCGGTCTGGCAGAACTACTGCCTCAAGTCGAGCCAGGTCGACTACAACGCAGCCGACGGCACGCCGACGGTGCTGGGCAATTCGGTCATCGAGCGGATCGTCGGCAACGGGACGATCTCCGCGTCGTCCTGCATCGGCTGCCACGTCTACGCCTCGTTCGGCGCCGATGGCGCGACGCCGGCCGCCGCCCGGGCGATGCTGCCGTACAATCCGACCGGCACGCCGATTCCAGCGGTGCTCAAGGGCGCGACGCAGTTCGACTTCATGTGGGGCGTGCTGCTGGCACCGTGAGCGTTTCACTTCCCGGCGAGCCGCACCCGCGCGTCGAACGCCGGGTGCGTGCGGGGCGGCTTGCCTCGAGGAGATCCCATGCCGCTCGGCTTCCTGGAAACCCTCGCCCTGGCCCTCGTCGCCGTGGCCCTGTGGGTGCCGCTGGTACGCATCTGTCAGCGAGCGGGGCTCTCGCCCTGGCTCGCCCTGCTGACGTTCGTTCCGGGGGTCAACCTTGTCCTGCTCTACGTCATCGCGTTCTCTCGCTGGCCGAAGGTGGACCGCGCCCGTTGAGGTCGGGCCGCTCCGCCGGGAGCGGCGCCGCACGTGGTGCCGGCTCGCTCTCGCGGCGCTGCTCGCCCTCACGTTCGGCTGCGGCGACTCCTTCCAGAAGCTCTGGCACGAGGTGACGCTGCCGTCCGGGCGGGCGGTGAAGGTCACCTCGGTGATGCTCGTCTGGGGCCTCGAACACGACGAGCGCCTTCCCGAGCAGGACGCGTTCTCGCTCGACTTCGTCTCCTCGGCGCCCGAGGCGGACGACACCGCACGGCAGCGTGAGGCGCTCGAGGTCTTCGAGCTGATCCGGCCGGCCTCGGAGCTCTGGGGGTTCCGTCGAGCGCAGCTCTTCGGCTTTCCGACGCTACAGCGCGAGCGGGCCCGCGAGTGCTTCATCTTCGTCCGCGAGGCCGACGGCACCTGGCGCGTCGAGCGGCAGCCGCTGAGGGCCCCGGCGGCGAATTGACGTCCGACCGGTGGCGACGGCTAGGATCTCCCGCATGGATCCACACCGGCTCGTCGTCGACCTCCTGCGGCACATGGAATGGGCCGACGCGCTCGTCTGGAAGGTCGTGCTCGCCCACGAGTCGCTCGGCGAGGACGAAGCGCTGCGCGGCAGGCTCCACCACATCCACCTCGTCCAACGCGCCTTTCTCGACGTCTGGTGCGGCCGGCCGTTGGATCTCGCCGGCGGCGAGACCTTCGGGCCCGCGGCGCTCGCGGCGTGGGCCCGCGCGTACCACGCCGAGGCGCAGCGCGAGCTCGCGGGGCTCGAGGCGTCGTCGCTCGAGCGGCCGGTCGACCTGCCGTGGGCCGCGCGAGTCGCTGCCGGGCTCGGCGGGAGCTACGTCGCGCCGCGTCTCGGCGAGACGGGGCTTCAGGTGGCGATGCACTCTGCTCACCACCGCGGTCAGGTGACCGCACGAATCCGCGAGCTCGGCGTCGAGCCGCCACTCGTCGACTACATCGTCTGGATCTGGTCGGGACGGCCCGAGCCGGACTGGCCGGCGGAGGCCGCGGTCGTCGCGCGGTGAACGGGGGTTGCGGTGAGCCGCCGAGCCGACGCCGGATGGCGTGAGAGGGTCCGATGAACGAGCGTGGCGACGCGAGCTCGCTGGCGATCTGGTTTGCCGACGACGACCGCCGCGTGCAGCTCCGCGAGCTCGCCGTGGCGTTGCGCGGACTGATCGCCGAGATGGACCGCTCCGCCGAGCTCGCCGCGCGACGCGGGCCCTACGCCGTTGCGCTGGCCGAAGCCGAGCGCTTGCAGGCGGAGGGGTTTTCCCCGGCGGAGATCGCGGCGCTCGGGCGAGCGGTCCCCGATCTCTTCTATCGATTCAAGGAATGGGAGCCGCCCGGGGAGCGCGGACCCGACGGGCGATGGCACGAGGCCGAGTGGTTCCGCGCCGTCGAGGCGAAGCTCGCCCCGGCGCTCGACGCGGCGGCAATGCTCGTGCAGCTCGGTCGCTACTGAACGACCCCCGGCGCGACGTGCGCGTCGCCGCCGGAAGACGAGAAGAAGGAGCACACGGTCGATGACCGATTTGCCGTCAGGAGACACTCCCGGAGGGTGGGTACCGCTCGGCCCACGCGCGTTGGTGACCGCCTGGGTCGAGGCGTTCAATCGCGCCGATGTCGAGGCGCTCGCCGCGTTCTACGCCGAGGACGCCGTCAACCACCAGGTGGCCGAGTCGCCGGTGGTCGGCCGCGCGGCGATTCGCCGGATGTTCGCCGAGGGTTTCGCCGCGGCGACGATGGTCTGTCTCGTCGAGAATCTCTTCGAGGAGGGTGACTGGGCGATCCTCGAATGGCGCGATCCGCTCGGCCTGCGCGGTTGCGGCTTCTTCCACGTCATTGCCGGGAAGATCGTCTTCCAGCGCGGCTACTGGGACAAGCTCACCTTCCTGCGCCAGCACGGGCTTCCGCTGCCGACCGCCGGGTAGGTGGGGGCGCCGATCCGCGAGACTGGTTGGCCGCCGGAGGCCGGGAGACGTCGAGTGGGGCGGGACTTGGCGGGCCGCCCTCGTCCTGGGGGGACGTGAGGGCGGCCCGATTCCTCGGGCCTGGAAGGCGAGCCCGAGGCGACGCGACTAGAAGCGATAGCCGACGCCGAGGCCGATGAGCCAGGGGTCGATGTCGACCGAGCTGACCTTCTGGCCGGTCGCGGCGAGCTTCACGTCGGAGCCGAGCTTGACGTACTTGACGTCGGCGTTGAGGAAGAGCTTGTCGCTGAGCTTGACGTCGAAGCCGGCCTGGGCGGCGAGGCCGAGGCTCGAGCCGGAGAGGTCGAGCTTGCCGACGCCCGGCACCGCGAGCTTGACGTCGGAGATCAGGGTGAAGTTCAGGCCGAGGCCGAGGTACGGACGGAAGGCGGCGTCGGGCGCGAAGTGGTACTGCGCGGCGAGCACCGGCGGCAGGTGCTTGAAGGTGCCGAGCTTGGTGCCGAGCAGCTCGACGTCGTGCTGCTGAGGGACGGTGAGGATCAGCTCGGCCGCCACGTGATCGGTGAAGAAGTAGGTGAAGTCGACTTCCGGAATGGTCTTGTCGCTCACCGTGATCGCGTCGGCGGGCACGCCGAGCGCCGGAATCGCGTCGGACTTGTTGGCGGTGTTGATCTTCACGGCGCGCAGCCGGACGAGCAGGTCGCCGGGTTCGGCGTTGCCGGTGGCGGGCACGAAGGCGAGCGCCAGGATCACGAGGCCGATGAGCTTCTTCATGGGGATCTCTCCTCCTTGGATTCGAGCCCGGCCCGCGGCGGGAGTCGCCGCGCCGGCGCCCTTGAAGGAGAGTATAACAGTATTATTACCAACAAGGTAATCTTCTCCGGCGGGCAGCGGGGGGCTTCCGGTACACTTCGGCCTGCTGGATCGGAGGCCATCTGCTCGGAATTCGCCGCGAGACCGACTACGCCGTCCGCACGGTGCTGCACCTCGCCACGCTGGAGGAGGGGGCGAGCGTCCAGGTCCGTGACGTCGCCGACCAGCGCCTGCTGCCGCTCTCCTTCGTCCGCCGGATCGTCGCCCGGCTGGGCGCCGCCGGGCTGCTCGAGACGACGCGCGGTCAGGGCGGAGGGATTCGCCTCGCCCGGCCCGCGGCGGAGATCTCGATGCTCGACGTGGTGCAGGCGATGGAGGGGGAGATCTCCCTCAACCCCTGCGTCGCCGAGCCGCACACCTGCCCGCTCGCCGAGGGTTGCCCGGCGCAGCGTGCCTGGGCCGGTGCCTCGGCGCTGCTCGAGGGGCACCTCGCCTCGATCCGATTCGACGCCCTGGCCGGCACGTCGCCGGATCACCGGGTGGCCCACAAGGGGCTGAAGGTTCTCGGCCCCGAGAGCTCCCCCGGTGTCGCCGCGCGCCCGCGCCGGCCCGCGGGTCCCCGCTCGCGACGCGAGCCGCGGGTCGACTGAGCGCGAACCCACTCGGGGCGTGCCGTCGAGACGGCCCACCGCAGCTTTCGATACGCTCCATCGAACGGCGCGAGCCGCACGATGCGGACGGTTGCGCCTCGGGCGTCCAGGGGGGGCGTGGCGATCGAATATCTCATGAAGCCGGAAGGCGATCTCCTGTGCGTCGAAGCCTCGGGCGTCGACGAGAGTCTCGCCGAGGTGCAGGAGCACGGCCTGGCGATCCTCTCGCGGTGCGCGGAGGGGCAGCACAGGCGGTTGCTCTGCGACGAGCGGAGGCTCGAATACCGCCTCGACACGGTCGATACCTTCCGGGCTGCCTCGTTCATCTCCGAGATCGCGCCGGGAGTCGGTCGCGCCGCCTTGGTCTGCCATCCGTCCTGCGCCAACGACGCGCAGTTCTGGGAGACCGTAGCGGTGAACCGCGGCGTCGCGGTGCGGGTTTTCCAGGATCTCGACGCCGCCTGCGCCTGGCTCGGGGTTCCGCCTCGTTCCTGATCGGAACGGGTCGAGCTCGATCGCTGCCCGGAGTCCCGGTTGTGGCCCCTGCCGCTTCCCGGTAGATTGCGACCGAGCGGACGGAGCCGGGCTGCCGGTCCCGTACCCCGGTCGAGAGATCTCCCTTCATGCACTCCCATGCCTCTCGGACCGCTGTCGTCGCGTTGCTCGTCGCGGTCGCCGTGCCGTGCCGGGGCGAGGTTCCGCCGGTTGCCGGCGCGACCGGGGTGCCGGCGCCACGCCGGGCGATCGAGCTGGTCGACGCGCGTGGGCGGACCGTGCAGTTCGCGAGCGCGCCGCAGCGCATCGCCGTGGCAGGGCGCGGCGTCGGCCTGCTCGCCGACCTGCTCTACCTCTTCCCGCAGGCGCGTGAGCGGGTGGTGGCGATTCCCGAGCCCTCGCAACCGCGTGCCGCCGACTTCCTCGCCCTGCTCGACCCGGGCCTGAGCAGCAAGAAGGTCCTCGGCGGCGGGTCGAGCGCCGGCGTCGAGCAGCTCGCGCCCTTCCACCCCGATGTCGTCGTCCTGAAGAGCGTCTCGGCCGACCGCCTCGGCGAGCCCCTCGAGCGGGTCGGTCTGCCGATCGTCTTCCTCGAAGGCGAGTCGCCGGAGCGCTTCCTCGACGACGTGGCGGTGCTCGGACGTCTGTTCGACGACACTCCGCGTGCCGAGCGGATCGTCGCCTACTTCGGCGAGCGTCTGGCTCACGTGCGGGAGCGCCTGCGCGACCTGCCGGCGACCGGTCGACCGCGGGTGCTGTTGCTCACCGCGAGCTCGCGCGGCGGCGAAGGGACGTTCAGCCAGCCGCCGGGCGCGTGGATTCAGACGCGGATGATCGTCGAGGCCGGCGGCGTGCCGGCGGCCGGCGCGGAGTCGCCCGGCGGAACCGTCACCGCCGAGCAGGTGGCGGCGCTCGCTGCCGATCGCATCGTCGTCGCGAGCTATCGGGGAGACTCCCGGGAGGTCGTCGCCCAACTGCGCGCCGATCCGCTCTGGGCGGCGATGCCGGCGGTCCGCGCCGGACGCCTCGACGCCTTCCCCGGCGACTTCAGCAGCTGGGATCAGCCCGGCCCGCGCTGGATCCTCGGGCAGCTCTGGCTCGCTCGCACGCTGCATCCCGAGCGCTTCGCCGATCTCGACCTCCGCGTCGAGCTGGCGGCCTTCTACGCGACGCTCTACGGTCTGCCGGAGACGACGGTGCGCGACCACGTCGTGCCGGTGCTCACCGGAGACTTCGCGCGGTGAGTGTGGCGCCCGGCGCCGGCGAGGAGCGCTCGGCCCGGCGCGTGCTGACGCTCGCGGCGCTCGCTCTCGTGGTGCTCGTCGCCCTGTCGCTCTTCGTCGGCCGTTATCCCCGGCCGTACTGGATGCCGCCCGAGCTCCTCGGCGAGGACGCGCTGGCGCGGCAACTGGTGCTCGCCTTGCGGGCCCCGCGCCTGGTTGCGGCGGCGCTGCTCGGCGCGACGCTCGCGGCGTCGGGCTTCGCGATGCAGATGCTCTTCCGCAACCCGCTCGTCGAGCCGGGTTTCCTCGGTGTCTCCCAGGGGGCGGCGTTCGGCGCGGCGCTGGCGATCGTCGCCCTCGACGCCACGGCATGGGGGATCCAGGGGCTCGCGGCCGGTGGGGCGCTCCTCGCGCTGGCGGCGACGCTGGCCCTCTCGCGCGCCTTCCGCTTCGGCGCGGCGACGCTCCGCCTGGTGCTCGCCGGAATCGCGGTGTCGGCGCTCTTCGCGTCGGGGGTCGGTCTGCTCAAGTTGATGGCCGACCCGCAGCGGCAGCTGCCGGAGATCACCTTCTGGATGCTCGGCGGGCTGGCCGGCGTCGGCTGGCGTCAGCTCCTCGCGGTGTTGCCGGCAGCCGCCGTGTCGCTCCTCGGCATGCACCTCCTGCGCTGGCGCCTCAACGTGCTCTCGCTCGACGACGCGACCGCCTTCTCGCTCGGCGTCGCGGTGCGCCGCGAGCGCCGGGCGATCCTTCTGCTCGCCGTGGTCGGCACCGCGGCGATGGTCTCGGTGGCGGGAATGGTCGGATGGCTCGGACTGATCACGCCGCATCTCGCCCGGCGGCTGGTGGGTGCCGATGCGCGGCGGGCGCTGCCGACCGCGACCCTGCTCGGCGCGCTCGGCGCGGTGGCTTGCGACGACCTCGCCCGCACGCTCGTCGCGACCGAGATTCCCCTCGGTCTGATCACCTCGTTCGTCGGCGCGGCGGCCTTCGCCATCGGCATGGCGCGCCCGCCCGGGAGGGTACGCGGGTGATCGGGGCGCGCGTCGAGATCGACGAGGTCTCTTTCGGCTACTCGCGCGAGGCGCTGCCGGTCGTCGACCGCGTCTCGCTCGAGCTGCCCGCGGGAACGACGACGGCGCTTCTCGGCACGAACGGTGCCGGCAAGTCGACGCTGCTCGACCTGCTGCTCGGCTGGCGGCAACCCTGGAGTGGCGCGATCACCATCGACGGTGCGATGCGACGGATCGCCGGGAGACGGCGTGCCGAGGTCGCCCTGGTGCCACAGAGCGAGCATGTGCCGTTCGACTTCTCGCTGCTCGAGTACGTCCTGCTGGGACGCGCGCCCCATCTGACGCCCTTCGCCGCGCCGGGAGCGGCCGACCTCGCCGCGGCGCGGGCGGCGGTCGCCGAAGTCGGGCTCGCGACCTTCGAGCCGCGGCCGGTGCCGACGCTCAGCGGCGGCGAGCGCCAGCTCGCCATGGTGGCGCGAGCGCTCGCCCAGGAGCCGCGCCTGCTGCTGCTCGACGAGCCGTTCTCGCACCTCGACGTCGGCAACGCGGTGCGTCTCGTCGCGCTGCTCCGCCGGCTCGGTGCCGGCGGCCTGACCATCCTCCTGACCACTCACGATCCGAGCCTGGTCGCCGGTCTGGCCGACCGCACGGCGCTGCTGCGCGGCGGACGGCTGCTCGCCGCCGGCGCCACGGCGCAGGTGCTCTCGGTCGAGAACCTCACCGCGGCCTACGCCGTCCCGGTCGAGCTGGTGCCGCACGGCGACCGGACGCTGGTCGTCGCCCGCCTGGCGGGCGACAGCTAGAAGTTCAGGCCGGCGAGCTCGGGCAGCACGAAGCGGCCGTCCTGGCGGATCAGCACGTCGTCGAACCACACTTCGCCGCCGCCGTGGGCGGGGTCCATCATCAGGACCAGGTCCCAGTGGATCTGCGAGCGGTTGCCGTTGTCGGCGATGGCATAGGCCTGGCCCGGCGTGAAGTGGATCGAGCCGCCGATCTTCTCGTCGAAGAGGGTGTCCTTCATCGGCTCGGTGATGTGCGGGTTCAGGCCGAGAGCGAATTCGCCGACGAATCGGGCGCCTTCGTCGCTGTCGAGCAGGCGGGCGAGCGCCTCCGGCGCGCTGCTCGTCGCCTCGACGATGCGCCCCTGGCGGAAGACGAAGCGCACGTTCTCGTGCGTCACCCCGCGGTAGACCGAGGGGGCGTTGTAGGTGATCTCGCCGTCGACGCTGTCGCGCACCGGGGCGGTGTAGACCTCGCCGTCCGGGATGTTGCGGTGCCCGTCGCAGAGGATCGCCGGGATGCCGCGGATGCTGAAGGAGAGATCGGTGCCCGGAGCGACGAGCCGCACCCGGTCCGTTCGCTCCATGAGCGCCTGGAGCGGACGCATGGCGCGCGAGAGCGCGGCGTAGTCCATCGTGCAGACGCGGAAGAAGAACTCCGCGAACGCCTCCGTCGACTGCCGCGCGAGCTGCGCCATCGAAGCGGAGGGCCAGCGCGTGACGACCCAGCGCGTCTTCGGGACGCGGATCTCCTGGTGCACTGATTTCCACACCTTGGACTCGTAGAGCTCCATCTTCTCCGGCGGCACGTCGGAGAGCTCGGAGACGTTGTCGCCGCCGCGCAGGCCGATGTAGGCGTCGACGCCGCGCATCACCGCGGCTTCGCCTTCGACGATCAGGTCGAGCTGTTCGGGGGTCGCGGCGAGCAGCAGCTCGCGGGTGACCGGCAGGCTCTTGAGCAGGACGAGCGGCGCCGCACCGGCGGCGGCCGCCGCGCGCACCAGGGCCGTGGTGATGGCGGGCGGGACGTCGACCGCCTCGATCAGCACCTTCTCGCCGGGCTGCAGGGCGCAGGAGTAGTTGACCAGCGTCGAGGCGAACTGGTGATGGCGTGGATCGGACATGCGGAAGACCTCGGGTCGAGAAGCGGGGTGGCGTCGTGCGCGGGGGAGTCTAGCGCGAGGTCGGCGGCGCGGGTCGGTCGACCGGCCGTTGTCGCCGTCCCGCACGGCGCCGGGCGGAGCGGACGGCCAGCGGCGCCGCAGCAACCGTTCGGGATGGCAGAATCGGCCGACCGGGTCCGTCGCATGCCGCGCCGGCCCACGGCGACGAGACAGGACGAACGGTGAGCCACTCCCACGATCACGACCACCGACCGGACCTCCGCCTCGGACGGCGCTTCGCGCTGGGGGTCGGGTTGAACCTCGCCTTCGTCGCCGTCGAGGTGGTCTGGGGTCTGCGCGCGCAGTCGCTCGCCCTGCTCGCCGACGCCGGACACAATCTCGGCGACGTCCTCGGACTGCTGCTGTCGTGGGGTGCGTGGCTGGCCTCGCGCGCCGCGCCGGGCGGCCGACGCACCTACGGCTTGCGCCGCAGCTCGATCCTGGCGGCGCTGTTCAACGCGCTGCTCCTCTTGATCGCGGTCGGCGCCATCGCCTGGGAGGCGGTGGCCCGCTTCCGCCAGCCGGCACCGGTGGCGGGGGGCGTGGTGATGACGGTGGCCGGGATCGGCATTCTGATCAACGCCACCTCGGCGCTGCTCTTTGCCCGCGGCCGGGAGCGCGACCTGAACGTGCGCAGCGCCTTCCTGCACCTGGCCGCCGACGCCGCCGTGTCGCTCGGGGTGGTGCTCGCCGGGCTGGCGATCGCGCGTACCGGAGCGACCTGGATCGACCCGGCGGTGAGCCTGGCGGTGGCGGTGGTGATCCTCGCGGGCACCTGGAGCCTGCTGCGCGAGTCGCTCGATCTCGCGATGGACGCGGTGCCGCGGGGCATCGACGTCGAGGCGGTCCGCGGGCATCTCGAGTCGCTCCCCGGCGTCGACACGGTGCACGACCTGCACGTCTGGGGTCTTTCGACCACCGAGGCCGCGCTCACCGCGCATCTCGTCATGCCCGACGCGCCGTGCGACGACGACTTCCATCGCGGCCTCGCCCGCGACCTTCACGACCGCTTCGGCATCGAGCACGTCACCGTGCAGATCGAGCGCTGTGGCGACGGCTGCGCGCAGGAGCCCGAAGGGGCGCTCTAGCCGGCGACGATCGGAGGTCGGTCAGCCGGCGACGCGGAAGCGGCCCGCCAGGCCGTCGGCGACGGCGAGACCGGCGAGCGTCGGACGGAGCCGCTCGCCTTCGCGGCGCAGCAACTCCTGCCGCTCGAGCTCGGCGAGGAGTGCCGGGTTGGCGGCCGCGAGATCGAAGCGGTAGCGACTGCGGAAGTGGGCGAGGTCGATGCCGTCGACGGTGCGCAGGCCGAGGAGCAGCGCTTCCAGCCGCAGCGCCGGCAGATCGAGCGTCTCTTCTCCGGCGAGCGGCCGCTCGCCGCGTTCGACCTTCGCCGTCCAGTGCTTGATCTTCCGCTCGTTCCACCAGCGCCGCGCGCCCCGCTCGCTCCATGCGAACGAGTGGGCGCCGAGGCCGAGCCCGAGGTACGGCGTGTGATTCCAGTATTTCGGGTTGTGGCGGGAGCGGTGCTCGAGGCCGCAGGCGAAATTCGAGACTTCGTAGGCTCCGAAACCAAGACAAGGCAAAGACGTCTGGGTAAGGAAGAAGAGAGAGGCTTTCCGGGGCTCGGCGAGCTCGATGAGCTCGTGGCGTCCGGCTCGGAAGCCGAAGGGTGTGCCGTCGTGAACGGTGAGCTGGTAGCAGGAGAGGTGGTGCGGCGCTAGGGCGACGGCGGTCTCGAGGTTGCGCTGCCAGGAGGCTCTGGTCTGGTCAGGGAGGCCGTAGATCAGGTCGAGGGAGACCCAAGGGAAGCCGGCGGCGCGGGCGAGGCGAACGGACTCGCGGGCCTGCTCGGCGGTGTGCTCGCGACCGAGGAAGCGGAGCTCGGCGTCGTCGAACGACTGGACGCCGAGCGACAGGGCCTGCACGCCGAGCCGTCTCCAGGCGTCGCAGCTCGCGGCGGTGACGTGCTCGGGGTTCGCTTCGAGAGTGATCCAGGCGTCGGGGAGTGCGCCGAGAAGGTCGCGTGCGGCGGCGATCAGGCGGCCGAGGTCGTCGGGCTCGACGAGCGACGGGGTGCCGCCGCCGAAGTAGATCGTGTCGAACGCGGCGTCACGGAATGAGCCCTCGTCGCGCGCCAGCGCCATCTCGTCGAGCAGGCGGTCGACGTGCGCGCGGACGATGGCGCCGCGGCCGGGGAGGACGGCGAAATCGCAGTAGGGGCAGATCCGGGCGCAGAAGGGGAGGTGGAGGTAGAGCCCCGGCGAGGAGATGGCTACTCCTCCTCCTCGTCGGTGCGGAGCACCGCGACGAACGCCTGCTGCGGGATCTCCACCGCGCCGACCAGCTTCATCTTCTTCTTGCCTTCCTTCTGCTTCTCGAGGAGCTTGCGCTTGCGCGAGATGTCGCCGCCGTAGCACTTGGCGGTGACGTCCTTGCGGTAGGCGTTGATCGTCGTCCGCGCGATGATCTGGCCGCCGATGGCGCCCTGGATGGCGATCTTGAACTGCTGGCGCGGGATCGTCTTGGCGAGCCGCTCGCAGTAGCGGACGGCGCGCGGCCGGGCGAACTCGCGATGCACGAGCTGCGAGAGCGCATCGACCTTCTCGGCGTTGACCAGGATGTCGACCTTGACCAGGTCGGCCTCGCGCTCGTCGAGCAGCTCGTAGTCGAACGAGCCGTAGCCCTGGGTGATCGACTTCAGCCGATCGTAGAAGTCGAAGAGCACCTCGGCGAGCGGCAGCTCGCTGGTCAGCTCGACGCGGCCGGCGGCGAGGTAGTGGAAGGTGCTGTTGACGCCGCGCCGCTCGCGGCAGAGCTCCATCACCGCGCCGACGTAGCGCTCGGGGATGAGGATCGAGCCCTTGATGAACGGCTCGAAGGCCTGCTTGATCGAGCCCGGGTCGGGGTAGTAGCTGGGGTTGTCGACCTCGACCTCGCGGCCGTCGGTGAGGATGACGCGATAGCGCACCGACGGGGCGGTGAGGATGAGCGAGAGGTCGTACTCGCGCTCGAGCCGCTCCTGGACGATGTCGAGGTGGAGCAGGCCGAGGAAACCGCAGCGGAAGCCGAAGCCGAGGGCGGCGGACGAGTCTTTCTGGTAGATCAGCGACGCGTCGTTGAGCTTGAGCTTCTCGATCGACTTGGCGAGCTCTTCGTAGTCGTCGGTCGCCATCGGGTAGATCGACGAGAAGACGACCGGCTTGGCCTCGCGGTAACCCGGCACCGGCTCGGCAGCGGGGCGCGCGGCGTCGGTCAGCGTGTCGCCGATCGCCAGTCCCGAGAGGCTCTTCAACCCGGAGATGACGTAGCCGACCTCGCCGGCCCTGAGCTCGGGTGAGGGGATGCGCTTCAGGCGCAGCCGTCCGACCTCCTCGACCTTGTGCTCGACCTGCGAGTGCATCAGGCGGAGCTGCATGCCGGCGCGAATCGTCCCCTCCATCACGCGCACCACCAGCACGGCACCGCGGTAGGCGTCGTACTGGGCGTCGAAGAGGAGCGCGGCGAGGGGGGCGTCCGGGTCGCCGGACGGCGGCGGGAGCTTGGCGACGATCGCCTCGAGCAGGTCGGGGATGCCGGTGCCGTGCTTGGCCGAGACCGAGACCGACTCGAACGGGTCGAGTCCGAGGTCGCGGTCGATCTCCTCCATCGCCCGCTCGACGTCGGCCGAAGGGAGGTCGATCTTGTTGATCACCGGCACGATCTCGAGCTCGTGCTCGGTGGCGAGGTAGAGGTTGGCTACCGTCTGCGCTTCGACTCCCTGGGACGCGTCGACGACCAGCAGCGCCCCTTCGCAGGCCATCAGCGAGCGGCGCACCTCGTGGGAGAAGTCGACGTGGCCGGGAGTGTCGATCAGGTTGAGCTCGTATTGCCGGCCGTCGCGGGCGGTGTAGGGGAGCGAGATGGTGTTCGACTTGATGGTGATCCCGCGCTCGCGCTCGAGGTCCATCGTGTCGAGCACCTGCTCGCGCAGCTCGCGGCGGTCGACCGCGCCGCAACTCTCGATGAGCCGGTCGGCGAGCGTCGACTTGCCGTGGTCGATGTGGGCGATGATGCAGAAGTTGCGGATGTTGTCCACGGTTCGCGCCGGCCACCCCGTCGGGGAGCGGCCGGCCCGTGATGATATCGCCTCTCGCGAGCGGACCGTGCCGCTCCTCTCCGGTGGTCCAGGTCGAATGCGCGTCGGAGCTCGATGGGTCCTCCCGGTGCCGTCCCTCGGAGCTGCATCCCGGGGGAGTTTCGCGGCAACGCCGAGGATGCGGCGCCGCCTGCCGGCGACGACCTTCGCCGCCCGCCCTTGGCGCTTCACCGGCCGAGAGGCTAGCCTTGGCAGCGATGGCATCGCGGGTCGTGCGGGTCGGGGTGGTGGCGTACGAGATGGAGGGGCGGCCCTCCGGGGTGGGGCGCTTCCTCGAAGGACTGCTGTCGGGGCTGGCGGAGCTGGCGGAGGCGGAGGAGCCGGCGCGAACCGACCTCGAGCGCTGGTCGTTCCAGCTCTTCTTCAAGGGCGAGCCGTTCGAGCATCCGCTCTTCGCGGCGCGCGATCGACGTGGGCGACTCCTCTTCGAGCCGATCTTCGATCGCCGGCCGAGCTGGCGGCCGATCGCCTGGGAGCAGCTCCGGCTGCCGACGCTGCTGCGAGCGCACGGGGCCGGGGCGGTCTTCTCGCCGGGCTACAGCCTGCCGCTGCTCTCCGACCTTCCGGGTTTCCTCACCTTGCACGACCTCTCGTTCGAACGGCGTCCGGAGGAGTTCGCTCCGCGCGAGCGCTGGCGTCGACGTCTGCTGGCGCGCTGGGGGGCGCGGCGTGCGGCGCGCGTCTTCGCCAGCAGCCGCTTCGGCGGCGACGAGCTGATGCGGCTCTACGGCCTGGCCAGGCGACGGATCACGCTGCTCTCTGCCGCCGTGGCGCCGCGCTTCGCGGCGCGGCCTGCCGATCCTGAGGGGGAGGCGCTGGCGCTCGCCGGGCTCGGGGTCCGACCGCCCTATCTGCTCTGGGTCGGCACCCTGCTGCCACGCCGCCCGATCGGCTGGGCGCTCGCGGCGCTGGGGCGGGAGCGCGCGCGTCATCCCGAGCTGACCCTGGTGGTCGCCGGCGCGGACCGGATGCCCGGCCACGGCGTGTTCGCCGAGGAGCTGGCGGCGAGCGGTGTCGCCGACGCCGTCGTGCGGCTTCCGTTCGTCCCCGATGCGCTGCTGCCAGCGCTCTACCGCGAGGCCGAGCTGACGCTCTACCCCTCGGCGTACGAGGGGTTCGGACTGCCGCCCCTCGAGTCGCTCGCCGCCGGAACGCCGGCGGTGACCACGCCGGGGCAGGCGCTCGACGACCTCTGGCCCGGCGATCCCTACCGGGCCCCGTTCGAGCTCGAGGGCTTCTGCGCCATGGTGAAGACGGCGCTCGCCGATCGCCGGCGCGATGCCGTCGTGACGGAGGGGCAGGCACGCGTCGCGACCCTCTCCTGGCGCGCCAGCGCCGCGCGGCTGCTTGCCACGCTCGCCGAGGAGCTGCCGGCGTGATCTCGGCGCTGATCGTCAGCTTCAATACGCGCGACCAGTTGCGCGAGACCCTCGGTCGTCTCGCCGCGCTGCCCGACCCGCCCGACGAGGTGATCGTCGCCGACAACGGCTCGCGCGACGGGACGCTCGCGATGGTGGCAAGCGATTTTCCCGCCGTGCGGGCGCTCGATTTCGGCGCCAACCTCGGTTTCGGCGCGGCCAACAACCGGGCCGCGGCGGTGGCGCGCGGCGATCGTCTGTTGCTGCTCAACTCGGATGCCTGGCCGCTGCCCGGAACGCTCTCCCGGCTCTCCGCCGCGCTCTCCGCCGACCCGCGACGGGGGCTCGTCGGCCCGCGCCTGACCTATGCCGACGGCCGGCCGCAGTTCCACTGGGTCCCCGCGACCGGTGTCTTCGGCGAGGCGGCGCAGAAGCTGCGGAATCGCTTCGAGGGCAGCGACTGGGTCCATCGCCTGCGCTGGCCGGGTGGCTGGCATACCGCCGCCTGCGCGCTGGTGCGGCGCGAGGCGTTCGACGCGGTGCGGGGCTTCGACGAACGGTTCTTCCTCTACTTCGAGGACGTCGACCTCTGTGTGCGCTTGCGCCGCGCCGGTTGGAGACTCTCGAGCGTCGACGAGGCGGTGGCGGTGCACGTCAAGGGCGGCTCGCGCACCGGGCTCACCGAGGACCTCGAGTACCGCCGGAGCCAGCTGCTCTTCTATCGGCTGCACCGTTCGTGGTGGGAGAACCTCTTGCTCCGCGCACGTCTGCGCCACCGCGCGCGGCAGCTCGACCCGGCCCTCCGCGACGGCCTTCGGCGTCTGCTCGAGATGCGCGATCACGAGCCGCGCTAGTCCAAGGAGCTCGCCGGGATCCGCGGGGCGGGTGGGGGAGAAACGCGCGGCTAGCCGCGGGCGAGCGCCAGCATCTCGGCGTAGCCGGCCGCCGAGCGCTCGATCGAGTGCTCGGTCGCGCACCAGGTGCGCGCGTTCTCGCCGATCGCACGCCGTAGCGTTTCGTCGCCGAGGAGCGCCTCGAGGCTGGCGGTGAGCATCGGCTCCTCGAAGCTGTCGGCGGCCACCTTGACGCAGCAGGCGTCGGGGATCTCGGCGAACGGCCCACCGTCGGTGACGACGACCGGTTTGCCGAGGCCGAGGAGGCGGACGAGCGTGGCCGAGGTCTCGCCGCCGCTCGGATGACGCAGGTTGACCGCCACGTCGCACGCCTGCATGAAGAGCAGGAAGCGCTCGAAGTCGAGCCTGCCGGTGACTTCGACGCCCTCGGCGAGCGCGGCAGGCGGCCACTCGGCGCCGGCGAGCTCACCGGACGGCTCGCCGACGAAGATCAACCGCGCTTCGGGGCGCCGCCGGCGCCATTGCCGGAAGGCGCGCAGCAGGGCGAACGGCCGCTTCGCCGTGGAGATCACCCCGAACGCGGCGACGAGCGGAACGTCGGGAGCGAGGGCGAGCCGGCGGCGTGCCTCGCCGCGGTCGGGGAGCCCGGACGGCAGGCTCAGGTGGAGATGCACGGTGGCGACGCGTGCACCTGGCCGTCGGCGCAGCAGCTCCGCGCGCGCGAAGTCGCTGTGCACGATCACGCCGAGGCTGCGGTCGACGAGGCGCTCGAAGAGCGGCCAGCGGTACGGGTCGAGCGGCACGCCCGAGGCGACCGCCTGGCGCGCCGCCTCTTCCCCTGCGGCGCCGCCGGCGTAGGCGACCTCGGCGACGTAGGCCGCGGCGTTGCCGCGATGGAGCGTCGAATCGCGCACCAGGTGGTGCAGCGCGAGCTCGTGGAGCACGACGACGCCGGGAAGGGCGAGGGCGCGGCGCCAGATTCCGGCGTGGAAGCGGCTGTTGTCGCCGAGCTGGTAGAGCGGTAGGTCGACGTCGCCCCGGGCGACCGCCGCGGCGAGGTCGGGCGCGCGGCGACGCGGCCAGGCGGCGAGCTCGGCCGCCGGCCGGAACCCTCGCTCGACGACGAGCTCGACGTCGACGTGCCGGGCAAGCCAAGGCAGCAGCTCGGCGGCGTAGTCGGCGATCCCCGACGGTTGCGGCGGCAGCGGGCTGTCGAGGGCGACACGCATCGAGAGGATCGTCGCGCCGCGGGTCAGGTGCGCTCGCCCAGCTCGGCCGCCGCCCGGGAGACGGCGAGGAGCGTGGCGTCGTCGGCGTCGTCGACTCCGAGGTCGGCGAGCTCGCGTCCGGCGCGGCCGAGGACGCGTCCCCAGAGGTCGGTCGGGGTGACTCCGGGAAGCGCGGCCGTTGCGAGCTCCGGCGCGGGAGGGCGCGGGTCGCGCGCCACCACCGCGAGCAGCTCGGCATAGCCGCGCGCCGAGGCGGCCAGGGCATGGCGCCCGCCGCACCAGCGCCGGGCGTTGTCGCCCATCGTGCGCCGGAGCGGCTCGTCGGTGAGCAGAGCGAGGAGCACCGCGGCGAGCGTCTCCGCTTCGGTGATGTCGAGCGGGACCTTGGCGCAGCAGTCGTCGGGGATCTCGGCGAACGACCCGGCCTCGGTGACGACGACCGGCTGTCCCATGCCGAGCAGCCGGACGAGCGTCCCCGAGGTCTCGCCGGCGACCGGGAATCGCAGGTTCACCGCGACGTCGACCGCTCGCATGTGGAGGAGGAAGCGGTCGAGCTCCTGGCGGCCGGCGACGATGACACCGGGTTCGGCGAAGAGCTCGGCGGCGCCGTGGAAGTGCGGCGAGACCTCGCCGACGACCAGCAGCCGCGCCGCGGGCAGCCGCTCGCGCACCGCGCGCAGGGCCTGCAGGAGGACATGCGGTCGCTTGACCGGCGTCATCAGGCCGAAGGCGCCGACGAGCGGCACGTCGAGCTCGAGTCCGAGCGCCTGCCGCGCCTCGGCGCGCGACATCGCGGCCGCCGCGGGGAGACTCAGGTGATGGGGCACCACGGCGATCCGCGCGTGCGGGCGACTGCGCAAGACGCGGTCGCGAGCGAAGCGGCTGTGGACGAGCACGGCCAGGCTGCGATCGACGACACGCTCGAAGAGCGGCCAGCGGAAGGGGTCGAGCGCGGCGCCGGTCTCTCGGGCCCGCCGCGCGGCACGTCCGCCTGCCGGGCCGTAGGCGCGGAGGAGCTCGCGGTCGAGCAGCTGCGGGTCGCCGGCGTCCTGCGCCATGCCGCGCACCAGATGGTGCAGCACGAAGTCGTGGAGCACGACGACTCCCGGTGCGGCGAGGGCAGTCCGCCAGATGCCGGTGTGGAACTCGGCGTTGTTGCCGAGGTGGTAGAGCGCCAGGTCGACCTCGCCCCGGGAGAGTGCGGCCGGGAGCTCGGCGGCGGCGCGTCGCCGCCAGCGGTCGAGCTCGGCGGCGGGCGTCCACCCGGGCTCGACGACGAACTCGAGCTCGTGATGCTCGGCGAGCGCCGGCATCAGCTCGGCGGTGTAGTCGGCGATGCCCGAGCGCTGCGGCGGCAGCGGGCTGTAGACCGCGACTCTCACGCGTCGTCGAGCAGCGCCGCGACCACGCGGTCCCAGGAGATGTCGCGCACCGTCTCGGCACCCGCCGCGCCGAGCCGCTCGGCGAGGGCGCGGTCGCGGTAGAGCCGGTCGAGCCGCTCGGCGAGGTCGTCGATCGCGCCGCTCGAGCTCGGAGGGGCGCAGACGTAGCCGTTCTCGCCGTCGCGCACGAACTCGAGCACGCCGCCGGAATCGGCACAGGTGACGACCGGCCGCCGGGCGCGGAAGGCCTCGACGGTGACCAGGCCGTAGTCCTCGTCGAGCGGAGCGTAGAAGACGGCGAGGGCGCCGGCGTAGAGCTCGATCATCCGCTCGTCGGCGAGCCAGCCGGGGAGCTCGACGCGGTCGGCGACGCCGAGCCGCGCGGCGAGCGCGGCGAGGGCGTCGCGCTGCGGTCCGCGCCCGCCGATGACGCAGCGCACCGGCTCCTTCGTTCGCGCCAGCGCCCGGATGAGCAGGTCGAAGCGCTTCAGCGCGTCGAGTCGGCCGACGGTGAAGACCGTGTCGCCGTAGGCGCCGGCGCGCAGCCGCGTGTCGAGCGCCGGCGGCGGGTAGAGCGCCTTGGCCGGCAGGTCGTTGAAGCGTTGCAGGCGGTCGCGTGTGTTGCCGGAGATCGTGTAGATCGCTCGGGCCTCGCCGAGCGTCCGCCGGTCGATCTCGCGGATCGCCGCCACGAGCGCGGCGTCCTCCGCGTCGCGCTCCGGCCGGTAGTCGCTGTGGTCGCCGCCGAGCAGATCGTAGACCTGCCGCAGTTGATGGACGAGCCAGACGACCTTCCGCGGGTGCCGCACGAGATAGGAGGGGAACTTCGTCGCGATGACGCGGTCGACCGGTCGCCCGCCGGGGGCGGTGAGGTCGACGAGGCGCCAGGCGAGACAGGACTGGAGGAGCCCTTCGCGGGTCGTCGGCCAGGCGAGCGGCAGGCGCACCAGGTCGACCTCGTGGCCGCGTTTGGCGATCTCGTCGCGCAGCGACTCGGCGAGCAGCTCGGCGCCGCCGACCTCGAACGGCAACTGGGCGCCGCAGATGAGGACGCGCTGACTCAAGCGTCGCTCCCCGGTCCGGGCGCCGGGTGGGCCGGTGGCCGCGCCGCGGGCGACTCGCTGGCGATCCCGGCCCGCTCGAGCAGCGCCGCCTGCCGCCGCAGCTCCCCGCGCAGGCGCTCCTCGGAGCGCAACAGCTCCTCGATCAACTGGGCCGCCGTCTGGTTGAACTGGTTCTGCTGCGCGAGCAACGGCCGCACCAGCCACTTCAGGAACAGGTGGAAGGCGGCCTTGCGCGAGAAGACGACGAGTCGTCCGAGCCCCCGCCGCGGCGACACGGGCACCGGCTCACGCACCGTGTCGAGCTCGCGCAGGGCAAGCAGCCGGCTCTGCGCCGCCTCCGAGCCCGGCTCGAGCGTTGCCGCTTCGGCGGCCCGCTGTCGCACGGCCTCGCGCAGGCGCGCGAAGGTGGCGGCGACATCGACGGGCGCCTCGGTGGGACGGTCGCCGGTGGCGACGGATTCGGGGCGGTCTGCCATGCGGGAAGTGTAGCCGTTCGACCCCTGGCGGCGCACGAGGCTGCGGCTGCGGGCACGCATTCCCAGGGTGGCGCTAGGATGGGGAATGGAGGAGCGATGGACTTCGGCGGTTTCCTGAAACGGATCGCGACCCTGAACACTCGGAGTCGTCGCTCGGCAGGGTCGACTTCCTCTACCTCGATGCGGCGACCGCGCGGCAGCTCTTCGACGCGACCCGGGAGCTCGACGGTCCCGGCGGGTGGCGCGTGCGCGTGCCCTCGCCGGAGCACCTGGCGGCGATGAAGGTGGCGGCGATGCCAAGCGATCCGGAGCGCGCCTTCCAGGAGATGGCCGACATCCGTTTCCTGCTGCGGCTTCCGGGGGTGGACCGGGAGCAGGTGCGGCGCTGCTTTGTTCAGCACCATCTCGAGGAGAGGTTCCGTGAGCTCGCCGCGGAGCTCTGAGCCGTTTCTCCTGTTCGGCGTCGTCGCGACGCCGGAGGACGTCCTCGCGCAGCGGCGCATCGCGGCGGCCGGCCGGGCGCGCCCGCTCGTCGACTTCTCGCTCCTCGAGCCGCCCTTCCCGCGCGAGCATCTCCCTCCTCGAAAGACCGCCGAGGGGCGCGAGCCGTTCCGCCTCCCGAGCGCGGGAACGGACGGCGATCGCGACGCCGGAATCACCTGACTTGGCGCCGCCGAGCGAAAGCGGCAGCATCGAACCCGATCGTCTCGGCGGTCATGGCTGAGCGGCTTACCGACGACCTCACGGAGCTTTCGCTCGCCGAAGCGCGGCGGATCGCCCTCGCGGCGCAGGGACTCACCGGGCCGCGACCGAGCGGACCGGTCGACGCGAGCCGCCTGCTCGCCCTCGTCGAGCGTCTGGCCCTGCTGCAACTCGACTTCGTCAACGTCGTCGTGCCGTCGCACTACCTCGTGCCGTGGTCGCGGCTCGGAGACTACGACCGGGGCCTGCTCGACGCCCTCGGTGCCGCGGGGGGAGGGCTCACCGAGCAGTGGGCGCGCGAGGCTTCGCTGGTGCCGATGGATGCCTGGCCGCTGCTCGCGCACCGGCGGGCCGGGCACGAGCCGCGACCCGCGGGCTTCGCCCGTTTTCTCGAGGAGCGGCCCGACTACGTCGAGCTCGTGCGCGCCGCGGTGCGCGAGCGCGGACCGCTCGCGGCGAGCGCGCTGCCGTCGCCGGCGGGCACGCCGCGGCGACTCGACCATGCGTGGTTCGGCAGCGTGCCGCGCGCCGTGCTCGAGGCGCTCTTCGGGCGCGGCGAGTTGGCGATCGCCGGCCGGGGACAGGGCTTCGCGCGCCTCTACGACCTCGCCGAGCGTCTCGTTCCGAGGGAGCATCGCGCACGTGGGATCGCCGTGGAGGAGGCGCAGCGCGAGCTGCTGCGTCGAGCGGCGCGCGCACTCGGGGTGGCCACCGCCGGCGATCTTGCCGATGCCCTGCGCCTGAGCGTCGGCGAGACGAGGCCGCGGCTCGCCGAGCTCGTCGCGCAGGGCGGCCTGCGCCCCGTCCGCGTCGCCGGCTGGCGGGAGATCGCCTACCTCCACCCCGGCGCCGCCGCGCATCCGGGTCGCCTGGCCGCGCTGCTCTCGCCGTTCGATCCGCTCGTCGCCTGCCGGGCGCGGGCGCTACGCCTCTTCGACTTCGACTATCGCTTCGAGATCTTCGTCCCGGCGTCCGAGCGCCGCTGGGGTGCCTACGTGCTGCCCTTCCTGCTCGGCGAGCGGCTGGTCGCCCGGGTCGACCTGAAGGCGGAGCGCGAGGCGGGACGGCTCGCGGTGCTCGGGGCGTGGGCCGAGGCGGAGACGGACCCCGACGAGATCGCCGGCCCCCTGGCCGCCGAGCTGCGGGCCCTGGCGGCCTGGCTCGGCCTCGCCGCGGTGCGTATCGGCCGGCGCGGCAACCTGGCGAGGGCGCTCCGTCCGGCCCGGACGGCCAGGCCCTGACGTCCGGACCCCGAGGCTCAGGCCGACTCGGCGATCCAGTCGTCGGCGAGCCGGAGGATGCAGCGCACGGCCGTGGGGACGGCGTCGGCGACCGGCTCGGAGAGCTCTTCGCCGAAGTCGAAGCGTGCACCGGAGACGGCCACCAGCGCGGCGCGCGGGGCGCGCCCGTGCAACCGCTCGGCCAGGGCGAGCAACGACGGCGGGCTCATCGCGTGCGACAGCCCACCGGCCTCGGCCGCCGGCGCGAGGCGCTCGACGGTGACCGTGCCGGGCTCGCCGCCGTCGCGCGCGTCGACGAAGATCACGCCGCCGAGCCCCTCGAGCTCGGCGACGAGATCGGGGAAGAGCCCGGGAGCGCGGATCACCGCGAGCTCGGGGTCCTCCTGCGCCAGCGCTTCGGCGATCCGCCAGGCGACGGCGTCGTCTTCCCGCACCGGATTGCCGATCGCGACGACCGCCAGCTTCACCGCGAGCGCTCCGCGAGCAGGGTGCCGTCGGGACCGCGCAGCTCGATGCGCAGCGGCAGTCGGCCGACGGCATGGGTGGAGCAGGAGAGGCAGGGGTCGAAGGCGCGGATCCCCGCCTCGACGCGGTTGAACATCCCCTCCGGGATCTCCGTGCCGCGCACGTAGTGGCGGGCGATCTGCAGCACCGCCTGGTTCATCGCCAGGTTGTTCTGCCCCGTCGCGATGAGCAGGTTGGTCCACGTCACCAGGCCGCCCTGCTTGACCTTGTAGTGGTGGAAGAGGGTGCCGCGCGGGGCCTCGCTGACGCCGATCCCCTCGTAGCGGTTGCGCCGGGCGTGGGCGACGACGTCCTGCGCGAGGATCTCCGGATGGGCGAGCAGCTCGGCGACCCGTTCGAGGCAGAAGAGGATCTCGATCAGGCGCGCGTAGTGGTAGTGGAACGACGAGAGGACGGCGCCCCGGCCGAGCTGGCGGAACTCGGCGAGCTCGCGATCGGCCTCCGGCGTGCCGCAGTGCGAGGCGACGTTCAGGCGAGCGAGCGGGCCGACGCGGTACATGCCGCCCGGGTAGCCGTGCGGCTTGAAGTAGGGGAACTTCAGGTACGACCAGGGCTCGACCGCTTCGCCGAGGATCTCCTGGTAGCGCACGGTCGGGTGCTGGTCGACGACGACGGCGCCGGTGGCGTCGACGACGCGCAGCTTGCCGTCGTAGTGCTCGAGCCCGCCGTCCGGCGTCACCAGGCCGAGGAAGAGCGACGGGAAGTTGCCGAACAGGCGCGCTTCGTCGTGATGGCGGTCGAGCTCGCGCTTGAACCAGCCGAGCGTCGAGCGGACGGTGGCCATCGCCTCGTCCCAGCCGGCGAGCATCGCCTCGCGCCGACGTGCGTCGAGCGGGGAGTCGACGCCGCCCGGCACCACCCAGCTCGAGTGGATGCGCTGGCCGCAGAGCGCCGCGACGATCTCCTGCCCGTACTGGCGCAGGCGGATCCCCTGGCGGGCGATCTCGGGGCGCGCCGCGATCAGGCCGAAGAGGTTGCGCTCGGCCGGCGGGGCGTCGAAGCCGAGCAGCAGGTCGGGCCCGGAGAGGTGGAAGAAGGAGAGGGCGTGCGACTGGATGATCTGGCCGTAGTTGAGCAGGCGGCGCAGGCGCACCGCCGCCTCGGGGATCTCGACGGCCAGCAGCTCGTCGCCGGCCTTGGCCGAGGAGAGCATGTGCGAGACCGGGCAGATGCCGCAGATGCGCGAGGTGATGCCCGGCATCTCGCGGAAGGAGCGGCCTTCGCAGAACTTCTCGAAGCCGCGGAACTCGGTGACGTGGAAGAGGGCCTGCGCGACCTCGTTCTGGTCGTCGAGCAGCAACGAGATCTTGGCGTGGCCCTCGACGCGCGTGACGGGGTCGATGACGATGCGTTGGGCCATGGGGTCATCCGTACTTGAGCTGCCCGGCGAGGTCAGGAGTCCGCCCGGCCAGCAGCTCGGAGATCACGAAGTAGATGAGGTCGGCCGACGGCGGACAGCCCGGCAGGTGGGCGTCGACCGGGACGATCTCGTGCAGCGGCACGACGCGGTCGAGCAGGCGAGGGACGATCCCCGGCTCGGCCGGCCGGCGCGGATTCATGTCGGCGTTCTCGAGGTAGGCGCGCACCAGGGCGACGTCGGCTTTGCCGAGCGGGTTGCGCATCGCCGTGACGTTGCCGGTGACGGCGCAGTCGCCGAACGCCACCAGCACCTTCGTGCGCTGGCGGATCAACTGGATCTGGTGCAGGTGCTCTTCATTGGCGATCGCGCCCTCGACGAGCGTGGCGTCGACCGAGTCGGGGAACTGCTTGACGTCGAGGAGCGGGCCGTAGACGAGCTCCATCTTGTCGGCGAGCTCGATCAGCCGCTCGTCGAGGTCGAGCAGCGACATGTGGCAACCGGAGCAGCCGCCGAGCCAGACGGTGGCGACGCGCGGGCGTCCGGGGGTTAGCGGATCCATTGCCTCTTCTCCCGGGCGGTCTTGAGGTAGACGAGGAAGTCGCGGTTCTTCACCATCGCGGCGTGCGGGCGGACCTTCTCGAAGAGCGCGCCGGTGGGGCAGACCTGGATGCACTTGCCGCAGCTGGTGCAGGTCTGCGAGTCGCCCCAGGGGGCCGCGAGGTCGGTGATCACGTGGGTGTCGCGGCCGCGACCGGCGAGGTCCCAGGTGTGGGCGCCCTCGATCTCGTCGCAGACGCGCACGCAGCGCGTGCAGAGGATGCAGCGGTTGTGGTCGACGGCGAAGCGGCTGTGCGACGGGTCGATGGCGAGGGCCGGCGACTGGTAGGGGAAGCGGACGTGGTCCATTCCCACCTGGTAGCCGAGCTGTTGCAGGTCGCAGTGGCCGTTGACGACGCAGATCGAACAGACGTGATTGCGCTCGGCGAAGATCAGCTCGACGAGCATGCGGCGGTAGTCGACGAGGCGGGGCGAGTCGGTGGTCACCACCATCCCCTCCTCGACGCGGGTCATGCAGGCCGGCTGGAGCTTGCCCGAGCCGCCGACCTCGACGAGGCAGAGGCGGCAGGCGCCGACCTCGGTCAGCCCTTCGAGATGGCAGAGGCGCGGCAGCTGAACGCCGTTCTCGTCACAGACGTCGAGGACCGTCTGGTCCTCGCCGGCGCTGACCAGCTTGCCGTTGAGAGTGAGAGTCTTGACGCTCACGGTCGATTCCCTTCTAGCGCCCGATGGCGCAGACCCCGGCCGGGCAGCGCTTCTCGACGATGTGGGCGAGGTACTCGTCGCGGAAGTAGCGCAAGGTCGACAGCACCGGGTTCGGCGCCGAGGCGCCGAGCCCGCAGAGGCTGGTGTCCTTGACCAGGGTGCAGAGCTGCTCGAGCAGCTCGAGGTCGTGCGGTCCCGCCTCGCCGCGGGTGATCTTGTCGAGCAGGCCGTGCATCTGCACCGTGCCGGTGCGGCAGGGGATGCACTTGCCGCACGACTCCTCGCGACAGAAGTCCATGAAGTACTTGGCGACCTCGACCATGCACGAGCTCTCGTCCATGACGATGAGGCCGCCCGATCCCATGATCGAGCCGACGCCGGCGAGCGACTCGTAGTCGACCGGCAGGTCGAGGAACTCGGCCGGGATGCAGCCGCCCGACGGCCCGCCGGTCTGTGCCGCCTTGAACGCCTTGCCGTTCGGGATGCCGCCACCGATCTCGAAGATGATCTCGCGCAGCGTGATGCCCATCGGCACTTCGATGAGGCCGGTGCGGTTGATCGTCCCGGCGAGGGCGAAGACCTTGGTGCCCTTGCTCTTCGGCGTGCCGATTCCGGCATACCAGGCGCCGCCGCGCTGGACGATCTCGGCGATCGAGGCGAAGGTCTCGACGTTGTTGATCAGCGTCGGCTGACCCCAGAGCCCCGACTGCGCCGGGTACGGCGGGCGCGGGCGCGGCGTGCCGCGACCGCCCTCGATCGAGGCGATCAGCGCCGTCTCCTCGCCGCAGACGAACGCCCCGGCGCCGATGCGCAGGTCGACGCGGAAGGAGAAGCCGGTGTCGAAGACCCGGCCGCCGAGGAACTCGAGGCGCTCGGCCTGCTTGATCGCCGTGCGCAGCCGCTGGATGGCGAGCGGGTACTCGCCGCGCACGTAGATGTAGCCCTGGTCGGCGCCCACGGCGAAGGCGGCGATCGCCATCCCTTCGAGCACGCGATGCGGGTCGCCCTCGAGCACGCTGCGGTCCATGAACGCCCCGGGGTCGCCCTCGTCGGCGTTGCAGATGACGAACTTGCGCTGTCCTTTCGCCTTGAAGACGGTGCTCCACTTCAGGCCGGTCGGGTAGCCGCCGCCGCCGCGCCCGCGCAGGCCCGAGGCCGTGACCTCCTGGATCACCTCGAGCGGCGTCATCTCGGTGACCGCCTTCTGCAACGCCTCGTAGGCACCGTCGGCGACGCAGCTCTCGATGCGTTCCGGGTCGCGCCGGCCGGAGCCGGCGAGCACGATGCGCTGCTGCTTGGCGAAGAAGGGGTCGGCATCGACGAGCTGCTCGGTGACCGGCCGGTGGCGTGCCAGATGCTCGGCGGTGATGCGTCTCGCCGCGTCGGCGTCCACCTTCTGGTAGAGGTGGCGGGTCCCCGCCTCCTCGACCTGCATCAGCGGTCCGGCGTCGCAGAGGCCGAGGCAGCCGGTGGAGTAGACCTGCACCTCGCCCGCCAGCTTGTGGACGTCGAGCTCCTTGACCAGCGCCTCGCGGGCCGCCTGGGCGCCGGAAGAGAGGCAGCTCGCGGCGCCGCAGAGGCCGACGCGGCAACGCCGCGCCCCCTGGGCGGCGAGCTCCTTGTCCTGGATCTCCTTACGCGCTTCGCTGCTCATGACGATCCGTCCAGGAGCTCAAGCGGCCGAGCACCTGCTCGGGGCCGATCTTGCCCGCCATCTCGCCGTCGAACACCACGGCGGGAGCGAGGCCGCAGGCGCCGATGCAGCGCGCGGTGACGAGCGAGAGCCTGCCGTCGGCGGTGGTCTCGCCGGCCTTGATGCCGTGCGACCGTTCGATGGCGGCGAGGATCTGCCCGGCGCCCTTGACGTAGCAGGCCGTCCCCAGGCAGACGACGCAGGCGTGCTCGCCCGGCGGCTTGAGCTGGAAGAAGTTGTAGAAGGTCGCGACGCCGAAGACGCGGGCCAACGGCACCTTCAGGGCGCGACCGACATAGATGAGGACGTCGTTGTCGAGATAGCCGAACAGCTCCTGTGCCGCATGCAGCAGCTCGATCAAGGCGTCCTGGCGGAACTGGTGACGTTTGATGGCGACGTCGAGCAGTTTGAACCGCTTGTCGCCGCTGGGATGGGATGAAGGGGGGACTTCGGTGCTCATGCGGTTTCGATGGTACGCCCCGGCCCGGCGGCCCACCCCCACCCTGCCGGGTGGCGGTGCCGCTCCGTTCGGGTGTCGCCTTTTCGTCCGATGCGCCGGGAATCGCGACGCGACGCGTGCGCAGGGTGCGGCGTCGCGCCGGCTCCGGCGCGGGTGCGATACGCTCGCCCACCGAGGATCGCATCGCCATGGAACCGCAGACCATCTCTTTCGACGCCTTCTGGAACTGGATCGTCGGACACCCCAACTGCATCGTCCGTGCGGGGACGCCGGAAGCGGTGCTCTTCGACGACGACGACCTGCACTGGCAGTTCGAGAGCGAGGCCATCGACCGCTACGTCGTGCACTTGATCCGTGGCAAGCACCTCGTCGGCGAGCTCGCCGTCGAACCCGAGTCGGTCGCCTACGTCGAAGCCAGCGCCGGCGAGGCCGAGGGGGAGTTCGTCTTCGACCTGATCTCCGAGGCCGAAGACGAGCGGATCGTCGCCTGGTTCTTCGTCCTCACCCACGGCTACGAGCACGAGGACACCCACCCGCAAGCGCGCGTGCACTGAGCGCCTCCTGCCGTCCCTCGGCGCGGTCGCGAGGGATCCGCAGCGAGGTCGGCCGGAGCTCCCCAGGTTCGGCGGGCCACCCGCCCACCCAGCCCCTCGCTCTCGCTCGGGACGACGGTGGGGGGCGGCGTCGTCGCGGCGATGGGGAGTGGAGCGGTCTCGGCGGAGCGCGGTACGATCGAGTGCAGGGGGTCGACGATGAAATCGACCAAGCTCTGTCCGAAGGTGATCCTCGAAGGCACGCGGCTCACGCTCAAGACCGAGATCGCCTTCACCCTGAACGAGCACCCGCGCTTCGTCGGGGCGCGGCGCTATCGCTACCACTCGCCGGTCGTCTCGGCCGAGTGGTGCGGTTTCACCCCGTTCCCCTGGGGCCGTGGGCTGACCAACTACGCGCCGGAGGAGGAGGGGCGGGCGATGGAGACGTTCGCCACCTGGGCCCGTCTCTTCGAGCTGCTTCCGTACTACTCGTGGATCGTCGACCGCTTCCACCTCTCGGCGCGCGCCTTCCAGATCCAGGCCGGACGCGACGCCGACCTCGGATGGCTCGACGAGCGGCTCGCCGCGCTCGGCTTCCATCTCGTCGTCTGCACGCGTGACGAGTCGAGCTTCGCGGCGGCGCGCGAGGAGCGCTTGAAGGTCTCCGGCAACCCGTCGCAGTACGACGACCTCTCGCGCTTCGTGCGCGAGCAGGAGCTGCTGCGTCGCCTCGCCCGCGAATCACGGCTGCCGCGGCTCGAGCTCGACGTCTCGGACTCCGACGTGGCCGCCGCGGCGGACCGCGTCGTCGACTGGATGAGCGCCTCCGGCGGCCTCTGGCCCGATCTGCCCTGAAGCCCGAGTCGACGACCGGCCATGCGATGTCGCGGACCCGGAGTGGGACGAACGAACGCGAGGACACGGTGAAGCTCCTGCTCGCCTCGCCTCGCCCTGCTCGGCGTGCTGCCGCTCGGCGCCACGGCCGGCAGCTCGCTGTCGTTCGAGGGCAACGGCGTCGGGCAGATCGACCGGGTCAAGATCCTCGTTGACGACCCGGCGACCGCGCTGCCCGGACCCCCTGTCGACGTGGGCGCGACCGACTTCACGCTCGAGATCTGGCTGCGCGGGCGCGCCGCCGAGAACCCGGCCGCGGCCGTCGTCTGCGGCGACAACGACAACTGGATCGTCGGCCACGTCGTGCTCGACCGGGACCGCTTCAGCGCCCGCCCGAAGTTCGGTCTCTCGATCGCCGGCGGCAAGCTGGTCTTCGGTATCCCCGGTGCCGACGGGTTCGACAAGCGCACCTTCTGCAGCACCTCGACGGTGCTCGACAGCCACTGGCATCACGTCGCGGTCACCCGGAGGCGCAGCGACGGTTTCGTCCGGCTCTTCGTCGACGGCGCCCTCCAGGCTTCGGGCGACGGCCCCGATGGGGACCTCTCCTACGCCGACGACGACCTGCCCTCGGCACCGGGCGAGCCCTGGTGCCCCGTCGGCGTTCCCGGCGTCTGCGAGGAGAGCGATCCCTTCCTGGGGCTCGGCGCCGAGAAGCACGATGCGGGGGCGACCTTCCCGTCGTTCGCCGGGCGGATCGACGAGGTACGGCTCTCGACGGCCGAGCGCTACACGGTGCCGTTCGCTCGTCCCGCCGCTCCGTTCGTCGCCGACGGTGCGACGGCCGCGCTCTCCACGCTCGACGAGGGGTCCGGAGATGTCGTCGGCGACAGCTCGGGTGCGGTCGGCGGCCCCAGCCCGGGCGTGCTCGCCTTCGGCGGCTCGCCGCGCCACTCGGACCCTCTCTTTCGTGAATCACGCCGTCGCCTCGACGAGGCGTGCGGGTCGCGCTAGCGTGACGCCGTCCGCAAGTCGAAACGACGCGAGAGAGCGGGCACGGCGCCGCGGGAGTCGGCGCGCCGCGCCCGGTCTCCGAGGAGGAGCGATGTACGTGGTGCGCGATGTCTTTCGTTGCAAGCCCGGTCAGGCCAAGGAGATCGCCCGTCGCTTTCGCGCCGCTTTCGAGGCGCTCGAGGCGGCGGGAGAGCCGGGGAGCGGCCGCATTCTCGTCGATGCGGTTGCCGACTACTGGACGGTGGTACTGGAGAGCGAGGTGGCCGACCTCGCCGAGTTCGAGCGCCACATGGCGGCGTGGGGCAAGGTGCCGGCGGTGGCGGAGATCATGCGCGGCTACATGGACCTCGTCGACGGCGGCCGGCGCGAGATCTTCCGCGTCGTCGCCTAGCGCAACGTGACCTCGGGAGGGCGGCGCCGCTCGGGCGGTCGTCGCCTTCGCCCGCGAGGTGAAGCCATGCCCGTCCGAACGGTCCTCCACTCCGTCGTCGCCGCCGGCCTGCTGTCGCTCGTTGCGCCGGCCGCGAGCCCGGCGAGCGCTCCGCCTTCGCCGAGTGCGTCGGCGGCCTGGCAGGAGCGCGCCGACTGGGCGCCGTTCTTCGCGCCGGTCGGTGGGCGCGGCACGATCGTCGTCCTCGACGAGCGCACCGGCGCGCGGCTGGTCTTCAACGAGGAGCGAGCGCGCCGGCGCCTGCTGCCGGCATCGACCTTCAAGATCCCGCACGCCCTCATCGCGCTCGACGCCGGGGTGGTGCGCGACGAGTTCGAGGTTTTCCGCTGGGACGGTACGCCGCAGCCGATCGAGTCGTGGAACCGCGACCAGGACCTGCGCTCGTCGATGCGCAACTCGACGGTCTGGGTCTACCAGCGCTTCGCCCGGGCGATCGGCGAGGCCGGCGAGCGCGCGGCGCTCGAGCGGCTCGGCTACGGCAACGCCGACGTCTCCGGCGGCGTCGACCGCTTCTGGCTCGACGGCGGTCTGCGCATCTCGGCGCACGAGCAGGTCGAGTTCCTGCGTCGCCTCTACCGCAACGAGCTGCCGTTCAAGGTCGAGCACCAGCGGCTGGTCAAGGACGTGATGATCGTCGAGGCCGGACGCGACTGGATCCTGCGCGCCAAGACCGGCTGGGCCGCCCGCCTCGAGACGCAGCACGGCTGGTGGGTCGGCTGGGTCGAGCGCGGTGCCCCGAACGCCGGCGCGGTCTTCTTCGCGCTCAACATCGACATGCCGCACGGTGCCGACGATGCCCCGCGGCGCGAGGCGATCGCCCGCGCCGTGCTGCGTTCGCTCGGCGCGCTGCCGGCGGAGTAGGGAGGCACCATGGAGGCGATCGACCTCGCCGCGAAGCTCGCGACGTTCTCCGGACACTGGCAGCCGCGCGTCGTCGGGCAGTTCAACGGCCACGACCTGCTCGTCGCCAAGGTCCAGGGCGAGTTCGTCTGGCATCGCCACGAAGAGACCGACGACTTCTTCCTCGTGCTCGCCGGGCGCCTCACCCTGCGCCTGCGCGACGGCGAGGTGAGCCTCGGCCCCGGAGAGATCTTCGTCGTGCCGCGCGGTGTCGAGCACTGTCCGTTCGCCGAGGAGGAGACGCACCTCCTGCTCATCGAACGCGCCGGCACGCCGAACACGGGCGACCCGGCGACCGCCGCGCCCCGGCGGGAGATCTGACGCGCCCGCCGCTCGCCTCGCGCTGCCCGCCATCGATCCACCGAGCCTCCGACTCGACGACCCGACGAAAGGAGTCGCCATGCCGCCTCAGACGATCCGCCTCCACCGCGTGCTCAAGGCCCCGCCGGCGCGCGTCTACCGCGCCTTCCTCGACCCCGACGCGATGGCGAAGTGGCTGCCCCCGCACGGCTTCACCGGCAAGGTGCACGCCATCGACGCGGTGGTCGGCGGCGCCTACCGGATGTCGTTCACCAACTTCTCGACCGGACATTCCCACCACTTCGGGGGCCGCTACCTCGAGCTCGTCGAGGGCGAGCGCCTCCGTTACACCGACGCCTTCGACGACCCCGCGCTGCCCGGCGAGATGCTCACCACCGTGACCCTGCGCGCCGTCTTCTGCGGCACCGAGCTCACCGTCGTCCAGGAAGGCGTGCCCGAGATGATCCCCGCCGAAGCCTGTTACCTCGGTTGGCAGGAGTCGCTTTCCATGCTCGCCCAGCTCGTCGAGCCGGAGATCCCGGACCAGGGCTGAGGTGAGGCGGCAAGGGGAGAGGCCGCGAGGCGGATCGATTCACACCGGGCGCGCTTCTCGCCGCGCGGGGATTACTTGCCGAAGATCTGGACGATGTTCCCGTCCGGGTCGAGCAGGCCGAAGGTGCGGAGGCTTGACCCCTCCGGGGTGACGAGAGGGAAGAAGAGGGTCAGTTGCCGCGACTGCGCCGTGGCGTAGAGCGCATCGAGGTCCGCGACGACGAAGCCGATCTTCAGGATGCCGTGAAGCTCGTGGGCTTCAGCGTCGAGCCCCCAGCCCTGGCGGGACTTCGCGGTGGGGAATTCGAGGAGCTCGAGCCGAGCGCCGTCGCGCGACAGCAGCATCGCCTTCGGCCCTCCCGAGGCCGGCCGCCGGTCGATCTCCACGCTGAAGCCGAGGAGCTGTGTGTACCAGGCGGCGAGGCGATCGACGTCGCTCACCGACAGGGCCGCGAACGACGCGGTGACGAGCGGTGGAAGTGCGCGGCTCGTGAGCTGGTTCAGCCCCACCATCGCCGCCTTCTCGAAGCGTGGCGAGCCGATGCGCTGTGCGGTCTCGATCGCCTCCTCGTAGAGCGCCCGCGCCTGAAGGTCCTGGCCCTGCTCGGCAAGGACGTCGGCGAGTGCCGTGAGGGCAGGAGCGATGACGAGGGCAGCGCCAGCCGCGCGCCGCAAGGCGAGCGAGCGTTCGAAGCCGCGGCGAGCCGCGGTGAGGTCTCCGCGGTCCGCCGCGAGCCCGGCGAGGTGGCGCTCGGCGAACGACGCCTCGTAGAGGCATTCTGCCGACGTCGCGACGGCCAACGCCTCCTCGTAGTGCGCACGCGCCTGCGCGAGGTCGCTCGTCGTCGCTGGGTTGCGATGCTCGTGAACCAGGCCGAGGTGGAAGAGCGTCTCGGCAGTGTCGCATGCTCTTCCCGTGGCGCGGCGGGTGGCGAGCGCGCTCTCGAGGAGGGCGCGCGCCTCCGCCGCGTCGGAGCTCGGCTTGCCGCGCGAGTCGAGCGCCAGGGCGAGGAGGTCCTGCGCCTCGGCGACGAGCCCGCAATCGCCGGATTGCTCGGCGCGACGGAGAGCCGCTCGCAGAGCGTCGACGGCAGCGTCGTACGGCGGACCGACCAGGAAGGCGCGGGTGTAGACGAGCTCGGCCTCGGCGAGCTCGAGGGCCGCTCGATCGCTCGCCGCGAGCTCGCCGTCCCCGGCGAGCCCGCGAGCGATCGTCAGCAATGCCCCCGCCGTCTCCAGATGCCCGGCCCGCACTTCGGACCGCGCCAGCATCACGCTCGTGGAGATCCTGGCGGAGGCGTCCGGTTCCGCCGCTCGGGCACGACCTTCCACCGTGCCGGCGATCGCCCAGGCGACGAGCGTCAGCGTAAGCCGGGTTCGCGAGGCGCGCTGACACGACGAGCTGCGTAGCGGTGATGTTCGCACGGTGACCTCCGGGTTCTCCTTCGATTACGTGGCGGCGCGGCGCGAGGTTCTCGCGAGACGAGGCTCCGGCCACCGCCGAGACCACGCGCAGCGCGATCGCAATGCCCGGGCTGAGCGGCATCGCGCTGTGGCTCGCCGCGGTGGTCCTCCTTGCCAAGGGCTACCGGATCGCCGGCATGCGGCCGATCGACATGCCGTCGAACTGGCTGTCGATCCACCCGAGCCTGCGGTCGAAGGCGGTCGTGGCGATCAGCGACCGCTGCGAGGCGATCACCCGGCGCTTCGCCGCGCGCCTCGCCTCCGGGGGCACCGACTACCGCGCGCTTCTCGACCTCGTCCAGGACCTGCTCATCGCGCCGGTCAGCCTGGCCTACTCCCTCGTCGGCCGCTTCGTCTTCGCCAAGTCGTTCTACGCCAGCGCGGCGTGCAACGCCTGCGGCAGCTGCCAGACGCGCTGCCCGGTGCGGGCGATCGAGACGGTGCGCGGCCGACCGTTCTGGACCTTCCGCTGCGAGAGCTGCATGCGCTGCATGAACGAGTGCCCGGCGCGGGCGATCGAGACCGGACACGGCTACCTCGCCGCGCTGATCTTTCTCGTCGAGGCCTACCTCGCGGACTGGACCTGGACGGCGCTGACGGGAAGGCTCGATCTCGGTACCGGCGGCGCGCTCGTGGGGTGGACCCGTTTCGCCTTCGACAACCTCCTCCTTCTCGCGGCCCTGGCCGTGACCTACCGGTTGATCCACCGCATCGGACGACTCCCCGGGCTTCAGTGGCTCCTCGTTTCGACCTCGCTCACGCGGTACCGGTTCTGGGGTCGCTACCGGCTGACGAAGATCCTGAAGCAGGCGAAGCGGGCGGGGAGCGCGGGGTAGCCCGGAACCGGGCGCACAGCGCCTTCGCATTCATTTCGATCGTCTGGTTGTCGCGGGGAAGCCGTCGAGCCGCGAAATGGCGAGGCTGACGGCGTGGCATGGCGTCAACTCGTGCTATGGTGAGCAACACAAACGGAATGCAACGCGTGTGGAGGCGCCCGAGAGGGCGTCGCCTGGGCACTCGGTCGCCGCAAGAGCGACCGGACCGGCAGGGGAGAGGGTGTCGCCCCGTCGGTCATGCGGAAGCGAAGGACGAGGCGTACCTCTCCGGCCAAGGACCGAAGGGCTCGGCGGGGGGCGACTCGAGTGGGACGCGACGTTGGCCGAGAGACGGTCCGGGTCGCGGCTGGGCGCTTCACCCAACGCAGGCACTCGTGGAGGTAGCGATCGCCCGATGTCATCGCGCCAGGCCCGGCCTGACGATGTGCATGCCCCAGTCGTCGCACCCAGACCTCTCAAGGAGTCGCTCATGCGCCCATGGATGCTCGTTGCCGCTGCCCCCCTGCTCTTCGCTGCTGTTCCCGGGGCCTGTCTGGCCCAGAACCTGTCGATCGAACTGTCGCTGGAGCGCGAGAGCTATCGACAGGCCGACACCGTGCAGATCCGCTACACCGTGACGAACCACGAATCGCGCCCCGTCGCGATCCTGAAGTGGAATACGCCGCTCGAAGGGCTCATCGGGGATCCGTTCATCGTCCTTCTCGACGGCGAGGAGCGGAAGTTCCGCGGCGCGATGGCGTCGCGAACCGACCCGGTCGCTTCGAACTGGGCACTCCTGCCGCCGAACGGCTCCCTCACCGCCAGCATCGACCTGGCGGGGGCATACGACCTGACCGCGGCCGGCGCCTACGAGATCCGGGCACGGCACGGATTTCACCATGTGGCGTTCGACAAGATCCCGAACCTCCGCGTCAAGGCGCTGCAGGGCCGGGAGGTGCGATCCAACACGGTCCGCCTCCGCATGCTCGACCGTCGTGTCGCGCCGGAAGCGGCGCTCACTGGGCCTTCTGGCCAGGGCGCGATCAGCAGCTTCGTCGGCTGCACGGCGCCCCAGCAGACATCGCTGAACACCGCGTTCGGTGCGATGAGCACCAAGGCGGTAACGGTCACCTCGACCGTCGGGGGTTGGACCTGCTCGGACTGGGATCAGAGTGCCGCGGCGAAGACGATGTTCGGAGCGCCCTGCGCCGCCGCA
Source organism: Holophagales bacterium (assembly GCA_016699405.1). Classification (NCBI taxonomy): domain Bacteria; kingdom Pseudomonadati; phylum Acidobacteriota; class Holophagae; order Holophagales; species Holophagales bacterium. Next base: position 4,246,614 of record CP064972.1, on the reverse strand, counting down.
GGCTTGACGAAGGTGCAAGGGGTGACGTCGACGGTGTCCACCCGAGCCGCAGGCACGGTCATCCTGGATTGCTCGGGGACCAACACGTGCTCGGGGCCGACGAGCTTCTGTCAGACCGCAGGGGTCGTCGCCTTCACCTGCCTCGGCGGAGCGAACTCGACCGTCTACGCCTGTCCGCTCGTCTTCTTCAACTATCCGCCGGTCAACCAGTTGGACTCTCAGGAGACGATCCTCTACCACGAGCTGAGTCACTGGGCCATGACCGCGGATACGGTGTACGGCTGCAAGGGCTGCGCCTCGCTGGCGGGGGGCGATCCGACAGCAGCGCAGAACAACGCCTCGAACTACATGTACTTTGCCGCGTTCCTCACCAACGGAGGCGCAGTGTCGTGCGGAGTGGAGCACCTGGCTGGCGCCGCCGCGCTGCTGGGCTTGCTGGTGCTGGTGACCGGCAGGCGGATCGCACGACGGATGCACGCTTCCTGAGTCGGATGAGCGCCACCGTCGTGTCGCACGAGAGGCGATTCGATCGCCGGATCCTCGTCCGAGTGCTCGGTGTTCTCGCGGGCCTCGCGGTCTACTACGCCTTCGACTGGGTCCCTCTGCAAGTGGCTTGGCACCGTGCGTTCGCGTTGGGTCTTGCCGCCATCGGCGACCCGGTCCAGACGGTCGGGAGGGGCACCGCGCTCCTCCTCCTGGTGGACGGCAAGACCTTCGCCCTCACGCCGAACTGCACCTACCTCGATCTGTCTCTCGTGCTCACCCCATTGCTCTGGAGGCCGGGTCGCCGGGTCGGATGGAACCTCGGACAGCTCCTGGCGATGGGCGCGGTGGTGGCGACGTTCAACCTGCTCCGGGTCGTCGGCGCGATTCACCTCACCGTCGCGAGCGGTCTCGGTTGGCACGCCGTCCACTTCTGGTCCGATCTCACGATCCACGTGGCGATGATCACCGCGGCGGCGCTCTGGGCCCTGCGGACGGACTGGCAGGAGTCCGTCGTCGATCCGCAACGTTCGGGCCGTGGCGCAGGGCTCGACCGGGGCTTGGCGAGCGAGGCTCGGTAGCTCGAGGTGCGCTCCAGGGGATTCGGGACCGCGACCTTCCCCGGGGGACTCCGGCGACTCGTCTCGTGCGCGGGTCCGCCGGGTTCGCCCGAATCGATGATCGAGGTCGAGACGGTGGCGGTGGAGGAGTGAGCGCATTCACCGGGGGCGGTCGGTGTGCATCAAGGTTGGCGGTGCCCTCGAGGGAGTCGTCGACTTCGCGATCCACAGGCGACTTGACCCTTCCGTCGGAAGCTCTAGGATGCGCCGATGACCGAGTCCAAAGAGAGCGAGGGCCCGTCGGCGTCGGAGCTCATTTCGCAGCGGATCGCCGAGCTCGGGGATTGGCGCGGGGCGACGCTCGCCCGGATGCGCGCGCTCATCCAGGCGGCCGACCCGGAGGTGGTCGAGGAGTGGAAGTGGATGGGCACGCCGGTCTGGTCGCACGACGGCATCCTCTGCACCGGCGAGTCCTACAGGAAGGTCGTCAAGCTCACCTTCGCCAAGGGCGCGTCGCTCGACGATCCGGCACACCTCTTCAACTCGAGCCTCGACGGCAACGTGCGCCGCGCGATCGACCTCCACGAGGGCGACGAGGTGGACGAGTCGGCGTTCAAGGCACTCGTTCGCCAGGCGGTCGCGTTGAACGGCGCGGGCAAGTCGAAGTCGGCGAGGAAGGCGAAGCCCTGAGGGGTTGCGGCCCCGCGGCGATCCCCGCGAGGCGTCGCGGTGGCGCCGGGCTCTGCGGGCGCAGTGCGCGGCGCCTGGGCGGGGAGAGCTCGCCGGCGACCGCGCTGCACCACCGAGCGGCCGACCTGGAGGGCTCTGAGGCCTCTCGCCCACACCGCCCGCGACGCGCCGGGCGTCGCAGCACCGGGGGATGACGACGCACCGACCCGAACCGTCCCCGGAGCGCACCGTGCCTTCGCCGCCGATGCGCTACCTGAAGAAGATCGGTTGGCTTCTCGGTCCCGTCTTCGTCTGGAACGCCGCGCTCTCTCCCCGGCTGCCGCCGGCCTTCTCGCCCGCGGTGTTCTGGCGCGCCATCCCGACCCTCCTTGCGGCGACCGAGAACGGGCTGCGAGTCGCCCACTTCGCGCTGCTGTTCTTCGCGCCGTTCGAGCTCGTCGCCAGGCCGCAGAAGGTCGGCCTCGCGCACGATGGCGCCGGGATCGCGGTCTGCTTCGCCAGCTAGATCCCGCGGATCGCTGCCCCCGATTTCACCGGGTCGCACTCGGCCGTCGGCTTCCTCGCGCCGACCGACACGCCGCTGCTTTGGCTACTCGGTCTCGCCCTGCTCACGCAGCGTCTGTTCTGGCGCTCGCCCTGCCGCTGGTGGCTCTGCCTCGCGATGGCGCTCGGCTTCCTCGGCGCCGACATGAGTCACGTTGCGATCGGCTTCTCCAGCTGGAGGCACTCCGATGGAGGTTGACGCCGCCAGCGAGCGGTCGGCGATCCGGACTCGCTTGCAGATATTCTCGACGTTCCCGATGCGCGACGAACAACGGCTCGACGACCTCCGTGCCCGCTTCAACGCCGGGGAGAAGCTGAAGTTCATCTTCTTCTGGAGCCACGAGAGCGCCGGCCGCGGCGTCGACGCCTCCTGTTTCAGCCAGTGGTACACCGCCCCGTTCGAACTCGACGGGGAGCGCTATGCGACGGCGGAGCACTTCATGATGGCCGAGAAGGCGCGGCTCTTCGGCGACGAGGGGGTGCGCCGCCGCATCCTCGCGGCTCCTCATCCGGGCGCAGCCAAGGCGCTCGGGCGGCAGGTGCAGGGCTTCGACGAGGCGACCTGGAACCGCCATCGTTTCGCCACCGTCGTCCGCGCCAACGAGGCCAAGTTCGCCCAGCACGCCGAGCTCCGGCGCTTTCTCGCAGAGACGCATGCCCGCGTCCTCGTCGAGGCCAGTCCGCTCGACCGGATCTGGGGGATCGGCCTCGCCCACGACGACGAGCGCGCCCGCGACCCGAACCTCTGGCCCGGCCTCAACCTCCTCGGCTTCGCCCTGATGCAGGTCCGCGCCGGCTTCGCCGCCTGAGGCGTCTCGTCCCTTCGCCGGCAGCGGTCCTCGCCTTCGCCTCGACACTCGCTGCCCGCTGACGCCGCCTCCTCACCAGGGACCCCGTCCGGCCGCGTGGGCAGCAGCCACCGCGGCGAGGCCTCCAAAATCCTCCGACAGCGGTTGGCCGGCCGCGTCGTCGAGGAGCAGCGGTGGGCGCCGTGGACCATGCGTCACCGTCTTCCACCGGATCCGCCGGCCATGTTGAGCCGGCGAGTTGGCGCCGGGTTGGGAGACGGTTCGAGGGGCACGGCCCGCCACGTGGCCGGTCGAGGTTTGCCGAGTCAAGCCCCTTGACCCGCTTCCCACGAACGTCGAATATCCCGAGTCGAGGAGGCTGAAATGGAGATTGCAGGGAAGGTCGCACTCGTCACCGGCGCGAGCCGCGGGATCGGCGCTGCCATCGCGCGGGCGCTGGGCCAGGAGGCGGTTCGCGTCGCGGTGAACTATCACCAGTCCGAAGCCAAGGCCCTCGTCGTGGTCGACGAGATCCGTGCCGCCGGCGGGCAGGCGCTCGCGGTGCGGGCCGATGCGCGCCACCCGGAGCAGCTCCAGGCGATGGCCGAGCGGGTGAAGGCCGAGCTCGGCCCGATCGGCATCCTGGTGCTGAACGCCTCGATCGGCTTTCCCGTGAAGGGATTCCTGGAGTACCCCTGGGAGGCCTTCGAGGCGAAGCTCAACGGCGAGCTGGCGGCAGCGTTTCACGGCTGCCGGGCCGTCGTGCCGCAGATGCTCGAGGCGAAGGAAGGCAGCATCGTGGCGATCTCCAGCAGCCTGGCGCGCCACCCGGGCTGGGGCTTCTGCGCCCACAGCGCCGCCAAGGCGGGGCTCGAGGGTCTCGTGCGCGCCCTGGCGCTTGAGCTCGGCCCCGCGGGCATCCGCGTCAATGCGGTCGCTCCCGGGCTGACGCTCACCGATGCGACCTCGTTCCTGCCGGAGGAGGCGAAACGCGCGGTCGCCGGGCACACGCCGCTGCGCCGTGTCGCGCTCGCCGAGGACATGGCCGAGGCCGTGCTCGGGGTGCTGAAGGCCGGATTCGTCACCGGTGTCACGGTGCCCGTCAACGGCGGGCTGCAGGTCAACTGAGGGTTCCCGAACCCTCGCATCCCCGCTACGATCCGCTCATGTTCGAGCTCGCCCTGCGGGTGCTCGCGCTCTGCCTCGCGCTCTCCGGCGCAGAGATGCTGCACGGCATCGCGCGCGTGCGCTTCCTTGTGCCGCGGGTGGGCAAGCGGCGGGCGCAGCAGGTGAGCATCGTCACGGGATGCCTGTTGGCGTTCCTCGTCTGCTGGTGGATCGTCCCGACGCTCGGCGTCACGGGGCGCGCGCCGCTGCTCGCGCTCGGGCTGGTGCTGGCGCTCTACATGGCGTCGTTCGACGTCGCGGTCGCCCGCCTGGCGATGAAGCGGCCGTGGGCATCCGTGGCCGAGGACTTCAACCCCCTCCGCGGCAACTACCTGCTCGTCGGCTGCATCGTCCTGGTGTTCATTCCGACCGTCGTCATGACTCTCGTCGAGCGCTAGGGTGGAGGTCTTGGAGAGCGCGCGAGTCGCCGCGCTCGTCGCCCGCCTGCAAGAGGCGCTCGACGGCGCGGCATCGGTGGCGACGCGACGCTGGTGGGAGGCGTACCTCAAGGGCGCCATCGCCTTCCGCGGCGTCGGCATCCCGCGCATCCGCACGGAGGTCGCCGCGTGGCGCGTCGCTCACGGCATCGACGCGTGGCGCGTCGCCGATCAGCTCGCTCTCGCCCTGCGGCTCTTCGAGGAGCCGCTCGCCGAGGACAAGCTCGCCGGCATCCTTTTCCTGCAGGAGTTCCTGGTCGACCGCGTCTCCTGGCGCGACGCCTTCGCGCGTTACGAGACGCTCTACCGGCGCCGGCTGATCGCCGACTGGAACACCTGTGACTGGTTCTGCGTGCGCGTCCTCGGCCCGACGGTCGCCGCCCACGGCGGACCCTGCGCCGCGGCGCTCGCGACGTGGAGCGGTTCGGCCGATCTCTGGCAGGCTCGCTCCTCGGTCGTCGGCTTCGTCAAGGGGATCGCCGAGCGGGAGCACCACCCGCTGGTGCTGCGCTCCTGCGCGGTCCTGATCCAGCGCGAGGAACGCTTCGCCAAGACTGCCGTCGGCTGGGTCCTGCGCGACCTGGGGCAGCACGATGCCGCCGCGGCGCTCGCCTTCGTCGAGGCGCACCTGCCGCACTTCTCGACCGAGAGCCTGCGCAACGCGCTCAAGCACGCGCCCGCGACGACGCGCGAGCGGCTGCTCGGCGAGCTCGCCGCCGGGCGTCGAGCGGCGGCTTCCGCGTCGAAGCCGAACCGCGCCAAGAGGAGCCGCCCGTGAGACACGCCGCCTTCGCCTGCCGCATCTGCTCGGCCGCACTCACCGATTTCCTGCGGGAGCTCCCGGCGTGCGAGGCGGTGAGCGCCGGCGAGCCGATGGTCGCCGCCGGGCATTTCGTCCGCGTCGACCGGCCTTGGTCGTATCGCGACTTCGTCACCGGGCGGCGAGCAGAGGTACGTTATCTCTCCGCCGACGGCGAGGTCGTCGCCTTCGCGACCGGCGACTTCCTGCTCGACGCCGCCGACGTGACGCACACGCTGAGCCCCGGCGCCCGTCACGGCTGCTGCGGCCCGCAGCCGCGCGGCGAGGCCAACGCCGTCTGCACCAACGGCCACGAGATCGGCACCCTGCACGGCGACGCCTGCTGGTCGCCCCTCGTCTTCCGCCTGCTGCGCGACGCGGTCGTCGAGATCGTCCTCTGAAGCGCCCGAGTGCCCGGCGGCCTCGTGCGGCGGGCTCGGCGCCGGGAGGGCGGCCAGCCGTTCACCTTCTGGTGGTGCGGTCTGCAACCGTGGAGCGTCTCCCCCGGTCTCAAGGGTGAGGAGAACGACATGGGACACTCATTCGGGGACGGCATCATCGTTGCGGCGCTCGCCGCAGCGTTCGTGGCGTATCTCTACTTCAAGCATGCCGAACGCCAGCGCCGCTTGGACATCCTGCACCAGGAGCGCCTGGCGGCAATGGAGAAGGGCATCCCGCTGCCCGAGCTGCCGCTCGAGCCCGCGCCGAGCGCCAGGCCGGGGGACCCGCACGCGCCGTTGCTGCACGGCCTCGTCTGGTCGGCTTTCGGCTTCGGCTCGATGCTGGCGCTCTACCTGCTCGACTGGCGCCTCCGCGGCGCTGCCCTCTGGCCGCTGCCGTTGCCGCTGGCGCTGCTCGGAGTCGGCCTGATGCTGTACTACGCGCTGTCCGTAGAACGTGAGCGCTGACCCGATCCCGCTCGCCGAGCGCGACGACGAGTGGCTCGTCGCGCAATGCCGCGAGCCGGGAAACGAAGCGGCCTTTGCCGAGCTCGTCCGGCGCTACCGCGAGCCGGTCTTCCGGCTCGCCGTCTCGCTGCTCGGCCAGGAGCTCGCCCCGGAGGCCGAGGAGGTCGCCCAGGAGGTCATGCTGCGCGTCCACCATGCGCTGCGCACCTTCCGCGGCGAGGCGAAGGTCGGCTCGTGGATCTACCGCATCGCCTTCAATCAGGCGCTCAACCTCAAGGCGCGCGCCCGGTTTCGCAAGGTTCACGTGAGCGAGCAGGTGCTGGTCGAGTCCCCGTCGCCGGAGCGCGGTCCGTACGATCGTCTGGCGGAGTCGGCCCGACGGCGGGCGGTGCACGACTGCGTCGGTGAGCTGCCGGAGGTCTACCAGTCGGCGCTGCGCCTGCACTATTGGATGGGAGCGAGCATGGGCGAGATCGCCGTGCTGCTCGACGTGCCCGAGAACACCGTGAAGTCCTATCTCCACCGCGCCAGGCGACTGCTGCAGGCGATGCTCCTCGAGCGAGGTTGCGATGCAAGATGACGATGCGATGGACGCCCTGTTGCGCCAGGCTCTGGCGGCGCCGGTGCCGCAGCTCTCGCCGGGCTTCGACGAGCGCCTGCGGCGCCGCCTCCGACCCCGCCGCCTGACGCCCGCCGGCCGCGCGGTGATGGTGGCCTACGCCCTGATGGCTCTCGCGGTCGCCGGGTGGCTGATGCGCGAGCTGCCCCCCGCGGCGCTCGCCAGCGCGGCGGCGAGCGGTGTCGTCGTCGCGGCGGGGGCGAGCGCCTACGCGCGGCGGCTGGTGTTCGGCGGGTGAGGCGACGCGTCGCGCGCCGGTCGGACACGCCGTGGCTCGCCCATCGGAGCCGCGAGCCGGTAGAGTGCGGGCAGGGGCGCATCGGTCGCAGGGGAGCGATCGACGAAGGCCCACGAGGCGAGACGACGATGGTCGAGTGTCCCTACTGCAAGCGTGCGGCGATGAGCACCTGGCGCAAGGCGGGGCTCGGCCCCGGCCGCGCAGTGCGCTGTCAATCGTGCGGCAAGATCGTGACGACGCACGCCGCGGCGATCTTCGCGGCGACCCCCGCCTTCCTCGGCGGCTTCGTGCTGATGCGCTCCGAGTCGCTTCCCGTCGGCATTGCGGCGATGGCGGCGGGGCTCCTCGCCATGGCCGTGATCCACACCTTTCTGATTCCGCTGGTGAAGAGCGACGGCTGAGCCCGAGCCTCGCGATGGCCGTGGAGCGAAGCGAGCCCTGGTGACGAAGGCGCTGATCGAGCCTCGACGCTCGAGGGCGCGTCGACGCCATGCACGGTGAGCTCGAGCAGGCAGCGCGGCAGATCGTGCTGATCCGCCACGGGCGGTCCGCTCATGGACAGACCGGGTGGATCGACGCCGCCGGCCTGCGCGCTTGGCGCGAGGCGTACGAAAGGGCGGGGATTCGCGAGGACGAGAGGGTGCCGTCCGCGCTCCGGGCGATCGTCGAGAGCGCGGACCTGGTGCTGGCGAGCGATGCGCCGCGTGCGGTGGTGTCCGCGAGGCTGCTGGCGCCAGGGCGCGAGGTCGTCCTCTCGCCTCGCCTCCGCGAGCTCGAGCTGCCGGGCCCGGAGCTCGGCGCGGTGCGGCTCCCGCTGATCGGGTGGGCCGTCGCCATCGGGCTGCGCATGCGGGGGATGGCCTGGCGGGGTCGGTTCCCATCGGCGGTGGAAGTCGAGCGGGTGCGTGACGCCACCGCGTGGCTCGACGAGCTGGCCGAGCGCCACGGTCGGATGGTCGTCGTCACGCACGCCTCCTTTCGCGTCGAGCTCGCCCGCGGTCTCGAACGGGCGGGCTGGGGGCACGAACCGGGCCGTCGCGGGTCGCGCCCCTGGAGCGCCTGGGTGCTCTCGCGACGCCGATTGAGGTAGCTTTCGCCAACGGATTCTCTCGCGGGTGATTCGGTGGCCTGGTCGGCCGGCGGCATGGGGCTGCCAGGCCGACCCGCACCGGACGGAGCGTGGAACGGAGATCCGGAAGGGAGCGGCGATGCCGGAGAAGGAATCGAAGCGTTGGAAGCGCGGGCGAGGGAAGCTCGGGCTCCTCGATCCGCTCCTCGGCGTCTGGTCGGCGACCGCGGATTCGCCGATGGGCCCGGTGGCCTGTCGCCGGTCGTTTGCCCGCGCGATCGGCGGTGCCTGGATCGTTCTCGAGGCCGAGTGGGACTTCTCGGGCAAGCGCTATCTGGAGCACGCGATCTACGGCGTCGGCGAATCGGGCGAGCTCACCTTCTGGTCGTTCACCTCCGACGGCAAGCGGTCCGTCGGCCGGCTCGCCGACGGCCAGGACGTCCACCCGTCGGCGATCGCCTTCGAGGCCGAGATGCCCGCAGGTCTCGCGCGGATGGTCTACTGGCCGGCCGACGACGACGGCCTGAGATGGGCGGTCGAATCGCGCACCCAGAAGGGATGGCGCCGCTTCACCGAGCATCACTACCGGCGCGCGTAGCGAGAGGCGGACGCGTGTCGAGCCATCGCGACCTGTCGCGCCGCCGGCGCGCCGGCGGGGAAGACTCAACCCGATGACGCGCCGCCGTGCCCTCGCCCTGGTCACCGCCCTGCTCGGCCTCGCCGTGGCGGCGTCGATCCCCGCGCTCCTCCGGGACGAGCTGCGCGCCCGCTCCGCCGACGCGCTCGGCGCGGTAGCCAACGGCACGGTCGTCGCCGTGGAGCGGGAAGGGGAGGGGTTCACCCTGATCGTCGAGCTCGCCGACGCCGCGGGCGTCACGCACCGCCTGCGGGTCCTCGCCGAGACGACGGGAGTGCTGGCGCCGCGGCCGCGACAGCAGGTGGGGGACCCGGTCCTCGTCGCCTACGATCCGAGCGATCTCTCGCGGGCGCGTCTCGTGAGCGTCCGCACACTGTGGCGCTCGATCGTTTCGCGCGGTCTCGCGGCGCTCGCATTCCTCGTCATGGCGGTCGGTCTCTGGCGCGACGCCGGGAAGGGCCGCGGCACGCCGATCCGCAGCGCCGCGTGACCCGCGACGCCGGGACGCGCTAGAGTCCGCCGATCATCCGCCAGAGGTCCGGCGATGTCGGACTTGCGAGAGGCCGGAATGGGCTCGCCCGCCAGGGCGTGCCGCAAGGAGGAGAGATGAGATCGAGAGCAACGAGTCGAGTCGCGACGATCCTGTCGCTCGTCGTGATCGGTCTGCTCGCTGGCGAGCGGGCGCGCGGGGAGCAGGCTCCGGCGGTGAAGAAACAGATCGTCCTCAAGGAGGCGACGAGCCTGCCCGATCGCGACGCGATCATGGCGCTCGTCGAGTTGCCTCCGGGGAGCTCGGAGGGCCGGCACACCCACGCCGGCGAGCTCTTCGGCTTCGTCGTCGAGGGGGCGATCACGCTCGTCAGCGAGGGGAGCCCGACGGCGAAGCTCACGGCCGGGGAGGTCTACCACGTCCTGCCGGGCCGCGTGCACGACGTGATCAACGAGGGGAGTGTCGTCGCGAAGACGGCGGTCGTGCTGGTCGCCGAGCGAGGCAAGGCCCCGACGACCGAGGTGAAGTGAACGCCAACGGCGTGGCGGCGAGCGGCTGGTTCGCCTAGCTCGCGAACGTCCGTCGACCGCTCGCGACACCAACGGACGCCGGTTCGGAGCGTCCACGTGCTCTCGGGCCCGGTGCAAGAGCAACCAACGACAAGGGGGCAGCTCATGGATCTCGGCGCGTTTTCGGTGAGTCTGGCGGTGAAGGACATCGCCGCCTCCCGGGCCTTCTACGAGAAGCTCGGCTTCACCGTGGCCGGTGGAAATCAGGAAAGGAACTGGCTCGTTCTCAGGAACGGCCGTCACGTCCTCGGGCTCTTCCAGGGGATGTTCGAGAAGAACATCCTGACCTTCAATCCCGGGTGGGACCAGAACGCTGCGCCGGTCGACGCGTTCACCGACGTGCGGGAGCTGCAGCGTCAGCTCAAGGCCCAGGGGGTGATGCTGGTCAGCGAGGCCGACGAGTCGACGACCGGCCCGGCGAGCTTCGTCGCGGTCGACCCGGACGGCAATCCGATCCTCGTCGACCAGCACCGCTGAGCCGCCGCCGGATCCCGCGCCGCCCGCGGTGACGTGGCGGCGGGGTGGGCTGGCTCCGCCCGGGGGGAGCGCGCTCCCGCTGCAGTGGCGGGGCACCGGCGGGCGGGTCGGAACCGGGTGGTGGGCCGCATCGAACGCGGGGGCCCTGGGGGCGGCCACGTGAGAAGATCGAGGAGCCTTCCGACCCCTCGAGCCTCGGAGCGGCCGACCGGTCGACGCGCGATGCGCTCCGAAAGCGCTGCGACAGGAGCCCCACAGACCATGTCCTCCACTCTCCTCAGCCTGCTCGTCGGCTATGCCTGGCTGCCCGCCGTGCTGGTCATCCTCGCCCTCGTCCTCTTGGTATCGACGCACCGCATCGGGCCGACGGAGATCGGCCTGGTGATCAAGAAGTGGAGCCTGTCGCGGCTCGGCAACGAGAACGTCATCGCTTTCGACGGCGAGGCGGGCTACCAGGCCGATCTGCTCATGCCCGGTCTCCGGTTCAAGTTCTGGCCGTTGTACAGCGTGGTCAAGTACCCGCTGCCGCAGGTGCCCGCCGGCCAGATCGGGGTGGTCATCGCCCAGGTGGGTGCGGCACCGCCGACGGGCGCCAAGAGCGTCCAGTACAAGCGCGAGTTCGGCAACTTCGCCGACCTGCGCGCCTTCGTCCGCGGCGGTGGCCAGAAGGGCACGCAACGGCCGGTCCTTCCCGGCGGTACGGTGGCGCCGATCCATCCCATCGGATTTCTCGTCATCACGGCGGACCGTGTCTACGGCGAGCCGATCGACAAGGAGCTGCTGCGCAAGACGCTCAAGGGCAGCCTGACCTGCGCGGCCTGGAACCTGGAGCGCTCCGACCTCATGGTCACCCGCATCGGTGCGGCGGAGAACGGCGTCGACATGATCGGCGTCGTCACCGCTCTGGACGGGCCACCCGTCGAGCCGGGGCAGATCGCCAGTCGGCTCGGCGGCTTCGACGACATCGAGGAGGAAGAGCGGAAGTCCCCTCCCGGCAGCTCGGCGGAGGAGATCCGCCGCGCCGACCAGCAGCTCATCGAGCTGGTGCTCGGCAGCAAGAACGCGCTACACAACAACTACCAGGACTTCCAGGCCTTCCTCGACGCCGGTGGTCGTATCGGGCGACAGCACGACCCGCTCCTGCCCGGTGCCTACAACCTGAACCCCTTCCTGGTGAAGGTGGAGACGGTGCCGATGCAGACGGTCAAGCAGGGTGAGGTCGCGGTCGTCAAGTCGTACGTCGGCCTGCCGACCGAGGACACCTCGGGCTCGGAGTTCAAGCACGGCTCGCTGGTGCGGCCCGGGCATCGCGGGCTCTGGCAGGAGCCGCTGCGCACCGGCAAGTACCCGCTGAACCCGCACGTCTACGAGGTCGTCATGGTGCCGACCTTCATCCTGACGCTCAACTGGGGCGCGGCGAACAGCCAGGCGCACAACCTCGACAGCGGCCTGTCGACGATCGGTGCGAAGAGCCAGGAAGGGTTCGAGTTCAGCATCGACCTGCAGGTGCAGATCCACGTTTCGGACGTGATGGCCCCGCGCGTCATCTCGCGCGTCGGGTCGATGACGAATCTCATCAACGAGGTGCTGCAGGCAGCGGTGGGCAACTACTTCCGCGACAAGCTGCAGGGCATGGCCGCGGTGCGGTTCATCCAGGCGCGTAGCACCGTGCAGAGCGAGGCCCAGGAGTACATCACCGGGCACCTCCGGAGCTACGACGTCGAAACGCCGGGCGCCTACATCCAGGACATCGTCCTGCCGCCGAACCTCGTCGCCGTGTTGCAGCAGCGCGAGATCGCCAACCAGGAGATCGCCACCTTCCAGAAGCGCCGCGAGGCCGAGGAGCAGCGCATCGCCATGGAGGCGGCGACCGGCACGGCCGACATGCAGAAGGAGCTCGCGGCGGCGCAGGTCTCGATCGGCATCAACGAGAACCGGGCGAAGGCGCGGATCCGCGAGGCGGAAGGCGAGGCGAGCTACCTGACCCAGGTCGGTCGCGCCCGCGCCGTCGAGACCGAGGCCCGCGGCCTCGCGCTCGCCGCCGGACTCAAGGCCCAGCGCGACGCGGTGGGCGAGGTGGGAACCACGGTGGTCAACGTGGTGAGCAAGCTCGCCGAAGGGGCGAATCGCTTCGTGCCGGAGATCCTCATCGTCGGCGGCGAAGGCGGAGGTCTCGCCAACGGCGTCGGGGCGCAGTTGATGAAGTTCCTCGGTGGTCTCGAGCGTGGCCGGACCGCACCGCCCGCCGCGCCCGAGGCGGGCGCGACGAAGGGGGCTTGAGCCGGCCGACCGCCTGCTGGAGCTAGCAGCTGAGGGCCATCCTCGGTCTGCACGACGACACGACCACGCCCGGTGCGCGCGACCGGCTGATCGAGCAGTGCGAAACACCGCACTTCGACCAGCCGGTGCGGCGCGGCGCCACCGTCGCCGGGGTATCACCGTTCCCGATCAGGATGCCAGGGGTCCGCTTCCCGCTCGGCGAGCCCTTCGCTCTGCACGAAAACGCCCCCGCGCTGCGTTTCTGGCGCGCCGTGCTCCCGGAGCACGCCGGTGCCTCGCTGCGCGAGACGTCGACCGACGACGGCGTGCTCTTCTCGTTCTCGACCTGACCTTTCGCGGCTCGCGGCCCTCGTCCTGCTCCGGGCACCGATCGACTCGGTGACCGGCGCTGGCGCCGGGCCGACGGCCTCGTCGGCTTCGCTCGATCGCCGCGCGAGGTCGATCCGCTGCCGGTGCGGCGGCCCACGCGCGTCGCGGTCTCCTTGCCTCGATCGAAGGCCCTGCCGTCCGCTCGCCGTGCTCGTCGATTGCTGGCGAAAGCGTCGATCTCTGTCACGCCGAGCCATCCTGCGGGAACTTACTTCTCGGAAGAGTTGTCTCCAGGGAACGGCTGCAGCTTGGCTCGAGGAGGTGTCGAGATGTGGGGAGAGTGCGCGCGGTCCGTCGAGAGCTCCACGTCGGATTCCGGTGGCACGAAGGGAGACGATCCGGGGCACCGCGTCGGTGACGAGCCGGGTCGTCGGCGGGCTCTGTCGGTCGTCGGAGTCCTGGCGATGGCGCTCCTCCTGGTCCGGTCGCCCGCCGCAGGTGGAGACGAACGCGACTCCGCGTCGACGGGCTCGTGCGCCCCCGCAACGGTCTCCGCGTCGAGCTCCCCGGACAGCGCGGATGGCATGCCCGCCGCGGTCGACGTCTCCCCGCGTCCAGAGACGGAGGCCGCCGTCGCCGTGCCGAGCCCCGCGGTGGCCTCGTCGTCGCCGGTCGACGAGACGGCGCCGCAGGCGGTCTTCACCGCGCCGGAGATCCTGGTGACGGCGCGGATGATCGAGGAGAACGCGCAGAAGGTCCCGATCACCGTCAGCCTCCTCGACACCGAGCAGCTCAAGCAACAAGGGATCGAAAGGGTCAGCGACCTCACCTACGCCGTGCCTTCGCTGACGATTCATCCCTACTTCAACACCCTGACCAACTCCTACTCGATCCGGGGCCTCTCGGCCGGTCAGGCTACCTACTTCTCGGAGTCCCCTTGTTGCTCCGGCAACGCGTCGATCCCCTTCACGGACATCGAATCCGTCCAGGTGCTCAACGGCCCGCAAGGGACGCTCTTCGGCAGGTCGAGCGCCTCCGGCGCCATCCTGATTCGGCCGGTCCACCCCGACCTGACCCGCTATGGCGAATTCGTCGAGCTCCGGGTCGGCAACTTCGGGCGAACCCAGCTCAGCGGCGGGATCAACGTGCCGCTGCTCAAGGACCGGCTGGCCGTCCGGGTCGCGGCGAGCTTCCATCACGTCGACGGCTACACGGAGGCGATCGGCTCGCGCTTGCGGTTCGACGAGCAGGCGAATCGGACCTTCCGTCTGGGGGCGACGGCCAAGGTCGGGAGATTCGAGAACTACGTCGTGGCGACCTACGTCGATCTCGATCAGTCGGCGACGAACCAGATCCTGAGCGGGGTGTACCCGGGTGCCGCCGGTGGGCTCTACAACCTGCCGGCCGAGGCCGCCTCGGCGGTCTTCGGTGCGGTCTGCACCAATGCCGTCGCGCTCGGGCTCGAGAGCAGCGTCAGCGCCTGCGTGACCTCGCGCTACAACCACCTGGTCGCGATCCGGACGGCCTTGCTGGCCGAGTACGCGCGGGTGTCGGCAGGGGGACGCGCGGTGCGCTTCGAGCCGACCCCCGTCAACGGCAATCCGGCACGACTGCGGCTGCGCAACTTCAATGTCGTCGACGTTGCCGAAGTCGATCTGACCGACCGTGGACCTCTCGCGCTCCGGCTGAAGAACATCTTCTCCTTCGAGTCGGCGGCGGATGTCGCGAGCAGTCCCGCCGACGGCATCGGGGGCCTGGCCGAGCAGGGCGGTGCGTCGACCCTCAGCGGCCTCGGGTCGAACAACCAGAGCGGGCGCCACGTCGTCGCCCGGCTCGGACCGCGTGCCGACACCTTCAACAACGAGCTCCAACTGCACGTCGACGCTCACGACGGGTTGATCGTCGGTACCTTCGGGCTCTTCTACAACCACTCGCGGCAGCCGGCGACGACCCTGGGAACGGGCAACGTCTACCAGATCTTCGGCGGCGTCTTCAACGAAAACCTCGGCTACAACTCGGCCCTGGGATTTTCCGCCGGAGGGAGCGGCGGCGAGACGGCGATCTACGCGCAGGCGACGACGGATCTCGCGCGGTGGATCCGCGGTCTCAAGCTCACCGCCGGGTACAGGTTCTCCTGGACGCGGACGACCTTCGCCTCGCGTCCCGCGGTCACCGACAGCCTCACCGGGGTGTTCTCCCCCGGCCCCTCGACGAGCGTCGTGAGGACGAAGTCGAGCGGCCCGAACGTGCATCTCGCCCTCAGCGAGGAGCTGAGCGACAAGTTGATGACCTATCTGTCGTTCTCGCGCGCCTATGTGCCCGGCGGCGTCAACGTCTACGACTCGGGCCAGGCTGGCGGCGACCCCGCGAGCGCGCTCCCGAACTTCGCCCCGACGTACGGACCGGAGAAGGTGTTCGCCACGGAGCTCGGCGTCAAGTGGGATTTCACCCTGGCGAAGGGCGCCGGGCGGATCAACGCCGACGTCTACCACTACGCGTTTCGCGACATCCAGGAGAACTTCTCGGGGACGTTCAACAACGTCGGCTTCTTCTACACGGCCAACATCGCCGCGGCGACCCACCGGGGCTTCGAGACGAGCGTGACGTTCGTTCCGTCGTCGTCGTGGGAGTTGCGCCTGGCTTACAACTACAACGACTTCTTCTACACACGGTGGACCGGACAGGATCCGGCCAACGTCGCCCAGGCCGGCGACGCGATCTGCGTCCCGACCTCCCCGGCCGGCTACTGCTTCCTCGACCTGCGGAATAACCCCGCGGTCGGGATGCCTCCGCACCAGGGTCACCTGACGCTCGTCTACCGCGTGCCGCTCGCGTTCGCGCTGGGGAAGCTGGACCTTTCCGCCACGCTCTACGGCCAGACGCGCGTCTACTTCCAGAGCGATGCCCACCGCGAGCTGCAGATCCTTGGCCCCGGCGCGCTGCAGGCGTACTCGCAGGATCCGTATTCGATCCTCAACCTGCGGGCGAGCTGGTCGAACATCCGCGGCAGCCGATGGGGAGTCGGACTCTTCGTCGACAACGTCGGCGACCGGGTCTACAAGGTCGGGACGACGGCGCAGGTGCTCTCGCTGGGCTTCGGCACCGCGACCTACGGTCCGCCCCGGATGTTCGGCGTCGAGCTGACGCGCCGGTTCTGAGTCGCGGGCACCGACATGGCAAACGGCGAGAGCGTACCGGACGAACGCCGCGGGTGGCGGCTCGAGAGCGCCCGACCCCGGGGGCCGCCCCCTCCGCTCCGGGCCGGGTGAATTCGTCGTGACACGAAAGTCCGGCTGACGAGCCGGGGCTCGCTCGAGCGCCCGTCGCGCCGGCACGGTCGTTGGCAGACAACAGCATCGAAAGGAGAAGGCGATGGCGGTTCTGGCGGTTTCGAGCTACTTGCCCGTGCAGGGAAAGGAAGGCGATGCCGAGGCGCTCCTGAAGGAAGCGCTCGAGATGATGAAGGGCTTCGGTGCACGGGGTCACGTAAGCACGCTGGTCCTCGGCGGGGTCCAGAACACGCTCAGCCTCGTGCTGGAATTCGAGAGCGCTGCAACCTACGGTGGCGCTCTGGACGCGGCCTATGCGCACCGCGACGCCCAGGCCTTCGTCGAGCGCGGTCGCGGCGCGCAGGCGCTCGTCCCGGCTGGCGCCGTGGACTACTGGGAGATCCCGGGGTTCGAGCTGCCCGGCGACGCGATCGGTTCGTACGGCGTCGTGGCCCTGGGGACCTACCGGGTCCATCACGGCAAGGAGTCGGAGGTGCATGGGTGGATGCGCGAAGGCAAGGCGATCAGCGAAGGGCTGGGCGCCAAGGTGCGGATGCTGCGCTCGGGGGCGAGTGACCCGCACGGCGTCACGGCGACGATGGCCTACTACCGGAACTTCACGGAGTGGGCCAAGCACTGGTCGACCCTGGCGGCGGACCCGAAGTGGCGGGCGTATGGCGAGAAGGTCGCCAGCAAGCCGCCGCATGCCGATTTCCTGAGCACGACGGTGATGCGGGTCATCTGACGGTCTGGAGATCGTTCGCCGCCCGCGCGGCCGGGACGAGGACGGCGAGGGTCGTCCGCGCCCGGCGCCGGGCGGCGATGTCCCGAGTCGCGCGGTCGGGGGCGCACCCCGGTCAGCGAGCGGACAGCCGCAGCCTGGCCCCCTCGTGACGGGTCGCGGATAGAATCCCGGCAATGCACCTCTTCCAGGTCGACGACGACGGGGCGCTGTTCATCTCGCCCGCCATTCGCGATTGGACACCGCTCGCCGAGCGAGGGATCGACGTGATCATCGACCTCGAAGGCGGATTGGACCACGGCGTGCCGACGGTCCCGAACGAGATCCTCTACCTCTACTTCCCGATCTACGACGAGGAGCTGCCCAACCTGGCGAAGCTGCATGCGGTGGCCGATCTCGCCGCGTCGCTGATCCGCGGCGGGCATCGGGTGCTCTCGCATTGCGGCATGGGGTTCAACCGCTCGGCGCTGGTCGCCGGTCTGACCCTCTGCCGTTTCGGGATGAGTGGCGCAGAGGCGGTGACCCGCCTGCGCGCCTGTCGGCCCGGAGCGCTCTTCAACGAGCGCTTCGCCGAATACCTCCATTCGTTCGAGTAGGCGCCGGGGCGCGCTCGCGCGACACGGCGTGCCGGGCGGCGAGCCCGGGAGGAGGTCGAGATGGCCTTGCGAATCGTCCGACTGGGAAGTCCACGCGCCGCCGGCGAAGGGACGAGGATCGGCACCGTGCGCCGCCCGCCGCGCGGCGTGCCGAAGCAGGAGTTCGCTTCGGGCGACTGGTACGACGTCTGGTTTCCCACGCTCGCGCCGAGCGCCGAGACGATGAAGCTCGGTCAGGTGGCGACGACGCCGGCGGAGTGGCAGGCGTTCCTGCGCCGCTTCCGCGCCGAGCTGAAGGAGCCGGCCGCCCAGCACGCTCTCGACCTGCTGGCAGCGCTCTCCCATTCCGCGAGCCTCTCGCTCGGCTGCTACTGCGCCGACGAGAGCCGCTGTCACCGCAGCGTCCTGCGAGCTCTGCTCGCCGAGCGGGGAGCGCACGTCGTGCCGGCCGACGGAGAGGAGAGCTCGGGTGCTCCGCGCGACGAGCCGATCGGGCCGGGGACGAGACCTCCGCGATGAGCGAGCGACCGTCGATCGGAAGACGGCAGAAGCGCACGCCGGCGCGCGCGACGCCGCGCTTCTTCCGCGATGCCGCGGCGCTGCGCGCCTGGTTCGTCGAGCACGCGGCGACCGCGCCGGAGCTCGTCGCCGGGTTCTACAAGGTCGGGTCGGGAAGAGCGAGCATCACCTGGCCGGAGTCGGTCGACGAGGCGCTCTGTGTCGGTTGGATCGACGGCGTGCGGCAGCGAATCGACGACGAGGCCTACCAGATCCGGTTCACGCCGCGCCGCGACGGGTCGATCTGGAGCGCGGTCAATATCGCGCGTGCCGAGGCGTTGATCGCCGCCGGGAGGATGACCGAGGCCGGTCGAGCCGCCTTCGATCAGCGGATCGAGCGCAGGTCGAGCGTTTACTCCTACGAGCAGGCCGGGGCGCTCGAGCTCGAGCCGGCGCTGCTTGCCGAGTTCCAGCGGCACGAGGCCGCCTGGGCTTGGTTCGCGGCCGCCCCGCCGAGCTACCGGCGGACGTTGACCTACTGGGTAGTGAGCGCCAAGCAACCGGCCACGCGAGCGCGCCGCCTCGCGCGGTTGATCGCCGCCTGCGCGGCCGGCCAGCGTCTGCTCGCCTGACGCCGACGTCGGCGCGAATTCCTGTATCGTTCGCCAACTCCGCCGGACCTGGGATTCGACCGCGAGGAGCCCAAGAGACCATGCGACGACTGCAACACCTTTTCGCCGGCAATCGCGCCTGGGCCGACGAGCTGCGCCGGCGCGATCCGCAGTTCTTCGACCGCCTCGCCGGGCAGCAGGCGCCGAGCTACCTCTGGATCGGCTGCTCCGACAGCCGCGTGCCGGCCAACCAGATCGTCGGCCTGCTGCCCGGGGAGATGTTCGTCCATCGCAACATCGCCAACGTCGTCGTCCACACCGATCTCAACTGTCTGTCGACGATCCAGTTCGCCGTCGACGTGCTGCATGTCGGTCACATCATCGTCTGCGGCCACTACGGTTGCGGCGGCGTGCTCGCCGCTCTGCGCGGCACCAAGCTCGGATTGGCCGACAACTGGCTGCGGCACGTCGAGGACGTCTGCTCGAAGAGTCGGTCGATCCTCGACGCGTTGCCCGACGAACGGGCACGTCACGACCGCCTCTGCGAGCTCAACGTCATCGAGCAGGTGGTCAACGTGGCACAGACGACGGTGGTGCGCGACGCCTGGGCGCGCGGCCAGGAGCTGGCCGTCCACGGCTGGCTCTATGCGCTGAGCGACGGGCTGTTGCGCGACCTCGACCTCTGCCTCACCGGCGAGTCCGAGGTGGCGAGCGCCGCGGAGTCGGCCCGACAGCGGCTGGCGCGGCTCGCCGCGGCGGTCGAGCCGCCGACGATCGCCGCCTCGCTCGCCGCAGGGATCTGAGCTCCGCTCATGGCTGTCGTCCTCCTGCCGCTGCCGGCGGCCGACGTCGACCCGACCGAGAGCGGGGTGCCGTGGCGCACGCTCTCCGAGCGCGGACACCACGTCGTCGTCGCGACCCCCGACGGACGACCGGCGCAGGCGGACCCGCGGATGCTCACCGGCCGCGGGCTCGGCCCGTTCGCGCCGTTTCTCGTGGCCGATCGCCACGGCCGGGAGGCGTACCGCGCGATGGCGGCGAGCCGGGAGTTCGCCGCGCCGCTCCCCTGGGAGGCGATCGCTGCGCTCGCCTACGACGCGCTGCTGCTCCCGGGCGGGCACGCGCCGGGGATGCGCCCTTACCTCGAGTCGCCGCTCCTGCAACGCGCGGTGGCCGAGAGCTTCGCCGCGGGCAAGCCGGTGGCGGCGATCTGTCACGGGGTGGTGCTCGCGGCGCGCTCCCGCCGGACGGACGGTCGCTCGGTCCTCCATGGTCGACGGACGACGGCGTTGCCGCGACGGATGGAGCTCGCCGCGTGGTGGCTCACTCGCGCCTGGTTGGGGAGCTACTACCGAACCTACCCCGTGACGGTCGAAGGGGAGGTGACGGAGGCGCTTGCCGCGCCGGCGCATTTCGAGCGCGGTCCGGCGAGCCTGCGACGCGACGCCCCCGGCCAGCTCGACCGCGGGTTCACCGTCCGTGACGGGCACTATCTTTCGGCCCGCTGGCCCGGCGACGCGCATCGCCTGGCCGCCGAATTCGCCGCCATGCTCTGACATCGGACGCGACCGCTGTCGCGGCCGAGACCGAAAGGGAGAGTCGATGTCGACCTTCGCCACCGTTGCCGTGCTCGTCGTCGCTGCGCTGCATCTCGGCTTCCTCGTGCTCGAGATGTTCCTCTGGACGAAGCCGATCGGCCGTCGCGTCTTCGGACTGCCGCGCGAGGTGATGTCCGCGGCCGCTCCGCTTGCCGCGAACCAGGGTCTCTACAACGGCTTCCTCGCCGCCGGCCTCGTCTGGGGTGTGACCCTCGGTGCGGCGGGGCAGGCGGTGCGGGTCTTCTTCCTGGTCTGCGTGGTCGTGGCCGGTCTCTTCGGTGCGGCGACGGCGAAGCGCACCATTCTCTGGGTCCAGGCCCTCCCCGGTGCGATCGCGCTGGCTGCCACCTGGCTGGCCCGCTGAGCAACGACCCGAGGCGCAACCGGGGCGCCCTCCGCGACAAGCCGCTCCTCCCGATGCGCGACCGCCTGTCCCCCGATCGCCGGCCGCGGCGCATCAGAGGGCGGGGTGGGAGAGCCGGTCGCTGCACGTCGGTCGGGGTCGGGTCCGGTGGCGGTGCCACGGCAGGTTCTCTCTCCGCGTGCGGCATCGGAGGGAGGATGGAGATCACGCTCACGGGACAGGTGGCCGCCGAAGGGGCGCTGCGCGACATCCTCTTCCTCTACGCCGACATGGTCGAGCGTTACGGCGGGTTCGGACACGGGATCGACACCGGGTACTTCGCCCCGCTCGATTTCGTCGATGCGCGCCTGGCGACCGGCGAGCGTCTCGCCCTCGACCTCGACCTGCTTCGGAACGGGGCGGCGATCGCGCTGCTCTGTGCGATCGTCGACTGGATGGACGAGGGCGACGCGGCGCAACCGGCCTGGCCGATCGTCGAAGGAGCGAGGGTGGCCTGGCTCGCCGGCGTGTTCGTCGATCGTCCGGAGATCGAGCGGGCGTTCGCCCTGGCGTTCTCCGGGGAGGAGGGGGATTTCCGCCGGCAGCTCGCCATCGTGTACGAACGCGACGTGCGCGGCACCTTCCGGCGCCTGGCGGGGGGCTGACGGCGCCGTTGGCGCCGGGGAGGAGGACGGGGATGTCTCTCGACTACTACTTCTGCGTCGCCGGTCTCACGGCGGCGAGTTGTGCGGAGCGGCTCGTTCGCGACACCGGCCTGGAGCTGCAGTCGGCGAGCGAGGCGCGTCTCGGTCTGCGTCTGTCCGGGCCGGGTCTGGCGGTCTGGGTCAACGACGACCTCGAGGAGTCGAGTCGCGCCTGGGCGGCGCGGCACGGCGTCGCCGCCGATGTCGAGATGCTCCTGACGCAGGCCAAACAGCTCGATCCGGCACCGATCCACCGGCGTATCGCCCTGGTCGTCGGGACGGCGCTGCGCGCCACGGCGGGCGACGCGCTGTTTCACTTCACCCAGGGCCCGCGGCTCGAGCTGATGCGGCGTGACGGCGTGGTGCGGGTCGACGACGACCCCGGAGGGTTCTGGCACACCTTCCCCGGGACCCTTCGCGGGCTCGGGCTCGCCTGTTCCTTCGCGCGGCTGCCGGGGATCTGAGCGGGCCGCCCGGTCGCGGAGCGTCCGGCGAGACGAGGCCGACCCTCCTCGGCCTCGCGCGGGGCGGCGTCCGATGCCGCGCCTCGGCGCGGCGCGGACGATTCCCGGCAGAATAGGCGGATGTCGTCGCGTCGTGCCGCGGTCGCCCAGGCGCTCTTCGTCACCTTCCTCTGGTCGACCTCCTGGGTCTTCATCAAGCTCGGGCTGCGCGGCCTGCCGCCGCTCGCCTTCGCCGGGTTGCGCTACGGCCTCGGCGCCCTGCTGCTGTTGTCGCTCCTGCTGTGCGACCGGTCGGAGCGGGCGGCGTTGCGCGGGCTCGGTGGGCGGGATTGGCTGCGTCTCGGCGCCCTCGGCCTGATCCTCTTCGCCCTCACCCAGGGAGCGCAGTTCGCCGCGCTCGCGCGCCTGCCGGCGGCCTCGGTGAGCCTGGTGCTGGCGTTCACGCCGCTGGCCGTGGCGCTGGCGAGCGCGCCGCTGCTCGGCGAGCCCCTCGCGCGTCGTCAGTGGGGGGGGATCGCCGTCTTCCTGCTCGGCGCGAGCCTGTACTTCGGCCCCGGGGCTCTCTCGGCGGGACACGGGGTGGGGCTCGCGATCGCGGCGGTCGGCCTCGTCGCGAACGCGGCGGCGGCGCTGCTCGGTCGCGCCGTGAACCGCCGGCGGGAGCTCTCGCCGCTCGCGGTCACCGCGGTGAGCATGGCCTGCGGCGCCGCGGCCCTGCTCGCCGTCGGCTTTGCGAGCGAAGGGCTGCCTCGTCCGACGGCGACGGGATGGGCGATCGTCGCCTGGCTCGCGACGGTGAACACGGCCTTCGCCTTCACCCTCTGGAACCGCACGCAGCGGACCCTCTCGGCGACCGACTCGAGCCTGCTGAACAACACGATGCTGGTGCAGGTGGCCGTTCTCGGCTGGCTCGCGCTCGGGGAGCGGCTCGGTCCGCCGCAGGTGGCCGGCGTCGCCCTCGCGGCGGTCGGTGTCGCCTTCGCCCAGGGCCTGCTCGCGCGGCGGGCAGGGGCGCGAGAGACGCGGTGAGATACTGACCCGGGTGGGCTCGTCGTCGGCGCACCGCCGACGGGCGGTGTCGCCCGTCAGAGAGGTCCGCATGCGTTCCGTTCATCTCGAGACCCATCGCGCGCACCGCGTGGGCTGGCTGCGTGCTGCGGTGCTGGGGGCCAACGACGGCGTCGTGTCGGTCGCCAGCCTGGTGGTCGGTGTCGCCGCCGGCGGCGCCCCACGATCGGGAATCCTGCTCTCCGGCATCGCCGGGCTCACGGCCGGGGCGATGTCGATGGCCGCCGGTGAGTACGTGTCGGTCCAGTCGCAGGCCGACACCGAAGAGGCCGACCTCGGACGCGAGCGGCGCGAGCTCGCCGACGAGCCGGAGGCGGAGCTTGCGGAGCTGACGAAGATCTACGTCGAGCGGGGTCTCGACGCCGAGCTCGCCGGCCGGGTGGCGGCGCAGCTGACGGCGGGCGACGCGCTGACTGCGCACGCACGCGACGAGCTGGGAATCACCGAGACATTGCGCGCCCGGCCGGTCCAGGCCGCTCTGGCGTCGGCGGCGGCATTCGCGGTGGGCGCGGTGCTGCCGGTCGTGCCGGCGATCGTCGCGCCGGCCGAGTGGGTGACTCAGCTGACGGTGGCGACGACGCTCGTCGCCTTGACGCTGCTCGGCGGCGTCGCGGCCTACGCCGGGGGCGCCTCGGTGGCGCGCGGAGCCCTCCGGGTGACCTTCTGGGGGGCGCTCGCCATGGCCCTGACCGCCGGGGTCGGGAAGCTCTTCGGCATCGCGCTCTAGCGCGTCAGCCGAGGTTGTGGAAGACCTTCTGGACGTCGTCGTCCTGCTCGATGACGTCGATGAGCTTGAGCACCTCGGTGGCGTGCGCTTCGGAGAGCTCGACCGGGGTGTTGGGGATCCACTCCGACTCGGCCGAGATCGGGGTGATGTGCCGGTCCTCGAGCGCCTTCTGCAACTGGCCGAACTCGGCGAAAGCGCAGCGGATCACCAGGAGCGGCTCGCCCTTTTCGCCGACGCTCTCGCCCATCTCCTCGAGCCCGTGGTCGATCAGCTCGAGCTCGAGCTCTTCCTGCTGCAGCCCTGCCGGATGGAGGCGGAAGACACCCATCTTCTTGAAGCCGAAGGCGACGCTGCCCGGGGTGGCGAGGTTGCCGTTGTGCTTGTTGAAGTGGGTGCGCAGGCTCGAAACGGTGCGCGTCGGGTTGTTCGTGGCGGTCTCGACGAGAACGGCGACGCCGTGCGGCGCGTAACCCTCGTAGAGGATCTCGTCGTAGCTCTCCGCCTCCTTGCCGGCGGCGCGCTTGATCGCCGACTCGACCTTGTCCTTCGGCATGTTGACCGCGCGGGCATTCTGGATCACCCGGCGGAGGAGCGGGTTGGCGGCGGGCTCGGGCCCGCCCGCCTTCACGGCGATGGTGATTTCCTTGCCGATCCGGGCGAACTGCTTCGCCATCCGGTCCCAGCGGGCGAACATCGTGTGCTTGCGAGTTTCGAAAATGCGTCCCATGGTCTCTGGCCGTACAGGGGTCGTCGAGGCTGATCGGCCCGGCCGGGCCGGGCTGGAAGTGCGGCAGGCGCTCCGCCGATGCCCTCAATCTAGCCCGACTCTCGCGGCTGAGTAAAGGCGGGAGGTCGGACGGGAGGCATCTGCGCGGCGTAGCTGGTACGATTCGCCCAACGGTTGCCCGGGAGAGGGTCGTGCCGCCGCCCGATCGGCCGGGGCGTCGGGATCAGAGCCCGCCGTCGGTTCGGGACGGTTCTCTCCGGGGTGTCGGGTCTTCCCGGTCGCAGCGGTCGGCCGGTCGAGTCGGTAGGGCGGGGGCTGCCCGGAGGGGAGACCCCGTCGGAGCATCGGACAAATTGGGAAAGGGAGACTAGTGGCCACACGCAACTACCAGCACGAGAAGCGGCAGAAGGAGTTGGCGAAGAAGGCCAAGAAGCTCGAGAAGCAGCAGCGTCGGGCCGAGCGTCGCGACGTCGGTGAGGATGGCGAGCCGACCGAGTCGGCCGGCGCCGAGGGCGAAGGCGCTCCGGCCGCCGACTAGGCAGCGCCGGCAGGCAGTCGGTCCTGCGATACACTCCGGAGTTCAGGCGAACCGGTGGGCACGACGCCTACGCTGGATGCCTCGGCGCGGCGCGGCCGCAGAAAGTGGGAGCTCGAATGGCTTCGAAGGTTTTCGTCGGGAATCTCGACTTCAACACCACGCGTGCGGAGGTCGAGGCCCTGTTCGGTCAGGTCGGCACGCTCCGGGACGTGTTCCTGCCCACGGATCGCGCCACCGGCCGTCCGCGCGGTTTCGCCTTCGTCGAGTTCGAGACGGAGGAAGAGGCCGAGCAGGCGATCGAGCGCTTCAACGGTCATGAGCTCTCCGGACGGGCGTTGCGAGTGAACGTCGCCGAGGGCCGTCCGGCCGGGGGCGGCTTCGGCGGCGGCGGCTTCGCCAGCGGCGGCTACTCGGGTGGCGGCGGCTTCGGCGGCGGGGGCGGTTTCGGCGGCGGTGGGGGCGGCTTCGGCGCGAACAAGCCGCCGTTCGGTGGTGGCGGCAAGCCGAAGGGCAGTCGGCGCAACATCCGCGCGCGCAAGCGCGGGCTCTGACGAGGGCCCGCGTCCGGATCCGCGCCGCGGACTGCGGCGTCGTCGAGCGACTTCGGCGATTCAGCGATGTTCATCGGACACTACGCCGTCGGTCTGGCCGGCAAGCGGTGGGCCCCCTCGGCCCCCCTGTGGGCTCTCCTGCTCGCCGTCCAGCTGCCCGATCTCCTCTGGCCGACCCTGGTGCTCCTCGGGGTCGAGCACTTCCGCATCGTGCCGGGGACGACGGTGGTCACGCCGCTCGACTTCGTCAGCTACCCCTACTCGCACAGTCTCCTCTTCGACCTGCTCTGGGCCGTCGCTCTCGCGGTCGTCTGGTGGCTCCTGCGCCACGACCGGCGCGCCGCGCTCGTCCTCGGATTCGGCGTGCTGAGCCACTGGGTCCTCGACGTCGTCTCGCATCGCCCGGACATGCCGGTCCTGCCCTCCGGGCCGTGGATCGGGCTCGAGCTCTGGCGCAGCCTCGGGGCGACGCTCGTCGTCGAAGGGGCGCTCTTCGCGGTCGGTCTCGCGCTCTACCTGAAGTCGACCCGGGCGCTCGACCGCTTCGGCCGCCTCGGTCCGGCGCTGCTCGTCGGCCTGCTGCTCGCGGCCTACCTCGGTGCCCTCTTCGGACCGCCGCCACCCGACGTGGAGACCGTCGCCTGGGCGGGGCAGGCGAGCTGGATCGCCGTCGCGCTCGCCTGGGGGATCGACCGGCATCGCTCGGCGGCGGACGCCATCCGCAGCGTCGAGCGCTCCTGACTCAGTAGTCGTAGTAGCCGGCGCGGGTGCGCAGCGAGTAGCCGCTGCGGTGCGGCAGCCGCACCTGGATGTCGTGCCACTTGCCGTCGTTCTTCGAGCTCGCCGGATAGAAGCCGAGGACGACCTGCTCGCGCAGCTCACGCAGCACTTCACGGAAGGCCGACTCCGAGTCTTCGACCCGGGCGAGCTCGAGGATCCGACCGCCGCTGTCGGCGACGGCCTTCTCGAGTTGGGCGAGCTCGGCGGCGTGGAAGGACGCGCCGTGCCAGACGGAGAGGTGCCGATCGCCGGTCGCCGCGGCGGGATCGCGCAGCCGGAGCCAATAGACGATCGCCTGGCTGCGCCGGACCGACGAGAGCACCTGCGACATTTCGAGCACGCTTTCGACGTCGATCCCGTCCGAGAGCAGCACGACGACCCGCCGGCCCTGCCGCCGTTCGAGCAGTTGCAGGGCGAGGAAGAGGTGGTCGTTGAGGGCCGTTCCCCCTTCCGCCTGGATGCGATCGAGGCCGTCGAGCAGGGCCCGTGCGTCGCCGGAGAAGGCGGTGCGGTGGACGATGTGGTCGCCGAACAGGAGCAGCGCGGCCTCGTCGAGCCCGGCCATCCCCTTGGCGAAGGCGCGCACGCCGCCGAGGGCGGCGCGCAGCCGGTCGCCCTGCATGCTCTGGCTCGAGTCGACGAGCAGCACCGCGGCGATCGGCACGTCGCCGTGCTCGAACGTCACCAGCGTCTGGGTCTCGCCGTCGTCGCGCACTTCGAACTCTTCGCGCGGCACGTCGAGCACCCGCTCCCCGCCCTTGGTCACCGTGACGTAGAGCTGTTGCAGCTCGAGGTCCATCGCCAGGTCGACGCGCACGGCCGGGGCGGTGAGCGTCGATTCGGCGCGCGCGCCGTCCCGCCCGTAGGCGACGACGCGGAAGACCTTCTCGCTGTTGGTCTCGCCGGTGTCGATCTCGATCTCCCACGGAGGCGCCGTGCGCTCGCCCACCTTCCGACCGCCGAGGAGGAACTCGACGCGGACGATCGGTTCGGTGCCGCGCGGCATGGCGATGAAGCGGATCCGCCCGAAGGCCGGGACCCCGGAGGCCGGGCTGAGGATCCCGACCTCGAGCGCCGGCTCCGCCAGTGCAGTGCCGCCGCCGCCGAGAAGCGCGAGAGCCATCGCGACGACGGCCAAGCTGCGGCGAGATCGCGCGGCGCGGAGGAGCGTCCGGAAGGGGTTCATCGCGAGCCTTTCGCGTCGTCGGTGAGCATCCCCTCGGGGAGTCGGGAGAGGGCCTCGTGCAGCGCCCGCAGACGGGTCTGCGCCGCCTGTTCGGCTTCGCGGCGGGCTTCGCGGAAGGTCTCGCGCGGCCAGGCGCTGTAGCGCCGCCGCGGCGGGGCCACGGAAGCGGCGGAGAGCAACGGGTCGAGGGCGGCGAGCGCGTCGCCGGGGTGGCCGCTCTGTTGCAGCGCCCAGGAGAGCTGGAGGCGCAGCCCGGGGTCGCCGGGCAGGCGGCGCAACGCCTCGCGGGCGCGTTGGGCGGCTTCGTCGAAGCGGCGGTCGGCGAGGTCGCGCCGCACCAGCTCCTGGGCGGCCACGGCGCCGACCCAGTCGGCGCCCGGCTCGGCGACGAGCGTCCGCAGCGCCTTGAGTCCGCCGGACTCGCCGAGGGCGAGGTCGCAGAGCGCCAGGCGCAGGCGCGCCTCGCGGTCGGTCGGGCGCCGCTCGAGGAGCCGACGCAGTCGCCGCGCCGCCTCCTCCCGTGCGTCGTGCCGTTCGTCGATGAACGCGGCGAGTCGCGCCGCCGTGCCGTCGCCCGGGTCGAGACTGTCGGCCTGGTCCAAGAGACGCTGGGCGCGGCGCGGCGACCCGAGGTCGTAGAGACGTCCGGCCAGGGCGAAGGCGGTGCGGGCCGCGAGCGCCGAGGCGCCTTCGCCGCGGCTGCGTTTGGCGTACTCCTCGGCGAGCTCGGCCGCGGTCTCCTGCGCGAGTCGCGAAAGCGCCGGGCGCCGGGCGAGGGCGGCCTTCTCGGCGAGCTCGGCGTAGGCGGTCGAGAGCGGCAGCAGCGTCTCGGGATCGGTCGCGATCACCGCCTTGCGAAGCTGGGTGTGAGCCTCCTCGATCCAGGTCAGGGCGCGTCGCGGGGTGCGCTCGAGGACCGCGGTCTCGATGGCGAGCAGGGCGCTCGTCGCCCCGTCGAGGTCGCCGTCGGCGACCAGGCGGAACCCGCGCGCCAGTCCGGCGCGCAGACGGGCGACCTCCTGCTCGCGTTCGGCCCGGCGCTCGGCCGGTGGCTCGGGCTCGACCTGGGCCGTCGAGGCGGCGGCGCTCGAAGGAGAGGAGCCGCTGCGCGTGGCGGCGATCCAGGAGGAAGGGAGTCGCTCACCGGCGGCGGGTCGCAGCAGGACGAGACGCACCGCTCCGCGGCCGGCGGGGTCGGCCTCGCTCGCCACGCGAAGCGCGTAGCCGCCGGGGGGGGCATCCTCGGCGTCGAGCGTCGCGTCGATGGCTTCGAGCCCACCACCGAGCGGGCTCGAGGCGCTGCCGACCTCGATCGCCACGATGCGCTCCTCGCCACCGGCGAAGGGCGCAAGGCGGGCCGGCAGGGTGGCCGCCGGGCGGGTCTTCTGCGGCACGGCCAGGCGCAGGGTGATCTTCGGATCGAGCGCCCGCACCGGGAACGCCGACGGCCATCCTCCGCCAGGCAGGTGCGGCGGCTCGTCGGCGGCAAGCGAGGGAGAACGAACGTCGATCCAGGGGCCCGAGGATGCCGGCCAGATCGGAATCGCCAAGAGCGGCGTCCCCGGCCCGCCGGGTCGGGCGGCGGAGGCCAGGCGCACCTGGGTGGCGCGCAGGCCGAACCCGCCGCTCGGACGGAGCTTGGCGAGCAGGCGCACGCTGTAGTCGCCCGGGGGCACGTCGAACGCCGTGGCGTAGCGCAGACCGCTGCCGGCGAGGGCGGCGCGTTCCTCGGGCGGCGGCAGGCGGATGCCCTCGCTCGCGTGGGTCACCACCTTGCCCTCGCCGTCGAGCACGTAGGCCGAGAGCTCGACGCCGAGCGGTCCGGGCGGGGCGTCGCGCAGCAGGCTCTCGCCGGCGAGCTCGGCGTAGAGAAAGAGCCGCGGGGCGCCGTTGGCGCGGTAGCCGGGCAGGGCGAGCAGCGCGAGTCGCACGGGCCCGCCTTCGCCGCCGGAGAGCAGCAGCGCCGCCGAGTCGGCGCGCAGCGCGGCGAGCGGGCGCGGAACGTAGGGCGCCGGAGCTTCCGGCGCCTGGGCGGCGAGCGAGGCGCCCACCGCGGCCAGGGCGAGCGCCACGAGCGGCGCCCGGGCAGAGCGGCCTGGCGCAGCAGCGCGGTGCGGAGAGCGCAGGGCGGTTGTCACGGTGTTTCCGGAATCTCGACGTTGACCGCCGCCGCGCCGCGCACGCCACCGATCCGGTCCTGCACGGCGACGGCGAGACGGTAGGAGCCCGGCGTGAGCTGCAGCTCGATCTCGTAGGCGAGCGCCTGCCGCAGCGCCCCGGCGAGTCGGGCATTCGGCACCTGGAGCGGCAGCTCGCGTGCGTCGTAGCGGGTGAGCTGCCCGGAACGGTCGCGGGTGGCGAACTGCAGCTCGAGACGGCCGACGTGCTGCGCGCTCTCCGGAACGAGGGTGAGGCGGCCGAGCGGAATGCGGACGACCACCGGCACGCGCCGGGCGCCGCCACTCTTCTTTCCCTTGCCGCTCTCGGCCGGCGGGAGCGGCTTGATCTCCACGGTGAAGCCGAGCGGATTCTGCTCGGGTGCGCCCAGGCTTGCCGCGGCGAGCACCGCCTCGGCGAGCGAGTCGCCCTCGCCGCGGCGCAGGAATCCGGCGCGATGGCGCAGCGTGATCCCCGGCCGGCGGCAGCGCAGCTCGATGCGGTGCCAGCGCTCGTCGGTCGGCCCGCTCGGCGTGAAGCCGAGCGAATAGCGGGTCGAGAGCTCGTCGGACACCTTGGTCAGCGTCGTCCCGAGCTCGGGGGAGAGGGTGAGTTGCCGCCCGCCGCTGCCCTCGGCGAGATCGGCGAGGCTGCGCGTCGCTTCGCCGCCGACGCTGGTGTCGCTCCGCTCGGCCTCGGCGTTGACTCCGCCGCTGGCGTTGTCCGGGTCGTCGAGCACGAAGAAGGTCGAGCGGCTGGCCTGGGCGGCGCGGGCCACGGCGAGCCGGGCGCGCCGCAGGCGCTGGACGTCAGGCTCGACGTCGATGGTGCGCGAACCGATCTGGATGAGGTCGGCGAGGCGACGCTCCCAGCGATTGGCGAGCGCGGTGATCGGGCGGTCCGGCACGCTCTCGCCCACCCAGAGGACGGTCTTCGGACCGTCGACCGCGGCAAGGGTGCCGAGCAGGTCGGTCATCGCGCCGAGCACGCGCTGGTAGCGATTGGTCTCGGCCGTCGCCAGGTTTTCGAGCTCGCCCTGCAACCGCTGGGCCTCGTTCGGAGCGTTGGGATCGTCGAGGTCGACCATCTCGATCTCGCGTTGCAGGTTGCGACTCTGGATCCGCTCGTGCAGCGCCTTCGGAGCGCTGCGCTCGATCTCGGCGAGAGCGGCTTCGACCGCCGCCGCATCGCTCGTCGCGTCGCTCAGCAGGCGCAGCGAGCCCTGGAAGACCGCGACGAGCACCCGGTCGCCGGACGTCAGGCGCGCGGCGACGAGCGGGCGGACCTGGCGCAGCACGTCGTTACGCGGTCCCGGTCGCATGTCCTCGAGGTCGACGAGCAGCGCCAGGATCGCCGCGTTTTCCACCGGCGCGGCCGCGGCCGGCTGCGGCGCGTTCGGCGCGGCGAAGTAGCCGATCGACATCGGAGCGCCGTCGACCCGCAGATCGAAGTCGTCGAGCGTCAGATCGGTCACCGGCTGACCGGAGCCGTCGAGCGCCAGCACGTCGAGATTGACCACTTCCACCTCGACGGTTTCGAAGAGCTCGTCGGCCGGCGGAGAGCTGCTCTCGGGAGGGCGCGGCGTCGGGGTCTGCGCCCGGAGGATCGAGTTGTCCAAGGAGCCGAGGCATGCCACGGCGGCAAGAAGGAGGATCGGGAAGCGCTGCATGAAATCTCCAGCCCGCGTGCGAGTGCACGACGAGCCCATGATAGTCGGTGTACGCGCGGGTCGTCGCCAAGGTTCTTGCGGTTGGCCGCCCGGCGGAGGCGCCGGCTTGGACGCGCGGAGCGTCGGCGTCGTATTGTCATGTAGCTTGCGATCTTTGTTCGTGTGGATACTCGTGGGGCTGCTGATCCCTCTGACGACCGCCTGCCGGGAGGGGCGCCGTTCCGTCAGCTCTCGCGCCGTGACGCGAGGAGAGATCACCTCGACCTTCCTGCTCACGGGCGAGATCGAAGCGGCGTCGTCGGAGCCGATCGTCGTCCCGGTCACGCCCTCCTGGCAGATCCAGCTCCGCTGGCTTGCCGAGGACGGCATCGACGTCGCGCCCGGCGACCGCCTGGCAGAGTTCGACAGCGGTGACCTCACGCGGCGCCTCGCCGACGCGGAGCTCGATCTAGCGCAGGCGCGCGAGGATCTCGCCCGTCTCGCGGCCGAAGCGGCCCAGGACGACGCGGTCAAGCGCTTCGCCGTGGACGAGGCGAGATCCCGGGCGGCCTCCGCGGAGCTCGACGCCGCGGTTCCGGCCGAGTTGCTCGCTGCCCGCACGTTCCAAGAGCGCCAGTTGGCGCTGGCGCGTGCGCGGGCTGCGCTCGAGAAAGCCGAGGGTGGGCTCGGCGTGACTCGAGTGCAGATCGAAGCGGATCGAAGCGTGGCCGACCTCAAGCGTGCCAAGGCGGAGAGGGCGCGGGCGACGGCGGCGTCGGCCTTGTCGTCGCTGATCGGCCGCGCACCGCGGGCAGGAGTCTTCGTCGTCAGCCGCCATCCATGGGAGGCGCGCAAGGTGCAGGTGGGAGACGATCTCTATCCGGGCCTCGAGGTCGGCGCACTGCCCGACCTCGGCTCGCTTCGTGTGCGCGCCGTGCTCTTCGACGTCGATCGCGAGGTGTTGGAGGTCGGGCAGGAGGGTACCTGCACGCTCGACGCGTTTCCCGGAGAACCGATCCCTTGCCGAGTCGCCGACATCTCCCCGTTGGCACGAGAAGCCGATCGCCAGTCGTTGCGGCGCACCTTCCTGGCGCGGCTGGTGCTCGCGCGAGTCGACCCGGGTCGGATGCGGCCAGGGCAGTCGGTGCGAGCGGAGATCACGATCGGCCGGGCGGTCGATGTCGTCACGGTACCGCGCTCGGCGCTGGACTTGACCGGCGATCCGGCCGCCGCGCTCTTGGCGACGGGTGAACGACGTGCCATCCAACTCGGACTGTGCGATGCCGCGAGGTGCGCCGTCGAGAAGGGCCTCGCCGAGGGCGAGCGGCTCGCGATGGGAAGCGGACAGTGAGCTCCCGGACACAGGTGGCGCTCGTCGGGAGCGGCATCGCCGCGGCCTGTCTCCTCGTCGCGGGCCTGTCTTCGCGCGGGCTCGGTCGCGACGTTCCGCTTGGCGAGGTGCAGCGGGGCGACCTGCCCCTGACGGTTCCGGTCACCGGGACGCTCGAGGCCGTCGACGACTCGTCCCTGGGCCCGCCGGCGGTGGCCGACAAGTGGGACTTCAAGATCGCATTCATGGTTCCGGAAGGGAAGAAGGTGAAGGCGGGCGAGAGCGTGTTGCGCTTCGACTCGTCGGATCTCGAACGTGAATTGGCGGAGCGCCGAAATGAAGCCGAGAGTGCGCGCCAGGAGATCGCCAAGAAGGAGGCCGACCTCGAGGTCGAGGAGCAGCGTCGCGACCTGGCGCGAGCCGAAGCGATGGCGCGTCAGCGCAAGGCTTCGCTCAAGGTGGACATCCCGGCCGACCTGCTGGCGGGGCGCGAGATGACCAAGGCGCGAAACGACGCCGCACTCGCCGACCGGGAGGTGGAGTTCCGTCGCGGTCAGGTCGAAGCGCTCGAGCGCCGTCGTGCGGCGGAACTGGCGGCTCTCCGCCATCGGCTCGAGCGGGCCGAGCTCCGCGTGGCTGAGCTGAGCGCTGCTGTCGAGGCGGTGAACGTCCGAGCGCCCCGTGACGGCACGGTCGTCTACCTGGCCAACTGGCGTGGCGAGAAGAAGAAGGTCGGCGATCCGAGCTGGCGCTCGGAGAAGGTCATGTCGGTTCCCGATCTGTCGCGCCTGCGTGCCCAGGCCGAAGTCGACGAAGGCGATGCCGGGCGCCTGGCGACCGGCCAGCCGCTCCGCTTCCGGCTGGATGCGCATCCTGACGTGGAGCTCCGGGCGACGGTTTCGGCAGTGGGCAAGACCGTCCAGCGGGCCTCACCCACGAGCCCACTCAAGGTGGCCCGCGCCGAAGTGGCACTCGATCGGGTGGATGTCGAGCGGATGCGCCCAGGGATGCGCTTCCGCGGCGAGATCGAGGTGGATCGAGTCGTCGGAGCGCTGTTGCTGCCGTTGGCGGCGTTGGTCGACACGCCGGAAGGCGCGCGGGTCTTTCGCCGAAGTCTTACCGGCTTCGCGGAGGTGGCGCCGCGCCTGGGTCGTCGAGGCTCACGTCAGGTCGAAGTGCTCGGTGGGCTGGAAGTCGGCGATCAGGTCGCCCTGGTCGACCCGCGATCGGAGGGGCAGCGATGAGACGCATCCGGCGGTGGTGGCTCGCCGGACCGCTGGCGTTGACCTTCGCGGCGGCCGCAGCATGGCGGCTTCCCTCACGGGATGCCGGAGTGCCGACGATGCGCCTTGTCCGGGCGCCCTTCGTCCACGAAGTCGCGGCGGAGGGCGTGCTCAAGGCGCGCCAAGCGACAGCGATCCAGGCGCCGGCAGAGGCCGCCAGGCCGATGCGTGTCTCCTGGTTGCTCGCCGACGGGACGCGGGTGCGCGCTGGCGACCTCCTGGCCTCGCTCGACGGGAGCGAGTGGACGCAGGCCCTGGCAGACGCACGCGGTGGCTATTCGGACGTCGAGTGGCGACAAGCCAAGCAACGGGCAGCAGCTGCGGCGGGTGCGCACGATCTCGAACGGGACGCGCAGTTGGCGCGTAGCGAGCTCGAAGCGGCCAGCCGATTCGCCGCCACCGACGAGGTCGTCTTCTCGCGCCATCAGCGGATCGAATCAGCGATCGACGGCGAGCTGGCGGCCGTGCGTGAATCGACGGCGCGCCGTGTGCTGGAGACGCAAGCCCGCGTCGTGGCGTCGGACGACCGCTTGCTCGCGCTCGAAAGAGAGAAATGGAGCCTGGAGATCTCCCGCGCGGAGCAGGGGCTTTCCTCGCTTGCCATTCGATCGCCACATGACGGGATCTTCGCGCTGCGCACCGATTGGCGAGGCAATTCGACACGCCAGGGAGACACTCTCTGGCCCGGCCAGGCTTTCGCCGAGATCCCCGACCTCGCCGTGCTGGACGCCGAAGTCTGGGTGCTCGAGGCGGACGCCGGCGGGCTCTCCGTCGGCCAGTCTGCGACGGTCGTGCGCGAGGCCGCCTCGGCTCTGTCGCTCGAGGCGAAGGTCACCCGCGTCGACGCCGTCGCCAAGCCGCGGCAGCGGGGCGTTCCCGTGCAGTACTTCGGCGCGACCCTGGCGGTGCAGGCGGCCGACGGCGAGCGGATGCACCCAGGGGAGCGCGTTCGAGCGCGCATCCGTCTCGCCGGGGTCGAGTCGGCGTTGGCGGTGCCGCGCCAGGCGATCGTCGAACGGGAAGGGCGCCTGGTGGTTTTCCGCCGCCGCGACCTGCCGTTCGGTCGTTCGGTCTTCGAGACGGTCCCCGTCGAGATTGGCGCGCAGGGTCTCGGGGTGGTGGTCGTGGCCGCAGGGCTCAACGAGGGTGACGAGATCGCGTTGTGCGACCCCGGCGCGCCGGCCCGCCTTCGCGGCTCGCCGGGACCGGGTGGAGCGACGTCGGGCACCGGTGGCTTGCGCCTGCCGGGAGGTGGCGGATGACCTTCGGCGAGGCGTTCGGCTCGGCTCTAGGCAACTTGCGGGCTCATGCGCTGCGGTCGGCATTGGCCATGCTCGGGATCGTCTTCGGCGTCGGCGCCGTGATTGCCATGCTGGCGATCGGCGCCGGAGCGGAACGGCAGGCTCTCGAGATGATCGACCGGTTGGGGCGACGGAATCTCCTGGTGCGAGCACGCGAGGCGCGCCCCGACCAAGTCCAGGAACAACTCAAGCGCTCGGCCGGTCTCGCCCGCCGCGACGGGGAAGCGATCGCCAATGCGATTCCCGGCGTGGCGCGCGTCAGCGCCAAGGCGAAGGTCGCGACCTATCGCGTGGCCTCGAGCGAGCGGAAGGCCGAGGTCGAAGTGTTCGGTGTCGAGCCGATCTACGCCGCGCTGGCCGGTCTGGTGCTCGCCGATGGCCGGTTTCTCGATGCGCGCGACGAGCGAGAGCATGCTCAGGTCGTCGTGCTCGGCGCGGGCGCACGCCGTGAGTTGCTCGGTTACTCCCCGGCAGTCGGCAACCTTGTCAAGGTCAACGACGTCTGGCTGCGGGTCGTCGGCGTGCTCGCCGCCCGCGGCGGCGACGAGGACCGTTTCGAAGGCGTGGCGCTCGGACCGAGCGCGCGCGTCGCGTTCGTGCCGCTCTCCACGGCCGAGCGAAAGTTCGATCGCGATACGACGAAGCCGGCGCTTGCCGAGCTGATCGTCGAGCTGGACGACACCGCCGATGTGCCGGCGGCAGCGGTGGGTGTTTCGACGCTCCTCGATCGCCTCCATGCGGGCGCGGAAGACACCGAGCTGGTCGTCCCGGAAGCGCTCCTCGAGCAGCGGCGCAAGACGCAACGGCTGTTTCGGGTGGTGATGGGGTCAATCGCCGGCATTTCGCTCCTGGTGGGCGGCATCGGCATCATGAACATCATGCTGGCGAGCGTCCTCGAGCGCACCCGGGAGATCGGCGTGCGGCGTGCGGTCGGCGCCCGCGAACGCGACATCCGATTTCAGTTTCTTCTCGAGTCGTTCGCCCTGGCGGCTGCCGGGGGAATTGCCGGGATCCTTCTCGGCGTCCTGCTTTCCGCGGCGGTGGCGGCCGCGGCGGGCTGGCCGACGGTCGTCTCTGCCGCGTCGATGCTGCTGGCGGGCGGCGTGGCAACGGCGGTGGGCGTTCTCTCCGGGCTCTATCCCGCGGCCCGCGCCGCTCGCCTCGACCCGATCGACGCTCTCCGCTACGAATGAAGTCGCCGCGTCGATGTCGCAGTTTCGTCACGGCGACGCGCTAGGCTACGAAGGAACAACCTGAGACGGATCGGAGGCTCTCATGGCGTTCTTCGTCAACCTCGTGTTGCTGGCGGTCGTGGTCGTCGTCTTCTTCGCCGTGGCTCGTCGTGCCGGTGTGCCGTCGGTGGCGGCGGCCGGGCGGGCCGGGGCGCTGGTCGCGGCGGTGGTGCTGGGACTGATTGCCCTGGTGCAGTGCGTGACCGTCGTGCCTGCCGGGCACGTCGGTGTCGTCGACGTCTTCGGCGTGGTGCGCCCGGGAAGCTTGAAGTCGGGCATCCATCTGGTCAACCCGCTGGCGCACGTGATCAAGATGTCGATCAAGACCGAAGAGCTGAAGGAGGTCATGGAGGTGCCCTCGAAGGAGGGGCTGACCATGCAGCTCGAGATCAGCGTGCTTTACCACCTCGACCCGGAGAAGGCGCCGGAGATCTACCGCACGATCGGCCCGTCCTTCGTCGAGGTGCTGCTGCAGCCGCAGTTCCGCTCGGTGGTCCGCGGTGTGACCGCGAGCTACGAGGCCAAGGCGCTCTACACCTCGGAGCGGCAGCAGCTCGCCGACACGATCGCCAAGGACCTGCGCGACCTGGTGAGCGAGCGAGGCCTGGCGGTCGAGAACACGCCGCTGCGCCGGCTCACCCTTCCTGATCGGCTCGCTGCGGCGATCGAGGAGAAGCTCTCGGCCGAGCAGGAGAGCCAGCGGATGGAGTTCGTGCTCACCAAGGAGAAGCAGGAGGCCGAGCGCAAGCGGATCGAGGCCTCGGGTGTCGCCGACTTCCAGCGCATCGTCTCGCAGGGGATCTCGGAGCAACTGCTCAAGTGGAAGGGGATCGAAGCGACGGTCGAGGTCGCCAAGTCGCAGAACGCCAAGGTGGTGATCGTCGGCGCCGGCAAGGACGGTCTGCCGCTCATCCTCGGCGGGCAGTAGAGACGAGAAGAGCCGACCGCCGCCGAGCGGCGATCGGCTCTCGTCCGCGGTGCGGCCGGTCAGCGACTGCCGGGGACGGTGAACTCGGCAGCCGCGGTGGTGCGGGTGCCGCCGACCGCGTCGAGAATCGACGCCGCGAGCCGGTAGGTTCCCGGCACGAGGTGCATCTCGATGCCGTAGGCGACGGGGCGGCCAAGCGCCTCGGCCACCTTGTCGGCGGCGAGCTTGAACGCCTGTTCGCGCCGCTCGTAGCGCGTGACACGCCCGTCCGGGTCCCGCAGTGCGAAATCGAAGACCAGCTTGCCGGACTGCGAGGTGCCGTTCGGCATCAAGGTGATCAACGACAGGGGAACCTTGGCGAGCACCTTGACGATGCGCGCCTTCCCCTTGGCAGCGCCGCCCACCGCGACGTCGACCCGCGCGGCGAGCGGGTTTTGCGTGGCCCCGAAGCTGGCGGCGGCGATCGCCGCGTCGGCGAGCTGATCCTCGGTGCTGCGCCGGCGGTAGCCTTCGCGATGGCGCACGGTCACCCCTTCGCGCTTCACCTTCACGGTGACCGAGTGCAACCTGTCGTCGGCCGTTCCGGCAGGCGTGAAGCCGAGTGAATACGTCGAGGCGAGCTCGCTCGCCACGTCGCCGAGAGCGCCGTCGAGGCCCGGACCGGCCATCAGCTTGTGGCCGCCGCTGCGCTCGGCGAGGCTGGCGAGGTTCGAGCTCGCCTCGGCCGCGCCGAGGACGCCGGGAGCGTCGCCGCTCGATTCGACCTCACCCTGGTCCTCGGCGCTCAGCCCTTCGGCGAGGCGGTCGGCGCCGTCGACGGTGTAGATCACCGCGCGGCTGGCCTGGGCGGCCCGGGTGATGCGCTGCAGCTCCCGCTGCAGGATCTGCGCGTCGGGATCGCCACCGGTGCGGCGATGGTCGAGGTCGCTGCTCACCGACGAGCCGAAGCGGCGCTGCCAGGCGGAGTAGAGGTCGTCGGCCGGCTGCACCGGGAGGCCTCCGCTCAGATGGAAGACCGCCTTCGGCCCGTCGATTCCGGCGAGCGTGGAGAGCAGGTCGGCAAGCGCCACCATCGCGGCGCGACGCTCCTGGGTCTCGGAGGTGGCGTAGGCCTCGATGTCGTGCAGGAGGCTCTCGGCCTGCGAGTTCCCGGCCGAGTCGCCGGCGAAGGTGCTCTGGATGTCGGCGAGCAGCGTCCGGCGTCGCGTCTGCATGCCGATGCCACCCGGGTTGATCGTCGCCAGCTCGTCGAAGGCCCGGCGGACGAGCTTGCGGTCGTCGGTCACCGGGGTGAGCAGTCGCAGGTTCCGGTCGAACGCCGCCAGCAGCACGCGGTGGCCGATGATCATCCGATCGTCGACCAGCCGGGCGAGGCGCTTGAGCGAGTCGTTGCGCGGACCGGGGCGCAGGTCGAGCCCGTCGACGTAGATCACCAGCACCGGGCGCTGGATCGGCGGCACCGGCGCGGCGGTGGGTTGGACGGTCGGCGTCGGGGCGGCGGGAGCGGCTGCGGCCCCCGGCAGCGGCACGAAGACGGCGCCCGGCTCGGGGCCGGAGAAGAACTCGATCGGAACCGACCGGCCTTCCTCGAAGAGGGAGAAGTCGTCGCGCGTCAGCCCGACGACCGGTCGGCCGTCCTTGTCGACGACGACGACGTCGATGTTGACCAGGTTGACCTCGACCGATTCGCCGAAGACCGGAGCCGAAGGGGGAGGGGTCTGGGCGGCGGCCGCGTGCGTGGAGACGACGATCAGGCCGGACGCGACGACGAGGTGGGCCAGGGCGCGGGCGAAGCGCGCGACGTGGGGTCGGATGAGCGGGTTCATGAAGAGCTCCTGGTCGTGACGTGGCGCAAGGATGGCTTGGCGGGAGCCGGCGCGATCGGTTGAGCCGATGTCCCGACTCGTCGATGTCGTCTGGTTGTTAGCAAAACCGATGCCGGCCCTGCTGCTCGCCGGCGTCGTGGCACGGCGGGAGCCTACCGCGTTCGCTCGCCGGCTCTCCGCCGGCCTCGTGCTCTCCGCCGGAGGCGATCTGCTCCTCGAGCTTTCGGGCGGGTTCGTGGCCGGGCTCGGTCTCTTTCTCTTCGCCCATCTGACCTACGCCGCGGCCTTTTTCGCCGAATCGCGCCGGCCGGCGCTGCTTCGCGCCCTGCCGTTTGCCGCGTTCGCGCTTGTCGCCTTCGCCGTCTTGCGACCGGGGCTCGGCGAGCTGCTCGTGCCGGTGGCTTTCTACGTCACGGCCATCGCCCTGATGATGTGGCGTGCGGCCGCCGCCATCGGCGTGCCGGGACGGTCCGGCACGGCTCGCGTCGCCGCGCTCGTCGGTGCGGTGCTCTTCGCGGTGAGCGACCTGCTCATCGGCCTCGATCGCTTCCGCGCGCCGATTCCGCACGGCGCGGAAGGGGATCGAAGCGACGGTCGAGGTCGCCAAGTCGCGGAACGCCAAGGTGGTGATCGTCGGCGCCGGCAAGGATGGGCTGCCATTGATCCTTGGCGACCAGTGATCTCGCGGGCGCCGGCGGCGCTCAGCGTCTGCCCGGGACGGTGAACTCGGCGGTGGCCGTCGTGCGGTTGCCGCCGATGCCGTCGAGGATCGAGGCGGCCAGCCGGTAGCGCCCCGGGTTGAGCCGCATTTCCACACCGTAGGCGACCGGGCGGTTGATCGCCGCGGCGAGGTTGGCGGCAGGGAAGGTGAACGACTGCTCGCGCCGCTCGAAGCGACTCACGCGGCCGTCCTCGTCGCGCAGCGCGAACTCGAGGACGAGCTTGCCGGTCTTGGTGTCCTTGGCCGGCATCAACGTCAGCTCGGTGAGCGGTACCTTGGCGAGGGCTTGGACGATCCTTGCCTTGCCGTTGCCCTTGGACGCGGCGCCGACGATCACCTCGAGTCGTGCGGCGAGAGGGTTCGGCGCCGCCCCGAGGCTGGCCGCGGCGACCGCGGTGTCGGCAAGTTGATCCTCCGTGCTGCGGCGTCGGTAGCCCTCGCGATGGCGCACCTTCACGCCTTCGCGTTTGACCCGCACAGTGACCTTGTGGAACTTGTCATCGACCGTTCCATGCGGTGTGAAGCCGAGCGAATAGGCCGAAGCCAGCTCGCTCGCCACGTTGCCGAGTTCGGCGTCGAGGCCGGGACCGGCGAGGAGCTTGCGGCCGCCGCTGCGCTCGGCCATGCTGGCTAGATTGGATGCTGCCTCGGCGGCGCCGAGCACGCCCGGCATGTCGCCGGTCGACTCGACCTCACCCTGGTCTTCCGCGGTGAAACCTTCCGGCAGCCGATCGGCGCCATCGACGGCGTAGATCACCGCACGACTTGCCTGCGCCGAGCGGGTCACGCGCGTCAGCTCGCGCTGCAGCATGGTCGCGTCGGGGTCGCCGCCAGCTCGCCGGTGGTCGAGATCGCTGGCGACCAACGAGCCGAAGTGGCGCTGCCAGGCGGAATAGAGCTCGTCGCCGGGCTGCACGTAGAGGCCACCGCTCAGGTGAAGGACGGCCTTGGGGCCGTCGACGCCGGCGAGCGTGGCGAGCAGGTCGGAGAGCGCGACCATGGCCGCGCGCCGTTCCACGGTCTCGGCCGCAGCGTAGGACTCGATGTCGTGGAGCAGGAGTCCGGCCTGGGCGATGCCGGTCGGATCTCCCGCGAACGTACTCTGAATTTCGGCGAGCAACGTCCGCCGGCGGAGTTGCAGCCCGGTGCCGCCGGGGTTGATCGTCTTGATCTCCTCGATCGCCCGCTGGACGAGCTTGCTGTCGTCCGTCGCCGGGGTGAGTACACGGAGCTGATGATCGAAGGCGGCGACGAGGGCGCGGTGGCCGATCTTCATGCGGTCCTCGACCAGGCGCGCGAGTCGCTTGAGGGAATCGTTGCGTGGACCGGGCCGGAGGTCGAGACCGTCGACGTAGACCACCAGGAGAGGACGCTGCGGCGGGAGAGTGACTTCTCCTGAGGGCGCCACCACGGGCTCGGGGGTGGCGGTGGCCGGGGCGCCGGGAAGCGGCACGAAGACCGCTCCGGGCTCGGGCGCCGAGAAGTACTCGATCGGCACTGGCTTGCCTTCTTCGAGGAGCTCGAAGTCGTTGCGACCGAGGCCGACGACCGGGCGGCCGTCCTTGTCGACGACGATCACCTCCACGTTGACCACGTTGACCTCGACCGTCTCGCCGAAGATCGGCGAGGAGGGAGGAGGTGGCGTCTGGGCCCCGGTAGCGAGCGGAAGCAGCGAGAGCAGGAGCGAGGCGGCGAGTCGTCGAAGGGGAGTTGGCATATGGGCTCCATCATTCGGATCGCGTTCAGACAGCTCTGATGGCTGCGAAGCGGTCGACGCGATAGGTTGGGGGAGTGTCGATCTCCCCCGGTGTCCTCTGGGTACTCTGGTTGGTAGCAAAACCGATGCCGGCCGTGGTCCTCGCTGGCCTCGTCTCGCGCCATGAGCGTACTCCCTATTCACGCCGGCTCACGATCGGTCTCGCCCTCTCGGCGGTAGGCGACGTGCTGATGGAGCTTCCCGGGGCCTTCCTCTTCGGTCTCGGCGTGTTTCTCGGCGCCCACCTGGCCTATGCGGCGGCGTTTCTCGCCGAGGCCCGTCGGGCGGCGCTGCTTCGCTCCCTGCCGTTCGTCACCTTCGCCGTTGCGGGCTGGCTCGCCCTGCGCCCCGGCGTCGGCGAGCTGGCGGTGCCGGTCGCGCTCTACGTCGCGGCGATCGGCGCGATGATGTGGCGAGCGGCCGCCGCCATCGGCGTGCCGGGACGGTCCGGCACGGCTCGCGTCGCCGCGCTCGTCGGTGCGGTGCTCTTCGCGGTGAGCGACCTGCTCATCGGCCTCGATCGCTTCCGCGCACCGATTCCGCACGGCAAGGTGGCGATCCTCACCCTCTACTGGCTCGGACAGCTCGGCATCGCCGGTGCGGTGCTCCTCGCCGGCCGGCGAGCCGAGGCGACGCGCTAGGATCGGGCCCCGTCGGAAGGAGCCTCCCATGCCGAAGCACCCCGAGGTCGCGCGCAGCGTCACCGCCATCCGCGGTTCGATCTACTCGACGATCGCCCACGGGATCGAGGGCTATCGCGGCGAGGTCTATCCGTTGCACGTCGGCGACACGTGGATGGAGCCGGCGCCCGGCTGCCGGATGGAGGACCTCACGGTCGAGCAGTACCCCGGACTGCACCGCTACGCCTCGCCGCACGGCATGCCGCTGCTGCTCGACGCGGTGGTCGAGCGCCAGCGGCGCCTCACCGGGGTGCCGACCGAGCGGTCGCACCTGCTGATCACCGCCGGGGCGACCGGCGGGCTCGGGGCGGCCGTCGGAGCGATCTGCGATCCGGGCGACGAGGTGCTCATCCTGGCGCCGCACTGGCCGTTGATCGAAGGGATCGTCCGGTCGTTCCACGGCGTGCCGGTCGCGGTGCCGTTCCACGGCCTCGCCGACTCGCCGGAGAGCGCGCGGGGGATCGTCGAGCGATACCGCACGCCGAAGACGGTGGCGCTCTACTGGAACACGCCGAGCAACCCCACCGGACGACTGATCGCACCGCACGTCCTCGCCGCTCTCGCCGACTGGGCGTCGAGCCACGGGCTGTGGATCCTCGCCGACGAGGTGTACGAGGACTACGCCTACGCCGCGCCGCACGTCTACTCGCGCCCGCTTGCGCCGGATCGCACCTTCGCCGTGCACTCCTTCTCGAAGGCTTACGGCATGGCGGGAAATCGCTGCGGCTACGTCGTCGGGCCGCCTGCGCTGATGGGCGAGCTGCGCAAGGTGTCGACCCACACCTTCTATTCGACCCCGACTGCGGCCCAGGTCGCCGCGGCGCGAGTGCTCGCCGAGGGGGTCGGCGACTCCTGGGTCGCCGAGGCACGCCAGGCCTATCGCGAAACGGGAGCGCGGGCGGCGCGCCGTCTGGGCCTTCCGGAGCCGGAGGGGAGCACCTTCCTCTTCCTCGACGTGGCCGCACGGCTCGACGAGCGCGGACTGCTCGGCTTTCTCGAGGACTGTGCGGCGCGCGGCCTCTTCGTCGCGCCCGGTCCGAGCTTCGGGCCGTACCCGACGCACGTCCGCATCTGCACGACGGCTGCCGCGCCGCCGGTGGTGGCGCGTGGCGTCGAGCTGCTGGCGCAACTGGTCGGGCGCTGACGGCGCTCCGGGCCCGCTTCAGCGC
Organism: Holophagales bacterium; assembly: GCA_016699405.1. Taxonomy (NCBI): domain Bacteria; kingdom Pseudomonadati; phylum Acidobacteriota; class Holophagae; order Holophagales; species Holophagales bacterium. The sequence continues at coordinate 4,203,118 of CP064972.1, read as the reverse complement.
AGCGGCAGGCGCAGTACGACCGGGGCGACGAGCTGCTCCGGGGCGCTCGGTCGTCCCGCCTCGCCGAACGCTTCCCATTGGCTGTTGGCCACGTAGTAGAGGTCGTTGCCGACGATCACGCCGAGCGTCGGCTCGCGATGCTCGGGACGGGCGCGTTCGAGGATCTCGAATCGCGCCACGGCCGAACCGTCCGGCGTCAGCTCGAAGCGCAGCACGCGGGCCGGCTCGAAGGCGTTCTGGATCGCCACGAAGCCTCCGCGGTCGGCCACCAGGCCGTCGAGACCGACCGGGAAGAGCTCGGGCGGCGTCTCGACCCAGTGCCAGCTGCGGTCGGCGAGCTCGACGAGCGCGAGCCCGCGCGACCAGTCGGCAACGAGGAGGCGGCGACCGCTGGCATCGAGAGCCAGGCCGCCCGCCGATCGCAACGACCTGGGGGCGAGAACGGGCTCGAGAAGGCTTGCGCCCGGTGCCAGCGTCCAGACCGCGCCGGTCTGTCCGTCACTGACGTAGACGCGCCCGTCCGCCGCGAGGACGAGGTCGTTGAGCGCTTGGCCGTCACCTGCCGGCGGGGCGATGCGGGCGACCTCGCGGCCGCTCGCCAGGTCGAAGGCGAGCAGGAAGGTCGCACCCTGCAGGGTCGCCTCGCGCTTCGCCAGTTGCGGGAGATCGGCGGCCACCGCCCAGAGTCGATCGCGTGCCGCGTCGACGGCGAGGCCGAGGGGCGCAAGGCCGGCGAGGACGGCGAAGGTCGAGACCGCCCCGCTGGCGTCGCGGCGCACGATCTTGCCCTGGTGCACCGAGCCGAGGAGGAAGTCGCGGCGTGCTGGATCGAAGGCGATCCCCTCGACCAGCAGGTCGCGCTCGCCGAGCCGGAAGGCGACGACGCCCTGGCCGAACGGCTGGCGCAGCGCGGCGAAGCGCTGCAGCAGCCCGTTCCAGCGCGGCGAGCCGCGCAACGGTGCGAAGTCCGGCTCGGCCGCGAGATCGCGCCAGATCCCGAGTGCGGCGATCGCCTCGAGCCGCGCGATCGCCGCGTCGGACTTACCGCTGAGCGCCAGCGCCCCGGCGAGCCGGAAGCCGAGCTGCCGTGGCTCGGGGTGGACGCGGGCCGCCGCCTCGAGCCGTGCCAGGTAGGTTGCCGCATCGCCGGCCTCGCGTGCGGCCATCGCCTGCCGGAAGAGCTCGCGGTAGTCGCTCCCCTGCGGCGCCGTCGGCGCGGGAGCGGCGGGAGTCGGGCTCGGCGCGGCGACCGGCGCCGGGATCGGCGCCTCGGCGAACCCGAGGGTCGGTGAAGCGAGCAGTAGCGCGACGAGGCTCGCGCGGGTCGATCGGCGCATCGGTCGTCCTCCCGCAGGGAGATACGCGAGCGCCCGCCCAGGGTTGTCGGTCAGAGCCGCCGGTGGCGCGCCATCGGGATCCCGGAACGGACCCGAGCCACACGATCGAGGTCGATCTCGGCCACCGCCACACCGGGACCGTCCGAAACCGAGGCCACCACCTGTCCCCACGGGTCGACGATCATCGCGTGCCCGTGGCTCTCGCGCAGGCCGTTGTCGTCGTGCTTGCCGCACTGTGCGGCAGCGAGGACGTAGCACTGGCTCTCGATCGCCCGGGCGCGGACGAGCGGCTCCCAGTGCGCCTTGCCGGTGACGGCGGTGAAGGCGGCGGGGATGGCGATCATCTCCGCGCCGCCGTCGACGAGCTTGCGGTAGAGCTCGCCGAAGCGCAGGTCGTAGCAGATCGACAGGCCGATCTTGCCGAGCGGCGTCTCGGCGACGACCACCTCGCCGCCGGGTTCGACGGTCGCCGATTCGAGAAAGCGCACCGCGTCGGCGACGTCGACGTCGAAGAGGTGGATCTTGCGGTACACCGCCAGGATCTCGCCCTCCTGGCCGAACAGGACGCTGGTGTTGCGGCACCGCCCCGGTTGCGAGCCGCGCTCGTTGAACGAGCCGAGGAGGAGATGGATGTCGAGCTCGTCGGCGAGGTGCGCGAACTTCGCGCAGGTCGGCCCTCCGAGCGGTTCGGCGCGGCGCACCTTCTCTTCGTGGGGTCCGAGGTAGTTGGTGTTCTCCGGGGTGACCACGAGTTGGGCGCCGAGCTGCGCGGCGTGCTCGACGAGCGACTTGACCTGCCGCCAGTTGCCCTCCTCCGAAGAGGTCGAGCTCATCTGGACGACAGCGGCGAGGAAGGGACGATCGGCGCGATCCATGGCACGGCAACTCTAGCCGACCCATCCCGTCGTGGCGAACCGCGAGCGGTGCGGCCGAGCTACTCGACGGTGATCCGCACCAGCGGCGAGCGTGCCTCGCTGAACGGCACGCGGGCCTGGAAGACGTGTTCGCCGGGCTCGAGCTGCCAGCGCAGCGTGTACGGCCTCTCGACCGTCGCCAGGGGGCGGCCGTCGAGATACCAGACGAGCTGCGGCACCGGCGGCTCGACCGCCGCCGCGAGGCGGAGCGTGTTGAGCTCGGGCGGTGTCTCCGGATCGCGCAGCATGCGCGTGCCGGGCTCGGGGGCGGTGATCTCGACCCGCGGCAGCTGGCCGGAGAGATCGAGCACCTGGGCCTCGGCGCGATGCGCCGCGTCGGCGAGCGCCTGCGGCAGGCTCGGCACCCCCTGGTGGATCAGCCACGCGGCGTAGCGCGTCGGCAGGTCGACGAAGGTGCGCATCTCCACCTCGGCGGGCGGCGTGGCGGCGTTGGCGATCGCCCCGTTGCGGCGATCGATCCCCACCTGACGGTGAGCGCGGCAGTCGCCCGGGGCCGGGATGCCGTCGGGCAGCCACTCGAGCAGCACGCGATCGCAGGCCGCGGTGGCGCGCGCGCCGGTGAGCGCGCAGAGCCGTTCGGCATGCTCGCCGGCGGGAGGCGGGAACGAGCGGCCGGACTGGCCGTCGAGCTCGTCGCGGTGCAGTCGCTCGAGCAGCGTCTGGGTGAGCCGGGCGGCGATGCGATACCCGGAGAGCGCGCTCATCGGCCGCTCGTCGGGGTGTCCCACCCAGACGCCGACGAGGTAGCGCTCCGACCAGGCGACGGTCCAGGCGTCGCGGTAACGCGACGACGTGCCGGTCTTCACGGCCACCGGGAACGGGTACTCGGAGAAGCCCATCCGCGGGAAGGTCGGAAGCCGGGCCTGCGGATCGGCGAGGAAGAGGGTGATCCGCCGCGCCGTCGCTTCGCTCACGCGGCGTGGTGCCTCGGGGCTCGGGGCGCCGGCGAGCCAGCGCAGCTCCTGCAGCCGTCCGTCGCCGGCGAGCACGGTGTAGGCGGTGACGAGCCGCTCGAGCGTGACGGGCAGCGAGCCGATCGCCAGGCCGAGACCGTAGTGCCGTGCCGTCTCTTCGTGGGCATGCAGGCGCAGATCGGCGAGGAAGCCGTAGAAGGCGTCGAGGCCGAGACGCGACAGCAATTCGACCGCCGGCACGTTGCGCGAGTTGGCGAGCGCCAGTCGCGGCAGCAGCGGGCCGAGGTAGCGCTCGTCGGAGTTGAGGATCCCCCCCGGCCCGGGCTCGAGATCGTCGAGCACGGTGTTGGGAGCGATCGTCCCGCGCTCGAGCGCCTGGGCGAAGAGCAGCGGCTTGAGCGTCGACCCGGAAGAGCGGGGCAGCCGCAGGTAGTCGATGGCGCCGCCGCGTCGCGTGTCGAAGTACCCGGTCGAGCCGACCGCCGCCCGCACCTCCCAGCTCGCGCGATCGACGATCAGCACCGCGGCGTTGCCGGCGCCGCGGTCGGACTCGTCGGCCACCGTGCGGTAGGCGAGCCATTCGGCCTCGCGCTGCAGCTCGAGCTCGAGCGTGGTGGCGAGGAGCGGACGGCTGGCGCGCCAGGCCTCGGGCACCTGGCGGGCCAGAGCAAGCAGCGGGTGGATCGCCGCGGCCGGTCGCTCGCCGCGCCAGGGCAGGCGCAGGTGCTCGATCTCGTCGAGCGCCACGGCGAGATCCCGGGCCGGGAGGTCGCCTCGTTCGGCCAGTCGTCCGAGGATCTCTCGCCCGCGCTGGATCGCCCGCAGGCGCCCGCGCGGGTCGTAGGGGTTCATCCGAGCGGGCGACTGGGGGATGGCGGTGAGGAAGGCCACCTCGGCCCACGAGAGGTCGTCGACCGGCTTGTCGAGGTAGCGCCGCGCCGCGTAGGCGATCCCGTGGATGCGATTGCCGTAGGGCACGATCCTCAAGTAGTGGGCGAGCACGGCATCGCGGCCGTAGCGCGCCGTCAGGAGGAGCGCGGTGGCGGCCTCGAGCGCCTTGCGCCAGTAGCCGCGGGAGCCGGGGCGCTGCATCCGGGCGACCTGCATGGCGAGTGTCGAGGCGCCGGAGACGCGGCGACCGGCGGTGAGGTTCTGGCGCAGGGCGCGGAGCAGGGCGAGCGGGTCGACGCCCGGATGGAGACGAAAACGACGGTCTTCGATCGCCAGCGTCGCGGCGGCGACGCGCTCCGGGATCGGTGTCGCGGGCCAGAAGCCGAGCCGGTCGTCGTCGCCGGCCGGCAACTCGCCAAGGTACTGGCCGCTCCGGTCGCGGGCGAGGAGGGTCGGCGCGGGCGACTCGAGCCGGGCGCGCGACAAGGCGAGGGCCGCGAGCGCCGCGGCGCCGACGCCGGCCAGAGCGAGCGCCGAGCGTCCCAGCACGCGACGCGACGGCAGACGACGCCGCAGGCGGGCGAGCGCGCCCGTCTTCATGCCGCGGTCGTCTCGCGTCCGCCGCCGATCGTCGAACCCGCGGCGCTCAATCGGGACGGACTTCGAGCGTCAGCACCCGGCGATTGCCGAGCCGGTCGGCGCTGTCGAAACGGAGCACGAGGATCTGCCGATCGCCCTCACGCCGCTGTTTCGGCCGCAGTCGGAAGGTCGCGACCCCGGATCCGGCATCGCGTGCGGTGAAGGCGAGCGACGGGCCACCGGGAATCGCCTGCGTGCCATCGCCGCTGACGTGCGGCGTGCCGCGCCACGCGAGCGAGAGCGTCGGCTCGCCGCCCCCGAGGCTCCAGGCCCCGCGGACGAGGTCGCGGTGCAGGCGACGCTCGCCGGAGATCCAGCGCCAGGCGCTCCATCCCTGATCGGCGGTCCACGAGAGCTCGCTGAGCATCCGCCAGACGCCGTTCGAGTCGGATCCCGCGGTCGCCGGTTCGAGCTCGATCTGCGGGGCGTCGGCGTCGACGGTGAAGATCAACGGCCCGACGACCGCTTCGTTGCCGGCGCGGTCGGCGACGCGCGCCTCGACCCGATGCTCGCCGCTCGCCCACGGTCCGCGCAGCCGCGACTCCTCGGCTGCGGTGCCGTCGACGAGAAGCGTCCGCCGTGCCACGCCGCTGCCCTCGTCGCTCGCCGTGAGCTGGACGATCGCCTCGCCGGAGAAGACCGGTTCGCCGTCGATCTCGACGTGGGGGCCGCCGACTCCCAGGCGCGCCTCGGGAGCCAGCGTGTCGGGCTCGTGGTCGAGGGCGCTCAGTGCTTGGGCCGGGGCCGCGAAGCCGTCGAGCCCCGAGGGGGCGACCGCGCTGGCGCGCCAGTAGTAGTCGCCGGGTTCGATCGGCTCCGGCCGCCAGAGCGGCTCGGCGAGGGCCGTCACGCGTTGCAGGACGACGCCGCAGGCGGAATCCGGGCAGAGCTCGGCGATGTAACGGGCCGCGCCCGGCACCGCCTCCCAGGCGAGCTCGAGATGGGCCGCGACCGTCGCCGAGCCGTGGGTCGGTCGCAGCGCCGGCGCCGGGAGCAGGGCCTCGGGCGGCGTCGGCGGAGACTTCGCGGCGACCGTGCTGCCGGTGCCGGCGGCGAGCTCGACGCGCTTGCCGCCGGCGGCGAGCGTCGCGTCACCCTGGTAGATCATCCACTGCGAACCGCCCGCGACGGCGCGTCGCGTGCGCGAGGAGGCCTCGGAGCCGGGCGCCGTGCGCAGCGCGGCGCGCGCACTGCCGGCCACGACCTCGACCTCGCGCCGTGCCGCTCCGGCGTCGCCGAGTTGGAGGTCGGCTTCGCCTTCGACGATCTCGACACCGCGGCGGGCGCTGGCGACAGACTGCGTGGGGCGGACGAGGAAGACCAGCGAACGCTCGGTCAGGCGCAGATGGCCGCCGTCGGTGAAGGCGAGCTCGGTCGAGGCGCCGTCGAAGGTCCGCACCGCGTCACGGTCGAGCAGCAGGTCGCCCACCTGAGCGGGACCCCACGGCTGCGGCGCGGGCTTGCTCTCGACGCGTCGCGCGAGCTGGACGAGCTGTGCCGCGGGCCGCGAGTGCGCCGGCTGGAGGAGCAGGCGCAGGCGCCAGCCGGGCTGCAGCAGGTCGGGATCCTGCACGAAGGTGTTGAGCCCCCAGTTGTCTCTCCAGGGGTCGGTCGAGCCGGTGTAGGTGCGGGTGAGATCGAGGAGTGTGTCGCCGGGGCGCACGACGTGCCAACCCTGGGGCTGGAGCTCGCTCGCGCCGGCCGCGAGCGCTCCGCCGAGCAGGAGGAGAAGAGCCGGGCAGATCGTCGCGTGAGCTTGGCGCATGGAGGTCTCCTCGTCGTCGGAGCATGGACCGGCAAGCGCGGTCCGGCACCCGGCCTGACTCGAACGGTTGCCCTTATGATAAGCCAGTCGATCGACGTGGGCAGCGTTCGCTCACCTCGTGTGGCAGCCTCCGATGACGAGCTCCGGACCCGCGTCGTTCGAGTGGTACCTCGAGGGAATCGAGCCCTCCTCGCGTCAGCTCTGGCGGCTCGCGCTGGCGCGCCTGCCCTGCCGCGTCGGTCGTCGTTCCGATCTCGACCTCGCACTGCCGTCGCCGCAGGTCTCGCTCGAACATGCCGAGATCCGTCGCGGCCCGGCCGCGCTCCTGCTGCGCGACCTCGGCTCGACGAACGGCACCTACCTCAACGGGGTCCGGCTGACCGGCGAGACGGTGTTCGCCGAAGGAGACATCGTCCACTTCGCCGATCTCGAGTTCCGGCTCGGGCGGTTGACCGGCGAGCAGGATCGTGTCTGGCTCGAGACGACGACGCTGAGCTCGCCGCCCTGCGCCATGCCGCGCCTGCGCAGCCGGATCGAAGAGGCGCGAAGCCTGCGCCGGCTGATCGACGAGCGGCGGGTCGAGTCGCGCTTCCAGCCGATCGTGCGGCTGCCGGAGGGCGAACGGATCGGCTACGAGGCGCTCGGCCTCGGACGGGACGAGGACCTTCCGGAGTCCCCGCTCGGGCTCTTCTCGATCGCCGAGGAGGTCGGCCTCGACGTCGAGCTGACCGAGCTCCTCCGCCAGGACGCGTTTCATGCGGCCCGCCATCTCCCGCCGGAGTCGCTGCTCTTCCTGAACGTCAACGCCGGGGAGCTCGAGACGCGCCGTCTCGTCGCCTCGTTCCGCGCGATGCGGCGCGCTCACCCCGGGCGCCGTGTCGTCGTCGAGATCAGCGAACAGCTGGCGATGCCGGTCGAGCGCCTGCGAATCCTGCGCGAGGAGCTCGCGGCACTCGACATGGGCCTGGCCTACGACGACTTCGGCGCCGGCCTCGCCCGCTTGCAGGAGATCCTCGAGGTGCCGCCGCAGTTTCTCAAGTTCGATCTCCAGCTCGTCCGCGGGATCGATCGTGCCGGCGAGCCCCGGCGGCAGTTCGTCGCCGCCCTGGTGGACGCGGCGCGCCGGCTCGGCCTGCAAACCGTCGCCGAGGGGATCGAGACGGCCGGGGAGGCGCGCTGCTGCGCCGAGCTCGGCTTCTCCCATGGTCAGGGGTTCCACTTCGGCCGTCCGGCGCCCTTGCCGGAGGAGCTGCCGTGAGCTGGCCACGGCGCCGGGGTTCGGGGCTGCTCGCACGCGTCGCGGCGGCGCTCGCGCTCGTCGCGCTGCTGCCGCTCGGGCTCGTCTCCTGGCAGCTCGTCTCGCTCAACCGGGAGGCGATGACCGAGCAGGTCCTGCGCAGTCACGTGGTGGCGGCGCGGGCGACGGCCGAGCGGGTCGAGTCCTGGCTCGCCACCCGCTCCGCCCTCGTCTCCTCGCTCGCCGCGCGCCCGGAGCTCGCCGAGGCCGACGGGACGGCGGCGCGACGTCTTCTCGGCGAGAGCCTCTCGTCGTGGGCCGACCTCGGCGCGCTCGCGCTCGCCCTGGTCGATGGCGAGGGGCGGGAAGGGGTGCGGGCGCAGCTTGCGTCGCCGGTCGCTCGCGCGGCGGGTGAACGGGTGCGCGGCCTGCCGCTCCAGCCCGGGGTCCGTGGGCTGGGCGAGCGCGCCGACCTGCTGGTGATCGTCGACCGTCCGAGCGGTGGCGGGGCGGTGCGTCTCGTCGCCGCGGGTGGCGGACTCGGGGACCTGTTGCGTCCCGAGGAGCTCGGCGACGATGCGGTGCTGGTGCTCGCCGATCGCTCGGGGGCGGTGCTCGCCGGGCCGCTGGAAACGCTCGACGAAATGCCGCCCACGGTGGTTCAGATGGCGCTCGCCGGCAGGGCGCGCGGAGCCCAGCAGGCAGAGAGCCGGGGCGGCGATCGTCAGCTCGGGGCCTGGGCGCCGGTGGCCGGATCCTCCTGGGTCGTGCTGTCGCGGCAGAGCGCCGCGGTCGCCGAGGCGGCGGCGTGGCGCATGCGGCGGCGCGCTCTCTTCGCCATCGCCGCGGCGTTGGCGCTGGTGGCGCTCGCGGCGCAGGGGGCGTGGATCACCATCGTGCGCCCGGTGCGGCGGATGCTCGAGGCGCAGCGGGCGGCCGGCGGCGCGGCGGCCAGCGGCTCGGAGATCGAGCAGCTCGAGGCCGGCTTCGCCCGGCTGGCGCGCGGCGTGGCCGATCGCGACGACCTCTCGCGCGTCTTCCTCGGCCGCTACCAGGTCGTCGAGGCGCTCGGCGTGGGCGGCATGGGGATGGTCTATCGCGGCTGGGATCCGCGCCTCGAGCGACCGGTGGCCCTCAAGACGTTGCGTCTCGACTCGGCCGTCGCCCAGCTGGAGCGCGACGAGCGGATCGCCGCGCTGTTGCGCGAGGCAACGACCATCGCTCGCTTCACCCACCCGCACGTCGTGGCGGTCTACGACGCCGTCGCGTCGCCGAGCGGTGCCTTCATCGCCATGGAGCTCGTCGAAGGCAAGACGCTCGAGCTGCTGCTCTGGGAGGTCGGCCGCCTCGGCGCCGATCCCGCCGCCTGCCTCGGCCTCGCCGTTGCCCGGGCGCTCGAGCTGGCGCACGCGCAGGGCGTCGTGCATCGCGACATCAAGCCCGGCAACGTGCTGCTCGGGCGCGATGGCGCGATCAAGGTCGTCGACTTCGGGCTCGCGGCGTTCGTCGCCTCGGCGGCCCGTGCCGAGCCGGGACGGATTTTCGGCACGCCGGGTTTTGTGCCGCCCGAGGTCTTTCTCTCCGAACCGTTCACTCCGCGCGGCGACCTCTTCTCGCTCGGCGTCGTGCTCTACGCCGCCCTGTCCGGCGAGCAGCCGTTCGCTGCGCCGCGCACTTCGGAGGTGATGGAGCGCACGCTGTCGGCGCGGATCCGTCCGCTCGCCGATCTGGTGCCCGGAATTCCGCCGCGGCTCGCGTCGCTGGTCCATCGCCTGCTCGAGCGCGACCCGGAGAAGCGACCCGAGGCGGCGGAGACCGTCGCCGAGCTCGTCGACTGGGTGCGCGTCCGCGACGCCGTCTGGAAGCTCCCGGCCTCTCCGGTCTCGACCCGGCCCGACGACGCCTTCGCCACCGCTGCCCACACGCAGTGGCTTCCGACGGGCGGGTCGAAAGGCGGTCCGCCGTCCGGCGCGGCGCGCACCTGATCACGATCGGAGGAGGGCTCGGTGAGGGAGGCCTGGGGAGCGCAGAGCAGTCCCGCCAAACAGACCGGCACGGCCTTGCTGTCGACCGCGGTCGGCCTCCTGCTGGTGGTCGGCTTTCGCCACCTCGACGCCGGAGGCCCGAACGCGCGTGCCGGATTCGCGCTGGGTCTTCTCCTGTTGGCGATCGGTGTCGCCGGTCTCGTCACTGGAGGTCGGCAGCGCGTGACGATCGACCCGCGCGAGCGTCGGATCACCATCGAGGACAGCGGTCGTTTCGCCACGAAGCGCCGGACGATCGAGTTCTCGGAGGTGCTCGGCGTCGGGGTCGGCTCGCTCGGGAAGCGGTCGAGCGACGTCATGCAGCACTTCCTGGTCCTGACGCTGCGCGGTGGCGAGAAGCTCTCACTGTTCGCCCCGGGGCGCTTCTATCCCGGCGCCTCGGATCGCTCGACCGTCGAAGGCTGGCGCTCCCGACTGGAGCAGGACCTCGCCGAGTAAGCGGCGCAGCGCCGGCGGGAGCCGTTCGACAACCGAGAGGTTACGGTGCGGGCGCGAGCGGCCGGTGGCGGAAGGTGCGTCGACCGGGAGCGTAGTCGCCGGCAACGTGGCCATCGCCCTCGAGCAGCCAGCGCGTGGTGAGCAGACCCTCGACGCCGACCGGGCCGCGGGCGTGGAGGCGTGAGGTGCTGATCCCGACCTCGGCGCCCAGTCCGTAGCGGAACCCGTCGGCGAAGCGCGTCGACGCGTTGACGAAGACCGAGGCCGAGTCGACCTCGGCGAGAAATCGGGCGGCGGCGACGCGGTCTTCGGTGACGATCGCGTCGGTGTGCGCCGAGCCGTGCTCGTGGATCCACGCCACCGCCTCGTCGAGCGAGCTGACGGTGCGCACGGCGAGAATCAGGTCGCCGTACTCGGTCGCCCCGTCGCGCTCGCCGGCCGGCATGGCCACCGGCAGCACGGCGAGTGCCTCGTCGTCGGCCCGCAACTCGACGCCGAGGGCGGCGAACGCCGCACCGAGCGCCGGCAGGAGCGGCAGGAAGGCGCGATGGACCAGCAGCGTCTCGGTGGCATTGCAGGCCGACGGCGCGTCGCACTTGCCGTCGATGGCGAGGCGCAGCGCCTTGTCGGGGTCGGCCGCCGCGTCGAGGTAGAGATGGCAGATGCCCTCGGCGTGTCCGAGCACGGGAATCCGGGTGGCCGCCTGCACCGTGCGCACGAGCTCGCTCGAGCCCCGCGGGATCACCAGGTCGATCTCGTGGTCGAGGGCGAGAAGGCCGTGCACGGCGTCGCGACCTTCGACGAGGGTGACGGCGGCGGGGTCCAACCCTTCGTCGGCCAGCGCGGCGCGCAGGCAACCGACGAGGGCGCGATTGGAGCGCGTGGCCTCGGCGCCCCCCTTGAGGAGGACCGCATCGCCGGCGCGCAACGCCAGCGCGCCGATCTGCACCACGGCGTCGGGGCGGCTCTCGAAGATCACCAGCAGCACGCCGAGCGGGCTCGTGACCTGGCGCAGGACGAGGCCTTCGTCGAGCTCGGTGGCGCGCAGGACGCGACCGACGGGGTCGCCAGCCGCCGCCAGGGTTTCGAGGCCCTGGCCGAGGACGGCGAGCTTGCCGGCGCCGAGCCGCAGGCGGTCGAGCAGCGGCCGCGCCAGGCCCTGGCGCTCGGCCTCGTCGACGTCGGCGCGGTTCTCCGCGATCAGCTCCTCCTGGTGCGTGGTGAGCCGTTCGGCCAGGCGGCGCAGCACCGCGGTCCGCCGCTCGCCGCCGCCGGCGGCGAGCCGACGCTGGGCGCGTCGAGCGTCACGAGCGAGCGCGACGAGCTCGGCCGGGCTCATGGCTCGAGCACCAGATGATCGCGGTGGATCAGCGCGTGGTGGTTGCGCACCCCATCCGGCGCCTGGCCGGCGCTCCAGGCGCGAGCGGCGGCGGCGTCGCAGTAGACGATGCCGCGGCCGACGCGGCGGCGGTCCGGGCCGACCAGGTCGACTGCCTCGCCGCGCTCGAACTCGCCGTCGACGCGGGTGACGCCGCGAGCGAGCAGCGACGCGCCGCGCTCGCGCAGGGCAGCGACGGCGCCGGCGTCGAGATGGAGGACGCCGCGCGGCGCGGTGGCGAACGCCAGCCAGCGGTGACGAGCCGGCAGCGCCCCGGCGTGAGCCGGGAACCACGTCCCGACCGTCGCGCCGTCGAGCACCGCGTCGAGCGCGCCGGGCCGGCGCCCCGAGGCGATCACCGCGTGGCAGCCTGAGCGCGCGGCGATCCAGGCCGAGTCGACCTTGCTACGGATGCCGCCGCGCCCGGAGCCGCCGCTCGCCGCTCCCGGGAGGACGCCATCGAGCGTCGCCGGGTCGTCGAGCCGTTCGACGAGACGGGCGCCGGGCTCTCGTGGGTCGCGGTCGTAGAGGCCTTCGACGTCGGTGGCGAGCAGCAGCAGCTCGGCGCCGAGCTTGGTGGCGACGAGCGCCGCCAGTCGGTCGTTGTCGCCGAACACCGGGCGTTCGCCGTGAGCGGCGCCGACGAAGGCGAGCTCTTCGGTCGAGACGGTGTCGTTTTCGTTGATCACCGGCACCACGCCGTGACGCAGCAGTGCGGTCAGCGTGTCGCGCAGGGCGAGATAGCGGGCGCGATCGTCGAAATCGCTCTGGGTGAGCAGCACCTGGGCGCAGACCAGGCCGAGCCGGGCGAAGCCCGCGTCGTAGAGCGCCATCAGCCGGCACTGGCCGACGGCGGCGCAGGCCTGACGCTCGGCGAGCTCGAGCGGGCTCGTGGCGAGACCCAGTGCGTCGCGCCCGAGCCCGACGGCGCCCGAGCTGACGATCAGCACTTCGCGCCCGCGACGTCGCAGCCGCGCCGCCGTCTCGACGAGGGCGAAGAGACGCGACAGCGCGAGGCCGCCGTCGTCGCCGGTGAGCACGCGCGTGCCGACTTTGATCACGACGCGCTGCGCGGCGGCGATCTCCGGGCGGTCGGCCAGGTCTCGGTCCGCCGCTTTCGGGATTGCCGATCCGTTCATTTCGGGTTCACTCCGAGAAACTAAAAACCCCCGGGTGCTCGTCGTTCCCGGGGGTTGCGATTGGCGCGATCGCCCGCATGGTCAACCTGCCGCTCGCCCTGGGCTCCGCGGACCAGGTGCGAAGAGCTCGGCAAGAGGGCGCGACCCGGGCGACATCGCCAATCAGCGTAGAGGAGGACCACCATCCGGTCAAGACGGCTCGACCCTTCCGCCATCGCGAGATCGACCTGCTGTCCCTCGATGCACCGTCTCGAAAAGCGACGGAGCTGTCCCGGGATGACGACATCGGACCCCGCGAGCGGTGCCCTTTCGGCGTCGTCGGCCTGGCACCGCTCTTGCTCGCCGCGCCAACCCGTGCGCACCGCTCTCTTTTCCTCCACCCGATCGCTTCGCCGCGAAGCCCACGGGATCCGCTCGCTCGCCAGACTCACCCTCCTGCTCCTCACGACGCTCCTGGCGCCGCCCGCCGAGGCGCGCCGCCGTCCTCCGGAGGGGGCCGCGGCAACCGTGCCGGCGTCCGCGGCGGCCTTCGACCTGCCGACCGAGCGCGGACCGGTCTCGCTCGAGTCGCTGCGCGGCAAGGTGGTCTTGATCGACTTCTGGGCCTCGTGGTGTGGACCGTGCCGGCAGTCGTTCCCCTGGCTGTCGACGATGGCCGAGCGCTACCGCTCGTCCGGTCTGGTGGTCGTGGCGATCAATCTCGACAAGCGGCGGGAGCCGGCCGCGGCCTTTCTGCGCGAGTTCTCGCCCAGCTTCACCGTGGCCTTCGACCCGGCAGGCACGACGGCGGAGGCGTACGGCGTCTCGACCATGCCGTCGAGCTATGTCGTCGACCGCCACGGCCGGATCGTGTTCGAACATGCCGGATTCGCCGTGCGAGACGAGGAAGCGATCGAGAGACGGATCGAGGAGGCCGTCGCGAGATGAGAGACCTGTCGACCTGGCTGCCGCGTGCAGCCGCCACGCTGCTTCTCGCCGGTGCGCTCGCCGGGTGCGCGAGCGTGCGTCCGTGGGACCGTGACCTGCTCGCCGAGAAGGGGATGCGGTTCAATCCCTGCCCGATGCTGCGCGGCATCGACGACCACATCTACTTCAGCAAGGAGGCGTCGATGGGCGGTCAGGACGTCGGAGGCGGAGGCTGCGGATGCAACTAGAGGAAAGAGACGCCGCAGCCGCCACCGCGCCGGCTCCGGGCGGCGAGGTCACGCCGTCGCTCCGCGACCGACTGGGCAAGGCAGCGCTCGCGTTGCTGCTGGTTCCCGCGGCCGCCTCGGCCGAGTCGACGCAGCCGGCCAACCAGCTCGACATCACGACCCTGCTCTACGGCGAGCAGGGCCGGGCGCAGGTCTACGAACCGATCGTGCGCGCGTCGCGCCTGTTCGGCAACGGGCAGTCGCTCTCGGGGCAGCTCACCGTGGACGTGATCACCGGCGCCTCGCCGACGGGCGCGCTGCCGTCGGGCAGCGTGCAGACGCACACGAGTGCCTCCGGTCGCGTCACCACCTCGGCCGCCGGAGAGATCCCGTTGAACGACTTTCAGGACCAGCGCGTGGCGCTCGACGGCGAATGGCAGGCGCCTCTCGGCAGGCTCGCGGCCTCGACGATCGGGTTGCACGCTTCCCACGAGAAGGACTACGAGTCGCTCGGGGCGAACGGCAAGGTCACCTTCGACCTGATGCAGAAGCTCTTCACCCTCACCGTCGGAGCCGGCGTCAACGAGGACCGCGTCTCGCCCCTCGGCGGGACACCCGAGGGTCTTTCCGACGGCAACGTGCTCGTCGACCGGAACAACTCGAAGCGCTCGACGAGCGTGCTGTTCGGCCTGTCGCGCATCCTCTCGCGCCGCTGGATGGTGGCGCTCGACGCCTCGCGCACCGCCGAGCGGGGCTACCTCACCGAGCCGTACAAAGTGATCAGCCTGATGGACCCGCGCACCGGCGTTCCGGTCGGCCAGCTCACCGACAAGCGGCCGTCGACGCGCGACCGCAACTCGCTGCTGCTGAGCTCGGTCTACCATCTGACCGACGACATCTTCTACAGCACCTACCGCTATTACTGGGACTCGTGGGACGTGCGCTCCCACACCCTCGAGCTGAAGTACCGACACGACCTCGGCGACGGCTGGTACCTCGAGCCGCGGCTGCGGCTCTATCAGCAGACGGCGGCCAACTTCTTCACCGCCGGGCTGGTCCAAGGGGCCGATCTGCCGGAGTTCGCCACCGCCGATTACCGGCTGGGCAAGCTGAGCTCGGTCACCCTGGGAGCCGCCTTCACCTTCCGGGCGTTCGAGAGCCCCGGGGAATGGACGGTGCGGGCGGACTACATCCGGCAACAGGGGGACGGCTCGCCGGACGGCGCGATCGGCGTGCAGCGCCGATTCGACCTGGCGCCGGGAGTCAACAGCGTCGCGCTGGTCGTTGCCTACTCGCGCCGCTTCTGAGGGCCGCTCCTGTCCGCTCGCCCGCACGACGTCGCCCGGTCGCCGGAGCTGCCTCCGGCGACCGAGCGCGTCGAGGACTACTTCGTCGGACGGTTCTCGGCGATGGCGAGCCCTTGCTCGGTCCTCGTCGACACCGACGATCGCGAGGAGGCGACGGCGCTCGTCGCGATCGCGGCGGAGGAAGCGCGGCGCGTCGAGCGCAAGTTCAGCCGTTATCGTGATGACAGCGTCGTCCACCAGATCCATCTCGCAGGGGGCCGGCCGGTCTGCGTCGACGAGGAGACCGCGCAGTTGCTCCACTACGCCGCCACCTGCTGGGAGCTCTCGGGCGGGCGGTTCGACATCACCTCGGGAGTCCTGCGGCGGATCTGGTCGTTCGACGGTGGCACGCAGATCCCGTCGGCGCGGGCGATCGGCGAGTGTCTCGCGCTCGTGGGGTGGTCGAAGGTCGGCTGGAGCGATCCCGAGCTCACGCTGCCGGCGGGGATGGAGATCGACTTCGGCGGCCTCGGCAAGGAGTACGCCGTCGACCGGGTGGCGGCGCTGCTCGCCGCTCGCTCCTCGGCCTCGACGGTGGTGAACTTCGGCGGCGACCTCTGCGTCGGCCATCTCCGACGGGGCGGCCGCACCTGGAGCATCGGGATCGACGACCCGGAACGCTCCGGCCGGGCTGCCCTGGTTCGCCTCGACCTCGCCTGCGCGGGGTTGGCGACCAGCGGCGATGCCCGACGCTTCGTGCGTTGGCGCGGCAAGCGCCTCGGCCACATCCTCGACCCACGCACCGGCTGGCCGGTCCAGGGCGCCCCGCGGTCGGTCACCGTCGTCGCCCGTTCCTGTCTCGAGGCCGGTACGCTCTCGACCCTCGCCTACCTCCAGGGCAGCGGAGCGCGGAGCTTCCTCGAGGAGCAGCAGGTCAGATTCTGGATTGTCTGAGGCCGCGGGCCTCGATCCTTCTTGGCGATCTTCCGCCAGGTGACCGGCATCGGCCGGGTTGCTGGAGAACGGGACGGGAGGTGACCGCGAGCGTCGACCTCAGCCCGCCAAGAAAGGTGCCAGGGACTTGGCAAGTGGAGCTACGTCAGTCATTTGCGACACGGCGACGGCGGTGCTGGACGAGAGGCCCCGCGCGAGCGACGCCCCTCGTCCAGCCGCTCGCTACGGCTTCGGCCTCACTTCCACCCGCGCGCCGGGGCTGGTGCCGATCTGGCTGGCGTCGTACATCGCCTCGGCCTTGGCCGGCGGCTGGATGAAGCTGCCGGGGATCTGGGCACGAACGCGGAAGTAGAAGTCGTAGGTGCCCTTCGGCAGCGAGTCGAAGTACCAGGTCACCTGGTCGTCGAGGTACGAGGCGTAGGTCGGCGCCAAGGTGAGCTGGCCCGCGGGCTTGGCCTCCGGCGGTGCCGTCTCGAGGTTCGGGTTGAGCGGCTCGAACCCCGCGGCGAGCGGCACGGCCACGGCGACGTAGGTGCGGTCCTGCGGGTTGACGACCTGCACGTGCTCTTCGACCACCTCGCCGACGGTGAGTGCCACGCTCTTGCCCGGCTGGTCGAGAGCGATCCGCTCCGGCACGATCGCGCTGCCCGGGGCCGCTTCGCCGCGCAGCACCAGCTGCTCGCGGGTGACCACGAAGCCGTCCCGCCGTGCCGCCGCCTGGCTCCCGTCGGCGGCGGGCAGGTAGCTCGCCTCGGCGCGCGCCAGGACCTTGCCGGCTCCTGTCGCGGCGAGCATCAGCTCGGCGGCTCCCGGCCGCGTCGACGTCCAGTAGGCGGTCGGCTCGCGCTCGGAAAGCGCGAGGTGCCGCTCGCCGTCGACGGTGCGCAGTGTCGCGCTCGCCTCCGGTGCGCCGGGCCGTCCGTGCGCGAGGAGCTCGGAGAGGGCGAGGATCGCCGCGGCGTTGGCGTTGGTCGAGCCCCAGCCATCGCCGCGCCCGAGCGCGACGAGGGCGTCGCTGAGGATGGCCAGCCGCTTCTCCTCTTCGGCTCCGGAAGCACGCGGAACGAGCGCGCGCGTCATCTCGGCGATCGTCCGGGTCTCCGAAGGAAGGATGAGCGAGCTTGCGGCGCGCCGGCCGGTCTGCAGCCCGCCGTAGGTCTCCCGACCCTGCCAGAGCCGCACGACGAACCCCTTCCACAACGTCTCTTCGAGCGGCGGCAGCGCCGGCGAGTCGCCCTTGCCGGCGCGGTCGAACGCGGTGAGCACGCTCGCCACGTTCTCGAGGTCGAGCATCTGGGCGCGTCGCGCGAGCTCGTTGCCGTAGGCCGGGTCGAACTTGCCGGAACGCGCCAGCGCGCGTAGCGCCCAGGTGCGCTCCGCCCAGGCCTCGCCGTCGAGGAAGCCGGAGTAGTCGGAGCGCAGCGCCTGGGCCAGTGCGCGCAGCGCCCGCTCCTCGACGCCCGCATCGACCGTGTAGCCGGCGTCGCGCGCTTCGGCGAGGAACTCGGCGGCCCACGCGGTCAGCGACACCGAGGCGGAGCCGCCCGGCCAGTACGACAGGAGCCCGCTCGGCTGCTGGACGAGCGGCAGCCAGGCCATCGTGTCGGCCACCGCGCGGTCGAGCTGCTTCTCTCCTCCCTCGAGATGGAGCAACTCGCGGAACCGCTTGAGCGCCACCTGGGCGCGCGTGGTGGCGAGCCGTTGCTCGGTGCAGCCGTAGGGGTAGGCGAGGAGGAAGTCGAGGCCGGCGGACATGGCGGCGAGCGCCGGGTCGTTCGACACCAGGAGCTTGCGCTTGAGCGAGCCGGGTCGCGTCGCTTCTGTGGGCTCCGGGAGCTTCCACGCCTCGCCCGCCTTGAGCTCGCCGAGGGCGCGCAGGACGACGCGATCGCGGTCGTCGCGGATCGGCAGGCGGACCTCGAAGGCATCGCCGGCGTTATCGCTCGTCCGTTCGGCACCCATGCGCACGACCACCTCGCGTCGCGTCAGCCGGCCCTCGGCGTCGTAGCCGGGTGTGGGCACGGAGACCGGGAAGTCGAGCCGTGTCGGGCGATTGGCCGTCCACTCGAAGGTCGCGTGCGTCTCCCCTCGCGGTTCGAGCCCTTCGAGTCGCGCCTCGGCACGTCCGGCGCCGGCGGCCCCTTCGAGCAGGCGGCCGACGGCGGTGGCCGAGAAGAGGTCGCCTGGCCGGACGAAGCGGGGCAGCGAGGGTTGCAGGACGACCGGTTGGCGAACCTCGATCTTGCCCGTGGCGAAGCCGAGGCGCTCGTTGCCGGCGACCGCCTTGGCGCGCAGCATGAAATTGGTCAGGTCGTCGGGGAGCTTCACTTTGACGCGGGCGACGCCGTCCGGCCCGACGGCGATCGCCGGGTTGTAGTACGGCACCGGCTGGAAGTTCTTGCGCACCGTCTGCCGGTCGAGCAGCGACTTGCTCTCTTCGCCCTCGTCGCCGCCGGGCTGCTTGGCGAACGGCAGGTAGCCGAAGACCAGCGAGCGCGTGTCGCGAGCCGAGAAGTAGCTCGTCACGGCGGTGAGGAAGCTCGGTACCGGGTCGAGCCGCTGCTCGCGACCGAGCGCCAGGACCGCCTGGTCGACGAGCCAGAGCGTGACCTCGCCGGCGAGCGGTTTGCCGGCCGGGTCCTTCAGGGTGATGGCGACGTCGATCTCCTGCGCCGGCCGTGCCTGCGCCGGGTAGGCGAGCTCGAGGGAGAGCCGATGAGCCGTCGGCTCGACATCGAGCCAGACGGTGGCGCCGAAGGTCGCCGGGCGCCCGAGGTCGGTGGCGTTGCCGGGAACCGGCGCGCTTCCGGGCAGGCGTCCACGCAGCAGCAGGAAGTGAACGGGAACGCGCGGCGTGAAGCTGCCGTCGACCGGGAGCTCGAAGACCGCCTGTCCGCCGCGCACCGGCAGCCAGGAGTAGCGGTTGCCGTCCGGTGCCTCGACGACGCAGAGCGCCTCGCCGCTCTGGAACGGGCTCTGCAGGACCAGTCGTGCGGTCGTGCCGGGCTCGTAGCGAGCCTTGTCCGGGGTGACCTGGAAGACGGCGGTCGCCGGCTTCGGCCAGGCCACCGGCTCGCCACCGCCGGCGAAGAGGTCGACGGCCATCGTCTGGGCGCGACCGAGCCGATCGCGCGCTTCGAGCTCGACGACGTAGACGCCGGCCTCGGGCAGTTCGAGCGGAACGTCGAGGGCGTCCGTGCCACTGGTGACGACGGACTCCGAGAGCTTCTCGTCGACCACTTCGGTGATGTAGCGCGCCACGCCGTCGGAGAAGTCGGAGGCGCGCAGATAGGAGTGCCAGCGCCGTTGCGAGAGCCGTACCGTCACCGACTGGCCGGCCACCGGCTTGTCGTCCGGACCGAGCACGAGGATCTGCGGACGCAGCGTCCCGGCGCGTTCGACGTAGCGCGGAACCTTCAGTCCCAGGAGGATCGGCGGAAGCGCGACGACCTGGCGCGTGGCGCTGACCGTCATGTCGTCGGCATCGACCACCGTCGCCTCGACGACGTAGGTGCGAGGCTGCGAGGTCGGTTCGATCGCCGGATTGATCGTCAGCTTGGCGCCGCCGTCTTCGTCGGTCACCCCTGCCTGCTCGATCGCCGGGGTCGACTCGAAGCGGCTCTCGCGCGAGAAGCGCGAGTCGGACGAGAAGAGGAATCCCGGGCGCGTCTTGGGCGACCAATCGTAGGGGAACTGCGTGACCCGCCATTCGATCGGTCGCGCGGCGACCCGGCCACCGGCGTAGTAGGTGGCGGTGAGCTTGACGTCGAGCTCGCGATCGAGCGGTGCGCGATCGGGTCCGTCGAGTCGCACCTCGAAGCGCGGGAGACGGTAGGCCTCCTTGCGGAACGCGACGGCACCGGAGACCTCCTCGCCGCCGTCGAGCGGCTCGAAGTGGGCACGGTAGGTGCCGGTCGGCAGGTCCTTCTCGTCGAACTTCCAGTAGACCGAGCCGAGCGCGTTCGGCGTGACGCGATAGCGCCAGACGAGATCGCCCGGTCCTTCGATCACCAACTGCAGCTCGTCGGCGATCGGCTCGAGGTGACCCTCGCTGCGGGTGCGCAGGAACGCCTTGACGTGGACCGGTTCGTCCGGGCGATAGACCGGTCGCTCGGTGAAGAGGTGCGCGAGCCGCTCCGCGTGGGCGCCACGATCGTCGAGCGACTCCTGCGTCCAGGCGAGCCAGTCGCCGTAGGTGCGCGACCAGCGGTTGTCGGCGAAGCCGTCCGGCGCCTGTTCGGGGTCGAGCACCAGAGTGTCGTTGCCGCGACTGACGACGATGCGCCGCACGCTGCGGCGACCCCCTTCCATCGGTCCCGGGGCGGTCCAGACGACCTGCCCCGTGCCGTCCGTCGAGCCGCGGAAGAGCTCGACCCAGGACGCCTTGCTGCCTGCCCACTCGGTCCCTTCGACGGTCACCTGGGCTCCGGCCACCGGCAACGCCGAGGCGAGCGAGGTCACGGCGAAGACGACGCGGTGCGGCTCCTCGAGCGTGGTGAGCGCGAGATCGGAGACCTGCAAGCGCATCCAGGAGCGCTTCTCCGAGGCGCCGAGGCGGCGCAGGCCGACGAGATAGGTGCCGGGCTCGCCGGCGCCAGCCAGCCGCGCGAGGTGCGGCCCGAGGTCGAGGCCGAACGACGCGGTGCCTCCGTCGCGACGCAACGGCAGGTCGACCAGCGCCGAGATCGGCGGCGAGCCGAGGGCGGCGATGCGCCGCGCCAGCTCGGCCTGCGGCGGACCGCTGTCGGCGCGCTTCCACGGCTCGGGCCGCTCGCCCGGTCCCGGCGGGCGCTCGCCCTCGTCCACCTCGACGGGCACGTCGCCGAACGGCCAGAAGGAGCGATCGAGCGGCTCGATGCGGTGGAGGCGCAGGTCGACGCGCTCGTCCCCGCGCCCGGTGACCGGGATCATCTGCGGGCCGTTCCGCTCGGCGAGTCCGAAGCCCGAGGCCAATCGGAGATAGGAGGGAGCGCGCGGGAAGGCGAGGGTGAGCTCGTTGGGTCCCTGCAGGTCGAGCTTGCGGCCTCGCTCGTCGGTGAGCGGCGTCGGCGCGAGCGACACGCGATAGGCGGTTTCGCGCGCGAAGTCGCCGCGCAGCTCGAGCCGCTTGCCCGAGAGCTTGGCCTCGAGGTTCGGCACGGTGGGGGAGAGGCGCACCAGATTGCGTGCCGCCACGGGACCGAGCTCGCGCGGCAGGGCGGAGAAGTCGACGACCACCGCCGGGTCGCCGTCCTCACAGGCGAGAGCCTGCTCGGCGGTGTAGCGCGCCCCGCCGGGGACGACCGGGAGTTGGGCGATCCGGCAGCCGAAACGCAGGGCGCGGAACGGTTCGGCGGTGGCGAAGACGAGCTCGGCGAAGGTCTTGTCCGGCGCTTCGTCGAGCGAGAGCCGGAAGCGCACGGTGACGCGCTGGCCGAGGGCGATCGGCTGGCGCAGCGACAGGACGTAGGTTGCCGGATCCGAGGGCTTGCCGCGCTCCAGCCGCTTGACGGCGAAGTCGTCGCGCGCCAGAGCACGAGCGCCGCCCTCACCGAAGCCGGGGAGCGGTCGGATCTCGATGGCGAGGGCGCGGGCCAGCGCTTCGTCGGGGAGCGGCTCGGAGAAGGTCAGCGCGATCTCGTCGACCGGCGCGAGACCCTCCGCGCCGGCGCTGGGCTGCGAGGCGATCGGCGGCGACAGCAGCGTCGACAGGCGGAACGTCCCCTCCGCCGCCTTGACGGTGACGCGGGCGAGCGCCGGCCACGGCTCGGCGGGTTGGAACTGGAGGGTGCGGGCGTCGAGCCAGGTGAAGGCGCCGGGCTGCGCCGGCGTGATCGACACGACGCGCTCGGGATGATCCTCGGGGCCGCCGGACGAGGGGCCGAGATCGGCGGCGAAGAAGACCGTCAGCGGATCCCACCGACGCAGGAAGCGGTCCGGCACGACGACGGTCGATCCGGTGGACGCCGCAGGACGGGCCGGGCGCGTCGGCGGCGTCGCAGGGGATTCGGCGGCCTGGAGCCACGGGCCGCTGGTAAGCACCAGCGCGGCAGCGAGGAGGGCGACGCGGGCGGAGCGCCGCGACGTCGCTCCGCGCCAGGGACCGGCGACGCTCGCGCGGTCAACGGGGTGGATCGAGGTCTCGGCGTTCATCGGTCACCTCCGCTCTCGTCGGACTCGTCTGCGGACGGCTCGTCCGTCTCGCCTTCCTGTTCCTGTTCCATCTCACGGTTGGCGTTGCGGCCGAACGGGAACGCCACGTCCTCCTCTCCGGTCACCCCACGACCCTCCGGTGGCGGGCCGCCGCGGTCGAGCTCGAGGAGCTTGCGGACGACATCGCCCGGCGGTCCCTCCCCGGGCTTGGAGATGCCGACGAGCGCCGGCCGGGCGAGCGCCGGGCTCGCCTCCGCCGGACCGACGAGCGCCATCGTGTACGGGCCGGGCGAAAGCTCCAGCCACTGCACCACGCCGCGGCCGAGCGGCGTCCCCGTCGAGTCGAAGACCACCGTCTCGACGTTCCCCGCATCCGCGTGGGCGCCGACACCGACAGGTCCCTGACGCTCGACCTGGAAGCGATAGCCACGGGCCTCGCCCGGGGCGAGGAGAGTCGCCGCACCGAGCCCTTCGCCGAGCGGCGCGAGCTCGCCGAGCGAGACCTCGAGTCGTCCGGTGAGCGGCTCGCCGGCGAGCGCCCGGACGACGAAACGTGTCGTGCCGGGAGCCAGAGGCGCATCGAAGGCGACCTCCCGCTCGAACGGCACGAAGCGTCGGACCTCGCCGTGCTCGTCGAGCAGCGCGACGGCGAGCGGCGAGGCCGAGCGCAGCGACAGCAGGGCGGGGGTCGCCACCTGGAGCTCGACGAGCCGGGCCGCGCCGTCGAGCTCCAGGGTCAGCGGCGGAGCCGCCTGCTGGGGAGCGCTGGCGGCGAATCCATAGCTGGCGAGGGTGTGGTCCTTGCCCTCGACCCAGAGCGTCATCAGTCCGGGCGGATGCTCGATCCGCAGTGTCCCGCCGCCGGCCGGCAGCGCCAGCTCGTGACCCCGGGCGACCGAGCCGTCGGCGCCGATCAGCACCGCCTCGGCGCCGCGCAGGTGGAGACGGGCCGCACCGCTTCCGGCCTGGACGGGGAGCTGCAGGCCGCCGCCGCGACGGAATCGCCGTTCGAGTCGAGCGCCGGGGCCGATCGCGACGCTCGCGTCGTCCGGGTCGGGCGCGCGCAGGTCGAGCCGGGCGGCGATCTCGACCTCGGTCGGGTTGACCAGGACGAGGGCCGGTGCGGTCGTCGCGAGACTCACCTCCCCGGTCTCGTCGGACGCCCATCCGAAGGCCTCCGGAGCGTTCTCGCTGCCGATCCAGGCCGCCGCGCCCTCGCCGAGCGCAAGACGGACCGACTTCGCCGCACTGCCGAGCGGGATCGTCTGCAGGCTGCGAGCCGCGAGACGGAGCTCGTGGGCGCCGGGCGAAGTCGACGGCCGCGCTGGCGCCGAGGAGAGCGCCACGGCGGTGAGACGCAGCTCGATCGGTGTGTTGCCGGCGTTTCTCGCGACCACGCTGTGACTGCCGGAGCGGGCCAGGGTGGACGCCCGGTGCCGGCCGGTCAGCGTGACGCGCTCGAACGCCGGCGGCTGACCGTCGCTCGGTGCGGCGACGAGCGGCTCGCCGGCGAGCGCCTGCGCCTCGACGAAGGAGAGACCCTTCGAGGGCGCGAGGTCGCAGCGCACCTGCTCGCCGGCGGCGAGCCGCAGCGAAAGCGCCTCGCGGCCGATCGCGGCGCGACGCGCGGTGACCCGGATCGCACCCGCGGATTCCGCCGGCGCGGCGAGCCAGAGGAGCGTTCCGTCGGCGACGAGGGCGCCCGGCTGTGCGGCGAGCGGCTCACCGGCGCGCCGCGAGTGCAGGAGCTCCTCCGGTGCGGCCTCCAGGGCGAGGCATCCCGGTCGGTCGAGCGTCACCGCGGCGGCGGCGACCGGTGGGAGCAGTCCGGGAAGGCGCGGCAAGTCGAGACCCGATGCCAGGGTCTTCTCGTTGGCGCGTGGGGCGCGGCCGGCGAAGGCGGCGAGGCGGACGCTGCCGGGTCGACGGTCGAGGGAGCGCAGGCGGAGCCGGAGCTCCGGTCGGCTGCCGGAGGCGAGTGGCAGGAGCAGGCGCGGCGTCGTGCCTTCGGCGCTCGAGAGGAGCCGCCAGGCACCAGACTGGCGCTGCTCGAGCTCGAGACCGAGCGGCTCGGCGGCGACGGCCACGATTGCCAGCAGGTCGGCATCGTTGCCGAGTCGCAGCGGAATGCGCACCGCCTCGTCGGCGAGGTCGATCTTCAGCGGCTCGGGGAGCTTCCAGGTCTCGGCGTCGCGCTCGTGCGGCATGCGCATCGAGACGGTCGTGTCGGCGGTCGCCGAACCGACCGGGTCGACGCGCAGGCGGTAGTTGCCGGGCGCGAGCTTGCGGGCGACGACGAAGTTCCAGTCTCCCGGCCGGTCGTCGCCGCTCGCCAGGAGCTCGTCGTTGGCGTCGACCAGGCGGGCGCGCACGTCGGCGCCGCCGAACGAGGCGAGCTCGACGAGACCCTCCTCGCCGACCGCGACCGGCAGGACGGCCGGCGCGGTGATCAGGCGCGAGAGACCGTCGACGAGTGCGTCCGGAGCGACGCTCAGCCGGTAGCGCACCTGGCTGTTGCGTCGCGAGCAACGAACCGCGAGCTCGTAGCGGCCGGCGGCGAGCTCGCCGGCGAAGCCGCGACCCGGCGCGACGAAGGCGAGGCGTTCGCCGGTCGCCGGTGCGCGGTCGAGGCGCCGGAGGTCGCCTTCCATCTCGGCGTCGAGCGAGATCTTCACGCCGGTGGTTGCCGGCAGCGTGAAGCGCCAGCGGTCGGGATCGCGCGGCGACGACTCCTGCTCGGGTTCGAGCCAGAGGTTGCCGTCTTCGCGCGTCAGGGCGAGCTCGAACGGGCCGTGTCCGCTCCGTTCGACCGCCTCGACCCGGCGCTCGACGACCGTGACCGCGCGAGTCGGCACCGCCTGGGGCAGGACGAAGAGGCGATAGTCGCCCGGCAGGAGATGGACCGTCGAGTCGCCGGACATCACCGGAGCCGCCGGGGGGAAGCCCTGGTCGTCCTCGAGCCGGACGTCGAGATGTCCGCCGAGTCGCACGGCGTGGAGGTGGTAGTCGCCCTCGCGATCGACGCGGAAGCGGTAAGCGATCGACTCGCCGGCCGGAAGCTCGGTGCGAGCGGCGATGCCGTCGACGAGCCGTCCCCCTTCGCGTACCTCGGCGCGACGCAGCCGGGCACCGAGATGCCCCGCCGATTCGCCGAGCGCTCGTACGGTGAACTGATAGCTGCCCTCGCGCAGATAGGAGCGCAGCGAGACGTTGCGTCCGCTGCCGTTCTTCTCCTCGCTCGCTAGGCGCGGCTGGACCCGTGTGCGGACGGCGCCCGAAGTGGCGAGCAGTCCGGTGGTCTCGAGCGTGTAGAGGGCAGGCGACGCCGCCTCGACCAGCATCGTGCGGCTCTCGCCGCGCGCCAGGTCGAAGGCCGCCGGCGCCGGCTCGGTGAGGGTGGTGAAGGCCGGGAGTGCGGCGAGCGCGGCCGGGTCGAGTCGCGGCATCGGGGTGTCGGACGCCTGTTCCTCGGACACGAGCGCCAGCGACGCGGCGAGCGTGTCGGTGGCCCGGGAGCGAACGCGGACGCGATGGGTTCCGGGCTCGACGGTCGCCATGCCGGCGAATGCCGCGCCGTCGACCGCCACCTCGAGCGCGGTGCCGTCCTCGGCGGGTGCGGTGAGTCGGCCACGCGAGGTGGCACGGAATGGCACCTCGATCTCCTGCCCAGGCACGAGCGACAAGGGCAGCGGCTCGGTGAGATCGAGCGGCAGCTTGCGCACGACCGGTCCCACGTCGACTCCGGGCTGGGTGGCGACCAGCAGGGTGTAGTCGAGCTTGCGGGACAGCCGGATGGCCGTCATCTGCGCCGCGCCGAGCGCCGCCGTCGCCGGCGGCTCCTGGTGCAGGCCGACCCAGTCGAACATCGGGTCGAGCAACCCCTTGCGACGCATGGCGACGTCGACGATTCCTGCCTCGGTCGGCACGAGGGTCAGGACGTAGAGGCCCTTGTCGAGCGTCCAGGTGGTCGGCGCGGTGCGCAGCGGCGGCACCTGATAGCCGTCCGGCGCGGAGAGCAGCAGCGGCTCGAGGCGCACTTGCGCCGCGCCGTTGAGATCGAGCGCGTACACGGCGCGCTCGGCGACCTGCAGGAAGAGCGTCGCCTCGGCGAGCAGGTTGAAGCGGCGGGCCCAACCCTGGCTGGACGAGAGCACCGGCATCGAGCCGGCGAGTGCGCTCGTCCGCTTGGCGCCGCGTTCGAAGATCACGGCGGAGGCGTCGATCGAGTCGGTCGCCGTTCCGGAATGAACGGTGCCGACCCAGAAGTCGCCGTCCCCGGTGAGCTCCACCTGCCGTTCGGCGCGGAAGTGTTGCAGGGTGTAGGCCTGACCGACCGCGCCGCGCACGGTCAGCAGCGCGTTGCCGTCGGTCGACTCGCGGGTGAGCTGCGCGAGCGGCGGCACGGACTCGGGGGTGATCTCGCCGGTCTGTCCCCAGGCCTCGAACGGCCGTGCCGGGTCGAAGTCGGCGAGCTCGAGCGTGGCGCTCCCGGCCTCCGGCAGCTCGAGCTGGGCGAGCGTCGCGCTGCCGGGCAGCAGGAAGCGTTCGTAGCCGAACGGCCCGACGCTCATCCGTTCGCGTCCGGCCTCGCCGCGACGTGGGATGCCGTAGCGCAGGAGGAGCGGCTTCTCGCGACCGCCGCGCGCCCAGGCGGTCTCCGTGCCGCCGTAGGCGACGAGCCGATAGAGGCCGGGCTCGAGGTCGGCCGTCAGGCGGCAGAGGTGCAGCGGGCGGCCGGCAACCGGCTCGATCTGCGAGTGCTCGGGCGGAGCGTCGACGAGCCAGGCGCCGCCCTGCCAGAGGCGCAGGTCGGCGAGGTAGCGCCCGGCCGCCTCGAGGACCACCTGTTTGCGTTCGGGCAGCTCGATCCACCAGGAGGCCTGCTCGAGGTCGCCGAGCTCGTCGGTGACCAGGCGCAGCTCTGGGAGACGCGGCGCTTCGGGGGCGTGGATCTCGCGAAAGCCGGAGACGGCGATCCGCACGTCCCCGCGACCGAGCTTCGGACCGAAGGTGAGCAGGCGCACGGCGCCGCGATCGAGGAAGAGGTCGAGGCGGCCGTCGCGCTTGCCGGTCTCGCCGGTGAGCTCACCGGGACCGCTCATCCGGTCGACGAGCTGGAGGGCGACGCCCTGCTTGCTCTCGAGACGGATCGAATAGCGGCCGAATTCGCCGACGACGAGCTCGGTTGCCTGGCGACCGGCGGCTGGGAGCTTCTCCTGGGCGAGATGCGGCGGAGCGGCAGGTGTCGCCGTGGGGGGCGAGCCGGGCTGTGCGGCGGCGATGCCTCCGGCGAGCCAGGAGGTCAGGGCGAACAGCGTCAGGCGAGCGAGACGCCCCGCGCCGCAGCCACTTCTCGTCCGCAACAGAGCACACTCGAGATCGGTCGACATGTCGCGCTCCTGCCCGCTTCGGGCACTGTCCAAGAGATGGTACGGATTCTATGCGGCGCCAGGGTCGTCGCAGCGGCGCGAAGGCCTCTTTTTGCGCGCTTCGTCGCGTCGGGCGCGAGGCGTAGTGCGGTCGTCTCAGCGGCGACGAGCACCGCGCAGCGGCTCGACAGCGAGCGGGTCGTCGGGCCAGGCGTGTTTCGGATAGCGACCGGCGAGCTCGCGGCGGACCTCGCGGTAGGTCGTGCGCCAGAAGCTCGCCAGGTCGTCGGTGACCTGTTGCGGGCGGAAGTTCGGTGCGAGCAGGTGGAGCAGCACGGGCACCCGCCCACCGGCGACGCGCGGCGTCTCGGCGAGGCCGAAGAGCTCCTGGATGCGGGCGGCGAGCACCGGAGGGCGCCCCACCTCGTAGCGCAGGCGGATGGCGCTGCCGCTCGGCACGACGATCCGCTCGGGTGCTTCGCGTGTCAGCGCCTCACGCTGGGCATGGGTGAGCGTCCCGAGCAGGATGTCCGCCAGGGGGAGCGCCCGCAACTCGGCGAAGGAGCGTCGCCCGGTGCAGAGGGCCGGCAGCAGTGTGGCGAGCGCGGCGTCGTCGAAGGCGGGCAGGGCGAGCTCGCCCCGCCATTCGCGCAGGCAGGCGACGCGGACGAGGAGGTCGGCGGTGGAATCGGTGACGGCGAGCGCCCGACGCGGGTCGGCGGTGGCGGCGCGCGCCAGGAGCTCGGCCGCGGCCTCGGCGTCGCGGACCGGCACCTCCCGCTCGTCGAGGAGCAGGTCGGCGAAGCGCCGGCGACGCCGGCAGGTGACCCGCTCCCGCAGGTCGTCGAACTCGAGCTCGTCGCGCTCGGAGAGCTGGGCGGCCGGCAGCCACTCCGGCCGTACGGCCGATGCGAGACGGACCAGCGCCTCGCTCTGCGGCCCCTCGCGTCCGGCGTCGAGGTCGACGGCGACGAAGAGCTCCTCCTCGACGACGGCCGAGGTCGGCGCGAGCCGCAGGCCGCGGCCGCCCACCATCACCGCCCGCGGACTCCCGGGCTCGCGTCGGCGGGCGACCCGGTCGGGATAGGCCTCGACGAGCGTGGTGAGCAGCGCCTCTTCGGGGCTGCTCGAGGGGTCCCCCTCGGGGGGACCGAGGTCGGCCTGGCGACGGGCCAGGGATTCGAGCTGCTCTGCGGCGCGAAGGACCTGCCGCGCCGCGCCGGCCTGGATCGTCAACTCGTCGCTCGTCCGCTGCCGGCGGGAGAAGGCCTCGAGCGCTTCGACCCGGTCGACGAGATCGGAACGACTCGCCGTGCGCCGGGAGCCGAGATCGGGCCGGCGCCCCGGCGATCGTTCCGCGCGGAACGGGTCGCGCTCGGCGAGCAGCGCCGCGGCGATCGCCGTCTCGTGCAGCGCGCCGCGGGCTCGGCCGGCGAGCAGGAGCCGGGCGAGTCGCGGGTGCAGGGGCAGGCGGGCGATCGACCGACCGAGCGGCGTGACGTGTCCGTCAGCGAGTGCCCCGAGGGCGGCGAGAAGGTCGAGCGCCCGGGCGAGAGCGGCCGGGTCGGGGGGCTCGAGCCAGCCGAAGCTCGTGAGGTCCCGTTCTCCCCAGGTGAGGAGCTGGAGCGCCGGCCAGGCGAGATCGACGCGGGCGATCTCCGGTCGTTCGAAGGCGAGCAGTGCGCGCTGTTCGTTCTCGGTCCAGAGCCGCAGGCAGCGGCCCGCCGCCTGCCGGCCGGCTCGTCCGGCACGCTGGTCGGCGGCAGCACGGCTCACTCGGCCGAGCTCGAGCCGGTCGAGGCCGACCCCGGCGTCGTAGCGCAGCGTCCGCGCCAGCCCGGAGTCGACGACTGCCCGCACCCCGTCGACGGTCACCGAGCTCTCCGCGACGTTGGTCGCCAGGACGACCCGCCGGCGCCGCTGCGGTCGCAGCGCCGCATCCTGCTGCTCGGCCGGAAGGTCGCCGAAGAGCGGTGCGAGCGCCAGGTTCCGTTCGAGGGCGAGCGGCGCGAGCGCCTCCTCGGCGGCACGGATCTCGCCCACACCGGGCAGGAAGACGAGCAGGTCGCCGTCGAGGTCGTCGAGGGTGCGTCGGACCGCTCCGGCGACCTGGGCCGCGAGAGGTCGCTCGTCGGGTCGTGCGAGGTAGTCGATGGCGACCGGAAAGAGCCGGCCGGTGCTCTCGACGACCGGACAGTCGCCGAGAAAGGCGGCGAGCGGTGCGGCCTCGAGCGTGGCCGACATGGCGAGCAGGCGCAGATCGGGTCGGGCGTCGCATTGCACTCGCCGCGCTATGGCGAGGGCCAGGTCGGTGAACAGCGACCGCTCGTGGACTTCGTCGAAGACGAGCGCGCCGATCCCGTCGAGGAACGGGTCGGTTTGCAGCATCTGCACGAGGATCCCTTCGGTGACGACGAGCAGCCGGGTGTCGCGGCCGGCACGCCGTTCGAAACGCACCTGGTAGCCGACCTCGCGGCCGACCTCCCAGCCGCGCTCGTCGGCGATCCGTCGCGCCGCGGCGCGGGCGGCGATGCGCCGCGGCTCGAGCATCACCAATCGGCCTTCGACGAGGCCCGCCTCGAGCAGTGCCGGCGGCACCCGCGTCGTCTTGCCTGCCCCCGCCGGGGCGCGGAGCACCGCGTTCGGTGCACCGCCGAGTGCGGCGAGCAGCGCCGGCAGCGCCTCGTCGATCGGCAAGGGGGCGAGCGGGGGCATCGTGCCGATGCTACCGGCTACGGGTGGGACACGGCGGCGGCTTCGCTTCGCGGCGACTTGGGTACGAAGGTGATGTCGACGAAGCGGACCCTTCCTCGGCGGTCGACCTTCAGCAGGAGCGACTGGTACGGCTGGAATTCCAACCGGACGACGCTCGACCTGCCGTTGGCGCGGATGCGGACGGTGCGCTCGAGCGGTGAGGTCATCCGCGACTGTCCGTAGCGCAGCGGCAGCGTCAGGTGCTGCGCCAGCGGCTGGGCGAAGAAGATCAGCAGCTCGCCGTCGACGTCGCGGGCCCAGAAGTCGGGGAGGCCTTCGCCTTCGACCAGGGGCGCGGAGATCGTGAGCCGGGACGAGACGCCGGGCTGCGCCGCGAGCTCGGCGAGCAGCGACGCGTAGTCGCCGGCGGGGCGGAGCCCGGGCTCCTGCGGGTGGCGCTTGAGCGTCACGCGAGCGCCGGCCTTCGCCAGGCGCACGATCGCCGCGAGCGCGTTGCGGTCGAGGTACTCCACGTCGAGATAGAGCTGTCGGAAGGTGAGATCGCCGATGCGGATCCGTCCGTTCGCGACCCGCGCCCGCTCGAGCTGTTCGCGGTCGACCCAGAGCGGCTGGTAGCCGTCGAGCTCGCGCGGCGGTCGCGCGGTGCGGAGCTCGTAGGCTCCCCACGCCCCCCACGGCAGCTGCTCCTCCTGCGGCAGCTCGCCCCGCACCCAGGCGTCCTCGGTGGGCAGGTAGACCGCGACGTCGGCATAGGTCCGTCCCCGTTTGAGGTAGCCCGAGACGGTTTCGAGATAGCGGTTGAACGCCTTGAGCTCCGAGGCGAGTGCGCCCTGCCGGCCGACGTGCACGCTGGCGTAGAACTCGTTGTCGTGTCCGGGCGCCTGGGGGTCGAACGGCGCACCGTGCCAGACGATCTGGTTGACGCCGTTGGCGAAGACGGCATCGGCGATCAGCTTGAGGTCGGCGGTCTGCTCCTCCTTGTGGTGCACGCGCGGGAAACCGTAGGCACAGGTGAAGGTCTCGGAGGTGACGTCGCGCCGGCCGGCGAGCGCCGCCGCCGACGCGACGATGCGGGCGAACGGCGGCTCGAAAAGGAGCGCCTCGGTTTCCGGGACGTCGACGCGCGAATAGGCGGCGATCAGATCGACCGGGGCGCCGGCGACCTGGACGCGCGAGAAGGCGCCGAGGCGGTGGCTGGCTTCGGTGAACGGGACGTAGAACTCGCGGATCACCGTCTCCGAGACGAGCTTCATGTAGTCGTAGCGCGGGCCGGCGTTGCCAGGCGACAGGATCTCGTTCATGTACGGCTCGATTGCGTAGCCGTACCGCCGGGCGAACGCCTCGCCGAGGCCGTCGGTCCAGATCTTGCGGGTTTCGACCTCCCAGGAGTCGCAGAAGAGGCCGGAAGGCGCTCCGGTCCGCGTTGCCTTCTCGAGCGCGCCACCCATTCTCGCGGCGTAGCGCTCGAAGGCCGGGCGGCTCAGATGGTCGAGGACCCGGCCGGTCTGCGGGTATTCCCAGGAGATGACGATCTCCTGTTGGAACGCCGGATCACCATAGACCTTGGCCGAGTCCTCCGGGGTCACCCGACTGTCGCCGAACGGCCAGGCGCTGCCGAAGGTGAAATCGCAGCCGAGGCCGATGCGGTCGGCGTACCGCTTGGCGAAGGCGACCCGATCGGACCATTCGGGCGAGAGCCAGGCGGCGCGGGGCTCGACGCGTGAGCGCTGCTCGTCGCTCACCCAGGGGTAGAAGCGCTGGTAGCGGGGGATGTTGAGCGGGTAGACCCAGGCGATCTCGACGCCGCCGAACCCCTGCGCCTTGAACCAGTCGAGCTGGCGGGCGATCGCCTCGGGCTCCATTTCGGCGGCGAACCACCACCAGCGGGTGTACGGCCGGGCATCCCGATAGAACGACGGAGAGGTCTGCGGCGGCGCCGGCGCGCAGCCGCCGACGAGGGAGGCGACGGTCAGGGCGAGCACGGCTCCGGCGGTGGGGGCGTGGCGCATCAGGTCAGCTCCGGGGGACTTGAACGGGGGTTGCGGCCGGTCTCCGAGCCGAACGATCTTCGCACCTTCCCCCGAAACCTTCTCTCATCCTTCACGTAGTACGAAGTCAAGACTAGTGGGAGGTGACAACTACATGATCCAGGACACTAGCGGAAGCCCGGTCACCCTCGAGGAGGCGGACCTCGGAGAGCTCGACCGGAAGCTCCAGAAGGAGCTGAACGCCGGAGCGGTCTCCCTGGTGCTGCTCGCGCTGCTGGCGCGGGAGCCCGGGCCGGCTTACGGTTACGGGCTCGCTCGCCGCCTCGAGGAGCTCACCGGAGGCGAGCCGATCGTGCGGCCGGGAACGCTCTATCCGGCACTGCGAGCGCTCGAAGGACAGGGTTTGGCGGGGAGCTCGGTCGAGCCTTCGGTCGCCGGACCGCCGCGTCGCTACTACGCGATCACCGACCTTGGCCGCGCCACGCTGGCGCGCTGGCGCCCGCTCTGGGAGCGGACACGGACCCTGGTCGACAACGTTCTCGCCCTCGGGGCGGGGGATGAGGCGGCGGCCCCGGCCGCCGCGGAGGAGCCGCAATGAACCCGCTAACGACGATCGAAGACTACCTCGCGGCGCTCCGCAACGGGCTCGCCGGCTGCGATCCGGCGATGGTGCAGGACGCGCTGGCGGATGTCGACGAGTTCGTGCGCGAAGAGCGCGAGGCGCTGCGCAAGGCCGCCGAAACCGAACCGTCGGAAGCGGAGCTGGTCGCCCGGCTGCTTGGCCGCTATGGCGAGCCGGCCGAGGTGGCCGACGCCTACCGCCAGAACGAGGTGCGGGTGGCGCGCGCTCTCTCCCCGCGGGCCTTATCGCCGGTGCTGGCGGCGGATCCCGAGCCGGCGGTGCCCGCCATCGCGGCCGCCCCGCCGAAGCGTTGGCGCGAGCGGCTCTTCGGCGTCTTCGTCGACCCGCATGCCTTCGGCGCGCTCGCCTACATGTTCCTTTCGCTCGCCACGGGCATCGTCTACTTCACCTGGACGGTGGCCGGGCTCTCCCTCTCGCTGGGACTGGCGATCCTGATCGTCGGCGTGCCGTTCTTCCTGCTCTTCGTCGCCTCGGTGCGTGGCATCGCGCTGCTCGAGGGACGGATCGTCGAGACGCTCCTCGGCGAGCGGATGCCGCGACGGGCGCCGGCACGGGTCGAAGGCACCTGGCGCGAACGGGTGGTGTTCTGGCTGCGCGACCGCCGGACCTGGTCGACGATCCTCTACCTGCTCCTGGCGCTGCCGCTCGGCGTGCTTTATTTCACCCTCTTCGCCATCGTTCTGACGCTGACGCTCGGTCTCTTCGTCGGGCCGCTCGCCGGGCTGTTCCTCGGCCAGCCCAGCTTCATCCATGCCGAGGGCTTCCACCTCGACTTGCCGATCTGGCTGACGGTTCCGTTGCTCTGGTTCGCGTCGGCCTTCGATCTCTTCGTCGCGCTCCACCTGGCGCGAGGGATCGGTCGCCTGCAGGGCAAGCTCGCCAAGG
Source organism: Holophagales bacterium (assembly GCA_016699405.1). NCBI lineage: Bacteria > Pseudomonadati > Acidobacteriota > Holophagae > Holophagales > Holophagales bacterium. The sequence continues at coordinate 4,169,295 of CP064972.1, read as the reverse complement.
CGCTCTTGGTAGAGCGGTAGAAAGGAAACGGGCGGCCGCGCCGTGAATCCGGCGCCGGCCGCCCGAGCCGTCGATCGAACGTGGTGCGGTCTCAGGCTTCCCAGGGGAGGCCGGGCCGACCGAAGTGGCCGTAGTTGGTGGTCTGGCGGTAGATCGGGCGGAGCAGGTCCAGCCGTTCGATGATCGCCCGCGGGCGGAAGTCGAAGCTCTCCTCGACGAACTTGGCGGCGCGTTCCTCGGATCCGGTGCCGAAGGTGTTGACGTTGACCGAGACCGGATTGGCGACGCCGATGGCGTAGGCCACCTGCACCTCGGCGCGCTTGGCGAGGCCGGCCCGCACGACTTCGCGCGCGACGAAGCGGCAGAAGTAGGCGCCGCTGCGGTCGACCTTCGACGGGTCCTTGCCGGAGAAGGCGCCGCCGCCGTGCCGGCCCATGCCGCCATAGGTGTCGACGATGATCTTGCGGCCGGTGACGCCGGCGTCGGCCGAGGGCCCGCCGTGCGAGAAGGCGCCGGTCGGGTTGACGAAGATCTGCATGTCGTCGTGGTACCAGTCGCCCAGGCAGCGGGGGGCGAGGACCTTGCGAACGTACTCGTGGATCCGTTCCTGCGGCGTGTCGGCGGAGTGCATGGTGGAGACGACGAGGCGCTCGACGCGCTTCGGGTGGATCCCCTCGTATCGCACCGTCACCTGCGTCTTGCCGTCCGGTCGCAGCCAGCCGTGCTGGCCGCTGCGGCGGTCGTCGGCGAGGCCGCGCGCCAGCTTGTGGGCGAGGGAGATCGGCAGCGGCATGAGCTCCGGCGTCTCGTCGGTGGCGAAGCCGAACATCATCCCCTGGTCGCCGGCGCCCTGCTCCTTGGCCTTCTCGCTCTTTTCGTCGACCCCTTGGGCGATCTCGTTCGACTGCTGCGTGAAGGCGAGCAGGATCGAGGTCGTCTGGTGGTTGAACGGCTCGGTTGCGTCGGTGTAGCCGATCTCCTCGATCGCCTTCTTGGCCACCGCGGCGTAGTCGAGGCGGGCGTTGGTGGTGATCTCGCCGGCGAGCACCAGGTTGTGGCTCTTGGCGAGCACCTCGCAGGCGACGCGGCTCTTGGCGTCCTGCTCGAAGCAGGCGTCGAGCACCGAGTCGGCGATGAAGTCGCAGACCTTGTCCGGATGCCCCTCGGTCACGGACTCCGAGGTGAAGACGTAAGAGTGGGCCATGGAGCGAATCTCCTCCGGGTGCCGAATGAAAAAACCCGCTCGTCCATCGGGAGAGCGGGTCGCGTTCGCGCCGGACAATTGGTTGCCGCCAGGTCACCTGCTCGACGGCCACATCCCCGCGTCGCCGCGGGTTGGCACCTTGGGTGTCCGACCCCAGGTTGCCGGGCCCGGCTCCCGGCCGGGCCGCTCCCGATGTCGCGACGAATCCTCTCACCCGGTCGCGCGGGCTGTCAACGAAGTCGGGGTAACGGGCTCGATTCCGCACCCGCGGTCGCCGGCGGGAACCGGATCGAGCGATCGAGACTCGAATGGAGTGGTGCTCAGACAGGCGGAGGAGCGCTCCACGGCGAATTCCTGCGAACGACTGCAGGATTTCCCGACTTTGCGAACCGAGAAAGGAGACCGACGATGCGAGGACGCCGAGGCCTTCCCGAGACCCTGTTCCTGCTCGCCGCGCTCTTCCTCGTTTCGCTCCCGGCCTCCGGTCAGGCGACGCGCTACAAGCTGCTCGGTTGGAACAACCTGGGGATGCACTGCATGGATGCCGACTATCAGGTGATGTCGATCCTGCCCCCTTACAACACGATCCATGCCCAGCTCGTCGCCGTTCCCGGCGGCCTCGTGGCCGGAGGGACGGGCTTCACCGTCACCTACGAGGCGGTGGCCGACGCCGGTGGCTCGATCAACAGCACCTCGGCGGGGAAGACCAACTTCTGGGACCAGGTGGCCAACCTGTTCGGCGCCTCGCCCCCGGTCGACACCGGCCTGACCGGCGTCAAGATGCCTGGGCTGGCCAACCAGGCTCAGCCGATGAGCTGGGACGCGGCCCATCAGTGGTGGGTGGCCGAGGGGATTCCGATCACTCCCTGGGACGACGCCGGAGCGCGCAATCCCTATCCGCTCTTTCGCCTCGTCGCGCGCAATGCGAGCGGAACGGTGGTGGCCGAGACGCAGATCGTGCTGCCGGTCTCGGAGGAGATGAACTGCTCGAGCTGTCACCGTTCGCAGGGCGGCTCGGAGGCGGCGCGACCGGCGGCGGGGTGGGTGAATCACCCGGATCCCGAGCTCGACTACCGACTGAACGTCCTGCGCCTGCACGACGGTCGGCAGGCGGGAACGCAGCTCTATGCGGACGCGCTGGCCGCTGCGGGATACGCGGCGGACGGTCTCTATCCGACCGCGCTGCGCGACGGCCACGCGATCCTCTGTGCCAAGTGTCACGCCTCGGAGGCGCTCCCGGGCTCGGGTCACGCCGGTGTCCCGCCACTGACTCGTGCCGTGCACAGCCTTCACGCGGGGGCGGTCGACCCGGGGAACGGGCTGCCGCTGGGTTCGTCGCAGAACCGTTCGGCTTGCTACCAATGCCATCCGGGCTCCACGACCCGGTGCCTGCGCGGGGCCATGGGAGCCTCGGTCGGAACCGACGGCCAGCTCGCCATGCAGTGCCAGAGCTGTCACGGGACGATGAGTGTGGTCGGCGGCGCGAACCGGACCGGCTGGTTGAACGAGCCGGGTTGCCAGAGCTGTCACACCGGGACGGCGGTGAGCAACAACGGACAGATCCGCTACCTGTCGGTCTTCGAGGCCAACGGCGTGGAACGGCAGGCCGTCAACGCCACCTTTGCGACGAACGCGAACACTCCTGCCGCCGGCCTGTCGCTCTATCGCTTCTCACGTGGCCACGGCGGGCTCGCCTGCGAGGCCTGTCACGGTCCGACCCATGCCGAGAGCCCCAGCTCGCACGCCAACGACGAGGTCCAGTCGCTTCTCTTCCAGGGACATCGCGGGATGATCGTCGATTGCGGCACCTGCCACACCTCGCTGCCGGCCTCGACGACCGGGGGGCCGCACGGCATGCACCCGATCGGATCGGGATGGGTGAGCGCCCATGGCGATGCGATCTCGTCGACGACGGCCTGCCGCGCCTGCCACGGAACCGACTACCGCGGCACCGTGCTCTCGCGCTCGCAGGGCGATTGGACCGCCTCGACTCCCTGGGGTCAGAAGGTCTTCTGGCGCGGCGCCAAGATCGGCTGCTATGCCTGTCATCGGGGACCGAACAGCGAGAACGGAAACTCGAACCGCGCTCCGGTAGTGACGAACGCCGCGCTGGTCACCGAGAGCGCGCCGGTTACCCTCACCCTCGCCGCCACGGACGCCGATGGCGATCCGCTCGAGCTGCGCATCGTGAGCCAGCCGGCACACGGTACGGTCGGGCTCTTGGGCCGCGTGGCCACGTTCTACCCCGAGGCTGGCTACGACGGTCCCGATGCCTTCACCTTCGCAGCCTGGGACGGCAGCATCGAGTCGAATCTCGGCACGGTGACGGTCGAAGTCCACGCTGCGAACGGTCTCTTCAGCGACGGCTTCGAGACGGGAACCAAGGGCCGCTGGAACGGATGAGCGGCGCGAGCGTCGCTACTCGCGGGGCGTGACGTTCTTCTCGGGCGGCTTGGTGCCGAGCGGTGCGGCTGGGCGACTCGCGGAGGCTTCGGGCTCGCGCCACATGCCGAAGAGCGCCGCCGCCAAGCCGAGCAGGATCTCGTCGGCGAAGGGGATCAGGTCGGGGATGAGCAGGTCGAGGAGGAAGAGAGCGACGAAGACCCCGAAGGCCTGGGGGAACTTCAGCTTCGTCGCCACCTTCTCCACGATCTGTCGGGGCGTGCCGGCGCCGGTCATTCGCTCATCCTATCCGGTGCCGTTCAGCTCGCCGGCGCGGCGAGTCGGGCGTAGCGGGCGGCGCCGAGGAGCGCCGCGCTGCGATGGGTCACGACTCGTACGGGGATCCGCTCGAGCAGCTCGCGCATCGGCTCCTTGCCGTGGAACGCCTCGAGGAAGGCGCCGCTCTGCAGGCGTCCGAGCATCTTCGGGGCGATGCCGCCGCCGAGGAAGACGCCGCCGGTTGCTTTCATCTTGAGGGCGAGGTTGCCGGCCTCGACGCCGTAGAGCCGCACGAAGAGGTCGAGAGCGTAGATCGCCTCCTGGGAGCGCCCCTCGCTGGCGGCAGCCGAGATCGCCGCCGCCGGATCGCTGTGGTCCCGCGCTTCGGTGAACCAGACCGGGGCCACGGCGCCGGCCCGGGCCAGGAAGAACTCGAAGAGGCTCACCAGCCCGGGTCCCGAGAGCACCCGTTCCCAGGTCACCCGTCCGCCACGGCGGCGCAGGAAGCGCAGCAGCTCGATCTCGAGCTCGCTCTCCGGTGCGAAGCCGGCATGACCGCCTTCGGTGGCGAACGGCCGCCAGCCGGTGCCGTCCCAGAAGAGCCCGGCTTCGCCGAGCCCGGTGCCGGCGGCGATCAGGGCCGCGTTGCCCTCCGGCCGCTCCTCGCCGGGAGAGATCAGGGCGAAGTCGCGCGGGGCGAGCTCGGAGAGCCCGTAGGCGAAGGCCTCGAGATCGTTGAGCAGCCAGGCGTGGTGCAGGTGGAGGCGCGCGGCGAGCTCGCCGGCGTCGACGACCCACGGCAGGTTGGTGACGGCGCAGCGCCCGTCGCGCACCGGGCCGGCAACACCCAGACAGAGGCGGTCGCTGCGGAAGAAGGACTCGTCGAGGAAGCGCTCGAGGATCTCGGCGACGCCGCGGTGCTCGCGGCTCGCGTAGTTGCGTTCGACGAGCAGCTGCAAGTCGTTGCCAGCCGACTCGTAGAGGGCCAACCGCACGTTGGTCCCGCCGACGTCGCCGACCAGAAGCTGCAGACCCCGGGCGCGTTTGGCTGACATTCCGAGCGCTGATCGTAGCGCGAGGCGACGGCGTCCGCCACTCGTCGGGGCGAGGGCGGACGCCGGAAGGGTCAGTGGGGGAAGGCGGGCTTGCCCTCGCCGCTCTCGCGCGGATCCTCGCCGAAGAGCAACCGCCCCTCGCGGAACGAGGCGCCGCGCAGGGCGATGGCGAGCACCTCACCGAGCTCGGAGACCGGATAGGCGATCACCTTGGCGCGCACCTCCTCGGGCAGGTCCTGGAGGTCGGCCTCGTTCTCGCGCGGCAGGACGATCTCCGTGATCCCGGCGCGCACGGCGCCGAGGACCTTCTCCTTGAGCCCGCCGATCGGCAGCACGCGGCCGGTGAGGGTGATCTCGCCGGTCATCGCCAGGTCGAATCGCGCCGGTCGGCCGGAGAGCGCCGAGACGAGCGCCGTCGCCATCGTCACGCCCGCCGACGGGCCGTCCTTGGGAATCGCCCCGGCGGGCACGTGAACGTGCACGTCGCGTTCGAACGACTCCTCGTCGATGCCCAGCGCCGCCGCGTGGGCGCGAGCGTACGACCAGGCGGCACGCGCCGACTCCTTCATCACGTCGCCGAGCTGGCCGGTCAAGACGAGATCGCCCTTGCCGCGCATCGTCGAGGCCTCGACGAAGAGGATGTCGCCGCCCACCGGGGTGTAGAACATGCCGGTGGCGACGCCCACCTGGTCGGCCTTGGCGGCGCGCTCGGGATGGACGCGCGGACGGCCGAGCAGGTCGCGCACCTCGGCCGGGCCGGCGGCGACCGCCGAGGTCTCGCCGAGCGCGATCTTGCGCGCCGCCTTGCGGGCCAGCTTGCCGAGCTCGCGCTCGAGCTGGCGGACGCCCGCCTCGCGGGTGTAACCGTTGATGATCTCGGAGAGCGACTCGTCGGTCAGCGAGAGCTCCTCGCCCTTCAGGCCGTTCTCCTCGAGCTGGCGCGGCACCAGGTACTGCCGGGCGATGGCGCGCTTCTCGAGCTCGGTGTAGCCGGCGAACTCGACCGTTTCCATGCGGTCGAGCAGCGGCGCCGGAATGTTCTGGATGTAGTTCGCCGTGGTGACGAACAACACCTCCGACAGGTCGAACGGCACGCCGAGGTAGTGGTCGGTGAAGCTGTCGTTCTGCGCCGGGTCGAGCACCTCGAGCAGCGCGCTCGCCGGATCGCCCTGGAAGCTCACGCCGAGCTTGTCGATCTCGTCGAGCAGGAAGACCGGGTTCTTGGTCCCCACCTGGCGCATGCCCTGGATGATGCGCCCGGGCATCGCGCCGACGTAGGTGCGACGATGGCCGCGGATGTCCGCCTCGTCGCGCGCGCCGCCGAGCGAAATGCGGACGTACTCGCGCCCCATGGCGCGGGCGATCGAGCGGGCGATCGACGTCTTGCCGACGCCGGGAGGTCCGACGAGCAGGAGAATCGGCCCCTTGCCCGGCCGGCCGTGCGGATCCTTGCCGGACCGAGCATCCTTCTTCTCGGCCGGCGGCTCGACCGCCGTCGCCTCGGCCCCCGACTTCGCGCGATCGCGAAGCTGGCGGACGGCGAGGAACTCGAGCACGCGGTCCTTCACCTCGGAGAGGCCGTAGTGGTCCTCGTCGAGGATCCTCGCCGCGCGCGCCAGGTCGAGGATGTCGTCGCTGCGCTTGCCCCACGGCAATTCGGCGACGGTCTCGAGGAAGGTGCGGATGACCTGCGACTCCATCGACTCGCGGCCGATGCGACGCAGGCGCGTGTGCTCGCGGTCGATCTCCTTGCGCGTCGTCTCGGGCAGGTCGAGAGCGTCGAGCTTCGACTTGAGCTCGTCGGCGTCGCTGGCCTCGTCGCTCTCGCCGAGCTCCTTCTGGATCGCCTTGAGCTGCTCGCGCAGATAGGCCTCGCGCTGGCGGCCGCCGAGCTCCTCGCGCACTTTGCTGCGGATCTCCTCCTGCGCCTCGAGCACGGAGAGCTGACGCTGGACCAGCACCAGGACGCGCCGCACGCGCGCTTCGACGTCGAGCGTCTCGAGCAGAGCCTGGCGCTCGGCGGTGGCGGTCTCGACGTAGGCAGCGACGAAGTCGGCGAACTGGCCGGCCTCCTCGAAGCCGGCGATCACCCGCTGCACCGCCTCTTCGGGAAGTCCGGAGCGCTTGCCGAGCTCGGCCGAACGCTCGCGCAGCTCGCGCACCAGGGCGACGAACGCCGGCTCGCCGGGGTGTTCGACCGGAACCTCCTCGGCGTCGACCAGGACCGCCTGCAGGAAGCCGTCGTGCTCGAACAGTCGCAGCGCCGCAGCGCGCTGTTCGCCGTGCAGCACGAGCTGGAAGCCGGCGAGCCCGCGCTGCACCTGCGACATGGTCGCCACCGTGCCGATGGCGTAGAGCCCGTCGGTGGTGACCTGGTCGAGGTTCTGCCGCTGGGCGAGGACGAAGATGCGCTTGCTCGGGCTGGCGAGCGCCGCCTCGATCGCCTTGAGCGTCGAGGGTCGTCCGGCGCCGATCGGCATGGCAAGGCCGGGGAACAGAACCGAGTCGCGCAGCGGCAACACGGGGAAGGTGTGAGTCTCGGTCATCGCGAGTCCTTTCGTCGTCCGCACGGCCTGGAGCGGAGTCCGCCCCGTACAACCGAGCGGTCGAAGGTGAAATTCCAGCGGTAACCGGAGGCGTCGCGAGGTCCCCGCTCGAGGGACGGAGGTCGGGTGGCGGCCGCTCGTCGTCGTGTCGGGCTCAGCCGTAGCGTTGCCAGAGCAGAACGGCGAAGACGAAGAAGCCGATGCCGACGACGGCGAGACGGGCCTTCTCGCGACCGATTCGGCGAGCGAAGTGAGCCCCGGCGAAGCCGCCGGCGACCGCGCCGGCCAGCATCACCAGGGCGAACGGCCAGAGCACGGCGCCTTTCCAGATGAAGTAGCCGGCGGCGAGGCTGTTGATGCAGATGCCGAAGAAGTTCTTCAGCCCGTTCATCGCGTGGATGTCGGTCAGGCCGAGGAACCCGAGGATGACCAGCATCAAGATGCCGATGCCGGCCCCGAAGTAGCCGCCGTAGAGCGCCACGCCGAACTGGCCAAGGGTGGCGAGGAGGAAGCGCGTGGGTGTCTGCGGATGCTCGCGGGCGACCTCGGGGTGCCGTGAGCGGATCGCCTGGAAGAGGAAGAGCAGCGTGGCGAAGAGCACGAGCCAGGGGGCGAGCGACGCGAAGAGCTTCTCCGGTGTGGCAAGCAGGAGCATCGAGCCGAGCGCGCCGCCGACCAGACTGGGAACGAAGAGCGTGCGCAGCCAGGCGCGATGCGTCGCCACCTCGCGACGATAGCCGGCGAGGCTCGCCGCGGCCCCGGGCAGGAGTGCCACGGTCGACGTCGCGTTGGCCTGAATCGCCGGCACGCCCAGGAGGATGAGCGTCGGGAAGGTCAGGATGGTGCCGCCGCCCGCCAGGGCGTTCATGAATCCGGCGGCCGCGGCGCTGGCGAGCAGGGCGAGGAGTTGGGGTGTGGTCACGAGCCGGGAGTCCGCAGCGGTCAGTGAGCAGCCGGTCGAGACGGCGCGGCGATCGCCCGCCGCGAGCCTAGCAGGGCGCGTCGCCGCGCGGGGCGGCGGGCGCCCCGGCAGCGGCTCATCCCGCCTTGTAGAGGAAGCGCACGGTGCCGAAGGCGACGAGGTCGCCGTCGGCAAGCCGCTGCTCGGTGACCCGCACGCCGTTGACGTAGGTGCCGTTCTCCGAGCCGAGGTCGACGACGACGTGCGTTCCGTCCGGAGCGAGATCGAGCCGGGCGTGGCGCCGCGAGACCGCCGGTCGGGCGATGCGGATCTGGCACTCCTGCGTGCGTCCGACCGTCACCGAAGGGCCGAGGTGGAACTGCTCCTCGAGCCCTTCCTCCTGGCCGACGAGCCGGGCCGTCGGCAGAACCATCGTCGCGCCGAGCTCGGCGGAGGAGTCCGGAATCGGCGTCCCGCGACGCGGGAGGATCACCGTGCCGTCCTCCTCGACGTCGTCCGGGAGAGGGATGGGCAGTGGCGGCGGCGGAGGCGGCTCCGGCGTCGTGGCCATCGGACGGGTGATGCCGTCTTCCTCGGGGCTCTGGGTTTCCGCGACCGTGGAGAGCGGCGCGATCTCGGCCGGAGACGGAGCCGGCGGCTCCTCGCCTCCCGTCGCCGGCGCCGCTTTGGTGCCGTCGTCGGACGACGCTTGCGCGGGAGCCTCGACCGGATCGGGCCGTTCGAGCTCGTCGGGGCGATGGAAGGCGGCGAGGAAGCGCTGGCGCAGCGCCTCGGCGGCGGCGAGCGCCTGCTCGCGTTCGGCCAGCCGCTCGGCGCCCTCTCGCGTCTGCTCGGCGAAGCGCGTGTCGTCGTACTCGCCGATGCGATGGCGGAACTCGCGCTCTTCGGATTCGAGCTGCGCCGTTTCGAGCTCCGCCTCAAGCGCCTGGTGGATCGACTGCAGGCGCCGGTACTCCTCGCGCGCGCGTGCCTTGAGCGGGCGAGCGCGTTCGTCCAGCGCTTGCTCCCGTTGGCGGTAATCCTGCTCGACGCGGGCGTAGACGATCGGCGAGACGGTGCTCCTCAGGTCGCCCATGCGGCGGAGCCGCTCGGCGAGTTGCTCCTCTTCCGCCTTGACCAGCATGAGCTCCTCGATGGCCGAGGTGTCGATTCCGTCGAGTGGGTTCATTCCTCTTCTCCTCTCCCCGGCGTCATGCGCGGTGAATCGAGGTGGAAGGCACGGCAGGTCGTCGAGCAGGCGGCCATTGTAGAGGCGAGCGCGCGGCCGACTCAAGGATCGGTCGCTGTCGCGGCGGCGGACCGGCCGTTTCTCGGCTCAGGGGAGCAGGCGGCCGCCGGGCGCTCGGTGGCTCCGAGAGCAGGCTCGGACCGGTCCGAACCAGCGCCGCCGACTCCATGCCACGACGTCGTAGAGGCGGTCGGCGAGCGCCGTGGGCAGCAGGCAGAGCAGCGCGCCGGCGAGGCGGCACGGACCGCCGATGGCTCGCAGGATGGCGACGACGGCCCGGGAACGGCGGAGCGGTGCGCCGCCTCCGGCGGGGAAGAAGAGGATCGAACCGGCGTCGCCCGGCGGCTCGGCGACCGCCAGGTGACGGGCGGTCGCTCCGTGGAGTGGCGCGAAGGCGAGCCGCTCGTGGCGGTCGAGGCGGAGGAGCAACCGGACGGCGTGGTCGCACAACGCGCATTCGCCGTCGAAGAAGACGAGGTCACGACCTCCCGTCGAGATCGCAGGAGCCGGCCGGTCGACCTCGCTCACCGCGGCGTGTTCTTCTCCCAGGAGCCGTAGACCGGGTTGGGAAGGACGAAATAGCGCTCGCCGAAGAGAGCGAAGGCCGAATCGTCGGCGTCCCGCGCCGATTGGTCGAGTCCCGGGAAGTCCCCGACGTTGTCGCCGACCCAGACGAGGATTTCGAGCGGGCGCAGGCCGGGCACGGCGGTTCCGCTGGCGATCGCCTGCCAGCGACCCTCTTTCTCGCCGTTCGCTCCCTCGGCGCGGCAGAGCACCAGATCGAAGGGGATCGATCGACTGCGCAGGTTGGCCCGCGTGTCTTCGCACTGATCTTCGCCGCGGTTGGTGACCACGGCCACCCGTCCGCCGAGGTTCTGGACCTTCTGCAGGAAGGCGATCGCCCCCGGAACGGCGGCTGCTTCGCGCCGCTTCACCCAGTCGGCCCAGCTCGGCAAGGCATACGCATCGGCAGCTCGAGCCCGCTCGTAGGCGTAGAGAGAGTTGTCGATGATCGTCTCGTCGGCGTCGACCGAAACCGCCCAGGTTCCTGGAGCCCGCCCGGCGGCGAGACGCTCGAGGGCTTCGCCCGCTTCGCGGAAGACCTGGAGGTGGATCGCCCGGTACTCGGCCGCGGTCCGCTGCCAGAGGACAGCGGACGGGAGGGCCGGCGTCGGCGCCGTCTTCGGGGTGGGCTTGGCCGCCGCGGTGGCCGCTACGGGCGTGGCCGAGGTTCGAGGTGGTGCGGCCGTCCGGGCAGAGCAGGCGGCCAAGGCCAGGAGGACCAGCGGGAGCGTCAGGCGACGCGAGGTCGAGGACATCGGGGCTCCTTCAGCCGGGCCACTCGCCCGGGGTCATGTCCGGATCGCGACGGCCGCATCGAGGCGCCGGCGTCCGGGGTCGTGCGCGACCCGGATTCGCCGCTCCTCCCGCTCGGTGAGCGGGAGGAGCGGCGGACGGGCCTGGGAGGCGCGCGGTGCGGTCTCCTCCTACTCCTTCGCCCACACCGGAAGACGGCCCGGCGTGTAGGGCGCTCCGTAGGACTCCATCCGCGCCTCGAGCTTGCCGAGGTCGACGCCGACGAGCTGCCGGAGCTCGCTCAACTGACGGGCGAACGCCGCTGCGGCGATCTCGTAGGCATCGAGCTGCGTACGGGTCGGCGCCGAGCTCGACGTCCAGTGACCGAACACGACGTTCTGCACCCGCTCGACGATCGACGGCGCATCGTTCTCGTTGCGCCGACGCGCTTCGCGGTCGCCGTGCATCGCCGTGTCGATCGCCTGCAGCCGGAGGGCAAGCGCCCGCGCTTCGTCACGCAGCTCGGCCGGGGCTCGGGGGGTGTCCTCGAGCGCCCGCTTGATCAGGCCGAGCCGGTCCTTGGTCTCGCGCACCATCTGTGATGCGCCGAGCACGGCGCGCTGCAGGCGTGCGGTTTTCTGCTGGAACGCCAGGAGCGCGGCCTGGTCGGGAGCCGGCAGGCTGGCGAGCGCCAGCGGGGCGACGTCGAACTTCTCCGGCCCGACGAGCGCCGTTTCGTGCCCGTCGACGCGACGGCTCAGCTCGACGGTGTAGGTGCCGGGCAGCGCCGCCGGCGCCAGGTTGGTGAAGAAGCTCGGGAAGTCCGGATCGACCTCGCGCTCGGTCGCGGCCGGATCGAGCGCGGCGTAGCGCAGGTCCCAGGCGACGCGGTGGATTCCCGCTCCGGTGGGCCCGGTGAGCCGGCGCACCACCTCGCCTCGCGCGTCGCGGACGGTCAGCAGGATCGCCGGCTCCTCCTCGAGTGCTTCGGCCCGCAGCTCGTCGAGCGTCGGGTAGGGTGGCGTCTTGCCCGCCTTCTCGGCAGCGCTCTCTTCTTCGGTGCGACGCGCCTTGCGCGTCTTTAGCTCGTCCTTGAGGTAGTAGGTGAAGACGGCGCCGAACGGCGGGTCCGGTGCGAGCCAGTAGGACTCGCCGAGGAACCCCTTGCCGGTGCCGCCGATGCGCGAGCCCGGCACGTACATCGCGGCCCGCTTGACCGGGAAGATCGCCGCCTCCTTGGCGAGCGCCTCGGGTGCGGCGTGGCGCAGCGGCGTGTAGTCGTCGAGGATGTAGAAGCCGCGGCCGAAGGTGGCGAGCACGAGGTCGTTCTCGCGCTTCTGGATGGCGATGTCCTTCACGGCGATGGTCGGCATGCCGCCCTTGAGCTGCAGCCAGTGCTTGCCGCCGTCGCGCGTGAAGTAGACGCCGAACTCCGTGCCGGCGAAGAGCAGGTCGGCGCTGACGTGGTCTTCGGCCAGCGCGTAGACCGAGCCCCGCGCCGGCAGGTCGCCGGCGATCGACACCCAGGTCTTTCCGCGATCGGACGAGCGCAGGGCGTACGGCTTGAAGTCGCCCATCTTGTGGTTGTCGAAGGCCGCGTAGACCGTGCCGGCGTCGTGCTGCGAGGCGACGAGCGCGGAGACGTAGGTCGACTCCGGCACCCCGGCGAAGCGCTCGATGCGCGTCCAGGCGCCGCCGCCGTCGCCACTCACCTGGATCAGGCCGTCGTCGGTGCCGACATAGAGAAGCCCTTCGACCTTCGGTGATTCGGCGAGAGCCACGATGTTGCCGTAGAGCGAGGTCGAGGCGTTCTTCGCCACGGCGTCGGCGCGCTGCACCTTGCCCATCACCTGGAGCTGGTTGCGCTCGACGTGGCGCGTCAGGTCGCCGGAGACGGCGCGCCAGCTGTCGCCGCGATCGTCGGAGCGGAAGAGCTTGTTGGCGGCGAAGTAGAGCCGGGTCGGCGAGTGCGGCGAGATGAGCAGCGGCGAGTCCCAGTTCCAGCGCAATCCGGGCTCGCCGGCGCCGGGCTGCGGCTGGATGTCGATGTTCTCGCCGCTCTTGCGGTCGAAGCGGGTCAGCGCACCATGCTGCGCCTGGGCGTAGACGATGTCGGGATTGCCCGGCTCGATCTGGGTCTCGAAGCCGTCGCCCCCCTGGGTGACGAACCAGTCGGAGCTCGGCACGCCGTTCTGGGTCAGCGAACGCGACGGTCCCCCGAGGCTGAAGTTGTCCTGCGTTCCGCCGTAGACGTTGTAGACCGGCGCGGCGTCGTCGACCGAGACGCGATAGAACTGGGTCACCGGCAGGTTGGGCTTGTGCTGCCAGTTGGCGCCGCGGTCCCAGCTCTCGTAGATCCCGCCGTCGCAGCCCACGAGATAGTGCTCGGCGTCGCGCGGGTCGATCCACATCGCGTGGTTGTCGACGTGCTTGGACTTTTCGCCGAGCCGGCGCCAGCTCTTGCCGCCGTCATCGGAAACCTGGAGGATGGTGTCCATCGAGTACAGTCGGTCGACGTCGAACGGATCCGCGACGAGCTCGTTGTAGTACTGCGGCGACTGGGAGACGTACTTGCCGCGCTTCTCCCAGCTCGCGCCGCGATCGCGCGAGCGGAAGACGCCACCTTCGTCGCGCGTTGCCTCGACGATGGCGTAGATCACGTCCGGGTCGACCGGCGAGATCGCCAGGCCGATCCGGCCCTTGTCCCCCTTGGGCAGCCCAGACTCCGCCTTGGTCCAGGTCGCGCCGGCGTCGGTCGAACGGTAGATGGTCGACTCCGGGCCGCCGTCGATGAGCGTCCAGACGTGGCGGCGCCGCTGATAAGCCGACGCGTAGAGGACGTCGGGGTTGCGCGGGTCGACGACGAGGTCGGAGACGCCGGTGTTCTCGCTCACCGCGAGGACCTGCTTCCAGGTCTTGCCGGCGTCGACGCTCTTGTAGAGGCCGCGGTCGCCTCCCGGGTTCCACAGCGGTCCCTGGGCGGCGACGTAGACGACGCGCGAATCGCGCGGGTCGACGACGATCTTGCCGATGTGCTCGGACTTGTCGAGACCCATCTTCGTCCAGCTCTTGCCGCCGTCCTCGGAACGGTAGACGCCGTCGCCGTAGGCCACCGAGCGCTGCGAGTTGTTCTCGCCGGTGCCGACCCAGACGACGTTCGGGTTGTGCGGGTCGAGCGCCACCGCGCCGATGGAGAAGGAGCCCTGAGCGTCGAAGATCGGGCTGTAGGTCGTGCCGGCGTTGACCGTCTTCCACACGCCGCCCGAGGCCACGCCGACGTAGTAGGTCGCCGGGTCGGTCGGGTCGACGGCGAGGTCGATCACGCGCCCCGAGGTCAGCGCCGGTCCGATGCCGCGCAACTCGAGGCCGGCGAAGGTGTCGGCGTTGAAGGGGTCCTTCGGGGGCTCAGGCTTGGCGACTGGCGCGGCTGCAACCCCGAGAGCCGGGAGAGCGGCGGCCAAGGTGAGGACGACAAAGGCGGCGAAGGGGGCTCGGGATCGCACGTGCTCCTCCAGGTTGGGACCGGCGAAGGTGGGCCGTTGGGCCGGCCCGGTCTCGAATGGTAGCAGGGCGCCCGTGCGGCGACGCGACCTCGCGAGAGGTCGAGGCGGGCGCTGCGCGCGAACGGCTCCTGAGCGACTCCGGGTTCCGGTGGCTCGAGAGCGCTGAAGTAACATGCGACGCGATTCGCGCCGTGCCAGGAGGCCCGCTGCAATGATCCCGACTCGTCCATTCCTGCTTTCGCTCGCTCTGGGTCTGCTGCTCGACGGGGTCGGAGCGCGCGCAGAGATCAAGGCCCCTCCTTCGTTCCCTGGCGAGGGGCGCCTCGCTGATCTGCGCCAGCTCACCTTCGGTGGCGAGAACGCCGAGGCCTACTGGGCTCCCGACGGCCGCGAGCTGCTCCTGCAGTCGGCTCATCCGCCGTTTGCCTGCGACCAGATCTTCCGGCTGCCGATCGACCGGCCGGGGGAAATGACGCTGGTGTCGACGGGCAAGGGGCGGACCACCTGCTCCTACTTCTCCTTCCCGGCAGGGGACCGCATCCTGTATGCCTCGACCCATGCGGCCAGCGAGGCGTGCCCGGCGGTCCCCTCGCAGGCCGAAGGCTACGTCTGGCCGATCTACCCGGAGTACGAGATCTACTCGGCCAAGCCCGATGGCAGCGACTTGCGCCGGATGACCGACAACTCGGCCTACGACGCCGAGGCGACGGTCTGCCGTCGCGACGGCTCGATCGTCTTCACCTCGACGCGCGACGGCGACCTCGAGCTCTACCGGATGGACAAGGACGGCGGCAACGTCGTTCGCCTGACGCACGAGCCGGGCTACGACGGCGGAGCGTTCTTCTCGGAAGACTGCACCAAGCTCGTCTGGCGCGCGAGCCGCCCGCGCGGGGCGGCGCTCGAGGAGTACCAGCGTCTGCTGGCACGCCATCTCGTGCGGCCGAGCCGCATGGAGCTCTGGGTCGCCAATGCGGACGGCACCGAGGCGCGGCAAGTGACCTACCTCGGGGCGGCGTCGTTCGCTCCCTACTTTTCGCCGGACGGCCGGCGGATCCTCTTCTCGTCGAACGTCGGCGAAGGGCGGGGGCGGGAGTTCGACATCTGGTCGATCGGCATCGACGGCTCCGGGCTCGAGCGCATCACCTCCGCGCCGGGCTTCGACGGCTTCCCGATCTTCTCGCCCGACGGCACGCTGCTCGCCTTCAGCTCGAATCGAGTGCAGACGGCTCCGGGGGAGACCAACGTCTACGTGGCGCGCTGGGTCGAGTCTCCGGCCGAGCCGTTCCGCGGGGAGGAATCGGCGGCCGATCGCATCGCCCGCGACGTGGCCTGGCTCGCCGATCCGGCTCGCGAAGGGCGGGGCGTCGGCTCGGCCGGGATCGCGCAGGCCGCGTCGTTTCTCGAAGGGAGATTCCGTGAGCTCGGCCTCACCCCGGCAGGCGATGCGGGCGGGTATCGCCAGACCTTCGAGGCGCCAGTCGAGATCACTGCGGGCGAGCAGACGCATCTGAGCCTGAGCGGGGAACGGATCTCGGCGTCGCCGGCGAGCCTCGTCCCTCTCGGTTTTTCCCCCGTGCAGGCGAAGGTGGCGGGCGAGGTGGTCCTCGCCGGCTACGGCATCACCTCGACCGATCCGCCGCGCGACGACTACCGGGACCTCGACGTCCGGGGGCGCATCGTCCTGGTGCGACGCTTCGTTCCGGCCGGGGGCGGGTTCGATGGCGAGGAGGCCGAGCGGCGCTACGGCGATCTGCGCTCCAAGGCCCGGACCGCGCGCGAGCACGGCGCCGCCGCGCTCCTGGTGGTCGACCTCCCGGAGACCGCGCCGGCCGACGCCGGAAAGCTGCCCGACGAGGCGCCGCTGCCGAAGCTGACGATCGACGATCTGGGGGATGCGGGGATTCCGGTGCTCGCCGTGTCGCGGGACGTCGCGGCCCGTCTCCTGGCCGCTCCCGCCGTCCAGGTCGAGGTCGAGGTCGCCCTCGAGGTCCGGAAGGCGGCGACGGACAACGTCGTCGCTCGCCTCGCCGCCGGAGCGGCGGTCAAGCGACCGGGGACGGTCGTGATCGGCGCTCACTACGACCATCTCGGTTTCGGCGGCTCGCGCTCGCAGCTTCCCGCGGAACGGGCGCTCCATCCGGGCGCAGACGACAACGGCTCGGGCACCGCCGTGCTGCTCGAGGCCGCTCGCGATCTCGTCGCCCGCCAGCGCGAGGTCGAGCGCGATGTCGTCTTCGTCGGCTTCTCCGGTGAGGAGCTCGGCGCCCTCGGCTCGGCGGCCTTCACCCGGCGTCCGCCCACGTCACTGGCGGTCGGCGATTTCGTGGCGATGCTCAACCTGGACATGGTCGGGCGCCTGCGCGGCAACCGCCTGGCGCTGCTCGGCGGCGAGTCGTCGCCGCAGTGGAAGGCGACGGTCGAGCCGCTCTGCAGCGAGCTCGAGCTCACCTGCATCCTGTCCGGCGACGGCTACGGCCCTTCCGACCAGGCGCCGTTCTATGCCGCGGGCGTCCCCGTCCTCCATTTCTTCACCGGGGCGCACGACGACTACCACCGTCCGTCGGACACCGCGGCGACGATCAACGCCGCTGGCGGCGCGCGCGTGGCCCGCCTGGTCGCCGACGCGACCCTGGCCGTCGCCAGGCGAACCGAGCGACTGGAGGTCCGCGCCGCTCCGGCTCCAGCAGCGAAGGGCGACGTCCGCGCCACGGGCGCCTCACTGGGTACGGTCCCCGACTTCGCCGGCGACGGCGGAACGCCTCGCCCCGGCGTCCTGCTCGCCGCGGTGAGGGCCGGCGGTCCGGCAGAGAAGGCGGGGATCCGCCGCGGCGATCGCCTCGTGCGGCTCGCCGGTCGAGAGATCCGCGACCTCAACGACTTCACCTTCGTGCTCCGCCAGGCACGGCCTGGCGATCCGGCGGTGGCGGTGGTGGAACGAGAGGGGCGCCGGCTGGAGCTCGCGGTGATCTTCGGCGAGGCGCGCGGCCGCACACGCTAGCCGCGACGCGGCGACTCGACGGTGCGGCTCCGGAGTAGACTGCTGCCGGTCGCCTTGCATGATCGTTGCGCTCCGTCGCTTCGCGTCCCGTTGGCCGGGGCCCTTTGCCGGGTCCCTCGTGGTGACGGTCTGTCTGCTGGCGGGCTGTGACGGAGCGGCGCCGCCGAGGCCGGAGGCGGACGAACGGCCGCTGCGAGTCGCTCTGCACGCCGAGCCGACGAGCCTCGATCCTCATCTCCAATCCGAGTCGGTCGCCAACTCGCTGTTGTCGAATCTCTACGAGGGGCTGACCAGCTTCGACGGCGAGATGGGGCTGCGCCCGGCCCTCGCCGAGCGCTGGGAGAGCCCGGACGACCTGACCTGGATCTTGCGGATCCGCCGCGGCGCGACCTTCCACGACGGCCGGCCGGTCACCGCCGCCGACGTGGTCGCCAGCCTCGAGCGGGCCCGCGATCACCCCGCCAGCCGGGTCAGCGCCTTTCTCGTCGCCGTCGACTCCTGGCGAGCGGTCGATCGCTCGACCGTCGAGTTGCGGACGCTGCGGCCGTACCCGATCCTGCTCAACAAGCTCGCGCTGATCCTCATCGTGCCGGCGGGATCGCCCAACCCCATCGTCGATCCGGTGGGTACCGGTCCATACCGGTTGGCGACCCGAGGGGCCGGCAGGCTCGAGCTCGAGCCGTACGCCCGGCACTGGGCTGGACCGCCGCCGCACGTCCGCGTCGATTTCACCTTCGAGCCCGACAGCGCCCGCCGGGCTGCCGGACTCCTCGGAGGCGACTTCGACCTCGTCACCGAGGTCGGTCCGGAGGAGCGGGCGCGGGTCGCCGCCTCCGAGGTGGCCGAGTTGCGCGAGCGCGACACCCTGACGGTCAACTACCTTCAACTTCCGGGCGACGTGCCGCCGTTCTCCGACCCGCGGGTCCGCGAGGCGCTCGACCTGGCGATCGATCGGCGGCAACTGGTCGCGCAGATGGTCGGCGGGGTCGGCTCGCCAGCGGGCCAGATGGTCGGCCCGAACGTGTTCGGCTATGTCCCGGGGCTCGTCGCGACCGAGCGCGATCTGCCGCGGGCGCGGCAGCTGCTGGCCGAGGCGGGCTATCCGAACGGCGTCGACCTCGACCTCGATCTGCGAGCGGGACGCAGTCTCGAACCGCTGGTGCGGCAGCTCGCCGAGGCCGGCTTCCGCGTTCACCTGCAGATCCGACGCTGGAGCGAGCTCTATCCGCTGCTGCAATCCGGCGCCCCACTGTTCTATTTCGGCGGCTGGTCCTGCACCTCGGGGGACGCGAGCGATCTGTTCGACGGCAAGGTGCATACCCGCAGTCCGCGCAGCGGTTACGGGAGTCAGCAGGGAAGGGTCCTGTCGACGCCGCTGCTCGACCGCCTCATCGAGATCGCCGGCAGCGCCTCCGACATGGGCGAGCGGCGCCGCCTGCTCGAGCAGGCGGCGCGCGAGCTCGCCGCGCGGCGCCTGTTGCTGCCGCTCTTCGTCGCCCGCACCGAATACGGTGTGCGGCGCAGCCTGCGCTTCGAGCCCCGCCTCGACGGTCACGTCCGAGCGGCCGAGATCCGATGGCGGACCCCCTGAGCGCCGGTGCCGGGTCCCCCGGGGCCGAGCCACCCGAGCCGCGCCGCCTCGGTCTGCGCTCGCGCTTCGTCATCGCCATCGCCGGTCTGATCGCCTTGGTGCTGGCGGGCAACACCTACCTCCTGGTGATCGACGCCCGGCAGGAGCGGCGTCGGCTGGTCGAGCAACGCACCCTGTCGTTCGCCAAGCTCGCCGTCGGACCGCTCTGCACCGCCTACGAGGTCTATTTCTCCAGCGGCCAATCGAAGTTCCGCGAGATCGTCCACGGGCTCGAGACGCTCAATCCGGAGATCGACCGGCTGGCGCTCTACGACGTCACCGGCCGGCTGCTCTTCGACAGCCGCACGCACGATCGAACGGGCGGCGACGCGGGGAGCGAAGCGGCCGACGGCGAGTTGCTCGAGGCGATCCGACTTCTCGACGGGAGTGAGCGGGTCGTTCGGGGACGCGACGGGCGGGAGGTCTATCGAGTCGTCGTGCCGCACGTCGAGGAGTGGGGGAGGCATCGTTTCACCCTGGTCGCCGAGACCTCGTTCGCCGGGCTGCGGGGTGCCATCCGCTCCGCCGCGGCGCGCATCGGCTTCTGGGCGGCCCTGGTGTTCTCCCTCGGCATCGCGTTGGCGGTGGCTCTCGCCCGGCTCAGCCTGCGACCGCTCGAGTTGCTGCGGCGCGGGGCGCTCGACCTCGCCGAGGGGCGGCTCGACCGGCGCATCGGCCTCGTCAGCGGGGACGAGTTCGAATCGCTCGCCCAGGCGTTCGACACGATGGCAGAGCGGCTGCAGCGCTCGATCGCCGACCTCGAGGCGAGCAACGCCGCACTCTCCGCCGCCAACCAGGAGCTCACCGAGCTCGACCGGCTGAAGAGCGATCTGCTGGCCAACGTCAGCCACGAGCTGCGCACGCCGCTCACGGCGGTGCAGGGCTACAGCGAGGCACTCTCCGCCGGGCTGCTGGGGCCGGTGTCGAACGAGCAGAAGTCGGCCCTGGAGGTCGTGCAGCGAAACCTGCGACGGTTGCTCGCGATGATCGAGGAGCTCCTCGCCTCGGCGCGCCTGCATCAGGGGACCCTGACCGTCCTGCCCGCCCCGTTCGACCTCGCCGCTCTGGTCGCCGAAGAGGTCGCGTCGCTGGCAGCGGCCGGGCACGCGGCGAGCCCGGTGCAGATCGACGCCGAGCCGGAGCTGCCGCTGGTCTACGCCGACCGGGATCGCATCGCGCAGGTGCTGGTGAACTTGATCGACAACGCCCTGAAGTTCACGCCGCCCGACGGCGAAGTTCGCGTCGCCCTGCGACGTCGCGGCGCCGAGGTGGTCGTCGAGGTCGCCGACACCGGGATCGGGATGCCGCCCGAGCTCGTCGGCCGGGTCTTCGATCGCTTCTACCAGGTCGATCCGTCGACCAAACGACGCTACGGCGGTCTCGGCCTCGGGTTGGCGATCGTGCGCGACATTCTCGCCGCTCATGCGGTGGCGATCGAGGTCGAGAGCGAGGTCGGGCGCGGCTCGACCTTCCGCTTCGCCCTGCCGCTGGCGAACGACGCGGCCTCCGACCGGCGCCCGCGGGTGCTGGTCGTCGACGCATCGCCGCGCTTCCTGGCGGCGGCGGTGACCGCGCTGCGCGAAGCCGGCGTGGCGCCGGAGGCGGTGCAGACGGTGGCGGCGGCGCGCGAGAGGCTGCGGGGAGGGCCGGCGGTGGTCGTCCTCTCGCGCCTGCTCGGCGACGGCGACGCCTTCGAGTTGTTGCGCGACCCGTCGGCGCTCGGACCGGCCCGCGTCGTCCTGCGGGCGCGCACGCGCGAGTTGCGCCTGGCCGGGAGCCTGGGAGCGGCAGCGGTGATCGCCGACGACGCCCCGCTCTCGGAGCTGGTTCGCGCCACGCTTCGCCTGGCCGGCGGGAGCGCCGTAGAATCCGGATGATCCGGACGCCCGGAGTGCGAAAGGAGAGCATCCCGATGAGCCAGAAGCGCCGCATCCTGGTGGTCGACGACGAGGTCGACGTGCGCTCGATGCTCGAGATGCTCCTCGTCCGTCACGGTTACGAGGTGGAGGTGGCGAGCAACGGGATGGACGCGATGGTGGCGGTGCAGGCGCAGCGCCCCGACCTCATCCTGCTCGACGTGATGATGCGCGACATGGACGGCTGGGAGGTGCTCAAGCTCCTGCAGCTCGAGGAGGGGACGCGCGAGATCCCGGTGGTGATCATCTCGGCCCGTGCCGAGACGCGCGACAAGATCCGCGGCTTGCAGGAAGGGGCCGTCGACTACCTCACCAAGCCGTTCAAGATCGGCGACGTGCTCGAGCGCGTGGCGATCCTGCTCGGCGCGCCCCCGGTGGAGCCCGCCTCCCGGTGAGCGAGAGCGACGATCCGCGCCTGCTCGCCTTGCGGGCCGAGCTGCTCAAGCAGCGGGCCTGCCTGGTCGATCCGACCACCGGACTGCCGGCGTTGCCGGCGGTCATCGAGGCCGTGCGGCGGCGGATCGAGGCCGGGCACAACCTCGGCCTGATCTACTTCGACCTCCACAGCGAGGAGAAGATCGAGGAGATCTTCGGCTGGGAGACCTACGACGGGCTGTTGCGCCAGATGGCCGAGGCGCTGGCGGCGCTCGCGCCGCAGTTGCTCAAGCCCGACGACATCTTGGCGATCTCGGCCGTGCGCAGCGACGAGTTCCTCGTCTTCGTCGGCTCGAAGGTCGCCGACGGCCAGCTGCGGCACCGCCTCGAAGGGATCCGCGACCGGATGATGGAGGAGCTCTCGGAGCGGCTGCGGGTGCAGTTCGACACCGAGCGTCCGCGCAGCCTGGGTATCCACACCGCGGCGCTGCCGGTGCGCTGCGAGCCGACGGTGCGCGTCGAGCGGACGATCTACAAGGTGCTCGACGAGGTGCGGGCGCTCTGTCGGCGCGAACGCGAGAAGAAGCACACGCTCCGTCTCAACGAGCTGCGCCGCATCCTCGCCGTCGAAGGGATCCTCGTGCGTTACCAGCCGATCGTCAGCCTCACCGACGGCACCGTGCACGGCTTCGAGGCGCTCTCCTCCGGCCCCCCGGGGGACATCTTCGAGAGCCCGGAGATGCTCTTCGCTTTCGCCGAGGAGACCGACCAGATCGTCGAGCTCGAGCGCCTCTGCCGCGCCACGGCGATCCGCGGTGCGGCGGAGCTCGGTCGCGGGCGCAAGCTCTTCCTGAACACCTCGGCACGTGGGCTCTGCGACCCGCAGATGCTCTCGCCCGAGTTGCTCGACCTGATGGACGGGATCGGCCTGCCGACCAGCAGCTTGGTGGTCGAGCTGACCGAACGCGTCGCGATCACCGGCAACAAGGAGCTGCAACGAGCTCTCGAGCGTCTGCGCCAGCGCAAGGTGCAGTTCGCCATCGACGACGTCGGCGCCGGCTACTCGTCGCTCCAGGCGGTCGCCGAGATCGAGCCGCAGTACCTCAAGTTCGACCTCTCGCTGGTGCGCGACATCCACCAGAGCCGGATCAAGCAGTCGCTGCTCGAGAGCATCTCGACCCTCGCCGGCAAGATCGACGCCAAAGTCATCGCCGAAGGGGTCGAGAGCGTCGAGGAGTTCCGCACCCTGCGCACCCTCGGTGTCCCCTACGGACAGGGCTACCTGTTCGGCGTCCCGACTCCGCTGCCGTCCGGCGAGGGCCGGTTGCCGGGCTGAGCGCTCTGCGACGACGACCGCCGCTGCTCGCCGCCCTGGATGGGCATTTCTGGACGCTCGGCGGGCGCCTCGCCGGTGCGCTCAAGCCGCCGCGGGTGCCGCCCTCGGTGCCGTGGAAGACCACGCTCGACGATCCGGCGATCGGCCCGCTCACGATCACCGGGGCGCTCGCCGTGCAGCCGGGGGCGCGCGCCTTGGCGCTGCTCGTCCACGGCCTCGGTGGCTCGATCGCGAGCTCGTACCTGCTCTCGGCGGCCGCTGCGGCGGCCGACGCCGGGCTCTCCTCGCTGCGCCTCAATCTCCGTGGCTCGGATCGCCGCGGCGGCGACTACTACCACGCCGGGCTGACCGACGACCTGCGCGTGGCGCTGGCCAGCCCGGAGGTCGCCGCGGCGTCCCAGGTGGTGCTGCTCGGCTACTCGCTCGGCGGACACGTCGTCCTGCGCTACCTGACGGAGGACGGGGTCGACTCACGGGTCGCGGCGGCGGCGGCGGTCTGCGCGCCGCTCGATCTCGACGCCGGAGCCCGGGCGATCGACGCTCCCGGTCGCTGGCTCTACCGGCGCTACCTGCTCAACCACCTCGGCGAGATCTACCGCGAGGTGGCGCGCACGCGTCCGGTGCCCATCCCGCCGTCGCGCCTGCGCGACGTGCGGACGCTGCGCGAGTTCGACCGGCTGGTGATCGCGCCGCGTTTCGGCTTTCGCGACGCCGAGGACTACTACGCCCGGGCGAGCGTCGGGCCGCGACTCGCGCTCCTGGCACGGCCGGCGCTCCTCGTGGCATCCCGACACGACCCGATGGTGCCCGCCGCGACGCTCGTCACCTCGCTCGCCGCCGCTCCGCCTCAGCTCTCCGTCCGTTGGGCCGACCGCGGCGGCCACGTCGGGCTGCCGCCCGACCTCGATCTCGAGCTCGACCTCGAGCCCGGTGCGCCGCGTGGGGTTGCTGCGCAGGCCCTGGCGTGGCTCCGGCGGGAGGCGGATCGAGCCTCGTCGTCCCCGGTCGAGCCGAACGAGGGGAAACGACCCGGGCCGGCGCAGTAGGATCGGCGTCCTGTCGATCGGAGGAGCTTCGGATGGCGAAAGCTGGAGTGAGGAGTGGCGGAGGCAAGGGCCAGGGGACCGACCTCGGTCTGCTGCTCGCCCGACTCGGGCCGGCGTTGGCGGCGATGGTCGCCGGCTACCCGGTGCTTTTCGGCGGCCCGCGGGGGTGGGCGGCGGCGGGTCCCGCTGCCGCGGCACTCGCCGGGGTCGGAGAGCCTCGGCTGTGGGGGTTTCTCGGCGGCGCGATCGGCTTCGCCGGGGGCCTGCTGCTCGCCATCGGCCTGCTGGCTCGTCCGGTCGCCGTGGCGCTCGCCGTCACCGCTCTCGGCATCGGCTGGATCGCCTTTCAGGGCGCCGGCCTCCTCGCGGCGGCGACCCCGATGGCCGCCGCCCTGGTGTGCGCAGCCCTGGCGTTGCTCGGCCCGGGCCGCTACGCGCTCGACGCGCGCTGACCCGGTCGCGCGAGTCGAGCGCCGGGGGATGCCGCCGGGTGGTGACCCGGCGGCACGAGCCCGGAAGCGCGACGGCTCAGCGGGCGGCAGCCCGCACCGTCACGTCGCCGCTGCCGGTGTCGATCCGAGCGAGACCGCTCTCGCCGTTGCCGACGCGACCGGCGAGCTCGCCGTGACCGTTCCGCTCCACCGTCAGGCCCGGCAGCTTGACGTCGACGCCGCCCGAGGAGGTCGAGACCTCGAGGCGCAACGGCGGGAAGTCGCCGGTCGGTTCGATCACCACGTCGCCGCTCCCGGTGTCGGCCACCAGCTTGCGGACCCGGGAGAAATCGCCGGCCAGCCGCACGTCGCCTGAACCGGTATTGGCGTTCACCTCCGACCCGGCGGCGATCTGCGTCGCGACGACGCTCCCCGATCCCGTGTCGAGAGCGAGCGAGCCGGTCACCTCCTCGAGGCGCACGTCGCCCGAACCCGTGTCGAAGCTCGCCCGTTCACCGCGCAGGCCGTGTCCGTCGATCGACCCGGAGCCGGTGTCCACCGTCACGTCGCCCTGGACCGTGGCAAGGCGCACGTCGCCCGATCCGGTGTCGACGGCGAGCTTGCCCTGATGGGTGTCGACCGAGACATTGCCGGAGCCGGTGTCGATGCCGAGGGCTCCCACCGTCGAGCGGGCGGTCACGTCCCCGCCTCCGGTGTCGAGGGAGAGGTCTCCGTGGACGCGTTCGGCGTCGATCGTGCCGGCGAGCGTGCGGAGCTTGGCGCCGTGGCCGGCCGGGATCTTGATCGCCAGGTCGCAGTAGAGCAGCACCGCGCCGCCGCGGGAGCCGGAGTAGACCGTCACGTCCCGGCCCTGGAACTTGCCGTTGCTCTGCGACAGCCCGCCCAGGATGCCGCCGCCGTCCTTGCCGGGATAGATGTACTTGCGGTGCTCGTCGAGTGGATAGGTGAGCTTGGCGACGATCCGGTCACCCGCCGGAGCGAGCTCCAGCCGCAGCGTGTCGGCGAGCGCTGCGGACTCGGCATGCACCGTGCCCTCGATGACCAGCTCGGTGCCGGTCGACGGTTCGATCCGGAGCTTGCCGGCGATGTTTTCGAGATCGAGCGTGGCGCCGGCGGCCGGAGTCAGCGCCGAGCGCAGGGGACGAGTCACCTCCCCGGCGGCCGCGGCCGGGAGAGTGAGTCCGGCGGCGGTCAGCAGGGCGAGGGCGGCGAGCGAGATGCGGACGCGGCGTCCGCGACCAGCGAGTGGATTCGGCATGGCGGATCTCCTTCGGCGGGGGAGAGTCCCCGTGAGCCGAACTACGCGTCCGCTGCCGCCAGGTTTCGACCCCCCGTCCGGTTGGGTTATCCTCAGCCCCTCGTGCCGAACCGCGGTCGCTCCCCTCGCTACCTGGTTCCCAACCTGGTCACCGGCCTGAACATCGTTCTCGGCTTCGGCTCGATGATTGCCGCGGCCGACGGCCAGCCGCGGCTGGCCGTCAACCTCCTGGTGGCGGCGGTCTTCTGCGACCTCTTCGACGGGCAGCTCGCCCGTCTGCTCAAGGCGACCAGCAAGTTCGGACAGCAGATGGACAGCCTGTCGGACGCGATCTCTTTCGGCGCCGCCCCGGCGTTCCTGGTTTATCGGGCATCGCTGCACGAGCTCGGTGCCGCCGGGTTGGCTTGCTCGGTGCTCTATCTCCTGGCCGGGGTGCTGCGCCTGGCACGCTTCAACCTGACGAGCAACGAGCACGTCAAGGAGCGACGGACGCTCGGCGTGCCGATCCCCGTCGGAGCCGGCTACCTGATGGCCGCGACGCTGGTGCGCGACCTGCTGACTCCGACCGCCGTGGCGACGGTCGCCGTCGTGATGGCCCTGCTCATGGTGTCGACGGTCCGGTTGCCGCAGATGAAGGGCAACAACCTCGTCTCGTGGATGCTGCTCGTTGGGATCGCCAACTATCTGGCGGTGGTCGTCCGCCCGGGGTGGCCGACGGTGCTCTGGTGGAACGCGTGGAACGCGCTCATCCTGCTCGCCGCCTGGCAGGGGGAGCGTCGTCGCGACCGCCAACAGATCGGCTTGGCCTGAGCCATCGGTTCAGTCGCCGTCTTCCCAGCCCACGACATCGCCGACGGCGATCTCCCCGCCCTCGACGATCTCCGCCCAGGCTCCGGCTCGCCAGTCGGGCTCGAGGGCGCGCTGCAAGCCGGGGTAGGCCTCGTCCATGCGGTAGCACGGGCGTGTCTCGCCCTGGATCAGCAGCAGGCAGCGGCCGAGGCGCAAGCGGCGTCCCCGCGTCCCTTTGAAGTCGAGCTGCTCGACGAGCACGTTGGCGCGCCGTGCCGACGGAGCGACCTGGGCACCGAGCTCGCTTTCGGCTTCGGTCCAGCGCTCGGCCGAGACCAGGGTGACCTGGCGGCGACCTCCGAAGTCGGCGTTGCCGGCGATCCCCTGGCCGGCGACGAGCGTCGCCCGCGTCGCCGGATCCATCGGCCCGCGATGAGCGCGCTTGATCCAGAGGTTGACGATCTTCGCCATGCGCCGGAGCTTATCGAATCGGCGGTTCCGTCCGTTCCGCGAGGCGGCGCGAAGAGGAGACGACGGCGAGCGGATCGCCCCGCGCCGGTTCGAGTGAGAAGATCCGAGCATGACGACTCCGACCGGCCGGACGAACCGGCTCGCGCGGGAGAGCAGCCCCTACCTGCAACTCCACGCCCACAACCCTGTCGACTGGTACCCCTGGGGCGAAGAGGCCCTCGCCCGCGCCCGCTCCGAGGACAAGCCGATCTTCCTCTCGGTGGGCTACTCGACCTGCTATTGGTGCCACGTGATGGAGCGCGAGTCGTTCTCCGACCCGGCGATCGCCGAGCGGATGAACCGGGACTTCGTCTGCATCAAGGTCGATCGCGAAGAGCGGCCGGACCTCGACGACATCTACATGGCCGCGACGCAGGTGCTCGCCGAGCAGGGCGGCTGGCCCAACTCGGTCTTTCTCACCCCTGGCCTCGAGCCGTTCTTCGCCGGGACCTACTTCCCTCCGGCCGACGCGCACGGCCGGCCAGGGTTCCCGACCGTCCTGCACTCGCTCGCCCACGCCTGGCGTGAGCGGCGCCGCGAGGTCGAGGAGCAGGCGGGCGAGGTGATGCGTGCCATCCGCTCCTACCTCGAAGGGGTCGCGTCGCGCGGCGGCGAGCTCGCCGCGGACGATCCCGCGCTCTCGGCGCTCGCCGGCCTGCGCCGCCGCTTCGACGCCACCTGGGGCGGGTTCGGCGGCGCGCCGAAGTTCCCCACGCCGGCCAACCTCCTGCTGCTCCTCGAGCTCGCGCCGGAGCGTCCCGAGGCCGACCTGATGCTCGGCGCGACGCTCGACGCGATGGGCCGCGGCGGCATCTGCGACCAGCTCGGCGGAGGGTTTCACCGCTACTCCGTCGACCGCGAGTGGCGCGTCCCGCACTTCGAGAAGATGCTCTACGACAACGCGCTGCTGCTCGAGATCTATGCGCGCGACTTCCGGCGCACCGGACTCGCCGAAAGAGCGCGGGTGGCACGCGAGTGCGCGGGCTTCCTGCTGCGCGAGCTGGCGGCGCCGGAGGGCGGATTCTGGAGCGCTCTCGACGCCGAGACGGACGGCCGGGAGGGGGCCTTCTACGCCTGGCGGCGGGCCGATCTCGAGGCGGCGCTCGGTCTGGAGGACGCCACGTTCGCCGCGCCGTTGCTCGGGTTCGAAGGTGAGCCGTTCTTCGAGCACGACGCCTACGTGCTGCATCTTCCCAAGCCGGTCGACGTGCTGGCGCGCGAACGCCGGATGGAGTCGCGGGAGTTGCTCGCCGAGCTCGCCGGGCCGCGGGCCCGTCTGCTCGCCGCCCGCGCGGCGCGGCCGCGTCCGGCGACCGACGACAAGGTGCTCACCGATTGGAACGGATTGACGATCGCCGGTCTCGCCGTGGCGGGGCGGGTGCTCGACGAGCCGGCGTGGATCGACCGGGCGGCGCACGCCGCCGAATTCATCCTCGCCGCGATGCGTCCGGCGGGCGGACCGCTGCTGCACGTCTGGCGAGCGGGCGAGGCGCGCCTTCCTGCCTACCTCGGTGACTACGCAGGGATGCTGCGTGGCCTGCTCGCGCTTGCCGAGGTGACGGGCGCTCCGCAGTGGAGCCGCGCGGCACGCGACCTGGCCGGGGAGATGGTCGCGAGGCTGCGGGCCCCCGACGGCGGGTTCTTCAACGCCGCGGCCGGCGACGACCTGCTGGTGCGTCCCCGTGACGTCTTCGACGGGGCGATCCCGGCGGCCAATGCCCTCGCCGCGCTCGCCCTCCTCGAGCTCGCGGAGCGCACCGGCGAGGAGCGTTGGCGAGTCGAAGCGGAGAGCACGGTCCGGGCGTTCGGCGCGCTCCTCGAGCGGCAGGCCGAGTCGGTGCGGACCCTGGCGCTGGCGGCGCATCGACTGGCAGCCAGAGGTCGCGGCCGGGATGCGCTGGCCGCGCTCCTCGCCGAAGCGCGACGGGCGGCGACCCCGCACCTGGAGCTCGCGCCCGCGGGAGCGGACGGCTACCGTTCGTTTCGCCTGACGATCGCACTCGGCGCGGGCTGGCACCTGGCGGTGCCGGGAGAAGCGGGACCGGAGGCGGCGACGGCCGGGCTCGGGCCCCGCCTCGACGCGTCGCAGGCCGAACTGCGGCAGGTGCGCTGGCCGGCGGCGGCCGAGGTCGGCGGTCCGGAGCCGCCGGCACCAGACCCCGCGCTCCCCGGGACGGTCGAGATCGCCGGCGAGGTCCGTCCGCAGTCGGCTGAGGCGCGGCTCGTGCTGCGTCTCCAACTGTGCGACGACCATCGCTGCCTTCCGCCGGTCGACTTCGACCTGCCGTTGGGCTGAGCGACCGGCGGGGCCTGTCACGCTCCTGTTGCCCCTCCGTTGCGCGGTCGGCTGGGGCCGGGCGGAGGGGTCGCTTATGATCTCTCCGAGCGATCGGACAGGGGACGGACAGCACCCCGATCGCCGAAGGAGGGATCCATGGCGGAGCCGACGGTCGAGAGCCTCTCCATCGCCACCTATCCCGGCAGTCGCACCGCGCTGCCCGACGGCAGCTTCAGCGAAGGCAGCTACCGAGTTCGCTATGCCCGCAATGCCGCCGAGCTCGACGAGCTGCTGCAGCTGCGCTTCGCAGTCTTCAACGTCGAGATGGGCGAGGGGCTGCAGGAGTCGTGGGAGAGCGGGAGAGACGAGGACGAGTTCGATCCGCAGTGCCACCACCTGATCGTCGAGCACCTGCCGAGCGGGCGGATCATCGGCACCTACCGGATCCAGACGGCGCAGATGGCGGCGGCGGCGCGAGGTTTCTACACCGGCACCGAGTTCGATCTCTCGGCGCTCCCGCCGGAGGTGTTGCGGCACTCGGTCGAAGCGGGCCGGGCCTGCATTCTCCGCGAGCATCGTCTGAAGCCCGTCCTCTACCTGCTGTGGAAGGGCCTGGCCCTGTACATGACGCACAACGATCGACGCTTCCTTTTCGGTCCCTGCTCGCTGACCAGCCAGGACCCGTGGGACGGCAAGCGCGCCTTCGACCGCTTCGTGCGCGACGGGCTGATCCATCCCTCGGTCCGTCTCGAGGCGATGCCCGGGTATGCCTGCGAATGGCCCGGCGAGGACCCGGAGCCGGCGAAGGCCGAGGCGCTCCGCATCCCGCCGCTCTTCGACATGTACCTGCGCTATGCTGGCCGGGTTTGCGGCCCGCCGGTGATCGACCGACGCTTCAAGACGATCGACTTCTTCGTGCTGTTCGACGTCCAGGCGCTCACCCCTCGAGCGCACCGGATGTTCTTCGGCTGAAGGTCGGTCTGCGGCGCTCGCTGCGCGTGCGCTGGCGGATCGTCGCCTGCGCTTTCTGGTCGGCGGTCGGCTACTCGCTCGCCATGCTGGCCAATCTTCTCTTCGCGAAGGCGCCGGAGCGGCGGGCCCACTGGCGCGGCGTGGCCTTCCAGCTCTGGTCGCGGCGGTTGCTGGCGGTCTTCGGCGTGCGACTGCGCGTGGCGGGGAGCGCCCCGTCCCCGCCCTTCGTCCTCGTCTCGAACCACCTCACCTATCTCGACATCTGCACCCTGGGCGCCTGCCTGCCCTGCGTCTTCGTCGCCAAGGGAGAGATCGACGGCTGGCCGATCTTCGGCTCGCTCTGTCGCTCGGTGGGCACCGTCTTCGTCGACCGGACCGTCAAACGCGACATCCCGCGCGCCCTCGGCGAGCTCGAACAGGCGGTGGCGGAGCGACGCGGCATCGTGATCTTCGCCGAAGGGACGACCGGCTCGGGCGCGAGCATCCTGCCGTTCCGCTCGTCGTTTCTCGACCTGCCGGCGAAGCGCGAGCTGCCGGTGCACTGGGCGGCGATCTCCTACGCCACGCCGGGGGACGATCCGCCCGCCGCGCTCTCGGTCTGCTGGTGGGGTGACATGCCCTTCGGCGCGCACGTGCGCGAGCTGCTCAAGCTCGACGGCATCGAGGCGACCGTGACCTTCGGCCGCGAGCCGATGGTCGATCGCGATCGCAAGGCGCTCACCGCCCGATTGCATGCGGAGATCGCTGCGGCGTTCACGCCGATCCCGCAGCCCTCCGGCGAGGGATGAAGGCGATGGCGGCGAGCCCGATCGCGTCGCCCGCCTCCGGTCCGTCGACCGCCTTCCGGCTCGGGCACGGCGGCCGGCTCGTCGTCTCCCTCCTGCTCGCCGCGGCGGTCGCCGTGCTCTTCGCCCCGGCGGGTGGCTACGGCTTCGTCGACTGGGACGACCCGGTCTACGTCAGCGCCAATCCGCACGTGCTCGGCGGATTGAGCCGCGAGAGCGTCGTCTGGGCCTGGACGACTCGACATGCCGCGAACTGGCATCCGCTGACCTGGATGTCGCACATGCTCGACGTCGACCTCTTCGGCCCCGGGCCGAGCGCCCCGCATCGCGTCAACGTGGCCCTGCACGTGCTCAACACGTTGCTGGTGCTCGCCCTCTTCTGGCGCCTGTCGCCGCATCGTCCGCTCGCCGGGCTGACCGCGGCGACGCTCTTCGGGCTCCATCCGCTGCGCGTCGAGTCGGTCGCCTGGGTGGCCGAGCGCAAGGACGTGCTGTGTGGCCTCTTTGCCCTGCTGGCGCTGCTCGCCTACCTGGGGTGGCGGCGCCGCGGGGGTCGCTGGCGCCATCTCGCGGTGACCCTGGCCGTGGCGGCGGCGCTCGCCGCCAAGCCGATGGCTGTCACCTTGCCGCTGATCTTCCTCCTGCTCGATCTCTGGCCGCTGCGTGAAGAGGGGACCGCCTTCGATTGGCGGCGACGCCTTCTCGAGAAGCTTCCGTGGGCGGTGCTCGCCGCTGGCGCCGCGTTGGCGACGATCGCCGCGCAGCACGGCGGCGGAGCGGTGGCGGGGCGTAGCGAGCTCGCGCTCGGCGCACGGCTCGCCAACGCGGCGCTCGCCATTCCGCGCTACGTTGCCCTGACCCTGCGACCCCACGGCCTCGCCGCGCTCTATCCGCACCCTTGGCTGCCGGGCGGCGAGCCGCCGTCGTCCGACGCGATCGCGATTCGTGCGCTGGCGGTGATCGCAGTCAGCGGCCTTGCCTGGAGGATGCTCACGGTGCGTCGCGCGCGCGCCTTCGACGACGCGGCCCGCCCGGTGGCCTTCGGCTGGCTGCTCTTCGTCGTCGCGCTGCTGCCGACGCTCGGGCTCGTGCAGGTCGGCGAGCAGGCGCTTGCCGACCGCTACACCTACCTGCCTCACGTCGGGCTTCTCTGGGCGCTCGTCTCGCTCGTCGCGGCGCTGCTCGATCGCCTGCGCGTGGCGTCCCCGGCGCTGGCGCGCGGTGCGGGGTCGCTGCTCGCGCTCGCCTCGATCGCCCTGGCGGCGGGACGAACGCACGCCCAGCTTCCCGCCTGGAGCTCGACTGAGACGCTCTTTCGCCGCTCCCTTGCGGCCGAGCCGCGCAATCCCGTGTTGCAATACCACCTCGGTCGCCAGCGGATGATCGCCGGCGACCTCGACGAGGCCGAGTCGCTGTTGCACGCCGCGCTGGCTTCACGGCCGCGCTTCGCCGAGCCGCACCGTCTTCTCGGCCTGATCGAGGAGGGGCGGGGTCGCCGTGTCGAGGCGGCGCGCGAGCTCGACCTTGCTGTCGGCATGGTGCCGGACTATCTCGCGGCGCGCCTCGATCTCGTTCGTGTGCTCATCGATCTGGAAGCCTGGTCGCGCGCCGAAGACGAGCTGCGGCGGGCCCTGGATGCCGCGCCCGATTCACCGCTGGCGCGATTCGAGCTCGGCCGATTGCGGGAGCGTCAGGGACGGTTCGCCGAGGCTGAAGCCGCCTGGCGCGAGGCGGCGAAGCTGGCGCCCGACTGGGACGAGCCGCGGCGGGCGCTCGCCGCGCTCCCGGCAGCGTCGAGCGTGCCGTGACCGCGAAACGAGACACGCAAGAACGAGAAAAGAGGAGGCTCCTTGCGGAAGCCTCCTCTTTCGTTGCGCCGAGGTTGCGTGCCGTTCTCGGCCGTTCGGGCCGAATCGCTGTCGGGGTGTCGATGAACCCGCGATCAGCTGGGAAGACTCAGCTCGCGTCTCGGCTGGTGCGCCCTCGGAGTCGCCGTCCTGAGAGGCCCGACTCCGAGGGCCCCGTCTTGCCCGGTGGAGTCATCTCAACCTCCTTGCTCGAGATTCAAGGTACGCCTGCCGCACCGAGGTTGTCAAGGGTTTCGCGCGGCAAAATCAAGCCGATTCACGCCGTCGGTTGATCTCGCGTCGAGGGCTCAACGACGGCTGAATTTCCGCGCGAGATCGGCGACGGTCGGCTGCGGTCGCGCTGTCGTCGGGGCGGGTTTGGGCGTCGCGCTGCGACGCTCGCCCTCGCGCGACTCACCGCGTGTCGCTGGCGCGGCGAGCGCCTTGATCGAGAGCTGCACGCGCCCGCGCTCGCGATCGACCTCCTTGACCATCACCTTGACGACTTCACCGACGCGTACCGCCTCGCGCGGGTCGGCGATCCAGCGCGTCGAGAGCTCCGAGAGGTGCACCAGTCCGTCGCGCTTCACGCCGATGTCGACGAAGGCGCCGAAGTTCGTGACGTTCGAGACGCGCCCTTCGAGCACCATGCCGACGACGAGGTCGTCGAGCGTCGCCACGTCGTCGCGCCAGGCCGGGGCGACGAAGTCGGGTCGCGGGTCGCGGCCCGGGCGCTCGAGCTCGGCGCGGATGTCGGCGAGGGTGAAGCGCCCCATGCCGGAGCGCTCGTCGAGCAACGAGTCGATCGGCAGGGCGGCCACCCGTGCCGGGTTGCCGACCAGCTCGACGAGATCGAGCCCGGCCGAGCGCGCGAGCTGTTCGATCGCCGAGTAGCGCTCCGGATGGACCGCCGTGCGGTCGAGCGGATGGCTGCCGTCGCGCAGGCGGAGGAATCCGGCCGCCTGCTCGAAGGTCTTCGGGCCGAGGCCGGGGACCTCGAGCAGCTCACGCCGGGAGCGGAAGGGGCCGTGGGCGTCGCGGCGCGCGACGATCGCGGCGGCGAGCCGGCTGGAGAGACCGGAGACGCGTCCGAGCAGCGCCGGCGAGGCGCTGTTGAGCTCGACGCCGACGCGATTGACCACGCCCTCCACCGCGAGGTCGAGCTCGCGGGCGAGGGCGCGCGGCTCGAGGTCGTGCTGATACTGGCCGACTCCGAGCGAGCGCGGCTCGATCTTGACCAGCTCGGCGAGCGGGTCCTGCAATCGGCGGGCGATCGACGCCGCGCCGCGCAGCGACACGTCGAGGTCGGGAAGCTCCTGGCGCGCGACTTCGGAGGCGGAGTAGACCGAGGCTCCGGTCTCGGGGACGATCGCCACGATCACCTCGGCGAGCCCGGCCGCGGAGAGCGCGGCGCGCGCGGCCCGTTCGGTCTCGCGCCCGGCGGTGCCGTTGCCGACGGCGACGGCCCGCACCGCGTGCGCGCGAGCGAGGTCGACGAGCCGTCGCGCCGCGGCGGCGATCGCTTCCGGCCGCTCGTCGACGAGGCGCAGCACGTCGGTGGCGACGACGCGGCCGGTCGGGTCGACGACGGCGAGCTTGCATCCGGTGCGCAAGCCCGGGTCGAGACCGACGACCGCGTACTGGCCGAACGGCGACTGCAGCAGCAGCGACTCGAGGTTGGCGCGGAAGACGCCGATCGCTTCGGCCTCGGCGCGCTCGCGCAGCTCCGAGCGGACCTCGTGCGTCACCGACGGGCGGAGCAGCCGCTGGTAGGAATCGGCGGTCGCCGCGGCGACTTCGCGGCCGCAGGGCGTGCCGAGGTCCACCTTCCACGTCGTGCCGAGCCAAGCCACGAACGGCTCGTCGGCGATCGCCAGGTCGGTGAAGAGGATCCCTTCGCGCTCGCCGCGGTCGATCGCCAGCAGGCGGTGCGAAGCGATGGTGCGCGCCGCTTCGGCGTGCGCGAAGTAGTCGCGGTAGGTCCGCCCCTCCTCCTCCTTGCCGGAGAGCACGCGCGCCGAGAGCATCCCGGCGGTGCGGAGCGAATCGCGCAGGCGGGCCCGGACTTCGGCGTTCTCGGCCAGTCGCTCGGCGAGGATGTCGCGCGCACCGGCGACCGCGCTCTCCGCGTCGGCGACGCCACGCTCGTCCGCGACGAACGCCGCGCCGAGCGCCGCGGGGTCCTGCGCTCCGGCCGCACCGGCCAGCAGGAGGTCGGCGAGCGGCTCGAGACCGCGTTCCCGCGCGATCTGCGCGCGGGTGCGCCGCTTCGGCTTGTACGGCAGGTAGAGGTCCTCGAGCTCCTGCTTGGTGACGGCGGCGCGCAGCGCGGCCTCGAGCTCGGCGGTGAGCTTGCCCTGGTCGCCGACCGAGGCGAGGATCGCGTCGCGTCGCTCGGCGAGCTCGAGGAAGTAGTCGCGTCGCTTGGCGATCGTCTCGACCGCGGCGTCGTCGAGGCCGCCGGTGGCCTCCTTGCGGTAGCGGGCAACGAACGGCACGGTCGCGCCGTCGGCGAAGAGCGCGTCGGCGGCGGCGACCTGGCGGGGAGTGCATCCGACTTCGCGCGCCACGGCTCCGGCGAAGCGCGGCTCGAGCGCTTGCGACTTCTGCATCGTCAGCTCCTTCGTACGGGTCCGCGGCGGCGACGCCGGTGGCGGGGGGCCGCGCGCGGGGAGGGGATCTTGCCAGATCGGCCGCGACGAACGGAAGAGTCGTCGCGCGGCTCAGCCCGGGCCGCGCAGGTGGCGGGCGACGAGCGAAAGCAGCTCGCCTGCCGGCGTCGGGCGCGCGCCTCGCCGGACGTTGGCTGCGGCGATCGAGAAGGCCAGCCGCCACTGCGCGGCGAGAGCTCGCCAGGCGGTCCAGAGGCTGGTCCCCGGCTCGTAGATGTGCGCCATCTCCGAGGTCACGCCGTTGAGCTCGAGCACCTGGATCCCCTCGCCGGCGGCAAGCGCGGCGAACGACGGGGCGCGCAGGTCGTAGCGGCCGAAGTGGAAGCCGTCGTAGCCGCGCGAGAGCTCGTCGATCGCTTCGGCGAGCGGCGCGGTGGCGAGCGCGCGGCCGTCACGGAAGACCGTGCCGCGGCAGTGGTTGCCGATCTCGACCAGCGGCACGACCGTGTCGCGCGGCGGGATCTCGTCGAGGCGCTCGGCGAAGCGCGCCAGGAAGGTCGGTGCCATGCACACCGCCCGGTCGTCGGCGAGGATGAGCTCCTCGAGGGTGCGCTCGCCATCGCCGGCGACGGCCGGGAACTCCTTGGTGGTGATCGACAGGATGCGTCCGTGCGCCTCCTCGGGATGGCGCGCGTAGAAGACGCCGGCCTCGACGCCCGGGACGTACTCCTGGGCGATCAGGTCGACCGTCGACTCGTCGAGCCGGGCGATCGCCGCCGCTTCGTCGCGGACGATCGACACGCCGCTGCCGCGTTCGCCGACGTCGGGCTTGAGGACCACCGGATAGTCGAGGCGATGGGCGACGAGGAAGGCGCGCAGGCTGGCGAGTCGCTCGCTCGCCGGTGCGGTGCACGGCAGGGCGACGAACCGGGCCACCCGGCCGTGCCGGTCGCCGGCAGCGAGCGCGCCGAGGATCGCCGCCTTCGACTCCCGCACGAAGCCGCCGGCGGGCATCGCCGGGTTGACTGCGGTGAAGAGCGTCATCCGGCGATGGCGCAGGCCGAGCGCGAGGATGTAGAGGACGATCGGCGGGTAGACCTTCCACGACGGCCAGAACTCCCAGCGCGTCGCCCGACGGAACCTGCCGAGAAGCAGGCGCCGGCCGCGCCAGGAGGCGAGCGAGCTCGCCAGCTCGACGAGCAGCCAGAGGAGCAGCGGCACGGCGAGCAGCACGCCGAGGCTCGGTCGTTCGACGCGGGCGAGGGCGGAGAGCAGCCCCTTGCCGCCGAGCGCGGCGGCGCCGACCAGCAGCGGCGTCCAGAGCGCCGCGGCCAGCAGGAACCAGCCGGTGAAGCGCAGCCAGGGGGTGCGCAGCACGCCGGCAGCGACGTAGGTGGGCAGGCGCGTCCCGGGCAGGAAGCGCGAGGCGACGATGACCTGCGGCCCCTTGCGCTGGAACCAGCCCGAAGCGCGTTCCACCGCGGCTTCCGAGACCAGCCAGGACATCGGCGGATGACGTAGTGCCGAGCGGCCGAGCAGGCGACCGGCGGCGAAGAGCAGCAGGTCGCCGACGAAGATGCCGACGAGCGCGGCGAGCGTCGCGACCGGGAAGGAGAGCGTGCCGCGTGCCACCAGCAACCCGGCGCCGACGCAGGCGAGGTCTTCGCTGCCGAACGTCGCCACGGCGAGCAGGAAAGCGAGGAAGAAGGCCGTCGCCCCGTGGGCGCGTGGCGGTGGCAGCCGGCCCGCGTCGACCTCGGCGAGCTCGACCCGCGCCGGGTCGGCGTGCGCTCGGTCGACCGCGGTTCCGTGGTCGACCTCCACGAGGAATCGGCCGATCGCTGCGGCGACCTCGGCCGGTCGGGTGAAGAAGAGGAAGTGGTCGCCGGTGAGGGTCGCGAGCTCGCTCTGCGGCACGATGCGGTGGTGCTCCTCGGCGGCGGCGAACGGCACCAGCGAGTCGTCGCGACCGTGGACGATCAGCGTCGGCCCGTTCCACCGCTCGAGCAGACCGCGCAGCGGTCGCTGGTCGCTGTCGCTGAAGTTGCGCGCGAAGCCGACGTCGAGCGGCGAGCGGTCGATCGCCCCGAAGTGGGGGACGAGGTTCTGCAGTCCCCAGACGAGCCCCTGTTGCACGCGGTGCAGGGCGTGGTTGAGCGAGTAGTCGCCGAGCAGCTCGAGCTCCTGCACGCCGATCGCGGAGAGCAGCGTGAGCGAGCGGACGCGCTCGGGTGCGAGGCCGGTGAGGTGGATTGCCACGCCGCCGCCCTGGCTGATCGCCACGACATCGACGCGGGAGATTCCCAGTCGATCGAGCCAGGCGAGGAGGGTGCGGGCGTGGGTCAGGATCGAGTGGTCGGGAAGGCGTCGCGACGAGGCGCCGAAGCCGGGCAGGTCGGGGATCAGCAGGCGCCGGTCGCCCGGCAGCTCGGCGGCGAGCGCTCGCAGGTCCCCACTGCTTCCGGGACTGCCGTGCAAGAGGAGCAGCGGTGTCTTCGTCGAGGCGGCGTCGCCGAGCTCGCGCCAGGCGAGGCGCAGCGGTGGGGTCGAGACGGTCGTTCCGTCGTGCGCCAGCGCCGGGAGCTCGATCGCCTCCACCCCCGGCGGCAGCTCCGGCGCCGGGCGAAGCAGGCGCACGGCCGTCGAGGCGACGAGCAGGGCGAGATAGAGCGACAGCCAGGGATGGCGCCGCACGAATCGACGGTCGGCGTCGCTCATCCGGGCCTGGACGTCGCGGCCCGCGCCCGCGTCTGCAGCCGGGCGTCGGGTCGTGGGGTCATCGGAATCGAGAGGGGTGGGAGGAGGAAACGGCGCGCCGGGGTGGCGCGCCGAGTCTCTCCTCTGCCTGGCGAGGGGTCAAGCGCGCCGTCCACGGAAGGTCGCGGCGGCGCACGAGGCCGGCTTCAGTGGGCCGGTGGCCGCACGAACCCCTCGTGCAGCGGCTCGATGAGCTTGGCGAAGGCCAGGAGGCGCCTCTCCGAGCTCATCGGCCCGACGACCTGGACGGCGATCGGCAGGCCCTCCGGGCTCAGGCCGAGAGGAATCGTGAGCGCCGGATGTCCGGTGGCGTTCCAGGGCATCGGGAAGTGGAAGTAGTCCCAGTAGTCGATCGTCGTTCCGTCGAGCACGATCGGCTCGTGCCGCTCGTTGTGCCGGATCGCCGGTCCCGCAGCGACCGGCATCAACAGCAGGTCGACCTTGTCGAAGAACGACTCCATCTTCGCCGTCATGGCGGCGCGCCGCCGCAAGAGCCTGTCGTACTTCTCGTCGCTCGGGCTCGACATCTGCTCGTACGCCTCGCGGTAGTCGAGACGATGGTTGTCCTTGGCTTTGAAGTCCCGCAGGATCAACTGCCGGATGATCCACGGCATCTTCTCGAACATCATGTAGACCGAGAGCATGGAGTGCATCACCTTCATCTCGGCGAAGTTCGTCGGCTGGTCCTCGGTCACCGTCACGCCCTTCGAGCGCAGCGCGTCGACGAGCTGCTTCAGTCGCGTCTTGACGTCGTTGCCGACGAAGAGCTTGTCGTTGCCGAATTTCCATTCGTCGAAGTAGGCGACCCGGTACTGATCGAGCGCCCTCTCCGGCTCGCTGCGCAGCGACTTGCTGTCGGGCCAGTGCTTCATCAGGGCGTTCCAGCCGAGCTCGACGTCGTCGACCGTGCGGGCGAGCGGCCCGGCGACCGCCAGTCGGTGGTACTTCGGATTGCCCGGCTCGCCGGGGAAGGAGCCGGGGTTCCGGCCCATGCTGTCCTCGGTCGTCTTGAGCCCGTACAGGCCGCAGAACGCCGCCGGCACGCGGATGCTGCCGCCCATGTCGCCGCCGAGCGCGAGCGGCACCAAACCCGCCGCCACCGAGGCCGCGCCGCCGCCGGTGCTGCCGCCGGGGGTGCGGCTCGCGTCGTACGGGTTGTTGCCGGTCGGGTAGATCTCGCCGGCGGTCTGCATGTCGAAGAGCAGGTTCGGCACGTTCGTCGTGCCGAGAACGATGGCGCCCTGTTCGAGCCAGGCGTCGACCACCGCGGCGTTGCGTGGGGCGACGAAGCCGCGGAACATCTCGGCGTTGACGGTGTTCGGCTTCCCCTTCACCCAGAACTCTTCCTTGATGCTCACCGGCACGCCGTGGAGCAGGCCGAGCGGCTCGCCGCGAGCGACCTTCTCGTCGGCCAGCCGGGCGGCCTCCAACGCCTCGCGCTCGAACAGCCAGACGAAGGCGTTCGTCTTGTAGTTGGTGTTCTTGATGTGGTTGATGTGCTCCTGGACGATCTCGGTCGAGGTCGCCTGCTTCTCGCGGATCATCGCCGCGAGCTCGGTGGCCGATTTGTAGATGAACCGCCCGGCCATCGGCAGCTCCTGCGCCGGCTTCGCGAAGAGCTCCGACTGCAGGACGGGCCGCTCGCCGATCGGCTTCGGCATCTGCCGGTAGATGTAGATGCCGAGCGCGACGACCACCGCCACGACGACGCCGAGAACGATGCCGACCCACTTGAGGACCTTCTTGATCGCTGAGGACATGGAACCCCCCTGCCAGAAGAGAGAAGCTCATGGAAGACGACCCACGCGGCCGCCCGGCACCGACGAATGTGCGAGTTGGCGGCCACTTGGGCTCTGCGACGAATTTCGGGGGACTCTAGCACTCGCCTCGCGGAGACGACACGACGGCACGGTGCATGCTGGTTTCAGATCCGCCAGGGAAGCCGCATCCGCTGTCCTCGGACCGGGGCCTGCGGCCACCGCGACGAGGGCCAGCGATCTCCATACAGCGAGGGGGCTGGCGCCGGACGCCTGACCTGAACGATCGCTGGGTTGGGTCGTCCGGCCTCCAGCCGACCGGCAGCGGGTCGCCCTCGGAGAGCGCCGCCGAGCTGGGGAAATCGGGTGGCACCCTGCCGGGGAGCTCTGCCCGGTCTGTGCCCGCGGTCACCTCTTCCTTCAAGCGGCCTGCCACCGGCCACTTGATCTCGCTTCGACACCCGGCGCAGATCTCGGTCGTCCACCGCCATGACGTCGTTTGCTTCCCGTTGCCAGCCTCTTCTACCCCCGGGACGTGCCCGCTCCACACGGGCCCAGAAGAGGTATATCGTCCGTACACATGAGCTCGCTCAACGAGGCTCCGAGCATCCGTCGCCATCGTCTCCCAGGCCCGTGTCGGCGGCTCTGTGCTGGCCTTGTCCCATCGGTTGCCGGCGGCTCCGGCGCCGCCGCACTCTTTCCACGACCCGGCAAGGCCCTCGCAGCGATTGAATCTCCAAGTCCCGCTCCGGCCCCACTCGTTGCCCGGATCGAGTTCAACCGAAGATTGAACCGCGGCTTCGCGCGGTTCGAGTCTCTTGTTCGTTAGCCGGCCCGAGGAAGCGTCATGCCTTATCAGACACAAGAAAACACATTGCACTTGTTCTGTGAGGAGTGTGGTGTTCAAGCAGAAACGAGGGTGCTCACCGAACACCTTCTCATGGACCCCGGTCAGGTTCTGTCAGCCGAGGGGCTAGATCCAGTCCACCACACGCAGTACGCCTTCTCAATCTGCAAGAAGTGTGGATCGCCGTTCCTTACGAAGCAGGCCCTTCTGGAGGTACCTGAAGCCGACGTCACAGCTCCGCAGGAAGATCCTGTCGTCCTCTATCCCGGGGCACGAGGAATTCCCGAAGAGGCCGTGCCCTCCAAGGTTGCCAAGGCATACCGCGACGCGGCGGTCGCATTCCGCGCCGGGCTGCCAGTCCCGTGCGCGATCATGTGCCGAAAGGCAGTCGAAGCCCTGTGCCATGAACTGGGGGCGACTGGTGGGACTCTCTTCGATCGCCTCGCGGACCTGAAGGAGAGAAGCGTTATCGACTCAAAACTACTCGACTGGGCCGACGGTCTTCGGCTGGTCGGGAACGACGCGGCGCACGACCTCGACGTCACGGTCTCCCAGCAGGACGCGTCGGATGCGCTCGAGTTCACCCAAGCGCTCTGCGTCTACGTATTCTCTCTTGCGCGTCGTTTCGAGGAATTCCGCAAGCGACGGTCACCGAAAGCACGGTAGAAGAGGGTGTCTGCGGTGGGCCGGCTAACCCCTCGTTGAAGCGGACCACAGGGCTGGCCTTCGGCCATCCCTGTGGCCGCTGAACTCGAACGTTAGCCGGCCTCGGACCATCATTCGCTGTTTCGTGGGTACAATTGACCGAGTATCAACCCCGCGGCGAGGTGCGAGATGCCGGATCTGACTTGGAAAGAGGCGATCCTTCAAGTGCTTCGCGATCAAACCGAG
Organism: Holophagales bacterium; assembly: GCA_016699405.1. Classification (NCBI taxonomy): domain Bacteria; kingdom Pseudomonadati; phylum Acidobacteriota; class Holophagae; order Holophagales; species Holophagales bacterium. Next base: position 4,127,824 of record CP064972.1, on the reverse strand, counting down.
GCGATGCACTACACAGAGATCGCGGAAGCCATCGCTGAACGCGGGCTCCGCTCGGAGCTCGGGGCCACCCCTGCAAGCTCTGTTGCCGCCACGCTCGCGACCTCACTCCAATCGGAGGTCGTGCGTGTCGCGCGCGGATACTACGCTTTGCAGAAGGGGCCAGAGCAGCCGTCGCTACAGCCCGTACCCGTCTCCATCGAAGAGGCCGACGATACCGGCCTCATCAACGCCTTCGGCATGTATTGGTCTCGGGAGTTTGTGCTCTGGGGCAGCGCACCTCGAGTACTCGGTCAGCAGCAGGGCGGCACGCCGGTCGATTTTTCGGGCGAACGCGGCGTGTACCTCCTCCATGATGGCCGCGCCGTGGTCTACGTGGGCCGGACCACTGACCAAACGCTCGGCGTTCGTCTCAAGCAGCACACGGCTGATCGCCTCAACGGTCGGTGGGACCGATTCTCTTGGTTTGGTGTCTATCCGGTGAGTGAATCCGGCCAACTAGACAACTCCGCCGTCGGAACATATGACCTCGACATGCTCATCGTGACGATGGAAGCCTTGCTCATCGAAGGCCTCGAACCGCCACAGAATCGCAAGCGAGGCGACGACTTCAAGGCGGTCGAGTTCTTACAGGTCCAAGATCCAGAGCTTCACAAGACGCAGATTATTCAGCTCATCGACGATCTCAAGAAGAGGCTCTGACTGAGCGTCGCGGAGCGTTCCTGGGCGAGCCGGCTAACACGTTGTTCGAGCGGGCGTGAGGGCCTGCCTTCGGCCATCTCTGTTGCCCCTAAATCCCATAGCCAATGGCCAACAGAGGGTCCTGCGTGACGACACATCCTCGCATCAAAGAGCAGTCGACCTCGCCCCCGGGTGCACGAGGGCGACCTGCCTCGCAACGCTTCACCTCCACAGCGACGCGAGCTTGCACAGGTAAGCGCTGGTGGGCAGACTCTTGCCCCTGGCCCCAGATGACGTTCTTGAAGACACGGAGATCGCCCATGGCTTTCTTGAGGGTTGAGGGTTCCAACATTCTCGACACCAGCTACAACACACTTGGTCGCGTCCAGGGCAGTGACATCCTTGATGCCAACTACAATGTCATCGCGCGAGTCAGCGGGGAAACAGTAGTCGACTCGTCGTACAACGTGATCCTGCGCGTTGAGGGCGACCGGGTTCTTGACGCTAGTTACAACAACGTGGCTCTCATCCCAGAGCTGCGACAGCTGCTCGGCGACCAGTTCGACGACTTGATGCTCGCCGGACTTTGGCACTGCTTCGTGCGCTAGACACTGCGAGAAGGAGTGCGGCCGCTATCTCGGGCGTGAGCGCGGGCCGGCTAACAGCTATCAGGCCCCCGCGTGTCAAGGGGCAGCCGTCTTCCGTGGCGAGCGTGCCGCTCGTCGCGTGTGTTGAGGATTCTCTTCCCTACCTGATTGTCACTGTCTTCGCTCCAAGGTCTGGCGCGGCGCGCACGGCGCTGCACCCAACGTCGTTTCGGCCCACGTCAGGGCTGCGCTTCGCGCGTCCCTGACGCCGCTGAGCTCCATGGCCGCTAGGCGACAGTGAACCATCGCGAGTAAGCTTACGGCGGAGGAAGGCCATGCGGATTCAGTTCACAGCCGTCTTTCGCGAGGTGCCCGAAGGCTACGTGGCGTTCGTCGAAGAACTGCCCGGCGCGAACACGCAAGGCACAACGCTCGACGAGGCCCGCGCAAACCTCGTAGAAGCCGTCCAGCTTGTCCTCGAGGCAAACCGCGAGCTTGCTGAAGCCGAGCTCGAAGGGGCGGCCGTGATCCGTGAACCGCTTCGCCTTTCGGCGTGAAACGCCTCGATCTCATCCGGCATCTTGAAGCGCATGGCTGCGAGCTCTTCCGCGAGGGCGCCAATCACACGGTCTACGTGAATCGCGCCGCGCGGAAGTCATCCTCGATGCCGCGGCATCGCGAGCTGAACGAATTTCTCGCGCGCAAGATCTGCCGCGACTTGCAGGTTCCGGATCCTGTCGGCTAACCGCTATCAGGCCCCCCCGTGTCAAGGGGTAGCCGTCTTCCGTGGCGAGCGTGGCGCTCGTCGCGTGGGTTGAGGCTTCTCTTCCCTACCTGATCGTCGCTGTCTTCGCTTCAAGCTCTGGCGCGGTTCGCACGACGCTGCACCCAACAGCCATCGAGGCTCTGTCGCGCGGGAGGTTGCCGCGCGGTCGCGAGCGAGTCTCGCGACGTCCCCCAAGCTCCTTCGTGCCCTCGTGCCGTCCTCGCCAAATCGTGGACCTTGACGGATCCGCTGGCTGTGCCCCCAGTTTTCGCCGGGGTCGAAGGGGACTGTCCAGTCGGGCCTTCTCGGCCTGATGTTGGTCTGTTCGCGAGCGGCTCCATCCGATCAAGCCGATGTCGATGAGGTGCGGCTGGTGGTTTCGAACCTGAATAGGAAGAAAGAGCGGCTGCTGTAGGGGTAGCTTCGTCGCTCGCGGTGGCGGAGGTCTTCGAGCGCGACGACGGCGGCTCGGCGAGCCGGCGCGGCGGGGTGGCTGCTATACTCGAAACCTGCAAGGAAATGCCACCATGACAAGCACTTGTGCCGCTTCCCGGCGCTCCGGTCGGACCCTTCTCGGAGCTCTGTTCCTGGGGCTCGCGGGCCTGCTTCCGGTGGTGGCCGGAGAGACCCCGAGCTCGGCCGCCACTCCCGCGGCGACGTCTGCCGCCACTTCCGCCGCCACGCCCGTTCCTCCGGTCGGTCCCGAGATCGTTCGCGCCCGCCTCGACTCGATCATCCATCCGGTCGCCGAGCAGTTCGTCGTCGAGGCGATCGCGGAGGCGGAGGCTTCCGGGGCTGTCGCCTTCGTCCTCGAGCTGAACACGCCGGGTGGGGCGCTCGATTCGACGCGGCGGATCTTCACCGCGATGCTCGGCACGCCGATCCCGGTCGTCGTCTGGGTGGCGCCGAGCGGCTCGCAGGCGGCCTCGGCGGGGTTCTTCCTGTTGATGGCCGGCGACATCGCGGTGATGGCACCGGGCACCAACACCGGCGCGGCGCACCCGGTGGGCGGCCAGGGCGAGACGATCGAAGGGGTGATGGGCAAGAAAGTGGAGCAGGACGCCGCGGCGACGATCCGTTCGCTCGCCGGGCGACGCGGGCGCGACCAGGCGCTGGCGGAGAAGGCGGTCGTCGAGAGCCGTTCGTTCTCCGCCGCCGAAGCCCTCGCTGCCGGGCTCGTCGACTTCTCGGCGGCGAGCTGGCCCGAGCTGCTCGCCGGGCTCGAGGGTCGCGAGGTCGTGAAAGGGGCGCAGGGCAAGCGGGTGCTCCACCTCGCCGGGGCGAGCGTGCGCCGCGTCGAGATGAACGCGCAGCAGCGCCTGCTCTCGACCCTCGCGCACCCGAATCTCGCCTACATCCTGCTCAGCCTCGGGTTCCTCGGCCTCTATTTCGAGCTCGCTCACCCCGGAGCCGTGCTGCCCGGGGTGGTGGGCGGCATCTCGCTGATTCTGGCGTTCTTCGGGCTCTCGGTGCTGCCGGTCAACTACGCCGGGGTGGCGCTCATCCTGCTCGGCCTGGTGCTGTTCGTCGCCGAGATCAAGGTGACGAGCTACGGTCTCCTCACGGTCGGCGGTATCATCTCCCTCGTCTTGGGCTCGCTCCTCCTCTTCCGCAGCGCCGAGCCCGCGCTGCGCGTCAGTCTCGGCCTCATCGCGGCCATCACGCTCTTCGCCCTCGGCGTCGTCAGCTTCCTGGCCTGGGTGGCGTTGCGGGCGGCGCGACGGCCGGTGCGCAGCGGTCCGGAAGGGATGGTCGGGACGCGCGTCACGGTCACGTCAGCGCTCGCGCCGCGCGGCAAGGTGAAGCTCGACGGCGACTACTGGAACGCCGAGCTCGAAGGGTCGATCGCGGAACCGGTAGCCGCCGGCTCCGAGGTCGAGGTGGTCTCCGTGGATGGCCTGACTCTGCGGGTTCGGCCGGCAACGCCGGCCAGGAGGTGAGCGATGCCCGTTTCGCCCGAATTCCCGATGCTGTTCGTCGTGCTCGTCTTTCTCGTCGTCGGCTTGATCTTCAAGTGGATCAACGTGCTGCCCGAGTACGAGCGGGCGGTGATCTTCCGGCTCGGACGACTGATCGAGACCGCCAAGGGACCGGGTCTGATCTTCGTCCTCTGGCCGATCGACCGGATGATCCGCATCTCGCTGCGCACCGTGGTGCTCGACGTGCCGCCGCAGGACGTCATCACGCGCGACAACGTCTCGGTCAAGGTCAACGCGGTGATCTACTTCCGGGTCGTCGACCCGGCGCGCGCCGTGGTCTCGGTGGAGAACTACCTCTACGCCACCAGTCAGATCTCGCAGACGACGCTGCGCTCGGTGCTCGGCCAGGCCGACCTCGACTCGCTGCTCTCCGAACGGGAGAGCCTCAACGAGCGGCTGCAGGAGATCATCGACACCCACACCGACCCGTGGGGGATCAAGGTCTCGATGGTCGAGGTCAAGCACGTCGACCTGCCGACCGAGATGCAGCGCGCCATGGCCAAGCAGGCCGAGGCGGAGCGCGAGAAGCGCGCCAAGATCATCCACGCCGACGGTGAGCTGCAGGCCTCGAAGTCGCTCGCCGCGGCGGCCGAGATGATGTCGCCGAACCCCGTCACGTTGCAGTTGCGCTACCTGCAGACACTGACCGAGATCGCCACCGAGAAGAACTCGACGATCATCTTCCCGGTGCCGGTCGACCTCATCAAGTCCTTCCTCGAAAACCGGAAGGGCTGATCTCCAAGGAGTTGCGAGTGGACGCGCCCGAGCCGAACGAGCCGAGCTACTACGAGATCGCCTTGACCAGCCGCCAGGTGCTGGTGGCGTTCGTGCTGCTGTTGACCTGCATGCTGGTGGCCTTCTTCTCCGGTGTGTGGATCGGCCGCGGCGGCTCCGAAGGGCGTCCTCCCGTCCAGGCCGCGGTGGCGCAGGCCGGCGGCGAGCCGCCGATCGCCGAGTTCAAGTTCTTCTCGGAAGATCGGCGAGCTGGGGCGCCGCCGGCGACTCCGGTCGCGCCGCCCGCCGCCGCGACGCTCGAGCCGCACCCCGGCCGCACGCTGGCCGAGGATGTCGGCGCGACGGCGGTGGCGCCGCTGCCGACGCTGGTCCCGGAGCCGACCGCGGCGCCCGTCGCCACCGCCGCGGCCCCGGTCGCACGGCCGACGGTCGAGCCGGCACGGCCGACCCCCCCGCCGACCGCCGAGGCAGCGCCGGCGACGGCGTCCACCGGCTTCTTCGTCCAGGTGATCTCCAGTCGTGAAGAGGGCAAGGCGAAGCGCTACCAGCAGGATCTCATCCGGCGCGGTTTCAAGGCCTTCATCTCGCCCGTGCTGCGCGACGGACAGAAGTTCTACCGCGTCCGCATCGGCCCCTATCCGCGCCGCGAGCAGGCCCAGTCGGTGGTGGAGAAGGTCCGCCGCACCGTCTCGCGCGAAGCGATCGTGACCGACAAGCCGTAGCCCGGCGGAACGATCCCCGTGTCGAGCCTTTCCCCCTCGACCGGCGCCCCCGCGCCGGAGCCGGCCGTGCGCCGGCGCGCCGCCGCTCTGGCCGCACCGGCGCTGGCGATCGCCGGCGGCGTGCTCTGGGGGCTGACGTTCGCGCGTTACGCCACCGCCTGGCTGCCGCCCGTCGCCCTGATTCCGCTCGTCCTCCTGCTCGACCGCCGTCGCGCCGGCTGGCTCGGCTGGCTGCACGGCATCGCCGGCTGGGCGACGGCGATGTCCTGGATCGTCCACACCTTGACGGTCTACGGCATGCTCCCCGGCTGGCTCGCGGGCCTCTCGCTGCTGCTCCTCGCCGCCTACCTCGGCCTCTACCACGCGGCGTTCGCCGCCCTCGGCGCACGGCTCTGGCGTTCACCGGTGCGCGGGGCGTGGCTCGCCCTGCCGGCGCTCTGGGTGGCGCTCGAGTGGCTGCGCGGCGTGGCGCTTTCGGGGTTCCCCTGGAACCTCGCCGCCACCTCGTGGACGACGATGCCGGGCGCCTTGCCGCTCGCCGCGTGGATCGGCGCCTTCGGTGTCTCGTGGCTGCTCGTGGCGATCAATGTCGCGCTCGCCCAGGCCTGGAGGCGGCGCAGCCTCGATCTCGCGGCGCTCGCCCTGCTCCTGCCGGCGGTCCTCCTGCCGGTGGCCGGACGCTGGGCGGTCGGCGAGGGCGAGATCGGCCCGGCGATGTGGATCAAGGCGATCCAGCCGAACACGCCGAATCTCGTCGCCTGGGACGCCGCGGCGGTGGCGCGACAGACCGAGCGGCTCTTCGCCATGTCGCGCCAGGCGTGTGACCGACCGGCGCTACTCGTCTGGCCGGAGAGCGCCGCCTGGCCGTACGAGTACCCGCGCGATCCGGCGTTGGTCGCGGCGCTCGCCGAGCTCAACGCCATGGGATGCCCGGTGCTGCTCAACACTCCGGCGGAGGAAGACGGCGCGACGTTCAACGCCGCGGTGATGGTCGGCGAGTCGGGAGTCCTCGGTCGCTACGCCAAGCGTCATCTCGTCCCGTTCGGCGAGTACGTGCCGTTGCGTCGCGTGCTGCCGTTCCTCGGCAAGATCGCCCGCGGCGCCGGCGACCTCAGCCCGGCGCGCTCGCTGTCGCTCTTGCCGCTCGGCGCCGAGCGGCTCGGCGTGGCGATCTGCTTCGAGGTGATCTTTCCGGGAGAAGTCGCCGAGCTGACGCGGGCCGGCGCGACGATCCTCGCGACGATGACCAACGACGCCTGGTACGGCGACACCGCGGCCCCCTGGCAGCATCTGCGGGCCGCGCAGTTCCGGGCCGCCGAGAACCGCCGGCCGCTGGTGCGGGCGGCGATCACCGGCGTCTCGGCGATCGTCGCCCCGGACGGCCGCCTGCTGGCGTCGCTCGACGTCGGTGCCCAAGGGGTCCTCGCCGCGCCGCTCGCCGGCCGCAGCGACCTGTCGCCGTTCGCGCGCGCGCCGTGGCTCGTCCCGGCGCTGGCTTTCCTCGTCGCGGGGGGATGCCTCGCGCTCGTCCGCCGTGCCCGGAGTGGCCAAGTGAAAGAAGCCGCCGTGGTATCCTCCCGGCCCGCCTGAAGGGGAGTCGACGACACCATGCTCGCCATCGACCTGCAGAACCAGCTCCAAGATCTCGGCGAGAAGCTCGCCGTGATCCGGGGGTATCTTTGAGGACGTCGGACTCGAAGAGAACCTCCGCGACATCGACCGCCAGATCGAACAGCCCGGCTTCTGGGATCGTCCCGCCGACAGCGCCCAGGTGCTGCAGAAGCGGCGGGCGATCGAGCGCCGCCTCGAGACGCTGAAGAAGCTGCGCGACGACGCTTCGGAGCTCGCCACCTGGCTCGAGCTGCTCGCCGAGCCCGGCGCCGAGGTCGACCCGGACGCCGTGGCCTTCGCCGAGCGGCTCACTCCCCAGTTGGCCAAGCTCGACCTCGACATCAAGCTCTCCGGCCCGGACGACGAGAAGCCCGCACTGGTGGCGATCAACTCCGGCGCCGGCGGCACCGAGTCGCAGGACTGGGCCGAGATGCTGCTGCGCCTCTACGTCCGCTGGGCCGAGCGCAAGGGCTACGAGCTCGAGCTGCTCGACCGCCAGGACGGCGAGGAGGCGGGGATCAAGAACGCCACGATCGCCGTGCGCGGCGAGCACGCCTTCGGCTTCCTCAAGGGCGAGAACGGCGTGCACCGGCTGGTGCGCATCAGCCCGTTCGACTCGGCGGCGCGGCGCCACACCTCGTTCGCCTCGGTCTACGTCTACCCCGAGGTCGACGACACGATCGAGATCGAGATCCTCGACAAGGACCTGAAGATCGACGTCTACCGGGCCTCCGGCGCCGGTGGCCAGCACGTCAACCGGACCGAGTCGGCGGTGCGCATGACCCACCTGCCGACCGGCATCGTGGTGACCTGCCAGAACGAGCGCTCCCAGATCAAGAACCGCGCCTCGGCGATGAAGGTGATGCGTGCCCGCCTGTACGACCTCGAGATGAAGAAGCGCAAGGAGGAGTCGGACAAGCGCGAGGGCGAGAAGATGGACATCGCCTGGGGCTCGCAGATCCGCAGCTACGTGCTGCAGCCGTACCGCATGGTCAAGGACCACCGCACCGGCCTGTCGATCGGCGACACCGACGCCGTCCTCGACGGGGCCATCGACCCGTTCATCGAAGCGTTCCTCAAGGGCCAGATCGCCACCCCCGGCGACGGCGACGACGTTCCGGTCTGATCGTGAAGCGCTACGACCGCGCCTACTTCGACCGCTGGTACCGCGATCCGCGCCGGCGGATCGAGACGCCGGGCGAGCTCGCGCGGCGAGTCGCGGCGGTGGTGGCGCTCGCCGAATACGTGCTCGAGCGGCCGCTGCGCACGGTGCTCGACGTCGGCTGCGGCGAGGGGCGTTGGCTCGCCCCGCTGCGCCGGCTGCGGCCGCGGGTGCGCTACCTCGGGCTCGACTCCTCGGTCGATGCGGTCACGCGATTCGGAGCGCGGCGCAACCTCCGTCTCGTCTCCTTCGCCGACCTGCCCGACCTCGACCTCCCGTCGCGTGACCGCGGGCCGTTCGATCTCGTGGTCTGCAGCGACGTCCTGCACTACCTCGAGGAGGACGAGATCCACGCCGGGCTGCCGGCGCTCTCGCGACTCACCGGCGGGGTGGCGCATCTCGCGGCGCTCTGCGCCGAAGACGAGGTCGAAGGCGACCTGCAGGGCTTCCACCGCCGGAGCGACGCCTGGTACCGCGAGCGTTTCGCGCGCCTCGGACTGGTCTCGTGCGGGCTGCAGTGCTATCTCCCGGCCGAGCGGGCCGACGAGCTCGCGGCGCTCGAGCGCGGCCCGCTGCCGACCCTCTGCTAGGCTGACCGGCCGATGGGCCGGATCGCGCTCGACTACGTCTCGCCGTTGCCGCCGGTGCGGTCGGGGATCTCCGACTACAGCCGCGACCTGCTGCCGCACCTCGCGGCGGTGGCCGACCTGCGCGTCCTCCGCCTGCCGGGGCAGGAGGTCTCGGCGGAGATGGAGGAGCGGTGGCGACCCGCCGAGCTCGCCCGCTGCGGCGAAGGCGGGCGTCTGCCGCTCTACCAGATGGGGAACAACCGCTACCACGCCACGGTGCTCGAGACGGCGTGGCGCCTGCCGGGGGTGCTCACCCTGCACGACCTCGTGCTGCACCACTTCCTGCTCGACCGCACGGCGGGACAGGGCGACTGGGAGGGTTACGCCGCCGAGCTGGCGCGCGACCACGGGTGGGTGGGCGAGGTGGTGGCGCGCCCGGTGCGCTTCGGCGGCTTCGGCGAGGCGGCACAGTTCGCGCTGCTGGCCAATCGTGCGCTGGCGCGCCGGCAGCGCGGCGTCCTGGTGCACAGCGCGTGGGCGGCGGCGCTGCTGCGCGAGGAGGACGCCGAGCTCGCGGTACGCGCGGTGCCGATGGGCATCCCGCTGCCTCCCGCGGCCGACGACAGCGCGGGACGGCGGCTGCGCGCTCGGCTCGGCATCCCGCTCGAGGCGCCGCTCGTCGGCTCGTTCGGTTTCCAGACGCCGATCAAGCGGACCGACGTGGTGATCCGCGCGTTGGCGGCGCCGGGGCTCGAGCGCGTCCACCTGCTCGTCGCCGGCGAGCTCTCGCCTTACGTCTTCTACGACCGCGAAGCGCGCGAGGCCGGCGTGGCCGAGCGCGTGCACGTCACCGGGTTCCTCTCCTACGAAGAGCTCGAGGCCGGCATCGCTGCCTGCGACCTGGCGCTCAACCTGCGCTACCCGACGGCAGGGGAGACCTCGGCGTCGCTCCTGCGGGTGCTGGCGCTCGGGCGGCCGGTGATCGTCTCGGATTACGCACAGTTCGCCGAGCTTCCGGCGGAGATCGCCGTGCGCCTCGCCCCAGGAGAGGGAGAAAGTGATCGACTCGCCGCGGCGCTGCGTGAGCTGCTCGGTGCGCCGGGAGCGCTCGCGGCGATGCGGGAGGCGGCACGCCGCTACGTGGCCAGCGAGCACGATCCGGCGCGCGCGGCGCGCGCCATCGCCGCGGCGTGCGAAGAGCTCGCGGCGGCCGAGCCGCCGGGCGATTCCGCCGTGGTCGTGCCGCCGCCGTCGACGCTCACCTGGGGGGAGCTGCCGGGCGATCTCGAGTTGCTCGGGGCGGAGGCGCCGTGGCCCGGCGGCGAGCGACGCACGCTGCGACTGCGACTGAGGAACCGCTCGCGAGCGACCTGGATGGCCGGCGAGAGCGGCGCTGGCGGGGTGGCGATCGAGGTTCGCCTCGACACGCCGCGCGGGGATCGACTCGCCGGTCGGCCCTGGCTCGCGCTGCCGCGCGATCTCGCGCCCGGCGAGACGCTCGAGGTGACGTTCGAGTTGCGTCGCCCGCTCGGTCCGGCTCGACTCCACGTCGAGCCGCACGTGCTCGGCGCGGCGTCGTTCTCCCGCCTCGGCGGGCCGGTCTGGGAGGCCGAGCTGTGACATCGGAGCGCCTTGCGTGGGGATCGCTCGCGCTCCTGCTGCTGGCGCTGGTCGGCGGAGCGGCGCTCTACGCCGGCCCGGCCACCGGCCCGGCGCTCGGCCCCGAGACGACCTTTGCGCTCGCGGTCGAAAGCCTGGCGCGCGACGGCGACCTGCGGCTGGAGGCGTCGGATCGCGAGCGCTTCCGTTCGACCTGGGGCTTTCCGGCCGAGTCGCCCGAGGTGCTCGAGGGGGGCGACCGGCTCGCCGTTCCCGCGGTCTCCGCCGCGGCGCTTTCGCCGTTCGTCCGTCTGGCGGGGCGGCGCGGGATCTTCCTCGGCAGCGCGCTGGCCTTGGCGCTTGCCGCCTGCTCGGCCGCCTGGGCGAATCGACGAGTCGGCCCCTCGGCGCCGCTGCTCGTTGCCCTGGCCCTCGCCGGATCGGTCGCCTTCCACGCGCCGTTCCGCTTCGGGCCGTGGAGTGTCCTCTCCCTGCTCGTGGCCGGAGGGCTAGCGCTCGCCCGCGGCGGTGCGACCTGGCCTGGAACGCTCGACACCGTCTACGGCGGCGCGGGCGGCGGAACGTCGGCGAAGGCGCTCCTCCGGTCCGCTCTCGGCGGTGCTCTGGTCGGCCTGGCCGTTGCCGACGACGCGACGCTCCTGCCGCTCCTCTGGCCGGCGCTGGCGTTCGCCGCCGCGGCGGGCGAGCCCGCGGCGCGCGGTCGACGGATCGGCGCCACGCTCGCCGGGGCCGTCGTCGCGGTCGCCGGCGCGCTGGCGGTCGCCGGGCCGCAGTGGACGGCGCCGCATCCGTCGTTCGATCGTGCGCTCCTCGGATGGAACCTCGTCGCGCTCGCGGCGGGACGCCACGTGGGGCTGCTGCCCTGGTACCTGCCGGTCGTCGCGCTCGCCGCCGCGGCCACGCGGAGCAATGCGCGGTCGACGCTGCCGATGGCCGTCGCGCTCTCCTTCGCGATGCGGCTCCTGCTCGATCCCTACGATTGGGCGGGCAGCGAAGTCGGTCCGGCGAGCTTGGCGCTCCTGCCGGCGGTCGCGGCGCTCTGGCTCTGGCCCGGTCGCCCGGTGGCGCGCGCCGTCTGGCTCGGCGTCGCGGTCGTTGCCGGGGCGCTGCTCTGGCCCCTCTGGCTCGCCCCGCGTGCCGGAGCTCCCGGCCTCGCCGTCGGTCGTGGACCGGCACGTGAGCTGCTGTCGCGCCTGCCGCTGGAGAGCACGCTGCAGCGTCTGCCCGAAACCGCGGAGGTGCTGCAGGCGGGGGTGCGCCTGCGCGCCGCCGGCCCGGCGGTCTGGGAGGGCGCTCGCGGGCTCGAGATGATGGGCGACGCGCACGCCGAGCTGATGGTGCTGAGTCCGCGTCGGCTCACCCTGCTGCGCCTCGAGTTCGGCGGCCAGGCGCCGACGGAGCTCGTCGTCGACGGGGCACGTGCCGGCAACACCACCTTCCGCCCCGGTGGCGCGGTGGCCTTCGATCTCCAGCTCGACCGCCCGGTGCGTCGTCACCCCACGGCGTGGAGCGACGAGCCGGTGCTCGTCTATCCCGTCCGCATCCACCTGCCCGCCGGCAAGCCGGCGCCCCTGCCGTTCGCGCTGTCGCTGGCCCGACCGGCAGTTCCCGAAGGAGAACCCCCGACGTGAGCTCGCGCCCGGTGCCCCGCAGTTGGATCGAAGAGGTCCGCGACCTTCTCGCGAGCCCGCCCCCGCGGCGGCTCGGTCCGAAGGAGATGCGTCAGGCCTCGGTGCTCGTGCCGCTCTACGTCGAGGCGGGGGAGCTCTGGACGGTCTTGACCCAACGCTCCGAGTTCCTCGCCCTGCACCGCAGCCAGATCGCGTTCCCGGGCGGCGCGCGGGAGGTGGGGGAGGGCGCCTGGGAGGCGGCGGTGCGCGAGACCGAAGAGGAGATCGGCATCGTCGCCGGGACGATCCTGCACCTCGGCGAGCTCGACGAGGCCGAGACGCCGAGCGGCTTCCGCATCATCCCCTGCGTCGGTGCCGTGCCCTCGCCGCTGGTCGCCGAAGCGAACCCCGACGAGATCGCCGAGGTCTTCTCGGTGCCGCTGCGGGCGCTCGCCGACCCGCGCCTGATCGAAGACCGCCGCATCGTCTTCAACGGCGAGCCGCGCATGCTGCGCATCTACCACTTCGGCCGCCGCCAGATCTGGGGCGTCACCGCACGCATCGTGCAGAACCTCCTCGAACGCCTCGGCCTCGGCACCCTCGAGGCGCCGCCCGACGGGGTCGACTGAGAGCGGAGTGCCGTCTCAGAGCACCAGCAGCGTCAGGCAGGCGAGGGTCAGCGAGACGAGGGTGACCGGCAGGCCGACGCGCAGGTGGTCGCGGAAGGAGATCGCGATGCCGAGACGGGCGGCCTGTTCGACGACGATGAGGTTGGCGATCGAGCCGACGAGCACGGCGTTGCCGGCGAAGGTGCTGGCGAGGGCCAGTGCGTAGCCGACGTGGGGCGCCGGCGGGACGAAGCGCAGCAGGAGCATGACCGCCGGTACGTTGCCGACGACGGTGCCGAGCCCCGCGACCACCGGCACGAGGACCGCCGGGCGGTCGAGCGGCAGTCCGGCTCCGGCGAGCGTGTCGCGCGCCGCGTCGGCCCAACCCGAGAGCTCGAGGCCGCGGGTCACCACGAAGAGGGCGACGAAGAGCGCCAGCATCTGCCAGTCGACCAGGCCGAGCATCGTCCGCGTGTGCATCTTGCGGCTGGTCAGCACCACACCGGCGACCGCCAGAGCGGTCAGGTGGGCGGCGGTCGGGGTGAGGAAGAGGACGATGGCGACGAGCGTCAGGACGATCGCCTTGAGCGCTTCGGCTCGGTCGAGCGGCGGCGTTTCAGGGCGGGGCTCGCACCGCGGCAGCGGGCCGACGCCCGGCCCGACGTCCGGATCAACGCGCGCGCCGAGACGCCGGGCGAGCAGCAGGTACGTGGCCACCAGCGACAGCAGGGCCGGCACGGCGCAGACGGCGACGAACGGCAGGAAGCCGAGGCCGAGCTGCTGCGCGATGAGGATGTTCTGCGGATTGCCGATCGGGGTCAGCGCCGAGCCGAGGTTGGTGGCGCAGGCGATGGCGAGCAGGAAGGGCACCGGGTCGAGGCGCGTGCGCAGGAGCGCGGCGGCGACGAGCGGCGTGAGCGCGAAGCAGACGACGTCGTTGGTCAGCACGGCGGCGAGCGCGGCGGCGACGGCGATCGTGCCGGCGAGCAGGCGGCGCGGGCTCGCGACGCGCGCCAGGCGCTCGCCGATCGCACCGTAGAGCCCGGAGAGCTGGTACTGCGCGGAGAGCAGCATCATCCCGAAGAGCACGGTCAGCGTCGGGGCGTCGATCGCCGCCTTGGCCTCGGCGAGCGAGATCCGGCTGGTCGCGAGGAAGGCGACGGCGCCGAGCAGGGCGAAACCGGTGCGGTCGAGCGCCAGTCCGCGGATGCGACCGAGCGCCAGGAAGAGGTAGGTCAGCGCGAAGAGCGCCAGCGGCAGGGGATCGAGCGCCATCGGGAGGGCGCCAGTATAGCCGTGGGAGTCGGTCCGCCCGGTTCGCCACCGCCTGCCGTTGCACCCCGAGGCGCGGGGCGCTATTCTCGCGCCCCAGGGCCGGCGAGCCCTCACCTCGAAGCGATCCCGTCGAAGATCCCCTGTGTCCCTCACCGATTCTCATATCGGGCACGCCCCCGCGATTCACAATCGACGCGACCTCGTCCGCCTGTCGCTCGGCGCTCTGGGCGTCGTCTACGGCGACATCGGCACCTCCCCCCTCTATGCGGTCAAGGAGTGCTTCCTGCCGCCGCACGGCGTCCCCTTCGGCCTGGACAACGTGCTCGGCATCCTCTCGCTAATCTTCTGGTCGCTGTCGCTGATCGTCGTGGTCAAGTACCTCGCTTTCGTCATGCGGGCCGACAACCACGGCGACGGCGGGATCCTGGCGCTCCTCGCGCTGGTCACCGAAGGGCGGGCGGCACCGATGCGCGGCGAGACCGGGGCGCGGCGCCGGATCGTGCTCGTCTCGCTCGGCCTCTTCGGTGCGGCGCTGCTCTTCGCCGACGGCATGATCACCCCGGCGATCTCGGTGCTTTCGGCGGTCGAGGGCCTCGAGGTGGCGACGCCGTTCTTCCGGCCTGTCGTCGTGCCGATCACGGTGGTCATCCTCTTCGTCCTCTTCCTGGTGCAGAAGCGCGGTACGGCGGGAATCGGTGCGGTCTTCGGGCCGGCGATGCTCGTCTGGTTCGGTGCCATCGCGGCGGCCGGGGTGCCGGCCATCCTGCGCACCCCGCAGGTGCTCGCCGCGCTCGACCCGCGGTATGCGGTGCGCTTCTTCGTCCACAACGGTCTGCACGGCTTCCTCATCCTCGGCGCCGTCGTGCTCTGCTTCACCGGCAGCGAGGCGCTCTACGCCGACATGGGGCATTTCGGCCGGCGGCCGATCCGCCTCGCCTGGTTCACCCTGGTCTTTCCGGCGCTGCTGCTCAACTACTTCGGTCAGGGGGCGCTGATCCTCGAGCGCGGAGAGCAGGTCCTCGCCAACCCGTTCTACGCGCTGGCTCCCGGGCCGATGCTGCTGCCGCTCGTCGTGGTGGCCACGGCGGCAACGGTGATCGCGTCGCAGGCCTTGATCTCGGGCGCCTTCTCGCTGGCGCAGCAGGCGGTGCAACTCGGCTTCTCCCCACGACTGACCATCGTCCACACCTCGGAAGAGGCGCGCGGCCAGATCTACGTCCCGGAGATCAACAAGATCCTCATGGTCGCCTGCATCACCTTGGTGCTGGTCTTCCGCCAGTCGACCAACCTGGCGGCGGCCTACGGCATCGCGGTGATGGGCACGATGGTGATCACCACGCTGCTGCTCTACGCGGTGATCCGCCTGCACTGGGGATGGCCGCTGTGGAAGACCTGGTCGCTCGTCGGCCTGCTGCTCTCCGCCGAGGTGCCGTTCCTGCTCGCCAACAGCAACAAGATCCTGCACGGCGGCTGGGTGCCGCTGGCCGTCGGCGCGGTGGTCTTCACCCTGATGGTGACCTGGAAGCGCGGCCGACGCGAGCTCTCCGCGATGCTCGAGAAGAGCAGCTTCCCGATCGACGCCTTCCTCGTCGATCTCGAACGCCGCAAGCCGCACCGCGTGCCGGGCACGGCGGTGTTCATGACCTCGTCGACCGGCGGCACGCCGCCGGTGTTGCTGCACCATTTCAAGCACAACAAGGTGCTGCACGAGAAGGTCGTGCTGCTGACCGTCCGCACCGAGGGCGTGCCGCGGATCGACAAGCGCGATCACCTCGAAGTGACCGACCTCGGCCAGGGCTTCTACCGCGTCATCGGCCACTACGGCTTCATGGAGACGGCCAACGTGCCGCGCCTGCTGGCGCGCTGCGAGCGCTACGGCCTCCAGGTGGCGATGAACGACGTCAGCTACTTCCTCGGTCGCGAGACGCTGCTGCGCGGCGGCAAGTCGGGGATGGCGCGTTGGCGCAAGTCGCTCTTCGCCTTCCTGACGAACAACGCACGGTCGCCAGCGGCGTTCTTCCATCTGCCGCCCAACCGCGTCGTCGAGCTCGGCTCCCAGGTCGAGCTCTAGGTTCGCGGCTTCCCGCGTCGCCACGGCCCGTTCCGGGCCCGCTCCTGGCATAATCCCGCCAGTTCCTTGCGGAAAGGGCGGTGAGCCATGCGCATTGCGCTGGTCAAGGCGCCGGTCGGTGGGATCCTCGGACTCGAGATGCTCACCTTCGTCGAGCCGCTCGGCCTGATCTGTGTTGCCGGGGCTCTCGAAGCGGCGGGGCATCTCTGCCGCGTCTTCGACCTGCGAATCGACGGCGAAGAGGCCGGGCTCGCCGCCTGTGCCGCCTTCGATCCCGATCTGCTGGGGCTGCAGTGCAACTTCACCACCGAGAGACGGCGTGCCCTGCGCCTGGCCGAACGGCTGCGCCGGGAGATGCCGCGTGCCTTCCTGGTGGTCGGAGGGCACGACGCCTCACGCGACAGCGCCTGGTTCGCCCACCCGGCGATCGACGCCGTGGCGGTCGGGGACGGCGAGGAGACGATGCCGCCGCTCGCCGCGGCGCTCGAACGGGGTGCGGACCCCGCGTCTGTGCCCGGACTGGTGCTGAACCGCCGGGGCACGCAGCACGAGACCGGGCCGATTCCCTTCCGCGAGGACCTCGATTCGCTGGCGCCGCCGGCGCGGCACCTGATCGAGCGCTACGCCCCCGAGTACTACATCAACTTCCGCAAGCCGCTCGCCCTCCTCGAAACGGCGCGCGGCTGTCCGTTCAAGTGCAATTTCTGCTCGGTGTGGAAGTTTCATCACTCGTCCTTCCGCGTCAAGTCGCCGGCGCGGGTGGTCGAGGAGCTGCGGGCGATCTCGGCGCCGAACGTCTTCGTCACCGACGACATCTTCTGGATGGACGCGAGGCGCAGCCTGGAGATGGCGCGTGCCATTCGCGACGCGGGCATCCGCAAGTACTTCACGGTGCAGACGCGGACCGACATCATCTGTCGCTTCCCGGAGGTCATCGAGCAGTGGAAGGAATGCGGAAGTCTCGCGATCTTCCTCGGGCTCGAGGCGGTGACGGACCAGGGGCTCGCGTCGATCAACAAGCAGAACCGGGCGTCGAACAACGAGCGGGCGCTCGGCATTCTCAAGGACCTCGGCGTCGGCTACACGCCGAACTTCATCGTTGACCCGGCCTGGGATCACGACGACTTTGCCCTCCTGCGCGAGTGGATCTCACGGACCGGTGCCTACAACAGCGGTTTCTCGGTGCTGACGCCGCTGCCCGGAACCGACCTGTGGAACGAGGCGCGGGACCGGGTGACCACCGACGACTGGGAGCTCTTCGACATCGTCCACGCGGTGCTGCCGACCCGGCTGCCGCTTGCCGAGTTCTACGAGGAGTACTCCCGGCTCTGGCGGCACGTTCTCGAGGTGCGCTTCCGTCATCGCGGCCGCGTGCGCACCTGGCTGCAACTCGGCGCGGCGCTCGCCACCGGCAAGGTGGGTCTCGGCGCGGTGCGCAAGGGGATGAACATCGCCAAGGTGTTCAGCCGCCCCGAGACCTTCTTGCGCGCCCACGCGTCCGCGGCCGATTGAACGACGGCGCCGGCAGGGGTGCGGCAAGCCGGAGAGCGACCGACCGCGTCGAGTCGGTCGGAGGATCTGGAGCTGACGATGTCCGTCCCGCGCGATCGCGTCACCCTGGTCAACGGGCGTCCCACGCGCCCGGACGGCGAGATCGTCCTCTACTGGATGATCGCCGCCCGGCGCAGTGGCTGGAACTTCGCCCTGGAGCGCGCGGTCGAGCTCGCTGGGCGCTTCGGCCGGCCGCTCGTCGTCCTCGAGGCGTTGCGCTGCGACTACCGCTGGGCGAGCGACCGCCTCCACCGTTTCGTGCTCGACGGCATGCGGGAGAACGCGCGACGCTTCGCCGGCCGGGCGCTCCTCTACCACCCCTATGTCGAGGCGGCGCCAGGGGAGGGCCGGGGGCTGGTCGCCGCGCTCGCCGAGCGCGCCTGCGCGGTGGTCGCCGACGAGTTCCCGACCTTCTTCCTGCCGCGGATGATCGGCGTGGCGGCGCGCCGCAGTCCGGTGGCGTTCGAGCTGGTCGACGGCAACGGGCTGCTGCCGGTCGGCGCCACCGAGCAGGTCTTCCCGAGCGCGTACGCCTTCCGCCGTTTTCTGCAACGTCACCTGCGCCCGCACCTCGCCCGGTTCCCGGAGCCCGACCCGACGGCGGGCCTGGCGTTGCCTCGGCTCGAAGCCCTGCCCGGCGCTCTCGCCGAGCGTTGGCCGGCGGCGACGCCCGAGCTGCTCGCCGGCGAGCGTGCGGCGCTCGCCGGGCTGCCGATCGACCATGGCGTCGCTCCCACGGCGTCGGCCGGAGGCGCCGCCGCAGCCGAGAAGACGCTCGACACCTTCCTCGAACACCGACTCGCCCGATACGCGAGCGAGCGGAACGTCCCCGACCTCGAGGTGACGAGCGGGCTTTCGCCCTACCTGCACTTCGGTCACCTCTCGGTGCACGAAGTCTTCACGCGACTGATGACCCGCCTCGGCTGGTCTTCGGAGGACCTGGCGACGACGGCGACCGGGCAGCGGGAGGGGTGGTGGGGTGTCGAGGCGAACGCCGAGGCGTTCCTCGACGAGCTGGTCACCTGGCGCGAGCTGGGCTACAACTTCTGCGCCAAGCGCGAGGACTACGCGGCCTACGAATCGCTCCCCGACTGGGCTCGCGAGACACTGGGGAAACACGCCAGCGACCCGCGTGACCCGGTCTACTCGCTCGCCGAGCTCGAGGCCGCTGCGACCCACGACCCGCTGTGGAACGCCGCGCAGCGCCAGCTCGTCGGCGAAGGACGGATCCACAACTATCTGCGCATGCTCTGGGGCAAGAAGGTGCTCGAGTGGTCGGAGTCGCCGCACGCGGCGGTCGAGGCGCTCGTCCATCTCAACAACCGCTACGCCCTCGACGGGCGCAACCCCAACTCCTACAGCGGCATCTTCTGGTGTCTGGGCCGCTACGACCGCCCCTGGGGGCCGGAGCGACCGGTCTTCGGCACGGTGCGGTTCATGAGCTCGGCGAACACGGCGCGCAAAGTGAGCGTCAAGGAGTACCTGCGCCGCTTCGGCGCGGAGGCCTCGCTCTTCTGACGGCAGGGCGCCGATCGACGCCCGGCAACGGTCGTCGTGAGAAACCGCTATCATTAGGCATCCGGCGCGACTTCGCCGGCGAGACCGTCCCCCAATGTCCGCGTCCCACCACTCGCAGGTCGCCCCCGGGGACCGCCCGCGCTCGTCGGGAGCGTGGTGCGCGGTCGTCCTCGCGGTGCTCGCCGCCGTGGTCGGTGCGCCCGCCGCGTCCGCCGCGCCCTTCGGGTCGGCGGCGCCTCGTCCGG
The DNA here is from genome assembly GCA_016699405.1 of Holophagales bacterium. Lineage (NCBI taxonomy): Bacteria > Pseudomonadati > Acidobacteriota > Holophagae > Holophagales > Holophagales bacterium. Next base: position 4,108,517 of record CP064972.1, on the reverse strand, counting down.
GAGTCGTGGTGAGCGTGGCGCCGCTCGGCTGGCTGGTCGACCGCCTCGCCGCCGACGCCGTCGAGCTCACCGTGATGCTGCCGCCGAACGCCGAGGTCGAGACCTACGAGCCGACGCCGCAGCAGATGCGGGCGCTCGCCGGCTGCGGGCTCTATGTCGCCGTGGGGCACCCGCTCTTCGCGCTCGAAGCGGCCTACGTCGAACCGATCCTGGCGCGCCAGCCGGCGACGCGCCGCATCGGTCTCGGCGCGGCGCTCGCCTCGCGACCGGGCGACGCCGCCGGCGATCCGCACGCCTGGATGTCGCTGCGCGTCCTGCGGCAGACCCTTCCGGGGTTGGCGCGCGAGCTCGCGGCGCTGCTGCCCGCCGAGGCCGCGACGATCGGCGAGCGCGAGCGACGCCTGGCCGCCGAGATCGACGCGCTCGACGCGGAGATCGGCGCGCAGCTGGCGCGCGCTGCGGCGGAGCGTGGCCGACGCTTCCTCGTTCTCCATCCGGCGTTCGGCTTTCTCGCCGCCGACTACGGCCTCGTCCAGGTCGCCCTGGAACACGAGGGCAAGGAGCCCTCACCGCGCCAGCTGGCGCAGGTCATCGCTGCCGCCCGGTCGGGCGGAGCCCGTGTGGTCCTGGTGACGCGCGGCACCCCGCCGCGCCCCGCCGAGGTCGTGGCGCGTGAGCTCGGCGGTCGGCTCGTCGAGATCGATCCGCTGGCCCGCGATTGGCCGGTCGGGCTGCGCGCCATCGTCGCCGCGCTCGCCGAGGCGCTCTACCGATGAGCGGCCGTCCGGGCGCGGCCCCTCCGCTGCTGCTCGAGGCTCGCCGGCTCGGCTTCCGCTTCGGCGGCGACCTCGTGCTCGACGAAGTCAACCTCACCCTCCGCGAAGGCGAGCGCCTCGCGGTGCTGGGCCCGAACGGCGGCGGCAAGACGACGCTGGTTCGCCTCCTGCTCGGCCTCCTGGCTCCCGATCGCGGAGAGATCGCCTGGCACCGTCCGCGCGAGTGGCGCCGACTCGCCTACGTGCCGCAGTTCCCTGCCTTCGAGCGCGGCTTCCCGTTGCGCGTCGACGAGATGGTGCTCCAGGGCTGCCTGCGCGATCGCGCGCCGCTGCGCCGCTATCGCGCCGAGGATCGTGAGCGCGTCGACGCGCTGCTCGCCGCGCTCGACCTCGGCGAGCTGCGCGAGGCCTACCTCTCGGAGCTCTCCGGGGGGCAGCTCAAGCGGGCGCTGGTGGCTCGCGCCCTCGCCGCGCGCCCCAACTTCCTGGTGCTCGACGAGCCGACCGCCTCGCTCGACGAGCCGTCGCGCCGCGCCCTCTGGCGCCTCCTCGGCGGACTGCCGGAGGAGACGACGGCCCTGCTCGTCACCCACGACCTCGCGCCCGACACCTTCGCCCCGAGCCGGGCGGTGCTGGTCGACCGCGGTCTCGAGGAGCTGGCGATCGACGGTCTCCACCAGCACCCCGCCGTCTGCGGACACACCCACGGCTGAACGGAGCGGTCATGGACAGCTGGCAGGAGCTCTTCGCCCTCGACTTCTTCCGCCACGCCCTGCTCGCCGGGTTGTTGGCGAGCGTGCTCTGCGCCGTGGTGGGCACGCTCGTCGTGCTCAAGCGGCTGGTGTCGATCTCCGGCGGGGTGGCGCACGCCGCGTTCGGTGGGCTCGGCGCGGCCTATCACTTCGGCTTCTCGCCCCGACTCGGAGCGATCGCCGTGGCGGCGCTCTCGGCGGTCGGCCTGGGTTTCCTCGACGGCGAGAAGGCGCGGCGGCAGGACGCGGCGATCGGAGTGCTCTGGGCCGTCGGCATGGCGGTGGGACTGGTGCTCATCCACCTGACGCCGGGCTATGCGCCGAATCTCGTCGGCATCCTCTTCGGCAACATCCTGCTGGTCGACCCGACCGACCTGTGGATCGCCGCGGTGGCCGACCTCGTCGTCCTCCTGCTGCTCGCGCTGCTCGGCAAGGAGATCGCCGCCGTCGCCTTCGACGAGGAGGCGGCCCGCCTCGCCGGCGTGCCGGCGCGCGCCTACTCGATCCTGCTGCTCGGTCTCGTCGCGGTCTCGGTCGTGGTGCTGCTGCAACTCGTCGGCATCGTCCTGGTCATCGCCTTGCTCACCCTGCCGCCGCTCGTCGCTCTGCGGCTGGCGCGCGGGCTGCGCGCCGTCATCGCGCTCGCGGCCGGCGTCGGCGCCGTGGTGACGAGCGGCGGTCTGCTCCTCGCCGTGCGTTTCGACCTGCCGGCCGGCCCCGTCATGGTGCTGCTCGGCGCGCTGCTGCTCGGTCTCTCCCAGCTCGTCCGGCCGCGCGCCATCCGCGAGGTGCGGGCGGCGACGGGGCTCGCGCTGTGACCCACGCCCTGGCCGTGGACGCCGTCGTGCGCTAACCTCCTCCGTCTTGACGGCCAGCGCCCCCCTTCCGCCGGCGGCGATCCGATGAACGGATCGGCCGTCGTCCTCGCCGCGACGCTCCAGATGGCGTGTCTCGATCCGTCGGCCGCGTCGGCGCTGCCGGAACCGGTGGTGCGCGCGGCCTGTCCGCCGGCGGCAACGGCGGTGCGCGAGGCGCTCAGTCTCCTCGGAACTCCGTATCGCCGCGGCAGCACCGATCCGCGGCGAGGGCTCGACTGTTCGAGCCTGGTGCGGCGGGTCTACCGTCCGCTCGGGCTGGACCTGCCGTTTTCGGCCGCCGGCCAACTGAGTGTCGGCGAGCAGGTCGAGCGCGAATCGCTGGCGCCGGGGGACCTGGTCTTCTTTCGCAACACCTACAAGCGCGGCATCTCCCACGTCGGGATCTATCTGGGAGGCGACCGCTTCGTCCATGCGGCGAGCCGCCGGCGCGGCGTGGTGGTCAGCAGTCTCGACCAGCCGTACTACCGTCAGCGTTTCGCCGGGGCGCGGCGCCTTCTCGAGGCGGCCGCTCCGGGCCTGGCGACCAGCCTGCCGCCCCTCTGAGACGGCGGCGGCTCGCTCCCGCTGCAACCGTCGCACGTCCCGAGCAGGGTGATCTCGTGCCCCTCGAGGCGAAAGCCGCGCGGTAGCAGGGCGCTCAAGTCGGGCGGGCAGCCCTCGACCTCGTAGACGCGATCGCAGAGCCGGCAGCGGAAGTGGTGGTGGTGGTGCTTGCCGGCCACTTCGTAGCGGCTCGGTGCGCCGGGGAGCGGGACCTCGGCGAGCCAGCCGCTCTCGACCAGAGCACGCAGGTGACGATAGACCGTCGCCACGCCGAGCCGGGGGACCTCGGTCTGCGCCGCGGCGAGCAGCTCGCCGGGCGAGAGCGGGCGGTCGGCGCTGGCGAAGGCGCGACGGATCGCCTCGCGCTGCTGGGTGTGGCGCTGCATCCGGGGATTGTACCGTTGCGGCGATTGTCGCTGACCCCGCGAGCGGTTAGCCTTGGCCCCAGCCGATGTCCGGCCGCTCCGGAGGTCCTGTCATGCGCCTGGCCCAGCCCGCGTTCGCTCTTCTGCTCCTTTCGGCTCTCGCCGTCACCGCAACGCCATCGACTGCCGCCGGCGCGACGAGCCCGGCCGCGCCGGCGGTCGACCCGATGCTGCTCGCCGGCATGAAGGCCCGCTCGATCGGCCCCGCCGGGATGAGCGGTCGAGTGGCGGCGATCGACGCGCTCGAGTCCGATCCCGACCGCGTCTTCGTCGGGGCGGCCACCGGCGGTCTCTTCGGCTCGGACAACGGCGGCATGACCTGGAAGAGCCTCTTCGACGAGGAGAAGGTCGCGGCGATCGGCGCCGTGGCCGTGAACCAGAAGAACCCGGCCATCCTCTGGGTAGGGACCGGCGAGGGGAACGTGCGCAACAGCGCCTCGGTCGGCAACGGCGTCTATCGCTCGCTCGACGGCGGGGTCACCTGGAGCCATCTCGGCCTCGACGCGACGGAGCGGATCTATCGCATCCTCCTGCACCCGGACGAGCCGGACACCGCGTGGGTCTGTGCTCTCGGCCGCGAGTGGGGCGAGAACCCGGAGCGTGGCGTCTTCCGCACGCGCGACGGCGGCAAGAGCTGGGCGAAGGTGCTCTACGTCGACGACAAGACCGGTTGCGGCGATCTGGCGCTCGACCCGTCCAATCCGCAGAAGCTCATCGCTTCGATGTGGCAGTTCCGGCGCTGGCCGCATTTCTTCCGCTCGGGTGGTCCGGGTTCGGGACTGCACGTGAGCTGGGACGGCGGGACGACCTGGAAGCGGCTGCAGGAGGAGGACGGACTGCCGTCGGGTGAGCTCGGTCGGATCGGTCTTGCCTTCGCGCGCTCCAATCCGCAGATCGTCTACGCCCTGGTCGAGGCGACGAAGAGCGCCCTGCTGCGCTCGGAGGACGGGGGCCGGAGCTTCAAGAGCGTCAACGAGGAGCCGAACGTCGCACCGCGCCCGTTCTACTTCGGCGACCTGCGCGTCGATCCGCGGAACCCCGACCGCCTCTACAGCCTCGACTACACGGTGCGCATCTCGGAGGACGCCGGCCGTCACTTCCGGCCGCGGGTGCGTTGGGACGAGATCCACGGCGACCACCACGCGATGTGGATCGACCCGGCCAACCCCAAGCACTTCTACGTCGGCAACGACGGCGGCGTGGCGGTGACACACGACGGCGGGCGGAACAACTGGTTCATCGCCAACCTGCCGCTCGCCCAGTTCTACCACGTGGCGGTCGATGCGGCGGTGCCCTACAACGTCTACGGCGGGCTGCAGGACAACGGCTCCTGGCGAGGCCCGTCGACCGTCTGGCGGCGCGGCGGCATCCGCAACCACGAATGGGTGACGGTGGGCGAAGGCGACGGCTTCAACACCTTGCCCGATCCGTTCGACGCGACGATCGGCTACTCGCTCTCGCAAGGCGGCTATCTGATGCGCTGGAACCTCGCGACCGGGGAGATGCGCGAGATCCGCCCGGCGCCGGAGGGTGAGGTCAGGCTGCGGTTCAACTGGAATGCCGGCCTGGCGGTCGATCCTCTCGAAGCGGGCGTCGTCTATCTCGGCAGCCAGTTCCTCCACCGCTCGACCGACCGCGGCGAGACCTGGACGACGGTGAGCCCCGACCTGACGACGAACAATCCGGAATGGCAAAAGCAGGACGAGAGCGGCGGCCTGACGCGCGACGTGACGGCGGCGGAGAACTTCACGACGATCGTCGCCATCGCGCCGTCGCCGATCGAACGCGGCACGATCTGGGTCGGCACCGACGACGGCCGCGTCCAGGTGACCCGCGACGGCGGCAAGAGCTGGACGAGCGTCGAGAGCAACCTGCCCGGCGTTCCTGCCGGCACCTGGGTGCCGCACATCACCCCGTCGCGCCACGCCGCGGGGACGGCCTTCGCCGTCTTCGACAACCATCGGCGCTCGGATTGGACGCCCTACGTCGCCCGCACCGACGACTACGGCAAGAGTTGGAAGAGCCTCGCGACGCCGGAGCTCTGGGGCTATGTGCTCGCCATCGAGCAGGATCCGGTGGCTCCTGACCTGCTCTACCTCGGCACCGAGTTCGGCCTCTGGATCTCGCTCGACGGCGGTCGCCGCTGGATGAAGTGGACGCACGGGCTGCCGACCGTCTCGGTGATGGATCTCGTCGTGCATCCGCGCGAGCACGATCTGGTGATCGCCACCCACGGCCGCGCACTCTGGGTGCTCGACGACATCCGCCCGTTGCGCGAGCTGTCGGCGGCGACGCTGGCCGAACCGCTGCACCTCTTCCCGATCGCCGACGCGCAGCAGTTCTGGCAGGCACCCGAGGCCGGTGGATTCGGCTTCGGCGCGGGCGAGTTCCGCGGCACGAACCGCCCCTACGGGGCGCTCGTCACCTTCTCGCTGGCCGGGGACGATCTGCCGCTGCCCGACGCCGAGCGGGAGCGCGAGCGCCAGGAGCGCCTCCGTCGCGAGAAGCAGGCCGCGGTTGCCGCTGGCGCCACGCCGCCACCGGCGGCGAGCGTCGACGCGAAGTCCGCGACGAAGCCGGAGGACGAGAAGGTCACTCTCGTCGTCTCCGACGCCTCCGGGCACGCGGTCCGCACCTTGCGCGTGCGCGCGACGCGGGGCGTCAACCGCGTGGTCTGGGACCTCGGTCGCGACGGCTGGAAGGAGCTGCCGCGTGACCCCTCCTTCGAAGGCGAACCGGACGAGAACCGCGGCGGTCCGGAGGTTCCTCCCGGAAGCTACTCGGTGACCGTGAAGTTCCGCGGGCAGGAGGCGAGCCGTCCGGTGCGGGTGCTCGCCGACCCGCGCAGCCACAACAGCGCCGCCGACTGGGCCAGCCGCTGGGCGGCGATCGAGCGCGCCGGAGCGCTGCGCGAGACGGCGACCGACGCCGTGGTGCGCCTGCGGCGGACGCGCGCCGACATCGACGCGGTGACCGAGCGGGTCAAGCAGGTCCACGAGGAGAAGTTGCGGCGGCACGAGGTGAAGCCCGAGGAGTTGCCGCTCGCCAAGTCGGGCACCGCGCTGCGGGAGAAGCTCGATGCGCTCGAGAAGCGCCTCTGGCAGTCGCCCGAGTCGGTCGGCATCCTCGCCGACCGCGACGTCATGTCGAAGGTGGGCACGGCGATGAGCCAGCTCGGGTCGTCCTGGAGCCCGCCGTCGCCGACCCAGCTCGCGACGCTCGCGCGGGCGCGCACCGAGCTCGAAGCGTTTCTCGTCGACTTGAACCGGACCTTCGCCGAGGACGTCACCGCCTACCGGCGTGAGGTCGAGGCCGCCGGCATCGGCCTGTTCCCCGCCGCTTCGCCGCTCACCGTGACGCCGTGACGGAGCGCCGGCGGCAGGAGCTCGCAGGTCGGGGGCGCCGCGCGAGTGCCGAGGGGAGTCCACGCGGGCTGGTCGTGGCGCTGGCGGTTGCCGTCGTCGCGCTCGCCGGGCGCGGGATCGTCGCCCAGCCGCCCCCGGCGCCAGGGTCGACGCCAGCGTCCACTCCGGCGACGAATGCGCCGGCTGCCGCGGACGCGGTCGTCCCGGGGAAGCCGGCGAACGGGTTCCTCTTCTCAGCGATTCCGCTCTCCGGCACGCCGCTCGCGCGGGCCTGGTCGGCGTGGCGCGCCGAAGCGCTCGCCACCTTTCCGCACCTCGAGCTGACGCTGCCGGAGGACCTGCACGTCACCGTGGTCTATGTCGGGCCGTGGAGTCGCGAGGTGCTGCCGGCGCTGCGGACGCAGGCCCTGGTGCGGCCGACGTCGGAGGTGCACCTCAGCCCCGCGGTCGCGCGCTTCGGCCGCGACGGTCAGGCGCTGGTCGTCGAGCTCGAAGCGGCGACACCGGACTGGCCGAACGCCGTCGTGGCGGCGAAGGCGGAGCTGAATCGGCTCGGGCTCAAACGGCCGGATCGCTACGACGAGAGCTTCCGACCTCACGTGACCCTCGCCGAAGCGCGCCGTGGCGAGCCGACCGAGGAGACGCGCGCCGACCTCGCGGCTTGCGAGCGCTGGCTGCGCGAGCGACTGGCGGCCGACGCGTCGGCGTTCACCGTGACCTTCGGTCCCGCGACTCCGGTCGTGCTCCTGGTGGCCGGGCTCGACCGTCCCGCGGGCGCCCCGCGCTATCTGCCGGCCGAGGAGCTCGCGGGCGAGCCGGTTCCTTCGACATCCGAGCCTCGCCGACGCTGACGTCGGCGACCTGCGCCTGGCTTCCTTCCACGCGACTCGAGGTGCGAAGGGGCCGGCGGCGAGTCCGCGAAGGGCGACCGGCCTCCGTGGCCCGCGACGTGGGCAGTCGACGCGCGAAGCGCCTCGACTGGCCCGCTGGAGCGGACGGCACGAACGCCCCCAAGCACGACGAGCTCGACCTGAGAGGCGACGAGGAGCGCGAGCAGCTCAACGAATCTCCGGTCGACGGCCACGGGCGGCAAGCACCCGATCGACGAGGCTCTGCAGGCGCGCGAGGCGCTCCCTCGGCGTCGCCTGCAGGGATTCCCAGACGAGCGCTCGATCGACTCCAGCGGGGGAGAAAGCCACCGATTCGAGCCAGGCGTCGTCGCCGGGATCGCCCGGCGACAGCGCCGTCGCCGGATCGACGCCGGGAAGCGGAGGAATCGACTCGCGCGGCACGAGGGGATTCGATGTCGTTGCCGGACGGCAACTCGACACGGAACCGAGGCGGGCATCCCTCGGTGCAGGCCCGCACGAGCGGGCGTCGAGGGCGACCGCGCTGACGGGCCCCGCACCTCGGCGCCGAGGCCCCGGGCCTTCGAGAGCCGGGGGCCTTCGCGGCCCACGTCGCTCCCGAGAGTCCGCTCGACGATCGATCGACGGCCGTCAGCTCAGGTTCGGCAGGCTGTAGAGGAGCTGGCGGACGATGCCGCGGCGGAGCTCTTCGCCGAGCGGGCGCGAGCCGACGAGGCCGAGGATGAAGCTGTCGCCGCCGCCTTCCGGAGCGATGCGCAGGCCGATCAGCCGGTAGCCCTCGAACTCCAGCTCCATGGCGTGCAGCTTGCCGCTGGCGTGGTCGAAGCTTGCCATCTGGTCCATCGTGTAGCAGAGCTCGGCTCCGGTGCCGGTGAAGTCGCCGCTGGGTGCCGAGCCGCGGCTGCCGATGACGAAGCCCTGGGAGTCGACGACGAAAGCGGCGCGGGCGCGGGACAGCTCGAGGCTCCAGGCGAGGAACGCCTCCCACGACTCGAGGTCGAGGGGGACCAGCGCGGCGTCGGCGATGCGCGAGTCGCGCTCGGTGGCGCGCGAGTCGCGGACGGCAGACGGCGGAGGGGCGAAGCGCGGGAAGGCGACCAGCGGTGCCGGCTCGGGCTCGAGGGCCGCTTGACGCGAAGCGAGATGGCGGGAGAAGGCTCCTGCCAGGCCGAGGTCAGACGAGTCGGCGGGGTACGGTCGCATCGTGGCCTCCAGAGGCGGGAGCGAGGGAGTCGAGAAGGGTCTCGATCTCGATGGCGAGAGCGCGGAAGCGGCGGACCTCCGGCGGAGTCCGTTCGGTGAGGAAGGACACCGGAATGCCGAGCTCGCTCGCCCGGGCGAAGCTCTCGGCGCGCGGGATGCAAGTGTCGAAGACGCTCGCCAGCTCGCGCCAGGCGGCGCCCATGACGTTGAGCGCGGTGTCCTGGCGCAGATCGACCATCGTCGGCAGCACGCCGAGCAGCGCGACGCGCGGGTTTTCCAGCCGGCGGACCTCGGCGATGACGCGGAGGACCTGACCGATGCTGCGCAGGGCCAACGGCTCGGCCTGCAGCGGCACCAGCACGAAGTCGCTCGCCGCGAAGGCGGCTCGTGGCACGGCACCGAGGCCGGAGGGGCAGTCGAGCAGGACGAAGTCGCGCAGCGCGCGCTGCTGCTCGACGATCTCCTTCAGCTTCCCGGAGCCGGCGATGAACTGCTCGAACGCCAGGGCGTCGGCGGCGTCGAGGCGTCCACGCGGCAGGAGAGCGAGCGTTTCGACCTTGGTCTTGACGATCGACGCGTCCGAATCGATCGTGCCCTGGAGCAGCTCGGCGAGCCCGGTCCACTCGCGTTCCCCTTTCGCCAGCGACAGGCCGACGCCGCCCTGCGGGTCGAGATCGACGAGCAGGACCTGCCGGCCGGTCTCGGCGAGGGCGACCGCGAGGTTGAGTGCCGTCGTCGTCTTGCCGGAGCCGCCCTTGGAGCTGGCGAGGCTGATCACGGTAGCCATGAAGCGTTCTCCGATTCCGCTCGAGAAGGGGCTCGATCGCCGACGAGCCTGTCGAGCAACTCGCCCTCGGCCCCGGCCGGAGCGAGGGGCGAGAAGGTCACGCGCAGCAGGGGATCGCCGACGATCCCCTGAACGACCCAGGTCCGTTCGCGGGCGATGCGGAAGTAGGGGCGCGGAAAGGACGGGAAGTACTGCAAGGTGGCGCCGTCGGCGACGCGTCGCATCGTCGGTTCGTCGATGCCGCTCGCCAGCTCGACCTGTTTGACCACAGTGCGGTCGAGGCAGGTCTCGAGCAGTCGAACGGCAGCGACGGCGGTCATCGCTCAGCCTCGCGCCATCTCTGCCACGGCGGAGGCGAGCGCCCGGACGTGGCCGCGTTCGCTTCCCCAGCCGACGCTGGCGCGGACGGTGCCGAGCGGTGCCGTGCCGAGGTCGGCATGAATGAGCGGAGCGCAGTGGAGGCCGGCGCGAGCATGGATGCCGAACGCCCGCTCGAGCGCGTCGGCGACCGACTCCGGGCTCCAGCCGCGCAGGGTGAAGGAGACGATGCCGGATCGCCGGTCGCCCCGTGCGACGGGCACGACCGCGACCCCGTCGATCGCGGCGAGCTCGTCGGCCAACTGCGAGGCGAGCTCGTGCCGGTGCCTTCCGGCGGCGTCGATGCCGCCGGCCGCGACGACCTCGACGGCCGCGGTGAGGCCGGCGATCGCGGGCCAGGGCGGAGTGCCGGCTTCGTGCCGCAGGGGCAGCTGCGCGGGATGGAGTCGCGCTTCGCTGTGCGATCCGGTTCCCCCGACGACAGTCTGCGGCAGCGAGTCGTCCGGCACGACCAGGACGCCGATGCCCGGCGGTCCGAGCAGCCCCTTGTGACCGGAGGCCAGGAGGTACACCTTGCCGGGCAGCGAACGGTGAGAAATCGGAATTGCGCCGGAGCTCTGGCAGGCGTCGACGAGCACCGGCACGCCGGCGCGGGCGGCGACATCGCAAATCGCTTCGACCGGCTGCAGACCGCCGGAGACGTTCGACGCGTGGGAGACGACGACCAGGCGCGTGCCGGGACAGAGCGCGTCGCGGACGGCGTCCGGCGAGACCTGGCCCGCGCGGTCCAGGCCGATCCAGCTCACCTGCACGCCGGCATCCCGGGAGCGGTGGGCGATCGGGCGCAGGACGGAGTTGTGCTCGAGCCGCGTGCAGACGACGTGTGAGCGCGCGGTGAGCCGGCCGAGCAGGACGAGGTTGGCCCCGTGCGTGGCGCTCGGGGGGAGCACGATCTGCTCGGCCGCGGCGACGTCGAAGAGGCGCGCGAGCGCCTCGCGACAGGTCCGACGAAGGTCGGGGGCGAGGCTTGCGCCGCGCCCCGGGTCGGCGGGCGGCCGGCTGAGCCAGCCGCTCACTGCGGCGATCACCGCGGGGGGCTTGGGGTACGAGGTCGCGGCGTGGTTGAGGTAGATCTCGTCCATGCCGCGCCTCTCGTCCGTCGTCGTCCGTCCGTGGAGCAGTCGGCGCTCACTTGCCGGTGATGACGAACTCCCCGTAGTCGTCGCCGGTCTCGACGCCGCGGGTCTGCTCGCAGGTGAAGGCGCCCATCCCGTCCGGATAGGGCTTGGAGAAGGCGAGCTCCATGAAGGCGGTGCTGACGCCGCGGATCATGAAGGCGCGCTTGCCGTCGCCGCCCGACTCCTGCTCGTAGTAGTCGACCGCCCGGATCACCATCCGCTCGCCGTCGCGCAACTGGACGATGCCGGACTTGGCCCAGCCCCAGGCGGTGAACACCGCGAAGGCGCCGCGCAGGACGTCCTTGGCGCCCTCGGTGACCATCGGCATCACCACGGACTGGAACTCGGGCGACTGGATGATGCCGTAGCCGGTGTGGTAGCCGCACTCGTAGGCGCAGTTGACGAGCGCCGCCTCCATCTCCTGGCGGCGCGACGGGGGGACGATCGCCATCATCCGTTCGGCGACGGTGTTCCAGAAGGCGGTCGGCAGCTGGTTGACCAGCACGTTGAAGGCGGGGATGAGACCGTCGCCGTTCGACTTGGCCTCGACGGTGACGAGCTGCTTGACGACCTGATCTCGCATCACGGTCATGACATCGATCTCCGTTCAGGCCGCCTTGACGACCAGCAGGCTCTCGGGTGCGCCCATGACGATGGACGCGCGCTCGACGACCTCGTAGGCGCGCGCGGGCTTGTCGAACGCGGCACCGAACATGGCGGCGACGAAACCGCAGGTGAAGTGGTTGATCGGCTTGTCGTGCTTGCCCCACTTCATCGTCCATCCCGAGTCGACGTGCGAGTGCGGCAGCCGGACCTCGCCGCCGGCTGCCGTGCCGGCGACGTTCATCATGCCGAGGCCCATGAAGGCGTAGTGCTCGGCGGCGGCTTCGAGCCGCTTGGCGGGATCAGTGATCCCGTTGTCGCGGAAGTAGCTCTCGAGGACCGGCCGCAGGCTGTCCTCCGTGGCTTCGCGGAGCACGCGCGGGCCGCCGATGTCGGCGAAGTCCTCGGCGAGCCGCGTGGTCAGGCTCATGTAGTGGTGGCAGTGCAGGACGAAACCGTGTCCGTTGACGAAATGGCGGAACGTGTTGTCGTCGAAGGTGTGATTGATGGCGAGCGGCATCGGTCTTTCCTCTAGAACAGGTGTCCGAGCTCGTCGACGAGCGGCTTGACCTTGTGGCGGATGATCCCCAGTTTCGAAGCGTCGGGGGCGATGACGGCGACGATGGCGTCGCCGATCGGCCGGCACATGATCACGGCGCGTCCGTACTCGACGAAGAGGTCCTGGAACTTGTTGACCGACAGCTCGGCGCCCATCTCTTCCAGGCCGTTGACGGCGTGGGCAAGCGAGGCACCGAGGTTGTCGATCGAGATGCTGGAGGACGCGCCGGCGGACTCGATCATGAATCCGTCCCGTCCGATCACGACGGCCGAGATGACGCCGGGGACCTTGAGGATCTCCTCGAGGACGTCGGTCGAGCTTCTGGTCTGTGCTGGCATGGTCTCGCTCCTTTCCTTCGACTGGTTCTTCTGCACGGCGCGCTCGTCCTGAACGCGGACGGCCTCCATGAGCGCCTGGGGCACTGCCATTTCGATGGTGCGGCGCGGCGAAAGCACGTTCTCCGCGAAGCTGAAGGTGCCTTGCGTCCAGTCGGCGATCTCCACCAGGGCGGCGAAGCCCTCGAGACGGTCGGCGACGACGTGGACGAGACTTCCGGACATGAAGAACGCGCGCCCTTCGACCGAGGGAGAGTGGCGGTGCAGATGAAGCTCCCCGGTCTTGCGGCTGAGGTGGAGGAAGTGGATCAGGTCCAGTACGTAGGTCTGGGCCAGCGATCCCTGCAGCCCTTCGACCATGGCCGGCTGAATGGCGCTGCGTGTGTGCTGCATCGTGAGCTCCTCCGGTGAGCTCGGGACCGGTGCGCTTCGGGTCGGGTTGCTCGCAGCCCTGCCGGCACCGGCTCCTGGAAAGGAGCAGAGATCAAGGGCCGTGCCCGCGGAGGAGCGCTCGAAATCGGTGTGGAGGAGGGGAACGAGCGCGCATCGGCTCGTTTCGAACGGCTCGAATCGAGCCGGTGGAGCGATTCGAGCCGGCGATTCCCGACGGGGTCAGCGCAGGTCGTGGAGCTTGCGCTTGAGCGTCGAGAGGGCGATTCCCAGCGCGGCAGCCGTCCGGGTCTGGTTGCCGCCGCAACGGGCGAGCACCGCGCGGATGTGCGCCGCCTCCACGGCCGCGAGCGTCGCGGACGGAGCGCCATCGCCTGCCGGGGTCGGCGCGGGGGCCGGCGCCGAGACGCTCTCGGTCCGGCTCAGCAGCAGCGAGGGAGCGAGTGTTTCCCCCCGCTGCAGCAGCAGGGCGCGTTCGAGCACGTTGCGCAGCTCGCGCACGTTTCCGGGCCAGGAGTAGCGGGCGAGACTCTCGATCTCTCCGGCGGGCAACGTCCGGTGCCGGGCACCGAGGCGGGCGAGGAGCGAGCGGCAGAGCTCGGGGAGATCGTCCGGGCGATCGCGCAGGGACGGGACGTGCAGGCGCAGGACGCAAAGGCGGTAGTAGAGATCGCGCCGGAAGCGCCCGGCTTCGACATCCCCCTCGAGGTCGGAGTTCGAGGCGGCGAGGATCCGTGCCTGGACGGGGCGTACCGCTTCGCCGCCGACGCGGCGCAGCGCCCCGTCCTCGAGGATCGCGAGGAGCTTCGGCTGCAGGGAGAGGGGCATCGTGCCGATCTCGTCGAGCAGCACCGTGCCGCGCTCGGCCATCTCGAAGACGCCGCGACGCGCCGTCGCGGCGCCGGTGAAGGAGCCCCGTTCGTGGCCGAAGAGCTCCGATTCCGCCAGGCTCTCCGGCAGGGCGCTGCAGTTGACGCTGACGAACGGCTCGCTGTGCCGTGGCCCCTGCTCGTGGATCTGTCGCGCCAGATGGCTCTTGCCGGTTCCCGTCTCGCCGGTGATGAGGACCGGCGCATCCGAGGCGGCGGCGACCCGGGCGAGATGGAGGAGCTCGAGCATCGGGCGCGAGCTGCCTTCGAGGGCGATGGACCCGCCCTGCTCGGCGACGCAGCGCTGATGCGCCTGTTCGATCAGCTCGAGCCGGCTGAGGTTCTGGACCTTGTCGATCGCGTGCTCGACTTCGGCCAGCGAGAACGGTTTGGCCAGGTAGTCGCAGGCGCCGACGCGGATCGCCTCCACCGCGTGCTCGAACGACGGAAACGCGGTCATGAAGAGGATCTTGGTCCGTTCGTTCTGCTCGAGGATCCGCGGACAGAGCGCGACGCCCGTGCCGTCCGGCAGGTTCTGGTCGAGCAGGACCAGGTCGACCAGGCGCGAAGTGCAGAGGGCCAAGCCGCGGGCAGCGTCGTGCGCCTGCAGCACCTCGAGGCGCGGGCTCGCGAGGCCGTCGGCGAGACTGGCGCACAGCCCGACGTCGTCGTCGACGATGAGCAGGGTCCGGCGTGGCGTGGAGGACGACATTCGAGGCTCGCTGGCGGCGTGGCGCCCCCGCGTCGGCGAGGCGGGAGTGTCGAGAAGTGTAGCGCGTCGCGCGGCAAGGTCCGTTCCTCGCGATGGCGCGCGCATTGCATTCCAGACCAGCGATGGACGATGTTCGGCGGGTGGGAGGAGCCGGGTGAGCGAACCGGTGAGGGTCCTGCAGGTCGAAGATTCCGAAGACGACGCGTTACTCGTCGTTCGCGAGCTGCGCCGCGGCGGTCTCGAGGTCGCAGCTCGGCGCGTCGACACGGTCGCGGACTTGGAGCTGGCACTCTCGCAGGGGCACTGGGACATCGTCCTCTCGGATTTCGCTCTGCCCGGCTTCGATGCGCTCACCGTCGTCGAAGTCGTGCGCCGGCGCGAGCGCGAGCTGCCGGTGGTGGTCGTGTCGGGTGCCGTCGGCGAAGACCTGGCGGTCGGGGCAATGCGGGCCGGGGCCCGCGACTGCGTGATGAAGGAACGGCTCACCCGACTCAACGAGGCCGTGCAGCGCGAGCTGGCCGCCGCCGGGAAGCGGCGCCTCCGCGAGCGCACCGAGCGCACCTATCGCGCTCTCGTGGACGGTTCGCACGAAGGCCTCGCGTTGCTGCAGAACGGGCTCCTGGCCTTCGTCAACCCGGCGGCCGCGGCCCTGCTCGGCACCACCGTCAAGGATCTCCTGCTGTGGGAATGGGAGGAACTGATGGGGCGGTTCGCGTCCGACGACCGTTCCCGGCTGGAGGAGTGCCTCGCCCGCGTGGCGCGCGAGCAGGTCATGGAGCGGCTGGTGGTTCGCACCCACGCTTCGGGCGGGTCGGAACGCAGCCTGGTTTTCGCGGCCTCGCCCTCGACCTTCGACGACCGGCCGGCGATCCAGGTGACGCTCAGCGACGTCACCGAGAGCCGGCAGCACGAGCGGGAACAGCGGGTCATGGCGCTCGTCGCCTCCCGCTTCCGTGTCGCCCGGACGCGTGGCCAGCTGATGTCGCTCCTGCTCGACGCCGTCGCCGAGTTGCTGGGGTCCGACCGGGCGGTGGTGGCCCTGGCCGACGAATGCGGGAGCGCCGGATGCGTCGCCGCCGGAGCCGGTGCGTGGAGCGGGCGCCGCGGCGAGCCGCTTTCGGTCGATCCGGCGGTCGCCGCCGTCGAGCTCGGTCTCGGGGGCATGGCGGACGCGCTCGCCTTGCCCTGGCGCGTCGCGGCGACGAGCGGCAGTCCGGCGGGGGCCGGGACCTCGCTCGCCGCCGGGGAGCGGTTCGAAGGCGCGATCTGGATCGGCCGGGCGGTCGACTTCACCGAGGCCGATCTCCGCGTCCTGGCGGTCGTGGCGGAGATCGGTGCCGCCGCCCTGCGCCGCATCGGGCTGTTCGAGGAGCTCGAGCGGTCCCACCGCGAGCTCGCCATCGCCTACGACCGGATCCTCGAGAGCTGGGGACGGGCGCTCGAGCTGCGCGACCGGGACACCGAAGGCCACACGCGGCGGGTGGCGCGCCTGGCGATGCGGCTGGGTCGGGAGCTCGGGCTCGACGAGATCGCTCTCGCGGATCTGCGGCGAGGCGCGCTGCTGCACGACATCGGCAAGATCGCGATTCCGGACAGCATTCTGCACAAGCCGGGGCCGCTCGACACGGCCGAGCGCACCATGATGGAGCTGCATCCCGCCTACGCGCGCGAGATGCTGCTGCCGATTCCCCACCTCCGGCACGCCCTCGACGTGCCCTATTCGCACCATGAACGCTGGGATGGCACGGGCTATCCGCTCGGGCTGCGCGGGACCGAGATCCCGCTCGCCGCGCGGGTGTTCGCCGTCGTCGACGTCTGGGACGCGCTGGGCTCGGACCGGCCCTACCGTCGAGCCTGGTCGCGGAAACGGATCGTCGAGCACCTCGAGGAGAATGCGGGCCGTCTCTTCGACCCGCAGGTGGTCCAGGCGTTTCTTCAGCTCGTCCGGAGTGGCACTAGGGACCTGGAACGGGAGGGGGCAATCCGAGCCCGGACATCTCGGCGAACAGGGCCGCGCACTCGCTCCGCCGCCAGAAGTGGTCCTCGAGCAGTGCCGCCGACGCCGTCAGTGTCTCGATGAGCTGCTGGTGGGCGCCGCCTTGCGTCGCGACCGCCGTGCGGGCGGCTTCGATGTCCCGCTGAAAACGCACCGACTGCCTCTCGAGCTGAGCCTGGAGTCGGGAGCGCTGATCGGCTGACTGTTCGGCGGCGAGCTGCCAGCGCCGGATCTTGTCGAGCACCCGCTCGTGCGAGTCCAGCGCGCCCTGGCGGCGGGCCGCGGCGGCTCCCGCGTTCGCCAGCGCCTCGCGGAGGCGCTCGTCGTCGCCATCGAGCTCGGCCTGCGAGGCCTGCTCGCGGGCCCGCAGGAGCTCCTCCCCGGCCTGTTGCGCGCCGGCGAGCAGGCCGGGGAGCGCCTGCGTGGCGCTGGCGACCTCGCGCTGCACCAGGGAGCGGGCGCGCGAGATCGCCTCGATCTCCCGGCCGGTCGCCTCGCTGAGGTCGCGTTGCCGGCGGTGCAGCGTGTCCTCCCAGCGCAGCGCGACCTGGAGCTCGCCTTCGGCCTGGCAGAGCTCCGAAACCTGCTGCCAGTGCCGGTTGAGGTCGGAGATCAACGACGGCGGAGCGCTGCCGCCGGGATAGGCCGTCGCCAGCATGCGACCGAAGAACGAGGCGCGAAGCGCCGCGGCGGCCACCGCCGACAAGGCCAGGCGCGGGGTGCCGCCGAGAGCCGCCATCGGCCCTGCCGGTCGAGTGTCGTCGAGGTCGCCGGCCGGCGTCGAGCGCAGCCGGCGGATCAGTCCACTGCAGGTGTCCTGAAGATGGTAGGCGTCGATGAACCGGTCCGCGGGCCGCTTCATCAGCAGTCGGTTGACCATGCCGGCGACCTCGTCGTCGAGGCCGGGAAGGCGCAGGCGCGGATCGGGGGCGATCGCCTCGCGATGGCAGGCGAGGAGCTCGGAATCGTCGTCGCTCGCGAACGGCAGCGTGCCGGTCAGCGCTTCGAACAAGAGCACACCCAGCGAGTAGAGGTCGGATTGGGGCGTCGTCTCCTCGCCACGCGCCTGCTCCGGCGACAGGTAGGCGGGCGTGCCGACGAGGCCGCGCGCGCCCTCGGAGCTCTCCGGGCTCAGCCAGGCGGCCAGCCCGAAGTCGATCAGCTTCACGAAGTCGTCGCGTCCGGCGCGGTGGACGAGGAAGACGTGCTCGGGCTTCAGGTCACGATGGATCACCCCGAGGTCGTGTGCGCGAGCGAGCGCCCCGCTGACCTGCTCGGCGATGCTCAGGGCGAGAAGCGGCGCCACCGGGCCGCGGACGAGAAGATCGGCGAGGCGGGCGCCCTCGAGCAGCTCCATGACGAGGTAGGCCAGGCCGTCGTCGGTCTCGCCGAAATCGTAGATCTCGGCGATGTTCGGGTGCGCCACGCGGTTGACGGTGCGCGCCTCGTTGAGGAAGCTGTCGCGCGAGGCCGCCTGACCCCGCCGCCCGGGATGGAGGATCTTGATCGCCACCACGCGGTCGATCAGCAGATGCCGCGCCCGGTAGACCGCCCCGAGCGCGCCGCGGCCGAGCAGGGCCTCGAGACGGTAGCGACCGTCGACACCGCGCCCGACGAGAGCGAGCTCGGCGCTCAACCCGGCGCTCCGATCGGCACCTGGTGGAGCAACGGCGGGGCGGCGCCTGCAGCCAGATCGAGGCGCGGGAAGATCAGGCTGATGGAGGTGCCGCGACCCTGGACGCTCCGCAGGGCGAGTCGGGCTCCCATCTTGTGGACGAGCCGCTGGACGATCGCCAGTCCCATGCCGGAGCCGCGTGGCTTGGTGGTGAAGAACGGATTGAACACTCGCTCCTGGTCCTCCTCGGAGATTCCGTGGCCGTTGTCGGCGACGCCGAGCAGCACTTCGCTTGCGGAAACCGAGCAGGTGAGCGAGACGCAGGGATCGTCCACGCCGGCGGTGGCCGCCTGAGCGTTGTCGATCAGGTTGAGCAGCACCCGCAACAGGGCATCGCGGTCGGCCAAGACCGCGACTCCTTCCTTGCAGCTCTCGAGCTGGCAGCGCAGACCATGTTGGGTCGGACCCTCGAAGAGCAGGCCGCCGAAGGCGCGCAGGAAGGGCGCCACTTCGAGGGGAGCGACGCGCACGTGGTCGACGGCATGGTAGCGCCTCAGGGTCTCGAGAAGGTTGTCGGCGAGGCTCAGGCTCTCGCGACAGCGGGAGAAGTAGGCCTCGCGCCGTGCACCGTCGAAGCGGTCGACATTGCGCTCGAGCACGTCGAGCGTCACCCGCAGCGTGTTCAGGAGATTGCCGACCTCGTGGCGGAAGGTACGGAAGATCAGCTCTGTCTGCTCGACGGCGGCGCGGCGGCGCGCCAGCTCCTCGCCGCGGCGCTGTGCCGTGACGTCGCGGCCGACGTGGACCGTGCCGACGACGTTGCCGCGGCTGTCGAGGAAGGGGGTGATGCTAAAGCGAAAGTCGCCGCCGAGCGGCGCACTGTCGACCACCACGTCACGACCCGCTCCGCCCCCCGCCTGGAGCACGGCGTCCGTGGCGTCGCCGTAACTCGCGCCACCGCCGATCAGCTCGTCGAACCGGCGGCCGAGCAGGGCACGGTAGGGAGCGCCGAGCCGCTCGGCGAGGTTCCGGTTGGCGCGGCGCAGACGGAGCTCGCGGTCGGCGATGGCGATCGACTGCGGCACGCTGTCGAAGACGGTCTCCCATTCTTCCCGGCCGCGGATCAACGCTTCGCGCAGCTGCTGGGCCTGCGTGACGTCGATCAGCGTGACCAGCACCGCAGGGCGTTCGGCGAACTGCCCGCGCGTGGCGGAGAACTCGAGCGTGCGCTGCTCGCCATCGCGCCGGAGCAGGCGGAACTCGATCCCGGCGAGCGACTCGCGCCGGCCCCGTCGGAGCTCGCCGACGGCTCCCCAGACGCGCTGCCGGTCCTGGGGATGGAGCAGTCGGGTGACCTCGTCCGGTTGGAGCGAGAGCAGCTCCTGCGTCGTGCCACCGTAGAACCGGGTCGCCGCCGGGTTGACGAAGACGATCCTGCCGCGCTGCAGGATGACGATCGCCTGGATCGAGCCTTCGACGAGATCGCGATAGGCCTCCTCCGATCGACGCAGCTCGCGGGCGCGCATGGCCGAGGCGACCTCGCGGCGGATCGCCGGGGCGAGCCGGCCGAGGGCGGACTTGGGGATGAAGTCGCGTGCCCCGCCGCGGATGATCTGGGCCGCATCGTCTTCGCCGATCTCCCCCGAGACCACCAGCACGGGGAGCTCCGGGCGCCGATCGGCCAGCATGGCCAAGGCGACATCGCCGCCGAGTGCGGGAAGCGAGTAGTCGCACAGCGCGATGTCCCAGTGTTGCGAGAGCGCGGCGGAGAGCTCCTCCCAGGTGTCGACGCGCAGCACCCGAGCGCCGATCTCCCCTCGTTCGAGCGCTCGCCGGACGAGCAACGCGTCGTCGGCAGAGTCCTCGACGTGCAGAACCCGAAGGGGTCTTTCCGCTTGGTGAGGTCGGCGTGTCACGCGGGGAAATCGTAGCCTACCGGGTGGGTTTTTCGGTCTTCCCGCGTCAGGAAACGTCTCGTTCGGCGCTAGACTCCAATGCACTGGAACGTCATGAGCGGGTCGCCTGAGGGGCCTGGAAAGGACTTTGGAGCCGTTGGGGTCCGCCGCCGGAGGTCGTCCGGCGGGACGCCGGAGGAGACGTCGTCGCCGCTCGCGGCCGGCACCTGGGTGAAGGGCCCGCCGCCGGTTCGTCGCGGTCGGCTTCGGCCGGGGACGGGGGCCCGCCCTCCGGGAGCGGTTGACGGGGCCGACGGGCTCGACGCCGCTCCGGACGGCTTTCGACCGATCCTCGACGGCCTCGTCGAGCCGGTCTTCGTCAAGGACCGGGAGCATCGATTCGTCTTCGTGAATCGGGCGTTCTGTGCCCTTCTCGGCCTTCCGCGCGAGGCGCTCCTCGGGATGACCGGTGCCGCGAGGCTTCCCGAGGGCGAGATGGCGGCCTTCTTTCGCACCGACGACGAGGTGATCGCCACCGGCGGCACTCTGGTTCTCGAGCAGACAGTGACGGACGCCCGCGGCGTGGTCCACCAGGTGGTGACGAAGAAGAGCCGACTCGGCGGCCCCAGCGGGCAGCCGCTGATCGTCGGGATCCTGCGCGAGGTCACCGCCGAGCGGCAGGCGGATCGGGAGCTCCAAGAGACCCTTCAGCGGTTGCGGGAGTCGGAGGCCCGACAACGCGCGCTCCTCGACGGCATCACCGACCTCGCCTGGCTGAAAGACGCCGCAGGACGCTACCTGGCCGTCAACGAGCCGTTTTGCGAAGCTTGCGGTCGCCCGGCAAGCGAGGTCATCGGCAAGGACGCCCGCGCCATCTGGCCGGCGGTGCAGGCCAGCAAGTACCTCGAGCGCGATGCGCGCGTGTTGGCGACTGGAAAGCCCGAGCGCGCCGAGGGGCCCCTGCTGCGCAGCGACGGCAGCACCGCCTGGCTCGAGACGATCGAAGTGCCGGTGTACGGCGAGCAGGGGGAGGTCGTCGGTACGGCGGGCGTGGCGAGGGACTGCTCGGTCCGCCGTCGCGAGGAGGAGGAGATCCGCCAGGCCGTGCTCAGCCAGGAGGCCGCCAACCGCGAGCTCGACGCCTTCGCCAGCTCCGTTTCCCACGACCTGAAGGCGCCGCTGCGCCGGATCGGCAGCTTCTCCGAGGCGTTGCTCGAGGACCACGGCGACGGTCTCGGCGAGACCGGGCGCGACTTCGTCGAGCGGATCCGTCGCTCCGCGGCGCAGATGGAGGGGCTCATCGGCCACCTGCTCGAGCTCTCGCGCTCGACCCAGGGTCCGCTGCGCCTCGATCAGTTCGATCTCGGATGGTCCGCCGCCAAGGTCGTTCGCCACTTGCGGGAGGCCGAGCCACAGCGGCAGGTCGAGGTCGACATCGCTCCCGGGTTGCGGGTCGAAGGGGATCCGGAGCTGATGCACCTCGTCGTGGAGAACCTCCTCGGCAATGCCTGGAAGTTCACCCGGCCGGTCGCACGCCCGCACGTGCAGCTCGGTCGAGTCGACGCCGGGCCGCCGGGGATGGGTGGGCTCACCGAGCAGACCTTCTTCGTGCGCGACAACGGTGTCGGCTTCGATCCCACCCAGGCTCGGCGGCTCTTCGTGCCCTTCCAGCGGCTCCACCGCCAGGAGGAGTTTCCGGGTACGGGGATCGGACTGGCCACGGTCCGACGGATCATCCACCGCCATGGCGGCAGGATCTGGGCGGAGTCCGAGATCGGCGCCGGAGCGACCTTCTACTTCACCTTGCCGAAGGGCGCCTCCGGATAGGCTCGGGCGGAGCCGTCGAGCAGCGCCGGGGATCGCCGCGTCGGCAGCCTCAGGCGCCGCGGCAGATCTCGTCGACCGAACGGGCCGCGGCGAAGGTTCCGTCGAGCGCGGCGACAAAGGCCGCGTGAACGTCTGCCGCGTCGAGGACCCGTCCGGCGAAGGCGAGCGAGCTCGCGGCGCAGGCGTCGTGAGCGAGGACGCACTCGAACCCGTGATCCGCGGCGGCGCGCGTCGTCGTGTCGATGCACATCTGGGTCATCATCCCGGCGATCCGCAAGCTTGAGATGCCCTGGTCGCGCAGGTGCGCGAGCAGGGGCGTGTCACGAAAGGCGCTGGGGAAGTGCTTGACGAAGACCGGCTCGCCGGAACGAGGCGCGACACAGGCGTGCACCTGCACCCCGAAGGTCGCGGGAAGGAAGAAGGTCGCCCCCGGGCGCACGGCGACGTGCTGGATGTGGACGACGGGCAGACCTCGATCCCGTGCGTCGGCGAGCAGCAGAGCGGCGCGCTCGCCGGCGGCGACGGCCCCCGGCAACGCCTTGGCGCCGTCGGGGAAATAGTCGTTCTGGATATCGACGAGCAGCAGCGCCGAGCTCATGGCAACCTCGCAGGCCGGGGCTCCGCAACGGGCGGAGTCGTCTCCCGGAGTCTAGCGCCGAGCTCGAGCCGCGACTACGGCGTGCAGAGCACGCCGCGACCGTCCGGCGCGCAGGTGGAGAGGCCGGTCGCGCCGCCTGGGCGTGAGCAGGACTGTCCGAGAGGGAAGTCCTCGTCGATCGCCAGGTCGCCGTCGTCGTCGACGCCGTTGCACAACTCGCCGCCGATCAGGCCGTGCCAGGAGAAGAGGTCGCCGAGCTCGAAGCCGTCGCCGAAGGTGCAGGAGGGGAGGGTCACCGTGGCGCCCGCGTTGTTCGTCAGGGAGGCCGGCCCGCTCGAGAGGGCGTAGTCGGCGGCGTTCGTCGTGCTCGCGGCGCTGGCCGCGCCGGGGAAGCGCAGGGAGAGCGCCGAGCTGAACGGCAGCTCGATCGCGGTCGGCGGACCGAAATCGCCGTCGGCGTCGTTGGTGAACAGGCCGGTGCTGCTTCCGAGGTAGCGGACGCCGCCGTACGAGATCGACCAGAGCGCCAGGCCCGGGCTGTCTTCGAAGGCGATCTTGCCGGCGCGCAACCGAGCGGGGGGAAGGTGTTGCGCCATCACGAAGTCCGGCGTGAGGCCGGTCGCCGCGGCGAGCTCGGAGGTGGCGAGCAGCACGCGTGCACCGGCCGTTCCGTTGGCGACGCCGGTCGGGAAGGACAGCAGGAGGATGCGGTTCTCGCCGTTGGCGTCGTAGCTGGCGACTTCGTGTCCGCTGAGCAGGTTCTGGCCGGCGAAGCGCATGCGAAGCTGGATCGCCTGGCGCGTCGCGTCCCCGCACACGCCGCCGGCGGCCTGTTCCACCTGCATGAGATGAAACGAGGCGAACGCGCTCGGCGAACAGAAGAGCGCAGCGAGAAGCGCGCTGGCGAGCTTGCCCATGAGACCTCCTCCGACCTCGTACGGCGTGAGAGTGCGGCGCATCCTAGCAGCGCGCCGGGAGAAGGGAAGTGCACATTCAGCCGAGTGGGGCAGTCCTCTTCGCTCGCCGATCGGCACGCCGAGCCCAGGCTCGACGAGCCAAGGTCGGCGGGCCGGCTGGCGCGACCGGGAGGTGGGGACCGTCCGCTCGCCTCAGGCCGAGCGGAGTCGTTCGATCCGTCGAGACTGAAGCCGAGCTGCAGCTGCTTCTTCAGCGCCACCTCGCACACGAAGAGGAGACTCGCTTCGCAGAGCTCGGCGGCGGCCACGAAGCTCCGGATCTGAGCTGGGTTTCGCGGACGACGCGCTGGCGGTCTTCGAGTGCGATCAGGTCGATCATGTTCCGGTCGTAGAGATCCTCCGGACGGTCGAATCCGCTCATCTCCGCCGAAGGCGGTCGGGTCACGCGGATCGTCGATGCGGTGCATGCTGACCCGAGCCCCGTTCCCGCCGCTTCGAAGAGATGGCGGTGCCGGGCCTCGCTCGCCCGCAGCATCGCCTCGGAGTCGCGGTGGTCGAGCCAGAGTCCGACGGCGTGGGCGATGCGATCGAGCAGGTTCTCTTTCTCCGGCAGGAGGAACGCGAGGTCCGTCGCATCCTGCACGGTGAGCCGGCCGCGCACGGTGCCGGCGGTGACGAGGTCGGCGCCGAGCGATCGCTTGGTCACGGACGGATCGGCCGGAGCTCCCCAGACGCGGCCGTCGAGGACGACCGTCGCGCGTGCGACGTCCGGGAACTGCATGGCCGCCGGCAGCGGCGCGTTCACCTGCCGGGAGAGCTCGTCGACCGTCGGCTCGCCGTCGCGGCAGATGCTAGATCCGGCGCAGGCCGGTGAGCTCTTTGAGCCGTTCGCTCGGGTCGTGCTCCATCCGCTTGCGGGCCGTGATGTCTCTCCCGGTTGCGACGAAGCGGACGATGCGCCCGTGGTCGTCGCGGATCGGCGTGATCGTCTTTGTCTCCTCGATCAGCTCGCCGTCTTTGCGACGACTGCGCATCTCTGCCTGGAACGTCTCGCCGCGCAGGATGGTGGCCCAGAGACGCTGGTAGATCTCGGGCGGTTCGAGCCCCGACTTGAGCATTCGCGGATTGCTCCCGATCGCTTCGTCTCGCGAGTAGCCAAACTGGCGCTCGAACGCCGGGTTGACGTACTCGATTCTTCCGGCGACGTCAGTGATCAGCACCGTGTCTTCCATCTGCTCGACGACGCGCGAGAGCAGGCTGATCCGTTCGGTGGCCAGCTTCGCCTCGGTGACGTCCCGCACCGTGCCGACCGAGCGCAGCGGCATGCCGTCGTCGTCGTACCAGGTCTCGCAGCGCTCGTGGACGTACTTGACGGTGCCGTCGTCGAGCAGCAGGCGATGGTCGGCTTCGTAGGGCTGACGCGTGGCGAGCGAGCGGGTGTAGGCGTGGTTGACGATCTCCCGATCCTCTGGATGGACCCGCTCGAGGAAGGCCTCGTAGGTCGCGGCGAATGACTGCGGGGAGACGCCGAAGATGCGGTAGATCTCGTCCGACCAGGTCAGGAGGTTGCGCCTGAGATCGAGCTCCCAGACGCCGAGGCTGGCGATCCGCTGAGCCTCCCGCAGACGGACCTCGTTCTCGAGCAGCGCCGCCTCGGTCTGCCGGCGCGCGATCTCCGCCCGCTTGCGCCGCGTGACGTCGAGCGCCGTGCCGGCCATGCAGACGAGGCGGCCGTCCTCGTCGACCACCGGCGAGAGGATCGCCTCGAAGTGCGACTCCTCGCCGATGGCGATCTGCGTGCGGTACTCGATGCGTACCGACTCGCGCCGCTCGAAGGCGCGCGCCTGGGCGGCGAGCAACGCGTCACGGTCGCCTGGGGCGACCCAGGAGAGGAACTCGTCGAGCGGCGGGACGCCGAGCGCCGGATCGCGCCGGAAGAGGCGGTACATCTCGTCGGACCAGACGCCGAAACCGGTGGCGACGTCGAGCTCCCAGCTGCCGAGATGGGCGACTTCCTGCGCCATCTCGAGATTGCGCTGGCTGCGCTGCAGGGCCTCCTCGGCGCGGCGTCGCTCGGTGATGTCTCGAGAGATGCCGACGATCTGGATCCGACCGTTCTTGTCCAGGGCGAAGCTGGTGGTGACCTCGGTGAGCAGCACCGAGCCGTCCTTGTGGTACTGCTCCAACTCGTCGGTGTGTGGAGGGAGCCCCGGGACCATCGGCCGCTCGGCGAGCAGCCGCAGTGCCTTGGCGAGGGACGACGGGGTCAGCACCTGGTCGAGGGTCTGCTCCATCGCCTCCTGCGGCGTCAGGCCGCGAACCCGTTCGGTCGACGGGCTGGCGTAGGTGATGCGGAGGGTCTCGGCGTCGACCGTCCAGACCGACTCGGCGAGGTTCTCCGAAACCAGTCGGTACCGGGCCTCGCTGTCGCGCAGCGCTTCGTCGGCCTGCTGGCGCTCGATGGCGACGGCGACCTGCGCGGCGACCGAGACGAGGAAGTCGCGATCGCGTTCCGTGTAGCGGCTCGCCGCCGTGTAGTTCTGGACGGCGAGGACGCCGAGCGTGCGTTCGCGCCCACGCAGTGGGGCGCCGAGCCAGGCTTTGGCGGGCCGTCCTGGCGTGGCGACGACCCCGTCGGCCATGAGCCGGTCGAAGGCCGGAGGGTCCAGGGCGAGAGCCTCGTCGGCCCGGAAGACGTGAGCCGCGACGCCGCGATCGAGCTGTTCCGGGTCGAGCGGGGTGTCCTCGGCGGCGGCGTCGGCGTAGAGCGTGGTGAATCGTCCGGTGACCGGGTCGTGGAGGAGCGTGTAGAAACTCTCCGCGAGCATGACTCGGCGAACCGCCTGGTGGACGAGTCGGAGGTAGTCGGACGGGTCGGTGACGGAGACCAGGCCCTGCATGATCTGCAGCAGGGCCTGCCGTTCGATCTCGGCGCGTTTGCTGGCGGTGATGTCGTGCGCGACGCCGCGCAGGAGCCAGGCTCCACGGTCCGGGTCGCGCGCGGCTCGGGCTTCGTCGCGGATCCAGGCGAGCTCGCCCGAGCGGCGGATCATCCGATACTCGAGGCCGACGCCCTGACCCTCTCGAAACTCACCCTGTACCTGTTCGCGGACGCGGTCGCGATCCTCGGGGACGACGTGGGCGAGCCAGCGCTCCCGGCCGTCCGCGAGGTCGGCGACCGGATAGCCGAGGACCTCCTCGACCTTTGGGCTGAGGTAGCGCCAGGGACCGCCGACCTCGTCGAGGTAGACGATGGCCGGGGACTGTTCGACGAGATCGCGGTATTTCCTTTCGGCTTCGCGCAGCCGAGCTTCGGTGCGCCGCCTGGAGGCGACATAGAGAACGAGGACCGTTGCTCCCAGTAGACCTGCAGCCAGCCAGACGAGCGGGCTGCCGCCGCCCGGCTTTCCGTCGAGTCCGAGCACGGCGACGACCGCTGCGACCGCGAAGGTGGCGGCGGCGAGGCACGAGACGACGAGACGGGACGTCGCCCCCGGGATCATTCAGGCGACCCTTCAGATACCAGAGTCGCTCGAGAATCGACCACCGGGACGGTCCGAGGTCGGCGATCGCGGGACCGGGATGAGCTGTCCAGTGGGGATCGCGGCTCCGGCAGAGCTCGGTGCGGTGGGGCCATCGTCGACTCTTGCGGTGCGCGCGTCGGGTCGGCCATGTCGCCTTTCGGATCGGGAAGATCGCCTGACGGGCTCAGTCTAGGGACGGCGCCACAGGATGACAAGTGGAGTTCGTCCTACGCCGACGAGGTCCGCCAGGGGAATCCCGTTCTCGTGGGCCGCGCCGGCGCCGGTTGCCTGGAGGGGCTGGTACGCTTGCCGACAAGGTCGCTGCGAGAGCGGCTGTCGGTCCCACCCCTGGAGCGCTCATGTCCGTTCGTTCTCTCTGTCGTTTCGCCGCCGCCGTCGTCGCGTGGTACAGCCTGTGGGCGGTGCCCCGCGCTGCCGCCGCGCCACTCGACCCTCCCGCAGCGTCGCCCGCTCCGCGGATTTCCGGGCTCGAGTTTCGTGGGCGTGCCATCCTGGCCAAGGGCCTGCCGTTCAGCGGTACGGTGGTGGGGGGACTCTCGGGACTGGCTTACGACGCCGGAAGCCGGACCTTCTGGGCGATGTGCGACGACCGCGGCGATCATCCGGAACGCGGTCCGGTGCGGCTCTACCGGCTGCGCCCCGACTTCTCCGACGGCCGGCTCGACGACGGCGACCTCGTGCCCGTCGAGGTCCTGCCGATCACCGGACCGCTCGACCGGCCGTACTCGCCGAAGGCGATCGATCCAGAGGGGATCGCTCTCGTCGGTGGCGGCTTTCTGCTCTCGAGCGAGGGCATCGCGCCCCAGGGTGTACCGCCGTTCATCGCGCGCTTCGGGCCCGACGGCCGCTTCCGCGAAGAGCTCGCCCTGCCGGAGGAGCTGCGTCCCGTGGCCGGCGGCGAGACGCACGGAGTGCGGCTCAATCTGGCGCTCGAGAGCCTCGCTCTGAGCCCGGACGCGCGCTACCTCTTCACCGCGACGGAGAACGCCCTGGTGCAGGACGGCCCGGCGGCGGACGTGGGGCAGCAGAGCCCGTCGCGCATCCTTCGCTTCGACCGCACGGCGGGCGACCGCGTGGCGGAGTTCGTCTACCTCGTCGACGCCGTCGCGGGCAAGCCGGCGAGCGCCGACGCCTACCGCGTTCGTGGGCTGGTCGACCTGTTGCCGCTTGACGGCGAGCACCTGCTGGCGCTCGAGCGCGAGTTCGTCGTCGGCGTCGGCAACGCCGTGCGCCTCTACGAGATCTCGCTGGCCGGCGCCACTGACGTCTCCGGCCTCGCCTCGCTGGCCGGGGCGAGCTTCGTGCCGGTGGACAAGCGCCTGCTCGTCGACTTCGCCGATCTCGGGGTGCATGTCGAGAACTTCGAAGGGATCGCCTTCGGGCCGGAGCTTCCGGACGGGCGCGGCAGTCTGCTCGTGGTCAGCGACGACAACTTCAATCCGGCGCAGGAGACGACGAGCTTCCTGCTGTTCGCGGTCGACCGCGAACCGGCGACGATCGCTCGCGTCCAGGGGGCAGCGCATCGCTCGCCGTTCGAAGGCTGGTGGCTCGCTGGCGTCGACGGGGTGGTGACGGCCGTCGACGGCGCGGGGCGAGATCCTGGCTTCTTCTTCGAGTCGACGACGCCCGACGACGATCCCGCCACCTCCGAGGGGGTCTTCGTCTCCTGGCCTGCCGCCACCAGGCTCGCGCCGGGCCAGGCGGTCTCGGTCAATGGACGGGTGGAGGAGATCGCCCAGGGCAAAGGGCTCCCGGTGACCCGCCTGCGGGCAGGCGCGGTCGCGCCGGCCTCCGGAGCGACTCTCCTGCCGCCACCGCTGCGGCTCGGCGAGATGCATCGCATTCCTTCGCGCATCGACGGCGACGGCCTGACGCGATTCGCCCCCGCCGACGACGCGATCGATTTCTGGGAGAGCCTCGAGGGGATGCGAGTCGAGCTCGCGGGCGGCGACGTCGTCGGGCCGAGCTCGTCGTTCGGAGAGCTGGTGCTGCGGCCGGACGGCGCGGCGGCGACCCGGCGCACGCCCGTGGGCGGCGTGCGTCTGGGCGAAGACGGCCCGGACCTTCAGCGAGTGCTCCTGGTGCGGCGATTCGTCTCCGAGCTGCCGGCGGTCGACGTCGGAGACCGCATCACCGGCGGCGCCTCGCCGATCGTCGGGGTGGTCGACTACTCGTTCTCGAACTACAAGCTCCTGCCCTTGGCCCCGGTCGTTGCCGAGCTCCGTGGACGCTCGTGCGGCGAGGTCAGCACGCTGCGGTCGGATTCCCGTCACCTGACCGTGGCGACGTTCAATGTCGAGAACCTCTCGGCGGCCGGCGATCCCCAGCGCTTCGTGCGGATCGGCGACGCCATCGCACGGCGGATGGGATCGCCCGCTCTCGTGGCAGTCGAAGAGATCCAGGACGACTCGGGTCCGACGAAGGGGGACGGGGTGGTCACCTCGTCGGCGACCCTCGGGAAGGTGGTCGACGGCGTGGTCGCCGCCGGTGGCCCGCGGTACCAGGCGATCTGGATCGACCCGGCGCTCGATCGCGAAGGAGGGCAGCCGGGTGGGAACATCCGGGTCGCCCTGCTCGTCGATCCGGCGCGCGCCGAGCTCGTGCGCCGCGGTCCCGAAGGCGGCATGCCCGGGCCGCTCGCGTCGAGCGAGGTGGTCGGTCGCGGGCGCAAGCTCGCGCTCTCGCTCTCGCCCGGCCGGGTCGCGCCGACGTCGCCGGCCTTCGATCTGCGCGAGGGCGAAGGGGTACGACGCTCGCTCGTCGTCGAGCTGCGCGCGCTCGGCCGGCCGCTCTTCGTCGTCGTCAACCACTGGTCGTCGAAGTACGACGACGACCGGCCGTTCGGTGCCGTCCAGCCACCTCGCACCCCGACCTCGAGCAAGCGCGAGGCGCAGGCGCGCGAGATTCGCGGCTTCGTCGAGCGGCTGCTCGGTGCCGACCCGGCGGCGCGTGTCGTCGTGCTCGGCGACCTGAACGACTTCGAGCATGCGCCGGCGGTGCGAGCGCTCGCCGCGCCGCCGCTCGAAAACCTGCTGCTGCGGGTCCCCGAGGCCGATCGCTACAGTTTCAACTTCGAGGGGGCGTCGCAGCTGCTCGATCACGTCGTGGTGTCCCCGGAGCTGCGGCGCGGAGCAGAGGTCGACCTCGTCCATCTCGACGCCGACTGCGCCGACGCCAAGCGCGTGAGCGACCACGACCCGGTGGTCGTCCGGCTGCGGCTGCGCTGATCGGGGAGGGCTGTGCCGGCGGGGGACCCCCGCCGGCGCGCCGACCGGCCGAGGCGTCAGTCGCGCGGCGGACCGTCTCGTGGCGGCAGCGGCGGCAGCGCCTGCAGCAGCTGCTGCCGCTGACCCGGCGTCAACTCCATCCAGAGCGCGGTGCGCAGGCCGAGCAACTCGCGCTCGAGATCGCGGCGCGCGTCGGCGACACGCGCGACCTGGTCGAGCGCCGGCGCCAGCTCGACCGGCTCGGCGGCGAGGCGAGGGCCGAGGAGGCGCTCCTCGCGCTCGAGCGCGGCCCGGGCGGCTTCGAGCGCGCCGCGCCGTCGCGCGAAAACCGCGTCGAGCTCCTCGCGCTGGCCGTCCGCGAGGTCGATCGGCAGCCGCGGCCCGTCCTCGTCGTGCCACCAGAGACCCGGCGGCAGTGGCGGTCCGGCCGGCAGCCCGACCCCGCGGGGAGCGGCGATCGCGCGATTTCCGGTGTTTCCGGGCGGCGAGGGGGCGAATCCCCCGGGAGGTCCGATGGGCCCGGGCGGCCGGGGACCGAGGTTCGGCTCGGGGAGCGTTCTCGGCGACGGACGAGTCTCCGGCGCGACACGCGAGTCGTCTCTCGGGTGCGGGCCGGGGCCGGCCGGAGCCGGGCCGCTGCGCTGCAACTCTCGCAGCCGACGCCACTGCTCGAGCGAGAGTTGCGAGCGGAGTGTGAGCAGGAGCCGCAGGTGGGCGACCTCAAGATCGCGGCGTGCGGTCGTCCAGGCGTCGACGGCGAGAGCGAGGGCGGCAGCCGTGGGAGCGGCATCGCGAGTCTGGCGAGCGAGCTCGGCCGCCGACGCGCCGACGCGGCGATCGAGCGCGTCGAGCTCGCCCCGGGCACTCTGATAGGTCGCCTCGAGGCGCGCCAGCTGCTCGGCGGGCAGGTCGAGGGCGGGGAGCAACCGTCGATCGCCCCACCAGCGGTCCGGGGAGGGGTGTGGCGCGCCGAACGAGCCCGGCGCGGGTCGTCCGCCCGCCGGTCGACCGAACGGCGCGGCGGGTGCGCCGGGCGGCAGGCCTTCCGGGCTCTGGGCGGCGAGCGGGGCGGCCAGCACGAGCAGGACCAGGGTCGAGCGCAACCGGTTCGGCATGATCAGACTCCTCCCTCGCGCGAGGTCGCCGCGCCGAGCTCGTCGAGCAGGGCCTCGACCGGGGCGAGAGCGGCGGGCGTTCCGCGTTCGACGGCGCTCTCGGCGCGACGCAGCAGATCGGCGTCGCTCGCCGCGGATGCCGCGGCGGAGGCCAGGGTTGCGGTGGCGAGCGGTGTCTCCCGCATCGTGTGAGGCTCCCGGAGCCGCTCGACCCGCCACCACGGGTGGCCGATGGCGACCGCGAGCAGCGCGGCCGTCGCGGTGGTGGCCCAGGTCAGCGCGCGGAGGCGACGCTGCCGACCGGCTTCGGCGTTCCACCGCACGCGGATCGCTTGGCGCTCGGCCCCCAGGCGGCCCTCCGCGCGCTCGGCGACACCGTCGAGGCTCTCCCGGTGAGCGGTGATCGCGGCGCGAAACCGCGTGAGCTCCCGGCGGCATGAAGCGCACCGCTCGAGGTGGGCAGCGGCTTCGGTCGGGACGTCGTCGGCGAGCGCGGACAGGAAGGCCGGGTCGTCGAGATGGCGGTCGGACGGAAGGCGCTCCATGGTCTCTCCTGGAATCTCTCGGCTCAATCGGCGAGATCGCGCCGCAGTGTCGCGACAGCGCGGGACAGGTGGCTCTTGACCGAGCCGGTGGCCAGTCCGAGCGTGGCGGCGATCCGTTCGAGCGGCATCTCCTCGACGAAACGCAGGTGGAAGACGAGCCGCTGGCGCTCCGGGAGCGCGGCGGCGCGCCGCCGCAGGCGCTCGGCCGCTTCGCGGTGCAGGAGCTGATGCTCGGCGTTCGGCGTGGCATCGGCGGGATCGAGCGGCGGCATGGGTTGACCGTGACGATCCGTCTCGTCGTCGCGCGCCTCGATTCGCAGCAGGCGCCGCCAGAAGCGCTGCGCGCGGCTCTTGCGGTGGTCGCGGGCGAGATTGGCGGCGATGCGCAGAATCCAGCCCTCCGGGGAGCCGTCGCCGCGGAATCGGGCGCGATGCCGAAAGGCCCGCAGGAAGCACTCCTGGGTGAGCGATTCGGCCGTCTCGAGATCGGCGAGATCGCCGAGCTCGGAAAGCAGCAGGCGCAGCACCGGCCGTTGCAGGCGCGGCAGGAGCTCTTCGAGCTCGGCCTCGGTGAGGCCAGCGGTGGCCAGGATCCCCATGCTGTCGAGCGCTCCGTCCACGTCGGCGGTCTCCGGCCGCGGCCGGCGGGTGAGCCCGCAGGGCGGCCACACCTTCCTGACGAGGCGGCGCACCGCAGGTTTACCACATCGGTGCGGTAATCCCGCCGGCCGCTCCGTCGTCAGGAAGCAGCGGGGCGGTCGCTGCCGCGTGCTGCGGTGACGTCGCGCTCCGCACGGAGGTGTCCTCCCATGTCGCGACGAACCCAGCCCGGCCTCTCGCTCGCGTTGCTCGCCGCCCTCGTCCTCAGCCTGGCGCTCGGCACCTCGGCGTCGCTGCGCGCCGACTTCCCGGCCGACTATCCGAACGACTGTCGTTCGACGGTCGACGATCCGCCGCCGGCCGGCGGCCCGCGCGACCACCACGTGGCGATGGCGACGAGCGCCGATGGCCTCACCTTCCTCGGCACCGGCCGCCCGCCTCTGGCGGCCGCCTCGGTGCCGGACGGCATCGAGCGCCCGGACGGCGAGACCTGGGTCTACTTCGTCAGCGGCGAGCCGGGTCGGCACGGCATCCACATCGCCCGGCTGAGTGGCGATGGGGATCTCGTGCCTTTCGACTGCGTGCGGCTCGACGGCGCCTTCGACGGACACGCGGTCGACCCCGACATCGTGCGCCTGCCGGACGGCCGCTATCGCCTCTTCTTCAAGGGCGACTTCGGTCTCGAGCCGTCGCCGGCCCACCCGTCGATCGAAAGTGCGGTGGGAAGTGACGGCATCCACTTCACCCGCGAGGGCGCTGCGCTCGACGGCGGCGTCGCGGCGGATCCGACGGTGGCGCGGCTCGCCGACGGCACCTGGCTCATGGCGGTGCCGCGCACCTCGTCGGTGCAGCTCGCGCGCAGCGCCGACGGCCGGCACTTCACCACCCTGGCCGCCTCGATCCCGCTCGCCGGCATCCCCGAGCTCTGGGTCACGGGCGACACGGTGCATCTGCTCGCCGGCGCCGCTTCGCTGCGGCAGCTCGTGTCGCAGGATGCGGGCGAGACCTGGCAGGAAGGTCCGGCACTCCACGTCGAGCTCGACGCGCAGCACGGTACCGGCAGTCCCTCGATGAGCGGCGCGCCGGGACACTGGCGCCTCTTCGTCATCCAGCTCCCGGCGCCGACGCCCGGGGAGTCCCATTGCGAGCCGACGGAGAATGTCCTCTGCCTCGGCGGCGGTCGCTTCCGTGCGACGGTGCACTGGGCCGATGGTCACGGCGGCCAGGGGGCCGGCCACGCGCGCAGCCTCGGCCCGGAGAGCGGCTTCTTCTGGTTCTTCACCCCCGGCAACGCCGAGATCCTCGTCAAGGTGCTCGACGGCTGCTCGCTCACCCAGTCGTACTGGGCGTTCGCCGCCGGGCTCACCGATCTCGACGTCGAGCTGCGGGTGGAGGATCTCGTCGGCGACCGCGTGTGGACCCGCCACAACCTGCCGGGTCATCCGTTCCCGCCGGCGGTGGATCTCCACGCCTTCGCGACCTGCGGAGCCGCCGCACCCTGAGCCTGGAGGTCAGAAGACGAGTCGCCAGGCGAGCGGCAGCATGGCGAGGGCGGCACCGATCCAGGTTCCGGGCGAGCGGTAGTCCTCGGCGAGGAAGAGCAGTCGCGGGGCGAGGTAGAAGATCGCGAAGGGAACGGTGAGCAGGACGACGAGGAGGAGCGCGAGCCACGGGCTCGCCGGCCGGGCGGCGGCGAGTTGCGGGGCGATGGCGGCATCCCACCAGCCGAGCGCGACGACCGAGCCGGCGCCGAGCAGCAGGTCGGCGCCGAGCTCGCAGGCCGGCTTGGCGCGCCAGGGCGACGTCCGTCCGGAGGCCGAGGGCACCAGCGCGGCGGCGAAGAGTGCCGTGGGCAGCCAGCCGAGCGCCACGGAAAGGATGGCCGGCACGCCGGTCGTCCGGCCGCTGATCGCCTCGCTGCCGGCGAGAAGGAGCGTGGCGGCGAGCCCCAGGTGCATGACGAGCAGGACGAAAGCGCCGACCAGCGCGGCCGTTCCTGCCGGCGGCTCGCTCGCCGGTCGAAGGCGGAGTCGTGCCTGGAGAGGGACGCGCTTGAGGAAGGCGCCGGCGGCGAGCGAGCCCCAGGCTCCGATCAGCAGCCCGCCAGCGGTCACGCCCTCCTGCGCCGCCGCCGTGGCGAGCCACGGCACCAGGGCGAGGTTGGCGACCAGGATCGCGGCATCGAACGCGGCACCGCGGCGGAGCGGCAGGAATCGAGTCATCGGACCGGCTCCAATGTGCCAGAAAGCGCGAGCGGCGCCAAGGAGCCGATCCGGCGGCCGCCGGGCGCGTTGACAGGCGCGAAAGCGCGCCCGTATCCTCGCGCCGCCATGTCCACTCCCGCTGCTGTGCCCGCCGTGCGACGGGTCCGCCTCCCCTTGCACACGCGGATGCTCCTCGGGATGGCGACCGGCGTCGTCCTCGGCCTCGCCGCGCACGCCTTCCTGGCCGGCGATCCACGCCTCGCCTTCGTCCTCTCCTACGTCGCCCAGCCGATCGGAAAGGTCTTCCTGCGGCTGCTCTTCATGCTCGTCGTGCCGCTCCTCTTCTCGGCACTGGTGCTCGGCATCACCGGGCTCGGCGACCTGAAGAGCCTCGGGCGCGTCGGAATGAAGACGCTCGCCTACACCGTCGTCGTGTCGGCGATCGCCGTCGTCCTCGGGCTGACGCTGGTCAACCTGCTGCGGCCGGGCGAGGGGATGTCGGAGGCGACGCGCGCGCGGATGACCGCCGGAGCCGCGGACCGTTCCGCGGTGCTGGCGAAGGCGGCGGCGCCGAAGAGCGGCATGGAGCTGCTCACCGATCTCGTGCCGGCCAACCCGCTGCGCGCCGCGGCCGACGGCGACATGCTGGCCGTGATGTTCTTCTCGTTGATGTTCGGCGTCGGGCTGTCGCTGGTGAAAACGGATGCGGCCGCGCGCCTCGAGGAGGGGATCCAGGGGCTCTACGACGTGACGATGCGCCTGGTCGACGTGGTCATCTCGTTCGCTCCGGTGGGGGTGGCGGCGCTGCTCTTCTCGCTCACCGCCGAGGTCGGCGTCGAGATCCTCGTACAGCTCGCCCGCTACGTCGGCGTCGTGGTGCTGGCCCTGGCGATCCATCAGTTCGTCGTCTACTCGCTGCTCGTCCGGCTGCTCGGCGGGATGAGCCCGCGCGTCTTCTTCCGCGGCGTCGAGGAGGCGATGATCACCGCCTTCTCGACGGCCTCTTCGAACGCGACCCTGCCGACGGCGCTGCGGGTCGCCGAGGAGAAGCTGCGGTTACCGCCCCAGGTCGCCCGCTTCGTGCTCACCGTCGGCTCGACGGCCAACCAGAACGGCACGGCGCTCTTCGAGGGGGTCACCGTGCTCTTCCTGGCGCAGTTCTACGGCGTGCATCTGTCGCTCGCCCAGCAGGCGCTGGTGCTCTTCGTCTGCATCCTCGGCGGCGTCGGCACGGCCGGCGTACCGGCTGGCTCGATTCCGGTGGTGGCGATGATCCTCGGCCAGGTCGGCGTGCCGGTCGAAGGGATCGGCGTCATCCTCGGCGTCGACCGCTTCCTCGACATGTGCCGCACGACGCTCAACGTCACCGGCGATCTCGCGGCGGCCGTGGTCGTCTCGCGCGGCGAGCCGCGGCCGGCCGGCGATCCGGAGCGTCTCGGACTGTGACCGCGCGCGTGCGCCTCGCCGCCGGCCGGGTGAGCCTCTCCTGATGCTGCGGCGCATTCTCGCGCCCTGGCGCGAGCTGGCTCGCGTGCCGCGGCTGGCGCTCGTCCTGCTGCTCGTCGCCGCCACCGCCCTCGACTTCTGGTACGCCTTCTTCTGGGCCGACGAGGGGCGCTTCTACGACGAGCAGTACAACGTCCGCAACGTCAGCGCGCTGGTGAGCGGCCAGGCTCCCCAGGGGATGAACGGCTTCTATCCCGCCGTGACCTGGGCGCCGCAGGCGGCGCTCCTGGCGGTGGCCGAGCGGCTGGCGCCGCTCGTCGGCGCCTCGTTCGCCGGTTCGCAGGGCGAACACCTGACACCCGCCGGGCTGCGGGTGGCGCGCGGCAGTCACGTCCTGATGGGAACGGCGACGCTGTTCGCGCTCTTCCTGTTGGCCGGCCGACTCTTCGACCGGAGCACGGCGCTCGCCGCGACCGCCCTGCTCGCCGTGTCGCCCTGGCACCTGCACGCCTCGGCGGTCTTCAAGCCCGACGCTCCGCTGGCTTTTGCCTGGGCCCTTGCGGTCCTGTGCATCGTCGATGCCGCGGTCGCGCCGAGTCGAGCGGGCTATCTGGCGATGGCGGCGACGATCGCCCTCGCCTTCAGTTGCAAGCAGACCGGCGTGGCGCTCGCCGTCCCGGCGACGATCGTCGTGTCGACGCAGATCCGCCGGCCGGAGGTGCTGCGGCGCTGGGTGCCGGCCGCGACCGCCGTCGGCCTCGCCCTGATCGCCCTGCTGAACGCCTCGCAGCTCTTCTTCCTCGAGGACCTCGAGACGATCTTCCGCTTCTACGCTCATCGCGAGCAGCAGGGGAGCGAGACGCGACTCGCCGCGGTCGCGCAGCTCGCCGAATGGCTGCGCGACGGGACGACGTTCGGTCCTCTCGTCGCCGCCCTGGCCGCGTTCGGCCTGCTCCTGTGGGGCGCGATCGCGCTGCGCGACCTGCGACGGCGGTCGCCGCTCGGCCTGGCGCGTGCCGTCAGCCTGGTTGCGCCCTTCGCCTTCGTCGGCCTCTACCTCGTCGTCACGGCGCACTTCAAGGCGAACAACTTCGTGCCGCTGCTGCAGCCGCTCGCCCTCGCCGCGGCGCTGCCGGTGGCCGTCCTGGCGCAGCGCATCGCGGCGCGGCTGCGGCGCGGCGCGGCGCTCGCCCTCCTCGCGCCGGCGATGCTGGCCCTCGCCTGGCGCGGCGGCACCGGCTTCGACTACGTGCACTGCAGCGTGACACCGACGACGCTCGACGTCCTGCTGGCCGAAGCCGCGGCCCGCGGCCTGCTGCCGCGCCACCACGTCGTGCTCAGCGAGTGGCGCGATGCCGGCGCGGTGCGCTTCGAACGCGAACGCGACAAGCTTGCCGACCTCTCGGTGGTGGTGGACGTGGAACGTCTCTCCGGTCTCCCGGCCGATCGTCGGGAGCGGGCCGATGCCGAAGTGCGTCGCGCCGCGAGCCGGCCGCCGGGGGATGCCTCGCCGGGCGAAGATCTCGAAGTCGGGCCGCGGTGGCTGCGGGTGCGCGGACCGGCGCTCGTCGGACGCTTTCACTCCTGGGGCGAGCCCGAGGAGATCGGCGGGCGAGAGCACAAGGGGCTCAACGGCGACGACCGGTGGCAGCCGCAGTCGATCGCGCTCGCGCCGGCGCCCCGCCCCGGCGACGCGCTCCAGGTGGTCTCTTGGCTGCGCCACTATCCGGTCGACCCGTACTCCTCGCCACGGGTCTGGGTCGGCGGAGAAGCGATCGACAGCTCCCCGGGCCTCGACCAGGGCAGCGGCGACCTCTGGGCGACCGAACGGATCGGGGTGGGGTCGGGCCCTCCGCCGGAGGTCCGCTTCCAGTTCCCCGACGATCGCTATCGCGCCGAGTGGGCGGTGAGCGTCTTTCGCTGGCCGGCCCGGACGACCGGCACGCCGCGGTAGCCGGGGGGCGCGAGGCGTCGCCGGCGGGCGAGCGCCCGCCGCCGCGGTGACTCGGCACGCCGGCTGTGCGAGACTGCCAGCTTCGAATTCAGCGACCGAAACGGAGGCGCCGGAGTGCTGTTGCGCGATCTGATGCGGACCAAGGGGCTCGACGACATCCTCAAGTCGTCGGAGACGGGGGAGGGGCTCAAGCGCACGCTGGGGCCGGTGTCGCTGACGCTGCTCGGCATCGGCGCGGTGATCGGCGCCGGGATCTTCTCGAGCGTCGGCACGGCCGCGGCCGGCGG
Source organism: Holophagales bacterium (assembly GCA_016699405.1). NCBI lineage: Bacteria > Pseudomonadati > Acidobacteriota > Holophagae > Holophagales > Holophagales bacterium. Next base: position 4,070,184 of record CP064972.1, on the reverse strand, counting down.
AGCCCAGCATCTCGGCGCCGGCCCGGCGATCATGCTCTCGTTCGTGCTCACCGCCGTGGCCTGCAGCTTCGCGGCGCTCTGTTACGCCGAGCTCGCCTCGATGGTGCCGATCTCCGGCTCGGCCTACACCTACTCCTACGCCACGCTCGGCGAGCTCGTCGCCTGGATCATCGGCTGGGACCTCATCATCGAGTACGCCGTGGGCAACATCGCCGTGGCGATCTCCTGGTCGGGCTACTTCCAGGAGCTCCTGCGCGGCTTCGGCTTCGAGTGGCCGGGCTGGCTGGGGCTGGACTACCGCACCGCCGCCCAGGCGGCGCGCCAGGTGGGAGAGGCGGTGGCCCAGGGGCAGGATCCGACGGCCACCCTCGGGGTCGCCACCGTGCGCATGGCCGAGGCGCTCACCCACGCGCCCCGGCTCTTCGGCGTGCCGCTGGTGCTCAACCTGCCGGCCTTCGCCATCGTCATGCTGCTCACCCTGATCCTGGTCCGCGGCGTGCGCGAGAGCGCCGGCTTCAACAACTGGATGGTCGGGCTGAAGCTGGCGATCATCGGCTTCTTCGTCTGCTTCGGCGCCTTCTACGTCAAGCCGGCGAACTGGTCGCCCTTCGCCCCGAACGGTTTCGCGGGAATGGCCACCGCCGCGGCCCTGGTCTTCTTCGCCTACATCGGCTTCGACGCCGTTTCGACGGCAGCCGAGGAAACGCGCAACCCCGAGCGCGATCTGCCGATCGCCATCCTCGGCAGCCTGGCGATCTGTACGGTGATCTACATCGCGGTGGCCGCGGTGCTCACCGGCATGCTGCCGTGGAACCAGCTCGGCACCGCCGAGCCGCTCGCGACCGCCTTCTCGGCGCTCGGCATGAACTGGCCGGCGCTGGTCATCTCGCTCGGCGCGGTCTTCGCCACCACCTCGGTGCTGCTCGTCTTCCAGATGGGCCAGCCGCGCATCTTCTTCTCGATGGCGCGCGACGGGATGCTGCCGGGCTGGGCGGCGAAGATCCACCCCCGCTACCGCACGCCGCACGTCACCACCTGGCTGACCGGCTGGTTCGTCGCCGTCTTCGCGGCCGTGGCCAACATCAACGAGGTCGTCGAGCTGACGAACATCGGGACGCTCTTCGCCTTCCTGCTGGTGTGCATCGGGGTGACGGTGCTGCGTCACAAGGATCCGCACCGGCGCCGTGCCTTCCGCGTCCCCGGGGGTCCCTGGCTGGTGCCGATGCTCGGTGCCGCCTGCTGCATCTTTCTGATGGTCTACCTGCCGCCGGCCTCGTGGTGGCGGTTCGTCGGCTGGCTGGTGCTGGGGGCGGCGATCTACTGCTCGTATTCGTGGAGCGGCAGCGTCATCGGTCGCGCTGCCGGCCGGCCGCACCGCGCGCCGGTTTCGATGCAGACGATGGCGATCGGCTTCCTGCTCGCCGCCGTCGGGCTCTTCACCATTCCGCACGACGCCGGGCCGCTGCGTCTGCTCGCCGAGGCGCGTGACGCTGCGGCCATCGACCACGCGCGGGCGCTCGCCGGTCTGCTGGCGATCGGCGGCGGGGTCGCGGCGGTGATCGCCGGTGCCTCGGGGTTCCGTCGGGTGCTCTCGCACCACAGCTCGAAGTAAGGAGGAGAGGATGAGCCTGCCGCTTCTCGCCATCGGCTTCCTGGCGCTGCTCGCGCTCGCCTACACGCTCTACGGCGGCTGGATCGCCCGCCAGCTCGGGGTCGACGACGGCCGTGCGACGCCGGCACACACCCGGAGCGACGGCGTGGACTTCGTGCCGACCTCGCGCTCGTACCTCTTCGCCCAGCACTTCTCGGCGATCGCCGCCGCCGGTCCGATCGCCGGACCGATCCTCGCGGCCCAGGCCTTCGGCTGGGGACCGTGCCTGCTGTGGATCGGCCTCGGCGTGGTGCTGATCGGCGCGGTGCACGACTTCGCGGCGCTCGCCGCCTCGGTGCGCCACGGTGCGCGCTCGATCGCCGAGATCACCCGCGAGCACCTCGGCGGTGCGGCCGGGCGGGCGATCATGGCGTTCATCTGGATCGCGCTCGTCTACGTCATCGTCGCTTTCGCCGACATCACCGCCGGGACCTTCGTCGCCGGCACCGAGGAGCTGCAGCAGGGGGGCGTCTCGTTCCACCCGGGCGGGGCCGTGGCGATCGCCAGCGTGATGTACCTCGGGCTCTCGATCGTCCTCGGCATCGTCGAACGGTTCCTCAAGCCGCCGCTCTGGCTCTCCACGGTGATCTTCGTCCCGGCGACCTTCGCGGTGGCCTGGATGGGAACGCGCCTCTCGACGCTGCTCGTCCTCGATCACCGGACCTGGGCGGTGCTGATCGTCGTCTACTGTGCCGTGGCTTCGGTCACGCCGGTCTGGGCGCTGCTCCAGCCGCGCGGCTACCTCGGCGGCTACGTGCTCTATTCGGCGCTGGCCCTCGGGACGATCGGCATTCTCTTCGGCGGCTACGAGGTGAAGATGCCGGTTTTCCGCGCCTGGGAGATCGGCGGCCTGACCGGTTCGCTCTTCCCGTTCCTCTTCGTCACCATCGCCTGCGGGGCGTGCTCCGGCTTCCACGGCCTGGTCTGTTCGGGGACGACCTCCAAGCAGATCGACCGCGAGTCGCACATGCATGCGGTCGGCTACGGGGCGATGCTCGCCGAGGGGTTCGTCGCCGTGATCGCCCTGGTGACGGTGATGATCGCGGCGCCGGCGGAGATCAAGGGGCTGGCACCAGGCACCATCTACGGCAACGGAATCGGGCGCTTCATGACGCTGTTGATCGGCGAAGACCATCTCGCCTTCGCCGTGACCTTCGGCGCGATGGCCTTCTCGACCTTCGTCTTCGACACGCTCGACGTCTGCACCCGCCTCGGGCGCTACCTGCTGCAGGAGCTCTTCGGCTGGCAGGGTCGGATCGGAGCGCTCGCCGCGACGCTGCTGACGATGGCGTTGCCGCTCTACTTCCTGCTGTTCAGCGGCACGGGGGCGTGGGTGAAGTTCTGGACCCTATTCGGTGCCTCGAACCAGTTGCTCGCCGCCCTCACGCTGCTCTCGCTCACCGTCTGGTTGCGCCACGAGAAGAAGCCGTACCTCTTCACCCTCCTGCCGATGCTCTTCGTGCTGACGATCACGCTCTGGGCGCTCATCCGCCTGGCGGCCGGCAATCTCGCGGCCAGCCACGGCCTGGGGGTCGAGGCGGTCAACGGTGCGGCGGCGGCGATCCTGGCGACGCTGGCGCTCTTCCTGCTCGTCCAGTCGCTGCGCCGCGGCGCGCACGCGGCGCGCGCCTGAGCCGCGGTCGCGGAACCGTCGCTAGCCCCCATTTCTCGCCCCGCTGCTGCCGCGGCGTCGCCATCTGACCGCGTCTGCTGCGCGGCGCTGAGCTTGCTGCGATCGCAGGCTCGGCGCTGGCGCTCGGTCGGCTCGATGTCCTGTTCCGTGCGCCTGCTCCGCCTCGCGACGGAACGCGGTGAGAAATGCAGGCTAGGCGCCGAGCGGCTCCTGTTTGACTGCCAACGCCTCGGCGGTGAGCAGCACCGCCGAAAGCCAGACCAGGTCGGCCAGCAACAGGTGAACGATCTGCAACCAGACCGGGGCGAGGAGCGCGACGTTCGCCACCCCGGCGACGACCTGAAGCAGCGTGAAGGCGATCAACGCGGTCGCCCAACGCTGGGCGCGGGCCGGGCTGGCGGCGCGATCGGGCAGGCGGAAGGCGACGAGCAGCAGCAGCGCCGCGACGACGAAGGCGAACGTCGGGTGGAGGAGGCGCAAGCGGATCAACAGGTGGGAGGTGGGAGAGAGGTCGAGGGCCAGCCCCTGGGCCAGGCTCTCGGCCGGGAAGAGCGTGTCGCCGAGCGCCGCGACGGCTCCGCTGACGCCGACGACCAGGGTGCCACCGAGGGCGGCGAGTGCGAGGACGAGCGTCGACCCGCCTCCGCGCAGGTGGAGCGGCGCGCGCCCGCCGGCCCAGTGTGCGGTCAAAGCCAGGGCAGCGAGCAGCAGGAAGGTATTGACGAGGTGGACGGCCATGAACATGGCGCGCGCCATCGAGGCGTTGTCGGCAACGAGGCGGAAGAGCACGAGCCCGGCCCCCACCGCCGCCTCGGTGAGGATCAGCAGTCCGGACAGGGCGGCGCCCCAGCGGACCGGTGAGCCGGCGGGACGGGAGCGAAAGACGGCGACGACCAGCGCCAGAACCAGCACGAGGGCCACCCCCGAGCTCGCCCGGTGCGACCATTCGACGATCGTCTCGAAGGTCGCACCGCGCGGCAGGACCTCGCCGTTGCAGAGCGGCCAGTGGGCGCCACAGCCCGCCCCGGAGCCGGTGGCACGGACCAGGGCGCCCCAGAGCACCACGGCGAGGTTGCAGGCGAGAACGGTCCAGGCGAAGCGCGAAAGTCGCATGGCGGCCATTGTAGTGGGTCAGAAAAGGGGCCGAACGGGGGTCGTCTGCGGCGACCCGCCGGCCGTTTCCGTTGTCGTGCGCAACCTCTTGACTCGGAGCCGGGCTTGATGCAGGCTCGGGGGCGCATTCGATTTTATATCTAATATCGAAGATCCACCATGGCTCCCAGCCGCAACGCTCCCAGTCACCGGCAGTTGGCCCATTGGGTGGCCGAACAGGTTCGCGCCGAGATCCTCGAGGGGAAGGTGGCCCCCGGGGAATGGCTGCGCCAGGAGAGGCTGGCGGCGCAGTTCGGGGTCTCGCACATGCCGGTGCGGGAGGCGCTGCGTCAACTCGCCGCCGAAGGGCTGGTCGAGCACATGCCCTACCGCGGCGCGCGGGTGGTCCAATTCTCGGTGTCCGATGTCGAGGATCTGTACGCCTGTCGCGTCTTCGTCGAAGGCCTGGCGGCGCGCTATGCCGCCGCCGCGATCACCGACGACGAGGTCCGTGAGCTCGCCGACCTTCACCGGCGGATGATCGCTTGCAAGATGCCCAGCGAGCTTCCCGATTACCGCGAGCTCAATCGCCGATTCCACGCCGGCATCTTCACGGCCAGCCGGCGCTCCTACCTGATCCGCACGCTCGCCCAGCTCTGGGCGGCGTTTCCGACGATGCTCTGGAGCAACATTCCGCGCGTCGCGCGGGCCTCGACACCGGCCCGCGACGCCACCGACAACGACGAGCACGAGGCGATCGTGCGCGCCCTGACGGCCCGCGACCCCGAGGCCGCCGAACAGGCCCTGCGCCGCCATGTCGAGGCGGCCGGACGGGATCTGGTCTCGGCGATGAAGGGAGAGGACTGATGGACGCGCGCCTTCTGGTCTTTCGATTCCCAGGAACTGGCAACGGGGCGCCGGAACCGGGATTTCTGCAGCCCCGGCAGGGAGGAGCCATGATAGGAAGTTCGAGGATTGTCGCGGGAATGCTGATCCTGCTCGCCGGTCTGTCCGGAGCCGCGCTGGCCCAGGGCACCGTTTCCGGGAGCATCCAGGGCACGGTCAAGGCCACCGGCGGCGAAGCGCTGCCCGGCGCCACCGTCACCGTCACCTCCGACGCGCTGATCGGCGGGAAGGCGTCCGCGGTGACCGACGAGAAGGGCGGCTACCGCTTCCCGTCGCTCCCGGTCGGCGCCTATGTGATCGAAGCGAAGCTCGACGGATTCCTCACGGTGAGCCGTGAGGGCGTGCGCGTGCGCCTCGGCTCGGCGCTCGGCATCGATCTCGAGCTGCCGGCTTCGTCGGTCTCCGAGACCATCACGGTGAGCGGCGCGGCGCCGGTCATCAGCGTGGTGAACAACTCGGTCGCCACGAACTTCGACGCCGAGTTCATCGAGAAGCAGCCGCTGCCGCGGAACTACTACGCGATCATCAAGTCCGCTCCCGGCGTCAACGCCGACTACACGTCGAGCAGCGGCAGCGCGATGCTCGCCTACGGCGGCACCACCGAAAGCCAGAACGCCTTCACCCTCGACGGCGTCAACGTCGCCGACGCGGCGGCCGGTCAGCACTGGATCCTCCCCAGCATCCAGTGGATGGAAGAGATCCAGATCGGCGGCCTCGGCGCCAACGCCGAGTACGGCGGCTACACCGGCGGCGTGATCAACGGCGTGACCAAGTCGGGCGGCAACGTCACCAAGGGCGGGATCGAGGTCTACTACGAGCCGGCCTCGTGGGTGAGCAACAACGACCCGAACGGCGCCCAGCAGGAGTTCAAGTTCTCCGATTACACCGCGAGCCTCGGCGGCAAGCTGATCCAGGACAAGCTCTGGTACTTCATTTCGGGCGAGTACCAGCAGTCGATCACCACGCCGCTCGGCGCGCTGGCCACCTCGGACCGGAAGATCCCGCGCGTGCTCGGCAAGCTGACCATGCAGGCCAACGAGTCGAACCGCATTTCGCTGATGACGGAGTGGGATTCGGTGGTCAACGAGCGCCGCGGCATCAGCTCCGAGACGCTCGCCGAAGCCTCGTCGAAGCAGAAGGCGCCGGGCGTCTCGATCTCCCTCGGCTGGGAGGCCCTGGTCAACCCCAACAACTTCGCCAACCTCCGTCTGACCGGCTATGACGGCCGCGACGACTATCTGCCGTACCACGGCGAGAACACGCCGGGGCGGATCGACGAGAACACGGGCATCGCCTGGGTCAACCAGGACATCCGTGAGCTCAACCACCGCTCGATCATGACCCTCGACGGCTCGTGGAGCTGGTTCAAGGACGGCCTGTTCGCGGATGCCGACTCCCACAGCTTCAAGTTCGGTGGACTGATCGAGCGGGCCAAGTCCTCCGACCTCTGGCTGCGCAACGGCGGGTTCACCTACTACGACGACTCGTCTTCCTGCGATTCGTTCGCGGCCTACCTGGCCAACCCGAGCTGCGGCGCCTACTACAAGGAGCGTGGCTGGGGTGAGTACCGGGCGCATCCGAAGTACGACGGCCTGGCGCTCTATGCCCAGGACTCGCTGCGCCTCGACCGCGTGACCATCAACGCCGGCGTCCGCTTCGGCTCGTACCAGGGCGGGTGGCAGTCCGGGCACGGCGACTCGAAGGTCTACGACGAGTCGTTCATCGACCCGCGCATCGGGCTGGTGTGGGACGTGCGCGGCGACGCGCGGACGGCGATCAAGGTGCACTTCGGCCGTTACCACGACAAGATGTACACCTACCTCTTCGACCGCGAGGCTTCCGGCAAGGCGGTGGTCCCGGACCAGGATTGCTACTTCGATTCCGACACCGGCGCCTATGACGACTGCGACACCGCGACCACCGTCGCGGCGCGGATGGGGGCGATCGACCATCCGTACGTCGACGAAACGCTGCTTTCCTTCGAGCAGCAGGTCGGCGACACCATGGTCATCGGCATCGATCTCGCCGACCGCCGCTTCCGCAGCATCATGGCGATGGTCAACGCGAACAACGACTACGAGCTCTACACCGGCACGAACCCTTTGACCGGTGGGACCTTCCCGATCTACGACCTGGTCTCCGAGCAGGACTGGGTGCTGACCACCGACAACGGTGCCTATCGCGACTTCCGGTCGGCGACGCTGCGGATGGACCGTCGCTACGCTCATGGCTGGTCGGCCCGTGGCTCGGTGGTGTGGACGGACCTCAACGGCAACATCCGCAAGAACAACGGGTACGCCAACGAGTACCGCGACATCAACGGCCTCTACAACGCCGACGGCAAGCTCGACCTCTCGTTCAGCGAATGGGAGGTCAAGCTCTCCGGTGCCGTCGACCTGCCGCTCGGCTTCCAGGCGAGCGGTCAGTACACCTTCCTTTCCGGTTGGTATTGGACGCCGTACGGCCGCGTCTCCGGGCTCGACTACAACTGGCTCACCGGACGGGACATCAACCTGGTGCCGCGTGGCTCTGAGCAGCTGCCCGACCGTCAGCTCATCGACCTGCGGTTGGCGTGGGGCACCAAGCTCGGCGAGGCGATGCACATGACCGCCTCGGTCGAGGTCTTCAACGCCCTCAACGAGGACACCGTGGTCGACACCTGGAACCGCTACGGCACCTATCGCCTGTCGCGTGGAACCTGGACGCCGCGCTCGGACTTCGGCACGGCGTACCAGATCGAGCGCCCACGCGAGATCCGCGCCGGTCTGCGTTTCGAGTTCTAGGCGACGGACAGGGGACGCACCGGGGGCGGCGACCTCGCCGCCTCCGCACCATTCCGAGGGGCCCCTCCGACGACGGAGCGGGCCCCTTCGTTCTCCAGGGAGACGACATGATGCGATGGGCGGCAAGGACGGTGGTCGTCCTCTCGATGCTGGGAGCCGCGGTCCCGCTGGCGGCGATGGAAGCGCCGGTGTCGGCGACTGCGCCGACGGCCGGGTCGCTGGTACTGATCGGCGGTGGCGAGAAACCGCCGGAGGCGATGCGGAAGTTCGTCGAGCTCGCCGGCGGCGTGGAGGCGCCGATCGCCGTCGTGCCGACCGCGTCGAGCGAGCCCGACACCGGCGAGTACTACGTCAAGCTCTTTCGGGAGCTGGGCTGCAAGGACGTGGTGTCGCTCGAGATCCACCGTCCGGCCGACGCCCGCAAGCCGGAGCTCGTCGCGGCGGCGGCACGGGCGCGCGGCATCTTCTTCGGGGGCGGCGACCAAGTGCGCATCGCCACGGCCTTCTCCGGCAGCCCGGTGCTCGCCGCGATCCGCCGGGCGCACGCCGAAGGCGCGGTCATCGGCGGCACCTCGGCCGGCACGGCGTGCCAGAGCCCGCGGATGCTCACCGGCGAGGGCGACTTCAAGGTCGTTCGCACGCGGGCCGTGGAGCTCTGGGAGGGGCTCGGCTTTCTCCCCGGGGTGGTGCTCGACCAGCACTTTCTCGCCCGGCAGCGGGAGAACCGTCTGCTCTCGGTGATCCTCGAGCACCCCGAGGAGCTCGGCGTGGGGATCGACGAGGACACCGCGATCTGGGTCCGGCCCGATCGGACGTTCGAGGTGATGGGCCGCAGCGCGGTCATCGTGATCGACGCGCGCGGCGCCGCCGTCGATCGACGAGAGAGCGAGAGCGGACAAGACTCGCTCGGCGTTCACGACCTGCGTGTCCACCTGCTCCTCCCCGGCGAAGTGTTCGACCTCGAGACGCGGCAGGTCGTGCCGCCCGTGCACCGTGCGGAGGGGGGACGATGATCGCTCTGACGCGTGTTGCCGCTGGATCGGCGCTGGCCCTGGTGCTCGGCGGCGCGGGCGCTCCGCCTCGCACCGCGGCTCCGGTCGAGACGCCGCGAACCCGGGCGGGCGAGCTCACCTGGGATGCCCGACTTTCGGTCGAGCACCGGCGGATCCACCCGCCGGCGCCGGCCGAGAGGGTCGACTGGGACGCGCGGATCGACGCCCTGTTGCGCGAAGAGCCGGGCGACGTCGTCGTCACCGCCGTCGGCGACATGATCTTCAATCAGCAGATCAGCCAACTGCCGGAGCCGGATCACCGCAACCTCCTGCGGATCCTGCAGGAGGCCGACATCGCCTACGGCAACCTCGAGTTCTCGATCAACAGCCGGCCCGAGCTGCAACGGCCGTTCTACAACTTCCGCACCCCTCCGGAGTTCGCCTGGGAGGTCGCCGCCATCGGCATCAATCTGGTGAGCCTGGCCAACAACCATGCGCTCGATTTCGGGCCCGAAGGGCTCGCCGAATGCCTGACGGCGCTCGATCGGGCGAGCATCGACCACGCCGGAGCGGGGCGAACGCTCGCCGCGGCGCGCGCCCCGGCGACGGTGCGACCGCAGAGCCGGTTGACCCGTTTCGCGCTGCTGTCGACGATGCGCTATTGGACGAACCGGTACCGTTGCGGCGATGCCGCAGCGCCCTGTCTCTCGACGATCGACCCGGGCGAGATCCTGGTGGCGAAGCCCGGCGGGGGCAGCGAGACGGTCGAAGGGCCGCTGCTCGCCGATGTCGAGCAGTTCGAAGACGACGTGGTGCTCGCGACGCGCCATCACGACGTCGTCATGGTCTCGCTGCACAACCACGACGTGAGCCACCATCGGGCGTACGGCATCCAGGACCGGACGCCGCCGAACGACGAGCTCATCTATCGGCGCGCCGTCGACGCCGGAGCCGCGCTGGTGCTCGGCAGCGGGCCGCACGTGCTGCGCGGGATCGAGATCTACAAGGGCCGGCCGATCTTCTACAGCTTGTCGAACTTCATCTACCAGTACCGCACGCCGGACAAGATCCCGATCGACCTCATCCACCAGCGCGACGGCGAGATCGAGCGGCCGACCAACCTCTCGGTGTGGGATCGCCGCGACCCGGTCCGGATCTTCGAGGGGGTCGTGGTGCGGATGACCTTCCACGAGGCGAAGCTCAAGCGGGTCGAGCTCGTGCCGTTCACCATCGACGACGAAGGGCCGCTCTACGGTGTGCCTCGGCTGGCCAATGCCGAGCGGTCACGCGAGATCATCGCCTTGATGCAGCGGCTCTCGGCGCCGTACGGCACGACGATCGTCGACCGCGGCTGGTACGCCGAAGTCGCGCTCGACGGTCCGCCGCGGGAGTCGCACTAGAGGGCGGGCGCTGCCGGCGACGATGCGGGGACGCGCCGCGTCCGCCTGCGGTGTCCGAGGCCTGCCTACCGGTTCGCCAGCTCCCGGGCGGTGACGAACGCCAGACGGGCGACGCGCTGGACCTGGGCGACGTCGAGAGCGTCGGCGCGATCGGCAGGCTCGTGGTAGGCGGGAAAGAAGTTCCCGAAGAAGCGGACGAACGGAATCTCGCGCCGCGCGAAGCCGCGGTAGTCGCTGCCGCCGTGCTTGCCGTCCGTGCGATCGAAATGCAGCGTGAGCCCGGTGGCCGCCGCGGCTTGACGCAGCGCCGCATCGAGCTCCGGACGTCCGCTGGGTACCCCGGGCTCGACGAAGTCGGCCGGTGCGAACGACTCGAGGAAGCGCTTGCCGTCGGGCACCTTCGCGTCGGCGACGAGCTTGGCGATCTCCTCGGGTAGCCACGGGTGGCCGATCATGTCGAGATTGAGATACGCCGCCGTGCGGGCGAGCGGCCAGCGCGGCGCCCCGAGATAGAAGCGCGAGCCGAGATGGCCTTCCTCCTCTCCGGTCCAGAAGGCGAAGACCAGCGTCCGGCGCGGCGGCTGCGCTGCCTCGGCGAAGGTGCGAGCGATCGCCAGCAGCGCCGCGACCCCGGAAGCGTTGTCGTCGGCTCCCGGGTAGATCCGGCCGTCGCGGACCCCGAGGTGATCGTAGTGGGCGCCGAGCACGACCGCTTCGTCGCGCCGCGCCGGATCGCTGCCCGGAATCACCCCGAGGACGTTGCGCGCCATCACGGTGCGCTCGACCGAGTCGATTCCGAGCTCGACGGACACGCTGGCGAGCAGCCCCGGCAGCGGCACGACCTTGCCCGATGCCCGGTCGCCGAGCAGCGCCGCAGCGACCGCCGGGGAGAGGCGGATTCGCGGCGGCGCCGGGCTTTCGCCGTCGTCGACGAACGGTGCGAAGGCGCCCTCGGCGGCGAGCTCGCCGCGAGCGAGTCGCGGGGCAAACTCATCCTTCTCGATCACCAGGAGGGCGAGCGCCCCGAGCTCGCGGGCGAGCTCGAGCTTGGCGTCGTCGCGCTCCTCCTCGTCCGCCGCGTCGTAGCGCGACGTGAGGGCGGGGGTGTGCCAGGCGTCGCCGTCGGGCAGGCCCGCGCGGACGAGGACCAGGCGGCCGCGGACATCGAGACCGCGATAGTCGTCGCGCCCGAGCGCCGGCTCGCGCAGGCCGAAGCCCGCGTCGACGACCGGGCCGCGCAGCTCCGCGGAGGCCGCGGCGGGCAGGAGAAGGTCGACGCCGGAACGGAAGGTGCGGCGCGTGACCGTCTCGCCCGACGAGCGGACGACGGTGAAGGTTCCGGAGGCCGGCTCGAGGCGACGGAGCGGCAGCTCCTGGAAGTACGAGGGGCTCCCCCCCGACGGCACCGTGTCTCCCAGGGGGGCGATCCCGGCGAGGCGGAGTTGGGCGGCGAGGTACTCCGCAGCCGCGTCGAGCGGCGGGGTGGCGAGGCCGCGGCCGGCGAGAGCCGGCGAGGCGAGGTAGCCGAGGTGCGCGGCGATCGTGCCGGTGTCGAGCTGCCGCAGCTCCGACGCCAGCGGCTCGGCGACGACGACCGGTGACGGGCGGACGAAGTCGTCCGCCGCGACGGCGGGGGTCTGCGCGTCGAGGACGGCCGGCGTCAGCGCCGCGACGGCGAGCGCGAACAGCGCGAAGGGAGAGCGGTTCATGGTCACCTCGAAGGAGTCGGGTTCAGCGCAGGCGCTCGCGATGCAGGGTGAAGCGCACCAGCCGCTCGGGGACGACCTCGACGCCGAGCCCGGCGCCGCTCGGCACGGCGATGAAGCCCCGGTCGTCGAGCGTCACCGGCGGCTCGACGAGGTCTTCGTGGAAATAGCGCCGCGTTTCGGAGGTGTCGCCCGGCAGGGTGAAGCCGGGCAACGTCTGCAGGTGGATGTTCGCGGCGCGGCCGAGACCGGTCTCGTCCATGCCACCGGACCAGACCGCGACCCCCTGTTCCATCGCGTGCTGCAGAATCCGCATCGACTCGAGCAGGCCGCCGACACGACCCTGCTTCAGATTGAGGATGCGACAGCCGCCGAGGGCGATCGCCGCCCGCGCGTCGGCCAGGTCGTGGATCGACTCGTCGAGGCAGAGCGGCGTGGCGAGCCGCCGCTGCAGCAGCGAGTGCTCGTAGAAGTCGCTGTAGGAGAGCGGCTGTTCGATCATCGTCAGACCGAAGGCGTCGAGCTGTGCGAGGTGCTCGCCGTCTTCGAGCCGATAGTCGCCGTTGGCGTCGACCATCAACGGCAGGTCCGGGTAGCGCTCGCGCACGGCGCGGACGTACGCGACGTCCTTGCCGCGCTGGATCTTCATCTTGACGCGGTGATAGCCGGCGGCGACCGCCTCGTCGACCGCGGCGAGCAGTGCCGCGGGGCTCTCCTGGATCCCCAGGCTGATGCCGGAAGGGATCGGTTTTCGCGACGCGCCGAGCAGCTCGTGCAGCGGCAGGCCACGTTGCCGCGCCGCGAGGTCGAGGAGGGCGTTCTCGATCGTCGCCTTCGCCATCGCATGACCGCGCACGTGGTGGAACCGGCGATCGAGCTCGCCGAAGCTGATCTGCGGCTCGACGAGCGGCAGGAGGAAGTCGCCGAGGATGTGGCGCGCGGTCACCGTGGTTTCGGGGCTGTAGAACGGGTCGGGGTCGGCGACGCACTCGCCCCAGCCGACCGCCCCGCCGCCTTCGAGGCGCAGCAGCAGCGCCTCCTTGCAGGTCCAGGTCGCCGCGCTGATCGAGAAGGGGGCGACGAACGGCAGGCGCACGACGAGCGCCTCGATCCCCTCGAAGCTCGGTAGCGGCAGCGCCTCGATCGCGGCGATCGACGCGGCGAGCCGGCTCGTCGACGCGGCGCTCATCGCATCACCCGCAGGACCGGGACGGCGCCACCGGGGGCGACGAGGCCACGGAAGCTCGGCACCTGGTAGAGGCCGTAGAGCGAGGTCGGCTCGAGGAGCAGCGCCGCCCGCACCGCGGCCTCGCCCTCCAGCGGGATCCACAGGCTGCCGGGCGGCAGCTCGCGATGCTGCGGCGGCTCGCGCCGGACGATCTGTCGCCCCTCGTAGCGCGCGTAGACCTCGTCGAAGTCGTCCTCGACCCGCAGCAGCGTGCACGACTCGGCCTCGACAGCGCGCGGGGCCGCCAGCCGCTCGAAGGGGATGGCGTGGCGCTCGAGGAGCGCGGCGAACGCCGAAGCGCCCGGCGATCCGCCCTCGACGGCGTAGGCGAGCGGCGTCGGCACGCTGCGCTTGACCACCAGGTCGGTCATCAAGTTGGGCGTGGCGACCTCCACCGTGCGGCCGGTGGCGAGCTCGAGGACGGGGAAGCTCGAGACCCGGTCGGCGGCGTTGGCCCAGAAGTAGTTGGTCGGCACGAAAGCCGGGAGCTTGCGGCTCTCGGCCCGGTCGAGGGCGCCGAGGGCATCGTGGTGCAGCGAGGCCTCCTCGACGACGCCGCGCAGCAGGGCGAGGTAGGCGTGGACGCGAGCGCCGAGCTCCTTGGCTTCGGCCTCGGGGCCGCGCCGTGCGGCGGCCTCGGCGATGAACGACAGGCCGCCGTAGGCGCCGACGGCGTTCATCGCCGAGTCGAGGTCGGGTGCCGAGTGGCGCTGTTCTTCGTCCGGCGGTACGCCGCCGACCCAGTAGCGGAGGAACCGGTGTCCGGCGCGCTCGACGGCGGACTGGGCGACGCCGATCCAGCGCCGGGCTTCGCCGACGGTGGCGCGGTCGAAGAGGGGGTTGTTCAGTGCGTCGAACGTGATGTCGGGCCACTTCGCCCACCCGCGCGCCGTCCACCTCTCCGCGTCGCGGGCGAACTCGTGGCAGTCGACGGCGAGATGGGGGCGCACCCGCTGCACGACGCGATGGAGGGCGAGCGTCTCCGGCTGCTCGAGCGCGAGGTGGTCGCGATTGAGGTCGGCACCGGCGGCGTTCACACGCGTTCCGGCCTCGGCTCCGTCCGGATTGACCATCGGCATCACCCAGAGCTCGAAATCGGCGGGAAGGCGCTCGGGATCGCGCACGATGTCGCGCACCAGGAAGAGCAGCGCGTCCTTGCCGGAGACTTCGTCGCCGTGCTGTTGGGCGTAGAAGAACAGGCGCCAGCGTGGGCTCTCGCTGCGTCGCAGTCGGGCGAGGTAGAGCGTCCGCCCGCTGCGGCTCTGGCCGGCCGCGGTGAGCTGGAAGGACGGGCTGCCCTCGAACGAGTGGAGCAGCGTCTCCATCTCGCCGTAGGAGGTCGTGCGGGTGAGCTGGCTCGGCTCTTCCGGAAGGGCAGCACGGGCATCGCGGAGCGAGCCGAACAGCAGCGTGGCGGAGCAGGTGCTCAGCAGGAGCGGGCGAACGAGGCGCTTCATGCGGGATCTCTCCGGCCCTTTCCGTGCCGCCTCAGAACGGGCCCCAGTGCATCAGCACCGGCGGCACGAGCAGCAGCAGGCTGATCACGACGAGCAGCCCCATGAGCGGCAGGAACCAGCGCGCCCAGGTCTCCCACGGGATCCTCGCCATGCCGAGGACGCCCATGGTGACCGCCGAGGTGGGGAGGATCGGGTTGACGAATTCACAGAGCTGGAAGGCGTAGACCATCGTCTGCCGTGTCAGGCCGACGAGGTCGGCGAGCGGCGCCATGATCGGCATGGTGAGGGCGGCCTGCGCCGTCCCCGAATGGATGAAGAAGTTGATCACCGACTGGATGACGAACATCACCTGCGCGGCCATCACCTGCGGCAGCCCGGAGATCGCTCCCGAGCTCGCCTCGAGGATGGTGTCGAGGATGCGGCTCTCCTGGGCGATGATCAGCAGCGCCCGGCCGCAGGCGACGATCAGCGAGACGTTCACCATGTCCTTGGCGCCGGCGACGAAGGCGGCGGCGATCCGGTCGCCGTCGAGCCCCGCCACCACGCCCATCAGCAGGCCCATGGTGAGGAACAGCGCGCCGATCTCTTCGATGAACCACTGCTTCTCGAGGATGCCCCACACCAGCGCGACCATGCTGGCGAAGAAGATCAGGAAGACGATCGCCCGCCGCCAGCCGGGCAGGCGGGACATCAGGTCGTCCGGACCGGCGGTCGTCGCGACGGCGGCCTCACGCGTCCGGTCGAGGGCGTAGACCGGGCTCGACTCGGGGTGGCGCTTGATCCGTGCCGCGTAGACCATCACCCAGGTGGTGACCGTGGCGGTGCCGACGAACCAGGTGAAGACCCGGTAGCCCAGTCCCGAGTAGAGCGGCAGCCCGGCGAGCCCCTGGGCGATGCCGACGGTGAACGGATTGAAGAACGCGGCAGCGAACCCGGCGGCCGCACCGAGGAAGGGGATCGAGACGCCGACGATCGAGTCGTAGCCGAGCGAGAGCGCGAGCGGCACCAGGATGAGGACGAATGGGATGACCTCCTCGGCCATGCCGAAGACCGAGCCGCCGAGCGAGAAGAGGATCATCAACGCCGGGATCATCAGCTTCTCGAGGCGTGGTCGGGTGGCGAGCGCCACGGTGATGCGCCGGATCGCCGATTCGACGGCTCCCGTCGTCTGGATGACGTTGAACGACCCGCCGATCAGCAGCAGGAAGGCGATGATCAGGGCGCCGTCGAGGAAGCCCTTGATCGGTGCGAGCGCCAGCCACTGCGGACCGAGGTAGACCTTCTCCACCTGCTGGTAGGTCCCGGGGATGGTCACCTGTCGCCCTTCGCGCGCGACGCGCTGGTACGCACCGGAGGGCACGATCCAGGAGAGCACCAGCACGAGGACGATGAGCGATCCGACGATCACCAGCGTGTGCGGCATGCGGATCGCGCGGCCTTCGGGGCGGGCCGTTTCGGACATGGCGGGTGAGTCTCCTCTAGGTCGCGGGAGAGCCGGCACCGGTTCCCGTGTGCGGCATCGGAGCGGAGGACGGGTCTAGAGCGTCGCCAGCAGGTCGGCGAAGAGGACGATCCGGCGCTCGAGCGAGTCGAGGTCGAGGTACTCCTCGCGCGTGTGCATCCCCTCGCCGACCGGGCCGAGGCCGTCGACGACCGGAATGTGGGACGGGTCGGTGAGGTAGTTGGGAAACGAGATGCCGCCGCGGTCCTCTTCGACCTCGAGACGGAAGCCGCGGGCCGCCGCGAGCTCGACGGTGCGGCGCACCAGCGGTTCGCCGGGACCGTGCGGGTCGACCGGAGGCACGGCCATGCCGAGCTCGAAACGGGCGGCGACCTCGCGCTCGGCGGCGATGCGCTGCGAGAGGGCCGCGAGCTCGTCGAGCACCGAGGCGGCGTCGGCGGGATTGAGGTAGCGCGCCTCGCCTTCGGCGACGGCGCGGTCGGGAACGACGTTGCGCTGCCGCGACGTGCCGAGCATCGCGTGGTTCTCCGCCAGGCGGTCGACGAAGTCCGCGGTGCCCGCGACCAGGCGGCCGACGTTGACGGTCGGCCGTCCGCCGCGTCGCGAGAGCCCCTGCGCCAGTTGGCACCACTCGGCGGCCGCGGCGAGCGCCGAGCGGCCGTTCCACAGCGCCAGTCCGGAGTGCGAGGCGCGCCCGGTGATCTCGAGTCGCCACTCGGTCAGCCCGCGTCGCCCGGCGACCAGGGTCTCGCCGTCGCCTCGCCGTTCGCCGGGTTCGATGACCAACACGGCACGGGCGTGCTCGCTCCACTGACGGACCGCCGGCCCCGAGATCTCGCCGCCGACCTCTTCGTCAGGGACGGCGACCAGCACCAGGTCGGCCGGCGGACGCTCGCCGCGCGCGGCCAGCAGGTCGAGCGCGCCGACCATCATCGCGAGGCCGCCCTTCATGTCGAGGGCGCCGGTGGCGATCAGTCGACGGTCGACGCGTTGCGGAGTGATGGCCGGCAGGACGGTGTCGAGGTGACCGACGAGCAGCAGGTGGCGCTCGCTGCGCTCGGGGCCGCGGGCGACGAGCAGCGGCTGGAGAACTCCGTCGGGGTTGCGCTCCTCGCCGATGGCGGCAGAGAGTCCTCGGCGCTCGAGCTCCGTGGCCAGGCGGGTCGCGACCTGGCGCAGTCCGTCGGCGTTCCCGCTCTCCGACGAGATGGCGCAGAGCTCGGTGAGCAGGCTCTCGGTCGACTCGCGGATCTCCTCGGAAACTCTTCTCTCCGTCGCGCGCATCACCCCTCCCGCGGAGCCTTCATCTTACCTCGCGTGACGCTCGCATGTCCCAGCATTCTTAGCCCTTTCCGCGGTTTTCGTCGCGTTCTTCGTGGAGCTCTCGCGCGGCCGCGCGGCGCGGGTTCGGAGGCCGCGCCGATCTCGGCCGCCGCGGCCGATCGCTCCACGAACGGGGGGCGCGAAAAGCCCGCGCGCCTCTAGTCACGCGGTCGGGCAGGGGGGTACACTTGCGCCATTGCCGCGTCGCGGCATGGAAGCCGTCCCGGGGGTGGCCGATGCGCCGAGTGGTGTTCAACAAGAAGGGCGGGGTGGGGAAGACCTCGATCGTCTGCAACCTCGCCGCGGTGGCCGCCGCGCGCGGTCGGCGCACGCTGGTCGTCGACCTCGACCCGCAGTCCGACTCGACGCGCTACCTGCTCGGTGAGAAGGCACCGGAGACCGCGCCGACGCTCAAGGACTACTACCAGGACTCGCTCGGCTTCTCGCTTTTCGGCGAGCGGGCCCTCGGCGACTTCGTCCATCCGACGGGCGCCCGGCGGCTCGACCTGCTGCCGGCCCATCGCGAGCTCGACGGCATCGAGGACAAGCTGCAGGCTCGCTACAAGATCTTCAAGCTGCGCGACGGGCTCGCCAAGCTCGACTACGACGAGGTGTTCATCGATACGCCGCCGGCTCTCGGCTTCTTCACCATGTCGGCGCTGGTCGCCGCCGAGCGCTGCCTCATCCCGTTCGACTGCGACGACTTCTCCCGCCACGCCCTCTACCTGCTCAACGGTCACGTGCGCGAAGTGGCAGCGGACCACAACCCGGGCCTCGCCATCGAGGGGATCGTGGTCAACCAGTTCGACTCCCGCGCCCGTCTGCCGCAGCGCCTGATCGACGAGCTCGAAGGCGAGGGCTTCCACCTGCTGCGCCCGTTCCTCTCCTCGTCGGTCAAGCTGCGCGAATCGCACCAGGCGGGCAAGCCGCTGGTCCAACTCGCGCCGCGCCACAAGCTGACGGGGCAGTTCGAGGAGCTCTACGACAACCTGAAGGGCTGAGCGAGTGGCCGAAGGGGCCGCTCTGCCGGCGGACGGCGCCGGGGCGGCTCGTCAGTAGGCGTTCTGGCGGATCCCGTGGCGGAGGGTCATCCACAGGATCTTGAAGTCGAGGGAGAGCGACCAGTTCTCGATGTAGTAGAGGTCGTACTCGAGGCGCTTGCGGATCGAGGTGTTGCCGCGCCAGCCGTGGACCTGCGCCCAGCCGGTGATGCCGGCCTTGACGCGATGGCGGACCATGTACTGCGGCAGCCGCTGCTTGAACTCCTGGACGAAGACCGGGCGCTCCGGCCGCGGCCCGACGAGGGACATGTCGCCGCGCAGGACGTTCCACAGTTGCGGGATCTCGTCGAGCGACCAGTGGCGGATGAAGGCACCGACGCGGGTGCGCCGCGGGTCGCCCTTGATCGCCCAGACCGGTCCGGTCGTCGCTTCGGCGTTGCGCCGCATCGAGCGGAACTTCCAGATCATGAACGAGCGGCCGTCGAGCCCCATGCGCTCCTGGTGGAAGAAGATCGGGCGGCGATCCTCGATCCAGATCGCCAGCGCCACGAGGCCGAAGATCGGTGCCCCGACGAGCAGGCCGGCCGCCGAGAAGGCGATGTCGACGGCGCGCTTGACCAGGCTGCTCCAGCCCTGGAGCGGCACCTGGGTGAGGTTGATCACCGGCGTGCCGTCGAGGTCCTCGAGGGCCGCCTTGAGCGTGGCGTACTGCAGGATGTCGGGAACGAGCTTGATCTCGACGCACTCGCGACCGACTTCCTGGAGCAGCCTCATCGTGCGGCGATGGGCGTCGAGCGGCAGGGCGACGTAGATCTGGTCGATGCGGCGTTCCGCCACCACGCTCTCGGCGGCGCGCGTCGGGCCGAGCACCGGCAGCCCTTCGTAGGTCGCTCCGACCTTGTTGGGATCGTCGTCGAGGAAGCCGACGACCTCGAAGCCGAGCTCGCGGTGGGAGACCAGCTTGATGGCGATCTCGCGACCGAGCTTGCCGGCACCGACGACGAGGATGCGCTGATGGTGGAAGCCGGCGATCCGGGCGCGCTGGCGAAGCGCACGTAGGCCGGTGCGGACGATGACGACGCACACCACTTCGAGCGCGGCGAAGAGGGCGAGGAAGGCGCGACTGTAGGCGAAGGGATCGGGGCTGCCGCTCGAGCCGGGTGGCCGGTACCAGGTGGCGAGGCCGGAGAGGATCAGCGTGCCGAGGACCACCGCCAGCAGCACGGTGAGCGCCTCGTCGACGCGGCTGCGCCCGCGGCGCACCTGGTAGAGACCGTGGAAGTGGAAGACGATCGGGAAGAGCAACAGGACGCCCGGCAGTACCTCGAGGTAGCGGTTGAACTCCGGAACCGTCTTGGTGAGCGGGATGACCTCGAGCTCGAAGCGAAGAAGCCACGCCCCGAGGAACGCCGCCAGGGTGGCGACGAGATCGCCCGTCAGATTGAGGGCCGCCGAAAGGCGGTGTCGTTGTTGAATCACGCGTTGCGAACTGGGCGATTCGGAGCGACCGCGGCCAGGATGGACCGCATCCGCTCGGTGAACCGTTCGGCCGAAAAGGTCTCGGCCCGGCGTCTCAGGTTCGATTGATTGAACTCGATCCGGCGGGCCTTGTCAATGCTGGCCGCAAGGGCCCCCGTCTCGTCGTCGTCGGCCTCGTACAGCACCCCGTGGACGCCGTCCTCGACAATGTCGAGCACCCCGCCGGCCCGCAGGGCAACCATCGGGGTGCCGCAACCGAGCGCTTCCACGGTGGCGATCCCGAAGTCCTCGATCCCCGGCTGCAAGGCCATTTCGGCTCCGCGGTAGAGGTCCCGGAGGCGTTCGGCCGGCACACTGCCGAGCCATTCGGTCCCGGGGCCAGCCAATCGCTCCAACCGCTCCCGCTCGGGTCCGGTTCCGACGACCTTCAGGGGGATACCGGACCGGGAGGCGGCGGCGAGGGCGACCTCGATCTTCTTATACGGAGCCAGAGCCGAAACCATCAGTGCGTACCCGGAAGAGGACGCTTCCCCGGGGGTGAAGAAGCCGGTCTCGACCGGCGGCGGGACCACCTCGGCCTCCCGGCCGTAGTAGCGCCGGATGCGCTGGGCGACGAAGCTCGAGTTGGCGAGGAAGCGATCGACGCGCGAGCTCGACGCCACGTCCCACACCCGCAAGGCCGAGAGCACGAGGCCGCGCAGGTGCGCCACCAGCCCGGTGCGGCGAGGGAAATAGGCCCGTTCCTGATCCCAGGCGTAGCGCATCGGGGTGTGGCAGTAGCAGACGTGGACGGCGCCGGGCGGCGGCAGGATCCCCTTGGCCACACAGTGGCTGGTGCTCACCACGAGGTCGAACCCCGAGAGGTCGAGCTGCTCGATCGCCGCTGGAAAGAACGGCAGGTAGTGGCGGTACCACCGGGCCAGCCCCGGGGCTCGTTGCAGGAAGCTGGTCTCGATGGGATGCGACTCGAGAGCGGGCGAGACGCTCCCCGGCAGGTGGAAGAGGGTGTAGATCGGCGCTCCGGGCGCCAGCTCGGCGAGGCGCTCGAGGACCTTCTCGCCCCCCCGCATCCCGGTGAGCCAGTCGTGGACGAGCGCCACCTTGGGGAAGGGAAAGGCCGTCACGACACGGCTCCGGCAGGCCCGGGAAGCAGGCGACCGAGGGCTCGCGCGTAGACGGCGAGGGTCCGGCGGGCGGTCAGCTCCCAGGAAAACTCCCGGGCGCGCTCGTGCCCCCGGGCAGCCAGCGATTCGCGCCGGGGCGTGTCGCCGAGACAGTGGGCGATTCCCGCGGCGAGCGCTTCGACGTCGAGCGGATCGACGAGGTGCGCGCAGCCCCCCGTCAGCTCGCGCAGGGCGGGGACGTCGGCGGCGAGGACCGCCGTCCCGGTGGCCATCGCCTCGAGCACGGGCAGCCCGAAGCCCTCGTACAGGCTCGGAAAGAGGAAGAGCGTCGCGCCCTGCAGCAGCGCAGGCAGGTCGGCGGCCGGGACGTGGCCCAGGATCTGGATCCGCTCTCCCAGGCCGCTCCGTACAGTTTCCGCCGCCAGCTCGGCGAGCTCGCGGTCGCGCGCCCCGGCGAGCACCAGGCGCGGGGGCTCGTCGCCCCGGTCGACGAGCCGGCGGTAGGCGGCCAGCAGTCGGGCGAGGTTCTTGTGCGGTTTCGGGTTGCCGAGGAAGAGCAGATAGGGCGTCGCGACACCGAGAGCGGCCAGCCGGGCGCGGAGCTCGGACGTGCCGACCGGCCGCAGAAAGGCTGCGTCGAGCCCGTTCGGCACCACGTCGATGCGCGATTCGGCGAGACCCAGCTCGCGTTGCAGGTCGGCGCTCGTCGCCTGGGAGACGGCAATGACGCGACGCGCCAGGCGCGCCGCGCGCCCGAGCATCAGTCGCGCATAGAGCAAGGCGACGCGGCCCGGTAGGTGCTCGGGGAAGAGCAGGTGGATGAGGTCGTGGACGGTGACGACGCAGGCGGACGGAAGCGCTGCGGGAAGGCTGTAGTGGGTGGCGTGGTAGAGGTCGAGCGGGCGCCGGCGCAGACTCCAGGAGAGGCCGATGAGCTCGCGCAGACTGTAGCCGGGCGCTTCGGCGCGCAACACCTCGAAGTTCGAGGGCAACGGCGGCAGGTGCGGCTCGCCGGCACGGCGGACGAAGACGACGAAGCGGTTCTCGTGGTCGAGGCGGGAGATTCCACCGAGCAGCCCCTGGACGTAGGTGCCGATGCCGAAGTCGCCCAACTTGCGGGCGTCGATGCCGATGGTCGCCGGCGACGCCGTCATGCGCGACTCGCGCGGTCCCAGGAGGCGCTGCCGAGCGCGCGACAGCCCCGCGTCGCGACGCGGGAGGAGGCGTGGGCTCGGATGGGGGAGAGGAGGGGCACGAGTTGCGCTTTCCCGGGGGCCGACGGCCCTCCTCGCAGTCTACGACAGCCCCCGGCTCCGCGTTGACCGGATGCTAGAGTTCCGGGCTCGGCGGCGGAGAGCACGGATGATGGAAGCGCCCGAGCGAGAGGCGATCGACGAGAACGAGCGTGTGGCCAGCGTGCTGGCTCAGCTCAAGGCCGGTCTGCGCCAGAGCCAGGGAGAGCTCGCCAGCCTCGGCGCGGACCCCGGCATCGACGACGGCCGGCTGGCCCGGCTCTGGGCCCTCGGTCAGCTCACCGAGCCGCCGTGCGAGTCGCCGCGGCCGGTGATCGGTCGTGCTCTCGTGGCACTGCGCCGCGCCTTCTTCGGCCTCTTCGTGCGCTGGTATGCGGCGCCACTCCTCGAGCGGCAGAACGAGCTCAACGCCGAGCACCTGCGCGTCCTCCGGGGGCTGCTCGTCGAGCTCGCCGACCTGCGTCGGCAGATGGCCGAGCCCGGGCGCCGCGCCGAACAGGCCGAACGCCGCCTCGCAGTGCTCGAACGACGGCTCGAGCGGGTCGAGCCGGGCGAGCGGACCCGCCAGGCGGGGGACGGGGAGCGGGGTTGAGCGCGCGCATCGTCATCTGCGGAGCGCAGGTTCCCTTCGTTCGCGGCGGCGCCGAGACCCTCTACGAGTCGTTGCGTGACGAGCTGCGGCGCCGCGGCCACGACGTCGAGATCGTCACGCTGCCCTTCAACTGGCGCACCCGGACGACAACGCTCAAGAGCGCCTTCGCCTGGCGTCTGGTGGACCTCGACGAGGTGGCGGGTACGCCGGTCGACCTGGTCATCGCCACGCGCTTCCCGACCTACCTCGTTCGTCACCCGAACAAGGTGGTCTGGCTGATCCACCAGTATCGGCAAGCCTACGACCTGCTCGGCACCCCCTACTCGGATTTCTCGGACTCGCCCGACGATCTCCGGATGCTCGAGATGATCCGCGCGATGGACCGCCGGGCGCTCGGCGAGGCCCAGGGCCTCTTCTCGATCTCCGCCAACACCGCCGAGCGGCTGGAGCGCCACAACGGCCTCGTGGCGACGCCGCTCCATCCGCCGCTCAAGCTCGGCGACCGCTACCGCTGCGGGTCAGCCGGCGACTACGTGTTCGCCGTCGGCCGCCTCGACCCGATGAAGCGCTTTGACCTGCTCGTGCGCGCTCTCGCCTGCACGGACACGCCGGTGCGCGCCGTCGTCGCCGGCGAAGGGCCGGAGCTCGAAACGTTGCGCGCGCTCGCCGCCGAGCTCGGGGTGGCCGACCGGTTCGAGCTCCCGGGGCGGATCGACGACGAGGAGCTCCTCGACCGCTACGCCGGGGCGCTCGCCGTCTTCTACGCCCCGTTCGACGAGGACTACGGCTACGTGACCGTCGAGGCCTTCCGCTCGGGCCGACCGATGCTCACCACCGCCGACGCCGGCGGGATCCTCGAGTTCGTCGTCGACGGCGAGAACGGCTACGTCACCTCTTCCGCCGACCCGTCGGCCCTCGGCGAGCGGATCGACCGGCTCTTCCGCGACCGGGCGCTCGCTCGTCGCCTGGGAGAGTCGGGGCGCCGGCGGGTCGCCGACGTCACCTGGGACCGGGTCGTCGAGCAGCTCACCGCGACCCTCTGAGCCCACGATGCCGTTCGCCGAATCGACTCCGCCCGGCCGCTTGCGCCTCGCCTACGTCAGCCCGCTGCCGCCGGACCGCTCGGGCATCGCCGACTACAGCGCCGACCTGCTGCCGGCGCTCGCCGCAGCGGCCGAGGTCAGTGTCTACCCGGAGGGCGAGGCGCCGCCGGCGGTCGACCTCGGGGGCATCGCCGGCTTGCGACCGCTGGCGGCGCTCCCGGAGGACGTCGCCGCCGGCCGCGTCGATCGGGTGATCTACCAGCTGGGCAACTCGGCGGCGAGCCACGCCCGGACCTTCGCGTTGCTCCATCGCCTCCCGGGGGTGGTGGTCCTCCACGAGTACCTCCTGCACCACCTGGTGCGCGAGCTGACGGTCGCCCAGGGCGACCGCGCCCGCTACCTCGAGGAGCTGCGCTACTGCGCCGGCAGCACCGGCGAGCGCGCGGCGCGCTCCCTGGTCGAACACGGGCAAGAGCCCCGACCCTGGTCGTTTCCGCTCTTCGAGCGGGTGGTCGATGCCAGCGAGGCGGTTCTGGTGCACTCCGAGTTCGCCCGGCGGAGGATCCTCCAGAGCCGACCGCTGGCCCGGGTGGGTGTGGTGCCGATGCCCTGTGCGCTCCCGGTCGGAGGGAGCGATCGTCTCGCTGCCCGCCGGCGGCTCGGACTGCCGCCAGAGGTCCCTCTCGTCGCCTCGTTCGGCTTCGTGACGCCGCAGAAGCACCTCGAGCCGGCGATCGCCGCCTTCGTTCGTTTCCGCCGCGAGGTTCCCGAGGCGCGCTACTGGATCGTCGGAGAAGTGTCGCCCTACTACGATCTGGCGGGCGTCGTCGCACGCATCGCCGGACCGGGCGAGAGCGGCATCACCGTCACCGGACGCGTCGAGCTCGACACCCTCCACGATGCGATGGCGGCCTGCGATGTGGCGCTGAACCTTCGCCATCCGACCGGCGGAGAGTCGTCGGCGACGCTCGTGAGGTTGCTCGCCCTGGGCCGGGCGGTGGTGGTGACCGACGCGGGCTCGTTTGCCGAGCTGCCGGCCGGTTCCGTGGTCTTCGTCGCGGTCGACGAGCAGGAGGAACAGCACCTGCTGGCGATCCTCCGGCGTCTCTTCGCCGATCCCTCCTTGCGCCACGCGCTGGAGCGCAACGCCGCGCGTCTGGCGGAGCGGGAGCATCGGCCCGCGGCTACGGCCCAGCGCTACCTCGAGGCGCTGGGGCGGTTTCCGCCGCGAGCTCCGAGCCCGGTCGTGCCGCCGCTTGCGCCGACGGCGCCGGGCGCGATGGAGGTACGGCTGCTCGGCGAGCTGGGGGCCGAGCTCGCCGATCTCGGGCTCGGTGAGGACGACGAGCCGCTTCTCGTCGAGCTGGCGCGGGCTTTCGTCGGGCTCGACCTGGATCGTGTGGCGAATCGGCGCGACGTCTCGCCTGCCGCCGAGCGCGGGGAGGTGGTGCGATGAGGCGGACGCGTCGTCGACGGCCGTGGCGCTGGGCGCTCGTCGCCGGACTGGTCGCCGCGACGGCAGGTCACTTGGCCTTCTGGTACTCGCCGCGCGAACGGGAAGGGACGCCGGAGGTCACCGGCCGGGAGGCCGCTCTGCTCGCTGACCTCAGCTACCCGCTCCGACTCTGGATCCCCTATCCGCATCAGAACCTCGGCGCTCTCGCCGCCGAGGTGGGAGATCTCGACGCCTGGATCGCCGCGGCGTCTCGGCTCGCCGGCACCCAACCCCCGCGTCTCCCGCGTTTCGGGCCGTTCCCCTTCCCTCCGGGGAGCGCCCTGGTGGTGGCGGCCGATCCGGGCGCAGCGCGACTCGCCGTGGTCCTCCATGCGTACCCGACGGTCGCGGCGCTCGCCCGGGCCGCCGGCGCGGTGGCACGCAACCCGTGGCTCGGTGGGGGAGCGGTGGAGGTCGGCGGTCGCCCGGCCCAGGTCGCCTGGGTCGGCGTCCGCTGGACGCTGACCGTCGGTGCCCCGCCGGAAGCGGTCGCCGACGGGACGAGCGACCCGATACCGTCGCTCGGCCGCTTCGTCGCCGGCTCCGCGGCGGGGTGGCTGCCAGCCGGCGCCTACCGGATCGAGCGGGTGGAGGACGGGCTCTGGCTCGCCGAGACCGCCCCTCCGGCAGGTCTGAGGGCGAGGCTCCAGCGATTCTCCGCGCCCGGGTTGGCGCTCGCGGTGACCGAGGGTGCCCTCGGTGGCGGAGCCCGCGCGCTGGCGGTCTGGGCGCCGAAGGGGGCGAGCGGCGAGGCGGCGATTCCGGCGATCGCTTCCCTCGCGCGGGCCCCTTCGGAGCGTTGGCGCCTGCCGGGCGAGAGCTTCCTGGCGCTCGCCGGCCGCCGGCCGCCGAGCCGCGAGCGCGACGGATGGACTGCCACCGCCTTCGAGTCGTCGGTGGCCGAACGCGCCGCCGGAATCGCCGGCACGCTGGGCGAGGCCCGCGATGCGCTGCTCCCCGCCGCCGGGGGGCGGCTCGTCTGGGCGAATCCGGCGCGGCTCGCCGCGGCCGCCGGTGGCCTCGCCGATCTGCTCAGCCAGATTCCCCTGTTCGGCCCGAGCGAAAGCGGTCGCTGGCGCGATCTGCAGGCGGTGCTCTCGCCGCTCGCCGACTGTCAGGAGGTGGCGGCGGTGCTCCCCGCGGCGTCGCCGTCGCGCTTTGCCGGTGCCGTGGCGGAGCCGGGAATGGGGGCGCCGGCGGCGCTGCTCCTTTGCGGGTCGGCGCCGCCTCGTTGAGCGAGCGTCGCGTTGACACCGGGGCCCCGTTGCCATAGCCTTCGCCGGTTCGAAGGCCGGTTCGTCCGATGAAGATCCGCTTAGAGTCCGTTCACGACGAACCGTTCCGCTGGCAGGAGTCCGTCGAGATTCCCGTCGCCGGTCTCGAGCGGTCGGAGGTCCTCGGCCTCTCGCCGGTCGTCTGCGAGGGGAGAATCGTCCGGACCGATCCCGGTTTCCTCCTCGATGCGCGCCTGGTCTGGGAACAGACCGTGACGTGCGATCGCTGCCTCGTTCCGTTCACCGAGGCGCGCGAGGAGCGGGTCGAGGCACTGCTGCTTTCCGGGCCGAGAAAACCGGTCGCCGGGGAGCACGAACTGCAAGACGAGGACTTCGGGGTGGTGCGGGTGGAGGGAGAGATCCTCGAAACGGAGCCGCTGATCGCCGAGCAGGTACAACTCAGCCTGCCGGTCAAGCCGCTCTGCCGGCCGGACTGCGCGGGGCTGTGCCCCGGCTGCGGCGCCGACCTGAATTCCGAGCCGTGCCGGTGCGAGAGCAAGCCGACCGACCCGCGCTGGGCGGCGCTCGCGGCGCTCCGCGGACGCCGGGGCGAAGGGGCCTGAACGCCCCGCGACGAGAGGTGGAACGACCATGCCGAATCCGAAGCGACGCCACTCCAAAGCCCGCCGTGACAAGCGGCGCGCCCACGATGCCTTGACGGCGCCCGCCGTCTCGACCTGCCCGACCTGTCAGGAGCCGAAGCTCCCGCACCGCGTCTGCCCGCACTGCGGAACCTACCGCGGCCGCGAAGTGGTGCAGGTCAAGGGCAACCAGTAGTCCGGCCCGGCTCGCCGCCGGCGCCTCCACTCCGGGAGCCGCCTCCAGGTGCACGGAGAATCGCTGTGGATCGCGGTCGACGCCATGGGCGGCGACCACGCCCCGGGTGAGATCGTCCGCGGCGCGCATCGCGCTGCCGTGGAGGATGGCGCTCGCCTGCTGCTCGTCGGCGATCGCGCCCGGCTCGAGCCCGAGCTCGCCCGCCTCGGCAATGCCGACGGGCGGCTGGAGCTCTGCCATGCCGAAGAGGCGGTGGGCATGGACGAGCCGGCGATCACCCCGATCCGTCGCAAGCGCCGGGCCTCGGTGCGCGTGTGCGCCGAGCTGGTGCGCGACGGCCGCGCGCGGGCGATGGTCACCGCCGGCAACACCGGCGCGGCGATGATCGCGGCGAAGATGGTCATCGGCACCGTCCCGGGAGTCGATCGTCCCGCGCTTGCCGCGGTGCTGCCGAACCGGCGCGGGCGCACGGTGCTGCTCGACGTCGGGGCCAACGTCGACACCAAGCCCGAGAACCTCCGCCAGTTCGCGGTGATGGGACACTTCTACGCCCAGGAGATCCTCGGCACGGCAGCGCCACGCCTCGGCCTGCTGTCGATCGGCGAGGAGGAGGCCAAGGGCAACGACTTCACCCGCGAGGTGTTCCGCGCCCTGAAGGACTCCGGCATCCACTTCGTCGGCAACGTCGAAGGGCGCGATCTCTTCACCGGCAGCGTCGACGTGATCGTCTGCGACGGCTTCGTCGGCAACGCGCTGCTCAAGGCGGCCGAGGCGATGGCCGAGCTGCTCGCCGACATGATGCGCGAAGAGCTGGCGCGCAGCTCGCGCACGCGCATGGGCTACGCGATGGCGCGCCCGGCCTTCCAGGCTTTCCGTGAACGGACCGACTACCGCGAGCACGGCGCTGCGCCGCTGCTCGGATTGCAGGGCGGTTGCTTCATCGCCCACGGCCGTTCCAACGCCCGCGCCGTGCAGAGTGCCGTGCGGCGGGCCGGCGAGTTCGCTGCGGCGAATCTCGACGGCAAGATCCGCGACAAGGTGGCGCTGCTGCATCGTGCCGAGCTTCGCCTGCGCGGCGAGGCGCCCGCCTGAGCGCGCGCGCCGACGCAACGACGAGACACGGAGGGAAGTCGACGATGGCCAACGAGGCCCCACGCTTGGCGTTCGTGTTCCCGGGACAGGGCTCGCAGAAGGTGGGCATGGGGAAGGCCTGGGCGGAACGCTTCGCCGCGTCGTCGGCGGTCTTCGCCGAGGCCGATGCCGCGCTCGGTCTGTCGCTCTCGGCGCTCTGCTTCGAGGGGCCGGAGAGCGAGCTGCAGCTGACCGCCAACACCCAGCCGGCGATTCTCGCCGCGTCGATCGCCATGGCGCGCGCCGTCTCGGCGACGCTCACGGAGCTTGCGCCGGTCGCCGTGGCCGGCCACTCGCTCGGCGAGTACACGGCCCACGTGGCCGCCGGGACCCTGTCGCTCGGCGACGCGTTGCGGCTGGTACGGCGGCGCGGCGAGCTGATGCAGCAGGCGGTGCCGGTGGGGGTCGGAGCGATGGCGGCTGTGCTCGGACTTGCCCCGGAGGCGGTGGCCGAGGTGGCGGCTGCGGCGGCGGGGGACGAGGTCTGCGCGGTGGCGAACTTCAACTCGCCCGAGCAGTCGGTGCTCGCCGGCCATCGCGGCGCGGTCGAGCGGGCGATGGGGCTCGCCAAGGAACGCGGCGCCAAGCGGGCGCTGCCGCTGCCGGTCTCGGCGCCGTTCCACTGCGCCTTGATGCGACCGGCGCGCGAGGGACTCGCCCCCGACCTCGCTGCCGCGCGCTTCGCCGATCCGCGCGTGCCGGTGGTGACCAACATCGACGCGAGCCCGGTGACGACCGGAGCGGCCGCTCGCCAGGCGCTCGAACGGCAGATCGACGGTCCGGTGCGCTGGACCGAGTCGATCCGCTTCATGGCGGAGTCGCTCGGCGTGGAGCTCTTCGTCGAGATCGGCCCCGGTTCGGTGCTCGCCGGGCTGATCAAGCGCATCGCCCCGCAGGCGCGTACGATTTCGATCAACGAGCCCGACGGGATCGACCGGCTCTCCGAGCAGTTGACCGCGAGGTGACCATGTTCCGACTCGACGGCAGGACCGCACTCGTCACCGGTGCTTCGCAGGGGATCGGCGAAGCGGTCGCTCGCCGGCTCGCCGGCAGCGGCGCCCGTCTGGTGCTGGCGGCGCGCAATCGCGCACGACTCGACGCCCTGGCCGCGGAGATCGTCGCGGCGGGCGGGGAGGCTCACGCTCTGGAGGCTCGATCTCGCCGCTCCGGCCGCTGTCGGCGAGCGCCTGCGCACCATTCCCGAGCGCTTCGCGGAGATCGACGTGCTGGTCAACAACGCCGGGATCACCCGCGACAACCTGCTGCCGCGCATCTCGCTCGAGCAGTGGGACGAAGTGCTGCGGACCAACCTCACCGGTGCCTTCGCGGTGACGCGGGAGCTGGTACGCGGAATGATCCGCCGGCGCTGGGGCCGCGTCATCTCGGTCTCGTCGGTCGTCGGGCTGATGGGCAACGCCGGGCAGGCCAACTACGCGGCCGCCAAGGCGGGCCTCGTCGGCTTCAGCAAGTCGCTGGCGCGCGAGATCGCCAGTCGGAACGTCACGGTCAACGTCGTCGCCCCGGGCTACATCGAGACGGCGATGACCGCTGCGCTGCCCGACGCTGCCCGTCAGGCGCTCTTTGCCCAGATCCCTCTGGCGCGGATCGGCGCGCCCGACGACGTGGCGGCGGCGGTGGCCTATCTGGCGAGTGAAGAAGCGGGCTACGTCACCGGTCACGTGCTCAACGTTTCCGGCGGTCTATACATGTAGAGGAGCGCCCGCGCGACGTGGACTCCGGCGCGCGGGATGTGCTAGAAACTTCAGGGCGCCTTGGCGCGAACCCCCCCTAGGAGGACGACACCGATGTCCGTCGCTGAGAAAGTGAAGAGCATCATCGTGGAGCAGCTCGGAGTTGAAGCCGACGAGGTCACCTCCGAAGCCAGCTTCACCGAGGATCTGGGCGCCGACTCGCTCGACATCGTCGAGCTCGTGATGGCTTTCGAAGAGGAGTTCGGCATCGAAATCCCCGACGAGGATGCCGAGAAGATCGGCCGCGTCTCCGAGGCGGTCGCCTACATCGAGAAGCACAGCCCCGAGAAGAGCTGAACGCCTTTCGGGCGGTCTCACCCTTCCCTCATCGCGAGATGTCCATGGAACGACGACGTGTCGTCGTCACCGGCGTCGGCTTGGTGTCGCCGCTCGGTGTCGGTACGCACGAGACCTGGCAGGCACTGCTCGCCGGCCGCAGCGGGATCGGCCCGATCACCCGGTTCGACGCCAGCGGCTGGGAGAGCCGTATCGCCGGAGAGGTGAAGGGGTTCCAGGCCGAGCGCTGGATCGAGAAGAAGGACGTCAAGAAGTCCGACGCCTTCATTCACTATGCGGTGGCGGCGAGCATGATGGCGGTCGCCGACGCCGGCCTGCGCGTCACCGAGGAGAATGCCGAGCGGGTCGGTGTGGTGATCGGCTCGGGGATCGGCGGCCTGCCGTTGATCGAGCGGATGCACACGACGCTGCTCGAACGCGGGCCCACCCGCGTGTCGCCGTTCTTCATCCCCGGTCTGATCGTCAACCTGGCGGCCGGCCAGGTGTCGATCAAGCTCGGCGCGCGCGGACCGAACACCGCTCCCTGCACCGCCTGCACGACCGGACTGCACGCCGTCGGCGACGCCTACCGGCTGATCCAGCACGGCTACGCCGAGGCGATGGTGGCGGGAGGCACCGAGTCGGTGATCACCCCGCTCGCGGTGGCCGGCTTCTCGGCGATGGGCGCGCTGTCCCGGCACAACGACGATCCGCAGAGCGCCTCGCGGCCGTGGGACCGCGACCGCGACGGGTTCGTCATGGGTGAGGGCGCCGGCATCCTGGTGCTCGAGGAGCGCGAATCGGCCCGGCGCCGCGGCGCGCCGATCTACGCCGAGATCGTCGGCTACGGCATGAGCGCCGACGCCTACCACATCTCGGCACCCCATCCGGAAGGGCTCGGCGGTGCGGCAGTCATGCGCCTGGCGCTCGCCGACGCCTCGCTCGCGCCCACGGCGATCGACTACATCAACGCGCACGGCACCTCGACCCCCCTCGGCGACCTCGCCGAGGTCGCCGCGATCAAGCAGATCTTCGGCGAGCACGCCTACCAGCTCGCGGTCTCGTCGACGAAGTCGGCGACCGGCCATCTGCTCGGCGCGGCGGGCGGGCTCGAAGCCGGAATCCTCGCGCTCGCCCTGCGCGAGCAGGTCTACCCGGCGACGCTCAACCTCGATCATCCGGGGGAGGGTTGCGATCTCGACTTCGTGCCCGGTGCGCCGAGGCACGCGGCGATGGAGGTGGCGCTCACCAACTCGTTCGGCTTCGGCGGGACGAACGGCGCGCTGATCATGCGCCGGCACCGCGACGAGGGCACGTGACCGAACCGTCGGCCGCTCCTTTCGTTGGAGCGAACCGGCGCACTGCACCCCGGGTGCCGCTGGTGGTCGAGGTGCGCGTCCTGCTGCCCGACTTCGCGAGCTTCGTCCGCGAGGTCTGTCGCAACGTCTCGATCGGCGGCATGTTCGTCCAGACGCCGACGCCGCCGCCGGTGGGGAGCGTGTTGCGTTTCGAGCTCGATCTCCCCGATCGGGCGGGGGTGGTCCACGGGAGCGGCGAGGTGGCCTGGGTCCGGTCGCAGGACGACCCTCCGGCGAACCCGGCGGGATTCGGTCTGAAATTCCTCGACGTCCCGCCGACCCAGCGCGACCTGATCTTCCAGGTCGTCGACCGGTTCATCCAGCGCGGCGGCGCGCCCTTCGATCTCGATCAGGCCGGCTGAGCCGGCAGCATCTCGGCGAGTCGGCCGACCAGCTCGGCGTTCAGGGCGCCTTGCGCCCCGCGCTGCGCCAGCATCGTCAACGCGGCGACGCGTCCGGCGTCTCCCTGGTCGGCGACCGCCGAGGCGAAGACGTCGTAGGCATCGGCCACGGCGACCATCTGGCTGGCGAGACCGGGGCGCCGCGGTGTCCGCATCGCCGGGAACGACGGCGCGCCGTCGGCGCGCCAGTGGTGCTCGTAGGCGACCAGGATCGCCACCGCCGGAGCTCCCTCCACACCGCTCAGCCGGGCCGCTCCGAGCTCGGGATGGAGCTGCTGCAGCCGCCAGGTGGCGGCGTCGAGGCGTCCCCGGGTGCGCCGCACTTCGGCGGGCAGCGCGAGCTTGCCGACATCGTGGAGGAAGGCGGCGATCCCGAGGTCGCGCAGCGGATCGCCGTGGAAGCCGAGGGCTCGTCCGAGTCCCAGGGTGAGGAAACAGACGCGCAGGCTGTGCTGGAAGAGCTCGTCCTCCTCGCCGGCGATCGGTGTCAGCGGCAGGATCGTCTCGGTGGCGAGCGCGAGGGCGGCGAGGGCCTGCGAGGCGAGCCGCTCGAAGGCGTCGACTCGCGCCTTGCCGGTGCCGTTTCCTGCCGCTTCGAGCGCCTCGCGTGCGGCGGCGAGCGCCTCCGGGGTCAGCGCGTTGCGGGACGGGAGGTCGGCGAGCGCGCGTGCGGCGGTCTCGTCGAGCTCGGGCGGTGCCTGCTCGCTTTCGGGCCCGCCGCCGATGGTGGCCGAAACCTGCCCGACCTGGAGATGCAGCGTCGACTTCGCGCCCCGGCCTTCGCAAAGATCGCCGAGGAATTCGCCGAGCTCGGCGACGTCGAGGCCGCGCCGCACCGTCAGCCCCTCGATGCCGTGGCGTTCGAGCGAGTTGCGGAAGCCGCGGACGACGATTCCTCCGCCGCGCAGCGCCTGTCCCGCCACCGCGAGGTCGTCTCCGACGCGCAGGATCGAGACCTCGTCGGTCCCGCTCGCGTCGAGGAAGGCGCGCAACGCGCCGACCGCGGCGCCGATCGCCGCGGCGACGCGCGGGTGGACGCCCGGGTAGAGCGAGCGGGCGGTGAGCGCCGCGGCGAGCGGTGCGACGGTGGCCTGAGGGTCGGCGTTGGCGGGGAGCCGGGGCTCACTCATGACCGAGATCCTCCGGGTGGGGCTCGTCACGCACCGCCGGATCGGCCGCGAGGCGCTGGCACATCGCCCGGATCTGCGGGTCGCGGATGCGCATGCCGCGCTCGACCCACGGCGCGCGATCGCGGGGCTCGAAGGCGGCGAGCGCCTTGAACGCGGCCCGGCGCTCCTCGAGCGAGTCGAGCTTGAAGAGCCCCGGGGAGAAGAACCGTCGCAGCGCGTCGAGCGCCCGCGCATCGCCGATCTGGCCGAGCGCCCACCAGGCGCGCAGCCGCAGGGCGCGGCGGCGGCCGAACGGGTCCCACGGGCGCAAGAGATCGACCAGCGGCTCGACGGCCTCGTGGAAGCCGCGCCGCGCGGCAAGGGTGATCGCCGAGTCGGCGAGCTTCGGGTCGGGGTCGCGCAGCGCCTGTTCGAGCAGCTGTCGCGGCATCTCGCTGTCGAAGGAGAAGAGGTTGCGGATCGCCTCGACGCGCACGCGGATGTCGGCGTGCTCGGCGCACTTGCGCACGGCCGGGAGTGACGTGCGGTCCTCGATCCGTCGCAGGATGACGAGGGCGTTGCGCACCACGAACCACCGGCTGTCGGCGAGCAGCGCGATCGCCTCCGGGGCGATCGGATGGCCGATCGAGCAGAGGAACTCGAGAAGCTGGTGCCGGCGCGAGCGGTCCCGTTCCTCGACGAGCGCGGCGAGCAGGTGGCGAATCGCCGGGCCGCCGAGGAGGACGACCAGGTTCATGCTCTGGGCGAGCGCCGATTCGGTCATCGACGCGAGGGCGCCGACGAGCGACAGGACGCTCTCGCGGCTCGCCAGCCGTTCGATCGAGCGCCGGATGGCGCTGCGCGACGCCTCGTCGAGCAGGGCGCTGGCCGCGAGAACCTGCAGGCGTTCGAGGATCTCGGTGGCGGCGCGCGGGCGGCCGTCTTCGAGCGCCTGCCGGAAGAGGCGTTGAAGCTGCCCGAGCACCGGCTCGATCCCTTCGCTGCGGGCGAGCGGGCTCTCCAGCAGGTCGAGCAGGGTGAGGGTGAGCTGCCGATCGAGCGCCTCGGGTTCGAGCGACTCGCGCAGGCTGCCGAGATCGGGCGGAGGGCTCGCCGGCTGGACGACCTTCGGCAGGGTCACGTTCGGCGCCGGCTCCTTGCCCCCGCTGCCGAAGCGGTCGACGTCCTCGTCGGCGAAGAGCGAACGCAGGGCCGCGGCGAGGCTCCGGGCGTCGGCGTGTCGCTCGCGAGCACGCGCCTCCTCCTGCGCCGCGGCGGCGAGCGCCTGGGCGACACGCAGGGCGAGCGGCGAGAAGCGGAACTTCTGCTGCGCGAGCTGGCGAAAGGCCCGCAGCACCTCGGCCGGCGGCAACGAGGCGGCCAGTTGTCGGAGCGCTTCGGCATCACCGTCGAGGCCGGCGAGTGCGGCGATCGCCGCCTCGAGGACGGGTGAGCGCAGGTCGGCCGGCAGGGCGCGCAGCAGCGCGGTGAGCTGCGCGAGGCTGTCGCCGCGGGACGGGTCGGTCCGGTCGGCGAGCGAGCCGCGAACCATCCGCGCCAACGCCTCGGCGAGCGTGGCGCGGCTGGCGAACGCCGCCGCGCCGGGCGCGGAGCCGGCGCCCTCGCCGGTCTGGCCGCCGGCGCGGAGCTGCTGCGCCGCGGCCAGCGCGGCCAGGAGCCGCTCGACGATGCGCTCCATCTCGCGACGGGCGCTGCGGGCCGCGAGATCCTCGCCTTCGCTCTCGTCGAGGGCGAGATGGCGCCCCTCGAGCAGCTCCTGGATGATGCGCTCCTCGAGCGACTCGCCGCGATGCTCGATCTCGTGGAGCTCGTCCTCCTCGTCGGCGACGCGCAGGGCGGAGTAGTCGATCGGCTCGGCGCGCACGCCGAGGATCCCTTCTTCCAGCAGCTCCAGGTCGAGTCGGCTCTGCCCCGGGTTCTTCGGGTCGCCGGGAAGGAGGCGGAGGAATCCGCCGAGCTCTTTGAGCGTGATCCCCTCGCGGAACGACAGCACCGCGACATGACGGCGGTGCAACACCTCCGAGAGGCGCTGCGCCGGCATCGACTCGAGCTTCGTCTCGACCCAGGCGAGTGCGCCGGGGACCACCCCGAGGCGCAGCTCGCCGGTCATCGCGAGCAGCGGCCGGAGCTGAGCGAAGGCGCGCTCGACGCTGCCGAGCAGCGCCGGGTGTCCGGGTGGGTAGGTGGCGAGATTCCTCCAGGCGAGCGCGAGGTCGCGGAGGAAGGCCTCGAGTGCGACGGTCGCCTCGGGGGTGGCCACGGAGGGATTGTAGCTCCGGGAGTGCCTCAGGGAGCCAGCAAGTGGCGCTCGAAGAACTCGGTCATCCGCTCGGTCGAGTGGCGTGCCGCGGCGCCGCGGAACCCGTGCTTCTGCCCCGGGTAGAGCGCCTGTTCGAACGGGCGCTTGGCGTCGACGAAGGCGCTGAACAGGTGGAGCGAATTCTGCGGGTGGACGTTGTCGTCGCCGGTCCCGTGGAGCACCAGGAGCGCGTCGGCGAGTGCCGCGGCATGCGTCACCGCCGACGACAGGCGATAGCCCTCGGGGTTCTCCTGCGGGCTGTCGAGGTAGCGCTCGGTCCACACCGAGTCGTAGAGCGACCAGTCGGTCACCGGCGCACCGGCGACCGCGGCCTTCCAGACGCCCGGGGCGCGCAGCACGCTGTAGAGCGTGTTGCTGCCGCCGCCCGACCAGCCCCAGAGGCCGAGGCGCGTGCCGTCGACGTAGGGCAGGCTCTTGAGGTACTCGACGCCGGCGAGCTGGCCGGCGAGCTCGACCTCGCCGAAGCGGCGGTGGAGAAGGTCCTCGCCGCGCTTGCCGAAGAAGAGCGAGGCCTGGTTGTCGACCTCGAAAACAACGAAGCCACGCTGCACCATGAGGTGATTCCACAGCTCGCGGGCGCCGCCCCAGCGGTCGACGACCACCTGCGAGCCGGGCCCGCCGTAGTGGTACATCAGCACCGGCAGCTTCTTGCCGGGCTCGAGCTGTCGCGGCTTGAGCATCCGCGCCGGCAACGTCGAGCCGCCGGGGCCGGGGATGGTAAGAAACTCCCACTTCGGCAGCGAGGCGAGGTCGATGCCCGGGGCCGGCTCGTAGGGCAGCTCCGCGACCATCGCGCCATCGAGACGGCGCAGGCGGGCCGGGCGCGGTGTGTCGGCGTCGCTCGTGTTCTCGACCCAGAGCCCCGCATCCGAAGCCGCTCCCACCGCATGCCAGCCGCGACCTTCGCTGAGCGCGCGGAAGCCCGAGCCGTCGAGGCGCACCGCGAGCACCTGACGCCCTGCGGGACCGAGGCCGGCCGTGGGATACGCGGTGACGATCGCGAGCCCGGGCTTTCCCTCGCCCTTCTCGCCGATCTTGTCGAGCACCGCGTCGAGCGAAGCGATCGCCCAGCCTTCAGGGGGCAGGCGCCGGGCACTGCCGTCCTTGCCGATGCGATAGAGATGTCGCCAGCCGTCGCGCTCGGAGCCCCAGAGCCAGGTCCCGTCGGCGAGCCAGCGGAATTCCTCGCCAAGGTTGACCCAGGTCGGCCAACTCTCGACGAGGCGCGAGCGGCAACTGCCGTCGGCGCGCGAGCAGGCGAGGACGTCGATCCGATCCTGTCCGCGCACCATCCTTTGCACGGCGAGCTCGCGACTGTCGGGCGACCAGGCGAGACGGGCGAGGTAGTCGGTCGGGTCGCCGCCGGTGGCGAGCCAGCGCGTCGCATGGGTGGCGAGCTCGACGACGCCGAAGCGCACGGTCGGATTGGTCTGCCCGGCCTTCGGGTAGCGCTGCGGATCGACCTCCGGGTAGGTCGGCCGGTAGTCGATCACCGGATAGGTCGGCACGTCGCGATCGTCGAAGTGGTAGTAGGCGATCGCGGTGCCGTCGGGGCTCCACCAGAAGCTCTCCGGATTGCGCCCCCAGATCTCTTCCCAATAGACCCAGTCGGTGGTGCCGTTGAGCACCTCGCCCGGCTTGCCGTCGCTGGTGAGCGCCTGTTCCTCGCCGCTTGCCCGATCGAGCACGTAGAGATTTGCCTCCCGCACGAAGGCGACGCGCGCGCCGTCGGGCGAAAGCTGCGCGCGCTCTTCTTCGGCGGCCGTCGAAGTCAGCCGGCGCAGGCTGCCGGCGGGCGGCTCGAGGGTGAAGAGATCGCCTGCGGCTTCGAAGAGGAGGAGCTTGCCGTCCTTCGACCACGCATAGCTCGCCGGCGCGAAGCCCTTGCCGCCCGGCCCTCCTTGCCCCGCGGGCGACGCGGGCGGCAGCGCGCCGTAGTCGACGAGCACGGTGCTCTTCGCCGTCGCCGCATCGAGCGCCCAGAGCTTGCGTCCGCTTCCGTCGTCCCAGACGTAGGTCAGCACCTCGCTGCCTGGGCGGAACTGCACCTGCTCGGCGCGCTTGCCGTTGGCCTTCTCGCCGCTGATCAGGTCGAAGGTGAGCTGTTGCGACTGAGCCGGGGGGGTGAGCGCCAGCAGGCCGACCGCCGCGAAGAGGCGGGCGAAGGAGATTCTGGTGAGGAGAGACCGAAGGGAACCGCAGCGATGGTCGATCGAGGATGGCATGGGCGACTCTCTCCTTCGCGAGCGCAGGTCGACGTCGCCGAGCGGGGGACGGTGCGGGGTCGAGCCGAGGGCTCCCGAGGCCGCGCCGCCGGCTGCGCCGAGGAGGAGAAGACTAGCGGAAACGCCTCCCGCAGCCGAGGACGGCCACGGGAAGCGGACCGGACAGGACCCGCGGCGGGGGAGGAGCGGGTGCGCGAAGCTCCCGCCCTCACCCCTTTGAAACATCACCTCCGTCAGGCGGGCAAGGACACGCCCGGCGGTGGAGGAAGCGCCGCTGCCACCACCTCGGCGAGGTCCTGCGTGTCCTCGACCGCGGAGTTGAGCATCATCTTGCACTCCGGGCAGGCGGTGACGAGGAGCTTCGCGCCGGTGGCGACGACCTCCTCCTTGCGCTTCTGGTCGACGCGCACCGCGACCTCCTGCTCGCGCGCGAAGCCGGCGTTGCCGCCGCCGCAGCAGTAG
This sequence comes from Holophagales bacterium, assembly GCA_016699405.1. Taxonomy (NCBI): domain Bacteria; kingdom Pseudomonadati; phylum Acidobacteriota; class Holophagae; order Holophagales; species Holophagales bacterium. Next base: position 4,031,459 of record CP064972.1, on the reverse strand, counting down.
GAGCGCTCGCGCTTCCGTCCCATCTCGGTGACGGCGAAGCCGGCGGCGGCGAGGATCTCGCGCGGCTCGTCGAGCACGCCCTCGTAGCGGCCGAGGTAGCAGGGGTCGTGGAAGGTCGTCGGTACCGCGCCGTTCCCGTTGCGGGTGAGCTGCAGCGAGCCGCGCCGGAGCAGGTCGACGAGCAGCTCGGAGTGGTGGACGACGCGTGGGGAGAAGGCGGCGTCGAGCGTCGGGTACTCGCGCCGCAGCGTGTGGAAGCAGTGCGGGCAGGGGGTGACGATCTTCTCGACTCCGGCGGCCTTGAGCGTCTCGAGGTTCTGCTGGGCGAAGGTCTGGAACTGCATCTCCTCGCCCTGCCGGCGGTTGTGGTGGCCGCAGCAGGCCTCGTCACCGAGCACGCCGAAGGAGACGCCGGCGTGTCGCAGCACCTTGACCATCGCCGCCGCCGGCGCCTTGGCGTCGGCGTTGTAGCCCCAGACGCAGCCGAGCCAGAGGAGCCACTCGGTCTTGCCCGGCTCGAACTCCGGGATGGCCAGCTCGTCGACGAGCTTGGCGCGCGTCGAGGTGGGCGCCGAGAACGGGTTGCCGTAGCGCTCCATCGCCTGCAGGAACTGCGAGGCGACCATCCCCTGGCCGCTGGCGAGCGCCTGCGCCCGCTTGGCGCCGGTAAGGATCTGCAGGTGCTCGATGCCGACCGGGCAGATCGACTCGCAGGCGCCGCAACTCGTGCACTGGCCGAGTGCCTCGGTGGAGATCACGTTGCCGACGACGGCGGCGTCGTCGGCGAGCTCCATCATCGTCTTGCGGCCGGCGAGGACGAAGGCGCGCGGGTCGAGCGCCTGGCCGGCGCCGTTGGCCGGGCACTGCTCGGTGCAGCGCTTGCACTCGACGCAGGTGAGGAAGTCGAGCCGCATCTTCCACGGCGTGTCCTTCATCGTCTCGAGCCCGAGCGTCGCGCCGTCGGCGCCGAGCGCCTCCTCGGAGAGATCGAGCGGCAGGATCTCGGCCATCCGGTGGGTCTTGAGGAAGATGGTCGCCGGCGAGAGGACGAGGTGGAGGTGCTTGCTGCGCAGGATCTGGTGCGGGAAGACCAGGATGATCGCGGCGTGCAGCCACCAGTTGGCCTTCGGCAGCAGGGTGGTCGGCGCGACGCTGTTGAGATAGGTCAGCATGAGCAGGACGATCATCGTGGCGACGACCGCCGAGCTCCACGACTTCGGGTCGGGCGAGATCCGCTTCATCACGAAGCGGCGGAAGGCGAGGCCGAGGATGCCGACGGTGACGGCGACGGCGACGACCGCGATGAAGGTCTTGAAGATCGGCAGCGCGCCGCCGAGGATCGGCTGGAGGAACGGCAGGCCCAGGCCCTTGAGGAAGTGGTCGACGGTCTCGAGGCCGAAGCAGACGAAGCCGAAGTAGACGAAGGCGTGCAGCGTCCCGACCACCGGCCGGTCGCCGATCACCTTCTTCTGCAGGACGACCTCGTCGACGAAGCGCCGCAGCCGGGCGCCGACGCGGTCGGTCCGCGGCCGATCGTTCTTCCCCTGGCGCACCTTCGAGAGACGCGCCCCGAAATTTCGCGCGAAGATCGCCGCCGACACCGCGATGAACACGGCGAGCAGCACCCGTTCCCAGAGAGCGAAGTCGAGGTGGTGGGCTTGCATTCGCGGATCTTATGCCGAAGTGCGGCATGAAGAGGACGGGCAGAGAGCCCCCGGTCCCGCGAGCGCGCCGGGACGCAGCTCGGACACCCCTCACGCCTCGCCGCCGTTGGCTACGGTCCATCCCGGGAGTACACTAATCGGGAATACAGAGTCCAGGACCGTGACGCATCGCCATGACCCCTCGCATGCGACGGCTCGCCCGCTTCTCCGGCCAGAAACCCGGCGCACGGCCGGTGGCCGGTTGCTGGTGGGTGGCTTGTCGACCCTGCGTCAGGGCGAGCTGGTGCTCTTCGTCTTCCAGAGAAGCGGGAGGGGTCGAATGAAGCGGATTCTCGTCTTGCTGGCGCTCTTGGCGTCGGCGACTGCGGCACGAGGGCAGACGGTTTTGTCGGTCGAGGACAGTGCCCTCTGGCGTGTCGACCTGAGGACCCGCGAGAGCCAGCTCGTCTATTCCTTCACCGCGCCGCCCCCTTCTCCGTGGTCCGGATTCGAATGCGGGACGTTGGCTGCGTCGAGCTCCGGTGACCTGCGGTGCCTCGGCACCGCTGGAATCACCGAGATTCGGCCGGGTGCTGTTCAAGTGCTCGCGCCCAATCCCCACGACCTCTGGGAGGACGGTGGATTGGCGTTCGACGCGGATAGTCGGCTCTGGTGGACGGGTGGCAGGTTCATCCAGCAGCTCGACCCGGCGACCGGCGCGATGATCTCGGAGAAGTGGCTGCTCCTTGATGCCGGCTGCTACACCCACGCCCTGGCGGCGAGAGGAAACCGCCTGTTCGCCGTCACCGGGTGTGTCTCTGACTCGCGGATTCGCCTCGAGGAGATCGACCCCTGGTCCGGCGCCTCGTTGTCGGCCATCGACGTGAGCTCGCTGGGCTTCCACATGCCGAGAGATGTCGAGTTCGACGGCAATGGTGACCTCTGGTTCAGCGATTCCGACGGGCCACCCGTGGATCCGTGGCCGACCGGTTGTGTGCGGTATTGGCGGCTCCGCCTCTCTCCACTCTCCGCGGAGATGACGTCGCAAGAATGCGGCGCGTGGCCCCTCGCCATGCCCTTCATGGATCTCGCTGCGATCGAAGGCACGAGCGTGATCGAAGTCCCCGCCGTCAGCCCGCTCGGCGCTCTCGTCTTCGTTCTGCTGCTGGCCGCAGCAGCTTGGTTCCGGTTGCGGGATGGGCGCGGTACGGACGGAACACCCGCACCATGATTCGCTCGATCGGTCGGGCAACGCGCGCTGGTTGGGATGGCGGGAGGGATCGAATGAAGCGGATTCTCGTCTTGCTGGCGCTCTTCGCCTCCGCGACCGTGGCACGGGGCGAGACCGCCTTGTCCGTCGACATGAACGCGCTGTGGCGCGTCGATCTGAACAGCCACAAGGCTCAGCTCATCTCGGAGCTTGGGACTTCCAACCCTCGATTCAGTTGCTCCGGACTAGCGGTGTCGAGAACAGGATTGATCCGCTGCGAGCGGGGCGGTCAGCTCTACGGCATTCGAGATGGCTCCGCCCAGTTGATCGGGCCGATGCCGCACGGGATCGACTTTCTCGGCATCTCCTTCGATGCCGACGGCCGGCTCTGGGCGATCGGTGGGCACCTCCTCTGGCAGCTCGATCCGAGCACCGGGACCGTGATTTCCGAGAAGTGGATCGGCCTCAAGCCGCACTGTTATGCGACCTTTCTCGCGGCGAAGGGGAACCAGCTCTTCACGCTCGCCGAGTGTGATGATCCGTATCCCGCGGGCCTCCACTACAACCTCGAGGAGATCGATCCGGAGACGGGAGCTTCGCTGGGGAGCGTCGACCTCACAGGCCTCGGAGTGGCGATGCCCATGGATGGAGCTTTCGATTCTCGAGGCGATCTCTGGTTCAGCCGGAACTTGGGCGGACCGATCATGGGAATCTACGGCGTTTCCTACAATCGACTCCGTCTATCACCGCTCTCGCTGGAGGAAACGTGGATCGGCTGGTTCTCGATTTGGTCAGGGGAGCTGAAACCGTCCTTCCATGACATCGATGCGATCGAAGGAACGGGCGTGATCGAGGTCCCCGCCGTCAGCCCGCTCGGCGCTCTCGTGTTCGTTCTGTTGCTTGGAGCCGCAGGCTGGTTCCGGCTCGGAGCCGTGGCACGCTCGCGCTGATCGGTGCTAGGAGGAGTGACCGAGCGGACCGTCGCCGCTGCGCAGCGAGCTCGGCCGATCACCGGAGCGCATGGCAGGAACTTCGGTCGACAAGTGCGGCGAGATCGTCGTTCTCCCCAGTCCATGCTTGAAGCCGTGGAGATCGAGCCGAGTGCCTTCCGAAGGGTCGACAGGTGAGTTCTTGGACAAGAAGAGCCCGTTCGTTCTCATTCCCTTGATCGTTGCCGCCCTCGCCGCCGGCGGCCTGGCGGGCGCTGGCGTGGGGCTTGGCTGGTATCCCCCCTTCGTCGGTGTCGGCGCGGCGGTGCTGATCGGCCTCGGGACGGGGGTCGTCGTGTTCCGCAGAGCGCGCTTGGCAAGGCGGGTCAGCGAAGGAGCCGGGAAGTAGGCGATTCGGAACGGACCGCCGGCCCTCGAGGCTCTTCACTCTTCGAGTCTGTCGTGGCTCAACGGCGAGCGCCAAGCGCTGCCATCGGCGCTGTCCGAGCCCACACCGAGCGAGCGTCGGAGCTCCGTGTGACGAACTGGTCTCTCGCGCGAGCTCGAGTCCTTCGGGTGTTATTGAGCGCTTCACGTCGTGTTTGACAGCCGCCTCGCCGCCGCCTACACTGCGCGAAAGTCAGATAGCCATGGGACTTCGCCCCATTCAACCGCTGCCCTCCCGCCGGAGTTACACGGCAAGAAGTGATGTGATCGCCGAATCGCGGGAGGGGTGGGAGCGGAGTCGAGTACGGACCTAGCCCGCATGCGGAGATGATCTATGGCTCGTTCCAGGAAGGCTTCCCCCCAGGCACACACAGCCCCGGTCGTCGAGCCAAAGCGTGCGACTACTGAGAGCCCGCTTGTCTTCATCAGCCACGACAGTCGCGACGCGGATCTCGCCGAGGCGTTCGGAAACCTGTTGACCGACGCAAGCGGTGGGATCCTGAAGTCGTTTCGTTCATCCGACCGCAAGGGGACGGCCGGCATCGAGTACGGGCAGGAGTGGTATCGAGCGATCATGAAGAAGCTCGACGATGCCACGGACGTCGTGGCGCTGCTGACTACCCACAGCGTGAACAGACCCTGGATTCTCTACGAGGCAGGTGTCGCGAAAGGCAAGCTGTCCGCGACCGATCGAGTTCTTGGAATCGCGCTGGGTGTGTCTCTGGACGAGGCGGCGACCGGACCGTTCGCACAGTTTCAGAACTCGCCCGATGAGGAAGATGCAATTACTGGCCTCGTCCTTCAGCTCATTCGTCGACACCCGCAGGCCGCGCCCCGAGAAGAAGCCGTTCGGCGCCAAGTGCAGGCCTTTCGGCAGTCTGTGGCCGCCCTGCTAAAGGATAGGAAGAAGGAACCTGCCCAGCCATCAGCTCGCGTCGATGAAACATCGGTGGCCAAGTTCTTCGAGGAAATCAAGGTTCTGGTGAGGGACGTTCCTGATCGCGTCGCTAGTGAGCTCGGCGGCGACGCCCGCATCCGGCGGATGCGAAAGCGACGGCGATTCCATCCGATGATGTTCGAAGAATTGCTACATCATCCGGTGCTCCGTGAGTCGCCCGACCAAGCCGGGCTGCCGATTCTGATGATGTTCAGCATGCTCCGTGACGACTATCCGTGGCTCTATGAACTTGGTGTCGGGTTGTACCGTGCCGTGCAGGACGGCGACTCCAAAGCCATCGAGCGCGCCCGCAGAGCCATCCGTGACACTGTCGAAATCACGCGGGAAGGCCCCTTCATGCACGAAATGATGGTCGGCCCCGAAGATGAAGAGGCGATGATGATGTTGCTCCACTTCGTTCGCGACCTTGAGCGCTTCACTAGTGTGCCGAGCAGGGTCGCCAGGCGGTCCACGAAGGCCCCAGAGAAGGTTGAGTGAATGCAGAAGGCCAGCAGCAGCCTACAGCGGGCGGCGCTGCGAGACGTCGCTGCTGGCGAGCGTCGCAAGAGCACTCTGGCTCACTCGTAGGCCATGGCGGAAGACGCGGAGTTTGAAGAGCTGCAGGCCCGACACCGGGCGGCAGTGGCGGCGCGCGCCCGCGAGGAACTCGGCAGGGCCGCCAATACGATCTCGACCTTCACGGCCTTCGCCGCCGCAAGGGGGCTGCAGCTCCACTCCAATGCCTTCGAGTACGTCCAGACCATCGGTGTAGTTGCGAAGGCGCCCGGCATCGCAAGAGCGCTATCAGGGCTTCGCCCAACGGAGCGAGATGGGCTGTTCGTCTATGCTGAAATAGCCGAGCACCTCCCCCCCAGCCATTTGTCGAAAGGACTCTTCGTTGGCGCCAACTACATCGTGATGGCGCATCCCTGCTTTCGGCGCCAAATGCACCCGAACGCAAACTGGGCGCCGCGATTTGTCGATCTGTTCTGGGCATTCGATGCCCCCGGCATCAAGAAGTACATCGCCATCGATGAGGATCGCGTCAGAATCAACGTCGACAGAACCAGCTACCTCGAATTAGATACCTGGTACGGCGCGCCGTTCAATGAGGACGTCCGTGCAATCAAGCCAGGCACAGTGAAGTTGCGCCCGCCTTTGGATCTAGAGCCCAGGTACGTTGACCTGTTCTTCGCGAACTCCTACTGCCTCGACATACAGTGGAGGGAGCTAGATGGCATCAAGACGTTCCAGTCTCTTGAGATCAAGACGGACAGCGTGCATACCGAGATCCAAGGAAGAAAGTACTTTCCAGCGCGCTATCTGCACGCTGAGTTTGACATGTCGGCCAACTGCTTTCGGCATTTTGACGGAGCCATCCAGCTCTACTCAGAGGAAGAGTACTTCCGGCGGCGGGACTCAGACTTCAATATGACGGACAAGACTGCCGTTCGCATCAAGGCGCGCTCAGAAAAGGTCTTCAAGCTCAACGGTCCGCTGGCTACCGCTGATTGGGTTGAACTCAGTTGTCACTTCTACACTGCCAATCCGCTCACGTTCGAGTACTTCACCGGCGGGTACCCGGAAAACGTATCTCACATCCTTAAGAAACTTCGAGCGAGCAAGCGGCACGCGGACAATGCCTATTAACCGTCCAGTATTGCACCTGCCGTTGTGGCATGAACCTGAGAGACTTCGCGCGTGCGAAAGAGGGATCGAAGGACGCTGTGTGTGGAGGCAAGGGTCGAGCTGCGCAGGCAGCTCGTCGCGCTTCGCCGCGAGGGCAAGACGCTGGTCGAGATCAGCGCGACCACGGGGTACGCGCGCACGTACTGTTCAAAGCTCGCCAAGGAGTTCGATGCCTCGACTCGAGCTGCGGCGAAGCTGAATCGTGGAGGTCGAGCCGAAGGGACGGGCCGCAAGCTCACCGCGAAGCAGGAGGAGCAGGTTCAGCGATGGTTTCGCGATCGTTGCCCCGATCAGCTTCGGCTGCGGTTCGCGCTGTGGACGCTTCGGGCTGTGCAGGAGTTGGTACGCCGCGAGTTCCGGATTCGTCTTCCGAAGAGTACGACTGCGGTCTATTTGTCGCGCTGGGGCTTCACTTCGCAGCGCCCGTTCGACAGTGGATCGCGAAGCACAGCGAAGCGATCTCGGTCTTCTTCCTGCCGCCCTACTCGCCCGAGCTCAACCCCGACGAATACCTCAACAGCGACTTCAAGCGCGACGTCTACACCGACATCCCGGCGCCCGACCAGGCGACGCTGCATCGCCAAGCGCTGGGTCACCTTCGGAGAATCCAGAGATCGCCGGCTCGAGTCGCTGCCTACTTCAAGCATCCAGCCATCCGCGATGCGGCCTGAACCGATGTCAAGTGCAAAGATGGACTTTCAATAGTTGGGCCGGCTTTCGTCCTGACCGTCCCCGGAGAACCCCGAACTGCGGAGGAATGCCAATGAGGCTTCGAACCTGCCTAGCCGCAATTGTCCTCGCAGGCCTGTCCGCCTGCGCGCAGCCGCCAGCCGCGACGAAGGAGCCGGAACAGAAGCCACCAACTGCATCAGAATTGGCTGCAAAGGTCGAAGCCGAAAGGAAGGCAGGCAGATCTGCCGCCGCCCTCCAGGCTGCTCATGACCTCATCAGTCGTTACGGCGCAACCCCGGAAGGCACCGCAGCAGCGAAATCACTACCGGCGCTTGAGGCAGAGGCGCAGGCGGCTGCTGAGGCCGAGCGCAAGCGCGCCGAGCTAGCCGCGGCTGAGGCCCGTGAGAAGGAGTTGAAAGCTAAGTGGTCGTACAGCGTCTCCGAAGATGCGATGACGGGAAAGACTGCGAGATCCGCGCGGATCGAGTCGGAGAACACGGTGAGTTTCGGCTTTCCCTATCAAGGCGAGCAACACGCCGGACTCACCTTGAGGGATCATCCGAAATACGGCCGCGACGTGATCCTCGCAATCGAGAAGGGCCAGTTCCTATGTCCATCATGGGATGGCTGCGAGGTCATGATCAGATTCGACGATGGCCAACCACAGGACTGGCACGCTTCGCCGGCAGCAGACAACGACAGCACTGTCATCTTCATTCGGAACGCAGATGGCTTTCTTCAGCGGATGAAGGCAGCCAAGGTCGTCCGGGTGCAGCCGCGCATCTATCAGGAGGGCGAGCCGATATTCGAGTTCCGTGTAAGCGGCTTCGACTTGACGAGGTATGGGAAGGGTTGACGCCCTTGCCCCCGGGTGCTGGCTGAACTTCAGAAGCGCGACACGGCTGGGGCCCCGCAGGACCGCGACCTCCGTGCAAGTGTCGCCTTCTATGAGGGAGATTCCGTCAAGTAGTCCCCTCGCCGGGTGAGGTTGTTGTCGTCGTCAGCGACGTCTCCAGTTCGAGTCCGTGCATCCGACGTGCGGCTGGCCGTTTCCACGTGCGGGCAGGATGGTGTCCTTCCACGACCTTCTATCCGTTCGGCCACGATTGGAATCACTGGCCGTCACCGAATCCTCTGTTCGCTGAAAGACGCAGCCAAGTGGAAGCGCTGGTGGGAGCTGCCCCATCGAACTTGCGGTCCTCGAAGGGTACCCGGCGGCATCGTCCGGGCAGGTCCACCAGCCGATCGTTCATGGGTTCACGCGGTAGGGTTCCGTTCTCGTCGTCGTCCTACCTGAGTCTTGTCTTCAGGCGGGCTTGAGCTTCGCGCCGGCGGGGATCTCGCCGAAGTTCACGAAGCGCCAGAGCGCGATGCGGAGCTTCCGGGCAAGTGCGACGATGCCGACCTTGCGCACTCGGGTAAGCCCTTCCCCGAAAGTCGATCCAGCCAGATGAGAGTCCTCCGCCGGATTCGCCCAGCGAGGTCACCCGAGTCCCCATTGCGCTGGCGATCGCAAGCGGTGGGAGCGTCAGGTGCGGTACCCGACTTGACATCCGCCGATCCCCGCTGGTAGAACCCGCTCGCGATGTCGGGCATGACGCAGAGCGCCAACCTTCCTGTCTCCGCCACGGGCGGGGCGGGCTGGTGGCGTCTCCACGTCCATACCCACGCCGCCTGACGGCCGGGGCCTGTTGCCCCGGCCCGCAGGGCCCCGGGGCGAGGCTGGCATCCGACACGCGCGAGCTGACCTCCTTCCGGGAACCCGGGAGGAGGTTTTCGTTTTGGGAGCTCGTGCCACTCTCGTCGCTACGCTGACCGAGCCGCCGGCCGCCGACGGGCGCTCGCTTGCCGCGCTCGGCGGCCTCGCCGATCTGCTCGAGGTGCGGGCCGACCTCGTCGGCGATCTCGACGCGGCCTGGCTGCGCTCGCACTTCCCCGGCCGGCTCCTCTACACCCTGCGCAGTCGCGCCGAAGGGGGCGCCTTCGAAGGCTCCCGGGAGCGTCGCCGGCGGCGGATCGGCGAGGCGGCGAGCGCCTACGACCTCGTCGACCTCGAAGCCGAACGCGACGCGAGCGACGACTTGCTGGCGACGATCCCCGCCGAACGGCGCGTCCTCTCGTGGCACGGGGCGCCCGCCGACCTCGAAACGCTGCGCCGCCGGTTCTCGCGCATGGCTTCCGTCCCGGCGGCGCTCTACAAGCTGGTGACCTTCGCCACCGCGCCGGGCGAAGAGCTGGCCTCGCTCGAGCTCGCCGCCGATTCGCGGCGGCGCGATCTGCTGTCGTTCGCCGCCGGCGCCTCGGCGGCGTGGACGCGCCTGCTGGCGCCGCGGCTCGGAGCGCCGTGGGTCTACGGCGCGGCGAGCGAGACGCCCGGTGCGCCGGGCCAGCCGACGGTCGCCCGGCTGCGCGCCGACTTCGGGCTGCCCGAGCTCGGCGACGTCGCCTGGATCGCCGGGCTGATCGGCAACCCGGTCGCCCACTCGCTCTCGCCGCGGCTGCACAACGGCGGCTATCGCGCCCTCGGGCTCGCCGGCCTCTACCTGCCGTTCCACGTCGAGCGGTTCGCCGACTTCTGGCTCGAGATCGTCGAGTCGGGGATCTTCGCGCGCCTCGGAATGCCGCTGCGTGCCTTCAGCGTCACCACGCCGCACAAGGAGGTGGCGATGGCGGTGGCGGGGGCGGCGAGCCCGCTCGCCGTGCTCTCGGGCTCGGCCAACACGCTGCTCTTCGCCGACGGCGTCTGTCAGGCCGAGACCACCGACGCGGTCGGTGTCGCCGGAGCCTTGCGTGCCCTTGGCCGCGATCCCGCGCGGCTCGCCGTCGCCGTGGTCGGCGCCGGCGGCGCCGGGCGCGCGGTGGCCGCCGGGCTGGCGCACGAGGGGGCGCGCGTGACGCTGGTCAATCGGACGTACGAGCGGGCGCGCGAGGTGGCGCGCGACCTGCGCGTCCAGGCGGCGCCGCTCGACGGTTTCCGCCCGCGGGGCTTCGACGTGCTGGTCAACGCCACCTCGATCGGGCGGGACGGCGAAGGGCTGCCGCCGGTCGCACTCGCCGAGGTCGCGACCGGAACGGTCGTCGTCGACCTCGTCTACGGCGACGAGCCGACGCCCTGGCTCAGCGAGGCGATGCGGCGCGGATTGCCGGCGGTCGACGGGCGAGAGGTGCTGCTGCAACAGGCGCGGCCGCAGTTCTACATGACCACCGGGTGCGAGCTGCCGCCCGAGCTGGGGCGCGAGGTGCTCGGCCTGCCGGCTCCGGGAGTGGCTCCGGGAGCGGCGTCGTGAGAGTGACCGCCTCGCTTCCCACCGGGGTCTCGGCGCTCTTCTTCGGCGCCGCGCGCCGTCGCCGTGAGCTCGAAGCGCGCCTGGCCACCGAGCTCGAGGCGGGCGGCTTCGCCGAGGTCGTCCTGCCGGTCGTCGACTTCCACGAGCCGTACGAGGGGCTGCTTTCGGCCTCGGCGCGCGCCGAGCTCTACCGCTTCACCGACCGCGACGGCGAGCTGCTGTCGCTGCGCAGCGACTTCACGCCGATGCTGGCGCGGCTGCTCGCGCCGCGTCTGCCGGGGCTCGAGCTGCCGTTGCGCCTCTTCTATCGCGGCGACGTGGTGCGTTACGAAGAGTCGCGCCTCGGGCGCGAGCGCGAGCTCTACCAACTCGGCGTCGAGATCGTCGGCGCCGCGGCCGGCCAGGCGGAGGGCGCCGGCGAGCGCGAGGCGCTGCGGCTCTTCCTGCGCCTGCTCGCGGCGGCGGGCATCGCGCGGCCGCATCTCGTCCTCGGTTTCGCCGGCGCGCTCGACGCGCTGCTGCTCGCCGGCGAGGCGGATCCATTGGAGCTCGCCCGCGGGGTGGCGCGCCGCGAGCGGGGCGTCGCTCGCCGCGGCGGCGCCGAGCTGCTGGCGATCGTCGAGCGCGGCGTGCCGGACGACACGGCGGTGCTCGGTGCGGCCGCCGCCGATCTCGCGCGGCTGCTCGCGCTGCGCGACGAGCTCGCCGTCGCCTACCCGGCGGCGCAGGTCGAGATCGACCTCGCCGAATTCGCGCTCTGCACGCTCGACGCCCGCCTGCTTGCGGCGCGCGACCGGCGCTCCTACTACGACGGCCTGGTGTTCCGCGCCTACGCCGGTCCCGCCGCTTCGCCGGTCGGGGGAGGCGGGCGCTACGACGGGCTCTTCGCCGCGCTCGGAGCGGCGGCGCCGGCGCTCGGTTTCTCCCTCGGTCTCGACGGGCTCTCGCGCCTCGCCGAGAGCATCGCGGAGGAGATCTGAGATGGCCGGCGACGCGACGCTCCGCCTGGCACTGCCGAAGGGACGGATCTTCGACGCCGCGCTCGCCGCGCTGCGCGCCGCGGGCTACCGGCTCGCCGGTCTCGAGGAGCCGGGGCGGCGCCTGCACTGGGAGTTCCCGGACGAGGGGCTCGAGGCGTTCATCCTCAAGGACTGGGACCTGCCGCTCTACGTCGAGCAGGGGATCGCCGATGCCGGGATCGTCGGCAGCGACGTCATCGACGAGGTCGATGGCGACCTGCTCGCCCCGCTCGCGCTCTTCGACGGGCGCTGCCGGCTGTCGCTGATCGGCCGACCCGGCACGCTGCCGCGGCCCGGAGCGCAGGTGCGTCTCGCCTCGAAGTACCCGCAGACGGCCCGCGCCTTCGTCGCGACGGCGCCGTGGAGCGCCGAGGTGGTGCGCCTTTCGGGTTCGGTCGAGCTCGCCCCGGTGCTGGGCCTCGCCGAGCTGGCGCTCGACGTCGTGCAGACCGGGCGCACGCTCGCCGAGCACGGTCTGGTCGAGCTCGCGGTGGTGCGTGAGGTGGCGCCGCGCCTGGTCGTCAACCGCGGCGCGTTCCTGCGCCACCGCCGGGCCCTCGGCGAGCTCTGCGAGCGGCTCGAGCGGGCGGAGGTGGCGCAATGAGCCCGATCTTCTCGATCCGCCCGCTGGGCTCGGCGAGCGGCGAGCGGATGCTCGCCCGTCTCGCGGCGCGGCGCGGGCGCGTGCTCGACGCGTCGACCGAGCGGGCGGCGCGACGCCTCGTCGAGTCGGTGCGCCGGTGGGGCGACGCGGCGCTGCTCGCCGCGGTGGCCGAGCTCGACGGCGTCGCGGCGGCGAGCGTCGGTGAGCTGCGCCTCCGGCCGAGCGCGGCCGACCGCCAGGGCGTGGGGCTGCCGGCCGGTTTCGCCGCGGCGCTCGAAGCGTCGATCGCGGCGGTCGAGGCCTATCACCGCGGACAGGTGGTCCCCGGTTTTCGTCAAGAGCTCGACGGCGTCGAGCTCGTCGAGCGGCGCGAGCCGCTCGCTCGCGTCGCCGTCTACGTGCCGGGCGGTCGCGCCTGCTATCCGTCGACGGCGGTGATGACCGTCGTGCCGGCCCGCGTCGCCGGGGTCGGCGAGATCGTCGTCGTCACCCCGCCGCGCGCCTGGGCCGAGCACGTCACGCTCCGCTACACCCTGGCGCGCCTCGGCGTCGAGGAGATCTGGGGCTGCGGCGGCGCCCATGCGGTGGCGGCGCTCGCCTTCGGCACGGCGAGCATCGCGCGTGTCGACAAGATCGTCGGGCCGGGCAACGCCTGGGTCACCGCGGCCAAGCGACAGGTGGCCGGGGAGGTGGCGATCGACGGGCTCGCCGGGCCGAGCGAGGTGGTGATCGTCGCCGGAGCGGACGCGTCGCCCGAGCTCGTCGCCGCCGATCTGCTCGCGCAGGCCGAGCACGACCCGAAGGCGGCGGCGATCCTGCTGACGCCGAGCCGTGCGCTGGCGCGTGCGGTCGCCGTCGAGCTCGAACGGCAGCTGCCGCGACTCGCCACCGCGGCGACGGCACGCGCCGCGCTCGCGGCGCTCGGCGGGGCGCTGCTCGTCGGCGACCTCGACGAGGCGATCGCCGCGGTGGCGCGGATCGCGCCGGAGCACCTGCAGCTCGTCGGCGAGCCGTTCGAGTCGGCGGCGGAGCGTTTCGGCAACGCCGGCGCGATCTTCGTCGGCGCGATGACGCCGGAGGTCTTCGGCGACTACGTGGCCGGTCCCAGTCACGTCCTGCCGACCTGCGGCACGGCGCGCTTCGCCTCGGCGCTCGGCGTCGAGGACTTCGTGCGACGCAGTCACCTGGTGCGCGTCGCCGCGGCGAGCGCGCCGCGCCTGGCGGCCGCCGCCCGCGTGCTCGCCGAGGCCGAAGGGCTGCCGGCGCACGCCGAGGCCGCCCGCCGGCGAGAGGCCGGAGGCGAGGCGGGGAGCCTGCGGCTCGCGAGTCCGGAGGTCGCGACTCGCGTCCCCTCCGGGCCGAGGAAGGCGCGATGAGCACGCTCTCGACGGCCGACCCGCGAGCCCTGCTGCCGGAGACGGTGCGCGCCCTTTCGGCCTACACCCTCGACCTTTCGCCCTGCCGGCACAAGCTCGACCAGAACGAGGTGCCGTGGGAGCTGCCGCGTCGCCTGCGCGAGACGATCGCCCGGCGCTGGCTCGCCGGCGACTGGGCGCGCTACCCGGATTTCCACGCCGACGCGCTGCGCGCGGCGCTCGGCGCGCTGCACGGCTGGCCGCGCGACGGCGTGCTGGTGGGCAACGGCTCGAACGAGCTGCTCGCGCTCACCCTCGCGGCGCTCGCCGGCGGGCGCGAGTTGCTCGCTCTCGCTCCGGGCTTCGGGCTCTACCCGGTCTTCGCGCTGGCGGCGGGCGCGCGGTGGCGCGCCTTCGGTCCGCGGCAGGACCTGCGCCTCGCCGTCGACGAGCTCGAAGCGGCGGTGGCCGAGGACCCGCGGCGGCCGGTGCTGCTCTGCACGCCGAACAACCCGACCGGCGAGGCCATACCGGCTGAGCGGGTCGAAGCGCTGCTGGCGCGCCTCGAAGCGCCGCTCTTCCTCGACAACGCGTACGGCGAGTTCTCCGGCCACGACTATCGGCCGCTCCTCGCGCGGCACCGTCACCTGCTGCTCTTCCGCACCTTCTCGAAGGCCTGGTCGCTCGCCGGGATGCGGCTCGGTTACCTCCTCGCCGACCCGGGGCTCGCCGGCGAGTTGCTCAAGCTCAAGCTGCCGTACAACGTCAACCAGGCGAGCGCGCTCGCCGGCGAGGTGGCGCTCGCTCATCCGCAGGCCGCGGGGCGTCGGGTTCGCCTGCTGATCGGCCGGCGGTCGGCGTGGAGCGCGATGCTCGCGCGCGCGGGGGCGGAGGTCTTCCCGTCGGAGGCCAACTTCGTGCTGACCCGTTGGCCGGGCGAGACGGCGGTGCGCGTGCGCGACGGCCTCGCGGCGCGCGGCATCCGGGTGCGCGACCTCTCGCGCGGCGCCGGGCTCGCCGGCTGCCTGCGGGTGTCGGTCGGCTGCGGTGCGGCGTGGCGCGACACGCGAGCGGCGCTCGCCGAGATCCTGGCCGATGAAGGTGTGGGCGAAGGTGGGGCAGAAGATTGCGCCGAAGGACTGGAAAGACGAGGGACGCGATGAGCCGACGACAGGCGACAGTGGAACGGAAGACCCGCGAGACCGACGTGCGCGTCGATCTGGCGCTCGACGGCGGCGCGGTGACGCTCGACGTGCCGAACGGCTTCTTCGGCCACATGCTGCAGGCGCTGGCGACCCACGGCGGTCTCGGTCTGACGGTGGTGGCGCACGGCGACACGCACGTCGACCTGCATCACACGGTCGAGGACGTGGGGATCGCCGTCGGCGAGGCGCTCGCCGCAGCGCTCGGCGATCGCTCCGGCGTGACGCGCTTCGCCCATGCCTATGCGCCGCTCGACGAGGCGCTGGCGCGCGCGGTGGTCGACCTTTCGGGCCGTGGTTTCTGCGCCTGGCGGGTGCCGGCCGAGCTCGAGGCGAGCTGGATCACCCGCGAGCTGCCGTTCACCCTGCTCGCCGACTTCTTCCAGGCGCTCGCCGATCGGGGGCGGCTGACCCTCCACGTCGACCTGCTCGCCGGGCGCAACCCGCATCATGCCGCCGAGGCGGCGTTCAAGGCGGTGGCGCTGGCGTTGCGTCAGGCGGTCTCCTGCCGCGGCGGCGACGTGCCGAGCACCAAGGGGACGCTCACCGCATGAGCGACGGGGCGACGGCGGGTGCCGGCGGGGTGACGGTCGTCGATCTCGGGGTGGGCAACCTCGGGAACGTGGTCCGTGCGCTCGCCCGGCTCGGCGCGACGGCGGAGATCACCAGCGAGCCGGCGCGGATCGCCGCCGGCCGGGTGCTGGTGCTGCCGGGCGTCGGCGCCTTCCGCCCGCCCCGGGAAGCGCTGCGCGGCGAGCGCGAGGCGGCCCTGCGCGCTGCGCTCGGGGCGGGAGCCTGGCTGCTCGGCATCTGCGTCGGCTATCAGTTGCTCTTCTCGGCGAGCGAGGAGTTCGGTTCGACCGACGGCCTCGGCCTGCTCTCCGGTCGCGTCACGCGGCTGCCGGACGACGTGCCGCTGCCGCACATCGGCTGGAACCGCCTGCGCGAGGTCGCCGACCATCCGCTCCTCGTCGGGCTCGCCGACGGCGAGTACGCCTACTTCGTCCACAGCTTCGCGCCGGAGGGGGTGGACGCGCGTCTCCGTCTCGCCGTGGCGCGCCATGGCCGGCCGTTCGCCGCCGTGGCCGGCGACGGCCGGGTGTTCGGCACGCAGTTCCACCCGGAGAAGAGCGGCGACGCCGGTCTGCGCCTGCTCGGCAACTTCCTGGAGCTGGCGCGATGCGCATGACGGTCGAGGCCGGCCTCGTCGAGCTCCTGCCGTCGATCGACCTCCGGCACGGGGAGGTCGTGCGCCTGCGTCAAGGGCGGGACGACGAGACCACCGTCTATCCGGCAGATCCGTTCGCGCTGCTCGCCGCCTTTCGCGCCGCCGGGGTGCGGCGCGCGCACCTCGTCGACCTCGACGCGGCGTTCGGCGAGGCGCCGCAGCGCGCCCTGCTCGCCCGACTCGCCGCGGCGGTCGACCGTCCGGCCCTCGAGCTCGGCGGCGGGCTGCGCTCGCGCGAGGCGATCGACGCGGCGCTCGCCGCCGGCTTCGAGCGCGTCGTCGTCGGCTCGCTCGTGGTGCGCGATCCGGAGCGCTTCCTCGCGCTTGCCGAGGCCCTGCCGCAGCGGCTCGTGCCGGCACTCGAGTGCGACGCCGGGCGTCTCCGCCTCGCCGGCTGGACGGAGAGCTCGCCCGTGCGGCCCGAAACGCTCGCCGCCCGGCTCGGCGGCGCGCCCTGTCCGGCGCTGCTGGTGACCGACGTGGGGCGCGACGGCACGCTCGCCGGACCGAACCTCGACCTCGCGCGCGCACTCGCCGCCGCGAGCGGCCTGCCGGCCATCGTCTCGGGCGGCGTCGCGGCGCTCGGCGATCTCGTCGCTGCCCGCGCGACGCCGGGCGTCGCGGCGGTGATCGTCGGGAGAGCGCTCTTCGAGGGGCGCTTCTCGCTCGCCGCGGCGCTCGCCGCCTGTGCCGGGGAGGAGCGCTCGTGAGCGCCGAGGCGAGGCAGACCGAGCTCGCCTGCCGGGTGATCCCGTGCCTCGACGTGGCCGACGGCGGCGTCGTCAAGGGGGTGCGCTTCACCGACTTCACCCACCACGGCGACCCGGCGGAGGCGGCCGAGCGCTATGCCGCCCAAGGGGCCGACGAGATCGTCTTCCTCGACATCGGTGCCGCGCCCGACGCCCGTCGCACCCGCCTCGACTGGGTGCGACGCACGGCCGAGCGCGTCTTCGTGCCGCTCTGCGTGGGCGGCGGCGTGCGAACCGTCGACGATGCCCGCGAGCTGCTGGCGGCCGGCGCCGACAAGGCCGGCGTCAACACCGCCGCGGTGGCACGGCCGGAGCTGGTCTCCGAGCTCGCGGCGCGCTTCGGCTCACAGTTCGTCGTGCTCTCGGTCGATGCGCGGCGCCGCGGCGACGGTTGGGAGGTGGTGACCCATGGCGGTCGCACGCCGGCCGGTCGCGACGCGCTCGCCTGGATCGTCGAAGGGGTCGAACGCGGTGCCGGCGAGGTGCTGCTCACCTCGATCGACCGCGACGGCACGCGCGCCGGCTACGATCTCGAGCTGCTCGGCGCCGCCTCGCGAGCGGTCGGTGTGCCGGTCATCGCCTCCGGTGGGGCGGGCGATCCCGCCGACCTGGCGGCGGCGCTCGAGGCCGGGGCGGCGGCGGTGCTTGCCGCGTCGATCTTCCACACCGGACGCTTCACCGTCGGCGAGGTCAAGCGCGAGCTCGCCCGGCGCGGATTCCCGGTGCGCTGGGCGCCGGGTGACGAGGGAGAGGAGAGGGCATGACTCTGGCGATCGACAGCCTGCGGTTCGACGAACGCGGACTGCTGCCGGTGGTGGCGCAGGAGGAGGGGAGCGGGGCGGTGCTGATGCTCGCCTGGGCCGATCGCACGGCGGTCGAGCGCACGCTGGCCTCGGGCGAGGCCTGGTTCTTCAGCCGCTCGCGCCAGGCGCTGTGGCGCAAGGGCGAGAGCTCCGGCAACACGCTGGCCGTCACGTCGGTGACGCCGGACTGCGACGGCGACGCGCTGCTCTATCGCGTCCGGGCCGCCGGCCCGGCCTGTCACCGCGGGACGCGCAGCTGCTTCGAGCCGAACCCGGCGGCGCTCGAGCTCGGCTGGCTCGAGGCGGTTGTCGCCGAGCGCGCGGCAGGCGGCGAGTCGACGAGCTACACGGCGCGGCTGCTCGCCGACGGCGTCGACCGGATCGCCCGCAAGGTGGGCGAGGAGGCCACCGAGACGGTGATCGCCGCCGTCGCCTCCGGCGAGCCGGGGAGCCGCGAACGACTGGTCAGCGAGTCGGCGGACCTGCTGTTCCACCTGCTCGTCCTCCTGCGCTCGCGCGATGTCGGTCTCGGCGAGGTGGCGAGCGAGCTGTCGCGCCGGCACGCCGAGCGGGGAGGGGCGCGATGAGCTCGCCGCGACCGCGTCGGGCGGTACCGCACCTTCGCGAGCTGCTGGCCGACACGCTGACCCCGCTCGCCGTCTACCGGCGCCTCGCCGGGATCTCGCCGGTGCGCTTCCTCTTCGAGAGCGTGACCGGCGGCGAGCAGGTCTCGCGCTTCAGCTTCCTCGGCTCGGCTCCGCGCGAGCTCTACCGGCTGCATGCCGATCGTCTCGAGCGTGACCGGGACTTCGAGCGCCGCGCCATGCCTGGCGAGCCGCTCGCCGCGCTGCGCGCCGTGGTGTCCGACCTGGCGAGCGAGCCCGGGCCGCTCCCGTTCACCGGCGGCTTCGTCGGCTTCTTCGGCTACGACACGATCCGTCTGCTCGAGCGGCTGCCGCAGCGCCCCCCCGACCCTTACGGGCTGCCGCTCGCCGTCCTGGCGCGCTTCGACGACCTGGTGGTCTTCGACCACGCCCGCCAGCGCGTCGTGCTGGTGGCCAACGAGATCGAAGGCGAGGTCTCCGCCACCGAGGCGGAGGCGGCGCTCGACCGCCTCGAGCGCCTGTTGGTCAGCGCCCGCGGCACCGGGGCGGTGGCCTTGCCGGCGCGCGCCCCCGATCCGCCGCCGTTCGCCTCGGCCTTCGACGGCGCGGCCTTCCGCGCCGCGGTGGCGACCGCCAAGGAGCACATCGCCGCCGGCGACATCTTCCAGGTGGTGCTGGCGCGCCGCTTCCGCGTGCCCGAGGCGCCGCCGCCGCTCGCCCTCTATCGCGCCCTGCGGCTGGTCAATCCGAGCCCCTACATGGTGCTCTTCGAGAGCCCCGAGGTGACGCTGGTCGGCGCCTCGCCGGAGATGCTGGTGCGCAAGCACGGCCGTCGCGTCGTCACCCGGCCGATCGCCGGCACGCGCCCGCGCGGGCTCGAGCCGGAGGACGATCGACGCTTCGCCGAGGAGCTGCTCGCCGATCCCAAGGAGCGTGCCGAGCACGTCATGCTCGTCGACCTCGGGCGCAACGATCTGGGACGGGTGGCGGTCGCCGGCAGCGTCGAGGTCACCTCGTTCTTCGACGTCGAGCGCTACAGCCACGTGATGCATCTCGTCTCCAACGTCGAGGGCGAGCTGGCGCCGGGGCGCGAGGCGCTCGACGCGCTCTTCGCCTGCTTTCCCGCCGGGACGGTCTCCGGGGCGCCGAAGATCCGCGCCATGGAGATCGTCGACGCGCTCGAGCCGGAGGCGCGTGGCCCCTATGCCGGAGCGGTCGGCTACCTCTCCTTCAGCGGCGACCTCGACACCTGCATCACCATTCGCACGCTCGTGGTGCAGGGGGGAGAGACCTCGGTGACCGCCGGCGCGGGCATCGTCGCCGATTCCGATCCGGCCGCCGAGCAACGCGAGACGGAGAACAAGGCGGCGGCCCTGCTCGCCGCCGTGGCGCTGGCACGCACCATCGAGGCCGGGGAGGTGCGGTCGTGATCCTGATGGTCGACAACTACGACTCCTTCACCTTCAACCTCGTCCAGGTCCTGGCGGCCGAAGGGGCCGAGGTGCTGGTGCTGCGCAACGACGCCGAGAGCGCCGCGGCGATGCTGGCGCGGCGCCCGACCGGCATCGTGCTCTCGCCCGGGCCCGGACGGCCCGAGGACGCCGGCGTCTGTGTCGAGCTCCTGGAGCGACGCCCGAACGTCCCGCTGCTCGGGGTCTGCCTCGGTCATCAGGCGCTCGGCGTCGCCTTCGGCGGGCGCTGCGAGCGGGCACCGCGCCTGATGCACGGCAAGACCTCGCCGGTGCGCCACACCGGACGCGGGATCTTCTCCGGGCTCTCCGATCCGTTCGAGGCGACGCGCTATCACTCGCTCGCCGTCCCCGAGGCGTCGCTTCCGGCCGAGCTCGAGCCGCTCGCCTGGGCCGACGACGGGACGCTGATGGGCATGGCACACCGCGAGCTGCCGTACTGGGGTGTGCAGTTCCACCCCGAGTCGGTGCTGACGCGCGAAGGGCCGCGCCTGCTCGGCAACTTCCTGCGCCTCTGTGCCGGGGAGGTGGAGTCGTGATCGAGCCGCGGCGGGCGCTCGAGCGCTGGCTCGCGCGCGAGGACCTTTCGGGCCCGGAGGTCGAGCACCTCTTCGGCCAACTGATGGACGGCGCGCTCGACGAGGCGATGAAGGCCGGGCTGCTGGTGGCGCTGTCGGCCAAAGGCGAGGCCCCGCACGAGATCGCCGGGGCGGCGCGAGCGATGCGGGCGCGGGTGCGGCGCGTCGAGCACGGGCGCGAGGGGGTGGTCGACACCTGCGGTACCGGCGGCGACGGCAAGGGGACGTTCAACGTCTCGACCGCCGCGGCGGTGGTGGCGGCGGCGGCGGGCGCGCCGGTGGCCAAGCACGGCAACCGGGCGGTGTCGAGTCGCTCGGGGAGCGCCGACCTGCTCGCCGCCCTGGGCGTCGAGGTCGAGGTGGAGCCGGAGCAGGCGGCGCGTCTGCTCGAGCAGGTCGGGCTCGCCTTCCTCTTCGCGCCGCGGCTCCATCCGGCGATGCGCGAGGTGATGCCGGTGCGTCGCGCGCTCGGCGTGCGGACCGTCTTCAATCTGCTCGGACCGCTGACCAACCCGGCCGGCGCGGAGCGGCAGTTGCTCGGTGTCTTCTCCCGGGCACGGGTCCTCCCGGTCGCCCAGGTCCTCGCCGAGCTCGGCTGTCGTCACGCCCTCGTCGTGCACGGCAGCGACGGGCTCGACGAGTTGACCACGACCGGCCCGACCTTCGTCGCCGAGGTGCGCGGCACGCGCGTCGAGACCTACGACGTGGCACCCGAGGAGGTCGGCCTGGCGCGTGTGCGCCTCGAAGCGATCGCCGGCGGCTCTCCCGAGGAGAACGCCCGGGTCGCCGAGCGGCTCTTTGCCGGGGCGGCGGGGCCGATCGCCGACATCGTGGCACTCAACGCGGGTGCCGCGCTCTTCGTCGCCGGGCTCGCACCGGATCTCGCCGCGGCGGTCGAACGGGCGCGCGAAGCGCTCGGCAGCGGTGCCGCAGCGGCGAAGCTCGAGGAGCTGCGGAGCTTCGCATGGTGAGCGCGGGCGCGCCCCCGCGTTCCCTGCCGGACGTGCTGCGCCGGATCGTGGCGCGCCGTCGCGAGTGCTTCGGCCTGGCACCGGCGGCGCTCGGCCTCGATCCGCCGGGCGAGACGACCGCGCCGCCGCTCGTCGCCAACCGCTTCGTCGCCGCGCTCGCCGCTCGGCGAGGCAACGCGGTGATCGCCGAGGTGAAGATGGGCTCGCCTCGGCTGGGCTCGCTCGCCGGCCGTGTCGATGCGCTCCGCCAGGCGCGTCTCTACGCGGCTCTCGGCGCCGCCTGCCTCTCGGTGGTCGTCGAGCCGGACTTCTTCTTCGGCAGCTACGAGCTGCTGGCGGCCTGTCGCGAGGCCTCCGGTCTGCCGGCGGTGGCCAAGGACTTCGTGGTCGACGTGCGCCAGCTCGACGAGGCGCGCGCTGCGGGGGCTGACGCGGTGCTGTTGGTGGCGGCGCTCTACGAGGCGAGCGAGCTCGCCGAGCTGGCCGCCGCGGCCCGCCGGCGCGGGTTGGTGCCGCTCGTCGAGACGCACGACGCCGCCGAGGTGGCGCGGCTCGCCGGGCGCGACTGGGAGCTCGTCGGCGTGAACAACCGCGATCTGCGAAGCTTCGACGTCGACCTCGAGCGGTCGATCGCGCTGGCCCCGACGCTGCCGCCCGGTGCGCTGCGGGTGGCCGAGAGCGGCATCGCCACCCGCACCGACGTCACGCGGCTCGCCGCCGCCGGTTTCGACGCCTTCCTGATCGGCGAGAGCCTCCTGCTCGCCGACGACCCGGCGGCGAAGCTCGCGGAGCTGCTCGGATGAGCGAGCGCCGCATCGTTTCCCCCGCCCAGGTCCTTCGCTTCGCTCAGGACGACGGGCGGTTGGCTTTCGATGGTCGTCCCGAGCGGGAGCGAGGGACCTGGGGGGCGGGCGGCGCGAACCCGGGGCGGATCGCGCGATGAGCCATCTCCCGTGCGTCAAGATCTGCGGAGTGACCCGCGTCGCCGACGCGCTGCTCGCCGTCGAGCTCGGCGCGGCGATGATCGGGCTGAACTTCTACGCCGGGAGCCCGCGGCGAGTGGCCACGGATCGCGCCCGCGAGATCGCTCGCGAAGTGGGGGAGCGAGCCCTGCGCGTCGGCGTCTTCGTCGGCGCACCGCTCGACGAGGTACGGCGCACGATGGAAGCGGTCGAGCTCGACCTCGCCCAGCTCCACGGCGACGAGCCGGACGGGACGGTGCGGGAGCTCGGAGCGCGCGCCGTCAAGGTCTTCCGCGGCGGCGCCGCCGCCGTCGACTTCGCACCGTTCCCGCAGGCGTGGGGGTTTCTCGTCGACAGCGCCGATCGGCTACGCTACGGCGGGACGGGTGAGACTTGGTCGTGGGAGCGGCTGCCGCGCCCTTCCAGCGGTCGCCCGGTGCTGGTCGCCGGCGGCATCGCTCCCGGCAATGCACGGGCGGCGCTGGCGGCGACCGGCGCCGACGGGATCGACGTCGCCTCCGGCGTGGAGTCGGCGCCGGGGGTCAAGGACGCGGCGTTGCTGCGCCGTCTTTTCGAGGAGGTCGGGCATGGCGAGTTGGAAGTCCGGACCTGACGCGCGCGGTCGCTTCGGGCCGTACGGCGGGCGCTACGCGCCCGAGACCCTGATGGCGCCGCTCGCCGAGCTCGCTGCGGCCTACGACAAGGCGCGGCGCGACCGGCGCTTCCGGGATCGCCTCGCCGATCTCCTCTCCCACTGGGCGGGGCGGCCGACGCCGCTCTACTTCGCCGAGCGCCTCTCGCGCGAGCTCGGCGGCGCGCGGCTCTTCCTCAAGCGCGAGGACCTGCTCCACACCGGCGCGCACAAGATCAACAACGCCCTGGGGCAGGCGCTGCTCGCCGAGCGGATGGGCAAGCGCCGGGTGATCGCCGAAACCGGTGCCGGCCAGCACGGCGTGGCCACCGCCACGGCGGCGGCGCTGCTCGGTCTCGAGTGCGTCGTCTACATGGGCGAGGAGGACATGCGGCGGCAACGCCTCAACGTCGATCGCATGCGCCTGCTCGGCGCCGAGGTCGTCGCCGTCGACGCGGGCAGCCGCACGCTCAAGGACGCGATCAACGAGGCGATGCGTGACTGGGTGACGAACGTCCGCACGACTCACTACATTCTCGGCTCGGTGCTCGGTCCCGACCCGTTCCCCCGGATGGTGCGCGATTTCCACCGGGTCATCGGCGAGGAGTGCCGGCGGCAGCTGAAGAAGGCGGTCGGGCGCTCCGAGCCCGACGTGGTCATCGCCTGCGTCGGCGGCGGCAGCAACGCGCTCGGCATCTTCACCGCCTTCCTCGACCGGCCGCGGGTGCGACTGATCGGGGTCGAGGCCGGCGGGCGAGGAGAGGACCTCGGCGAGCACGCGGCGCGCTTCGCCGGCGGGGCCCTCGGCGTGCTGCACGGCACGCGCACCTACGTGTTGCAAGACGAGGCCGGGCAGGTCGCGCCGACCCACTCGGTCTCGGCGGGCCTCGACTATCCGGCGGTCGGTCCGGAACATGCCGAGCTGCGCGATCGCCGACGCGTCGAGTACGTCAGCGCGACCGACGACGAAGCGGTCGCCGCCTTCCATCGACTGGCGGAGTGCGAGGGGATCCTCCCCGCCCTGGAGACCGCCCACGCTCTCGCCGAGGCGTTCCAGCGCGCGCCGCGCCTCTCGCGGCGGCACGTCCTGGTGGTGAACCTCTCCGGCCGCGGCGACAAGGACGTCGAGTCGGTCCTCGCGTTCGACGCGGCGAAGCGGGCGCCGCGGCGCCGCAGTGGAGGTGGCGCATGAGCGCGATCGCGGCGACCTTCGCCCGTTGCGAGGCCGAGGGGCGAGCGGCGTTCGTCCCCTTCCTGGTGGCCGGCGATCCCGACCTCGCTGCCACCGAGCGGTTGTTGACGGCCATGGCGCGTGCCGGCGCCGACCTCGTCGAGCTCGGCGTGCCGTTCTCCGATCCGATCGCCGACGGGGCGGTGATCCAGGCCGCCGCGGCGCGAGCGCTCGCCGGCGGAACGACGCTCTCGCGCATCCTCGAGCTGGTGGCGCGTTGCCGGGCGCGTGTCGGTGTGCCGATCGTCCTCTTCACCTATTTCAATCCGCTGCTGGCCCACGGCCTCGAGCGCTTCGCCGAGCAGGCGGCGGCCTCGGGGGTCGACGGCGTGCTGATCGTCGACCTGCCGCCCGAAGAAGCGGAGGAGGAGGTGCTGCCCGCGCTCCGTGCCGAGGGGCTCGACACGATCTTCCTGCTCGCGCCGACCAGCACGCGAGAGCGCGTCGAGCGCGTCGCGCGGCTCGGCAGCGGCTTCGTCTACTACGTCTCGCGCACCGGGACCACCGGCGTGCGCGAGCAGCTCCCGGAGTCGCTCGCCCGCGAGGTCGCGGCGGTCCGGAAACGGGTGAAGCTGCCGGTGGCGGTCGGGTTCGGCGTCTCCTCGCCGGAGCAGGTTGCCGAAGTGGCGGCCTGCGCCGACGGCGTCGTCGTCGGGAGCGCGCTCGTCCGCCTGGCGGCGGAGTGCGCCGACGAGCCCGACTTCGTGGCGCTCGTCGGCGAACGGACGCGTCAGCTCGCGGCAGCGACCGTCCGTCCGGCCAAGCAACCGCGCGGGCTCTTCGGGCTGCGGAGGGGGCGTGGCTGACGCCGCCACCCCGGCCGAACCGCCGGTCACGGTGAGCGAGCGGGTGGTCGCCCGCACCACCGGCCGCTTCCATCTCGTCCCCGGGGCCCCGGGGGCGCCGCTGCTCGTCGGCTTCCACGGCTACGGTCAGGTCGCCGCCGCGCAGCTACGCGAGCTGGTGCAACTGCCCGACCTCGACGGCTGGTCGCTCGCGGCCGTCGAAGCGCTCCACCCTTTCTACACCCGCCAGGGGGAGGTGGTCCGCAGTTGGATGACGCGCGAGGACCGCGAGTCGGCGATCGCCGACAACGTCGCCTACGTTGCTTCGGTGCTGGCGCGTCTGCACGAGATCGTGCCGTTTCCTTTCTGGGTCTCCTGCGGCTTTTCCCAGGGAGCGGCGATGGCCTGGCGCGCTGCGGTCGGACTCTCGGCCTCCGCGCCGAGCTGTCGGGCGGTGATCGCGCTCGGCGGCGACGTGCCTCCCGACCTCGATGGGCTGTCCGAGCTTCCGGTGCGACGCGCGTTGCTCGGCCGGGGCGCCGCGGACGAGTGGTACACCCCGGAGAAGCTCGCCGCCGACCGATCGCGCCTCGCGGCGCGCGGGCTCGAGCCGGAGGTGTGCGAGTTCTCCGGCGGGCACGAGTGGACCGCCCAGTTCCGCGAACGGGCGAGCCTCTTCTTGCGCTCACTCGCTTGAGCGACTGGCGACGATGAGCCGCGACGCCTTGCGAGAGCGAAGGGAGGCAGGGCCGGCAGCGCGCGGGTCGCTCCTCGCCGGGTTCAGCGTCGGCGTGCTCCTCGCCCTTGCCGCAGGCAGCGGAACGGCCCGTGCTGCCGACTCGCTGGTCCTCGGGCCGGACGACGAAAGCTGCGCGCTGCGCGGCGCCGTCGAGGTGCTCGCCGATCCCGACGGGCGCTTCGAGCCGTCGCAGGCCCTCGCTCAGTCCGGATGGGCCACGCCGCCGGCCGAGCCGCAGGAGCTTGCGCCGGGCGTCTACTGGGCGAGATTGCGGCTCGAATCGCGCGTCACCGTGCCGACGCCCTTCGTCCTCGTTCCGGACGGCCATTGGCATCGCGTCGAGGCGTTCGACGACCCGTTGTCGCCGCCGCGCGAGGTGACCGGCGCGGCGTTGCCGCTCGGGCGGCGGGCGCTGCAGAGCGTCCGACCGCTCATTCCGGTGCTCGCCGAGCCGCACGTCCACCGGTCGCTGCTGCTGCGATTCGTCGCACTGCCGGGGCATCACTTCCGTCCGGACCGATTCCTCGCCGGCTGCGAAGGGATGGCCGCCCATTTCCGCCGGGAGAGTCGCGAACGCCACCTGCACGGCCTCTACGGCGGGCTGATGCTCGCCGTGGTGTTCTACAACTTCTTCCTCTGGCTGTCGGTCCGCGACCGGGTCTATCTCCGCTACGTGCTCTACGCCGGGAGCTTCGCCTCGATCTGGCTGGCGACGGCGGGGGTCGGGCTCGACCTGCTCTGGCCCGACTGGCCGGGCTGGGACGAGGTTTCGATCTTCGTCTTCTCGGTGATGGCGCTCGTCTGCGGAAACCGCTTCGTGCAGGAGTACCTCCAACTCGGCGTTCGTCAACGCCGGCTGTCGCGCCTGCTCGACTTCACCAGCGTTGCGGCCATCGGGCTCGGGCTGGCGGCCCTCGCCGGTCAGTGGGACCTGGCGATGGACCCTTTGGCCCTCCTCGCCTTCGCGGTCGTGCTGCTCCAGTTCGTGGCGGGCGGCCGGGCGCTGCGCTCGGGCTTCGCGCCGGCGCGGATCTACCTCGTCGCCTGCGGCGCCCTCGTCCTCGGGGTGATGGCCTACGTCCTGGCCTACCTCGGGTGGCTGCACACGAGCTTCGCGACGCGCTATGGCGCGCAGATCGGCTCGGCGCTCGAGATGGTCCTCCTGGCCTTCGCCCTCGGTTCGCGAATCCGCACCCTCGAGCTCGAGCAGCGGGAGGGGGAGGATCGCTATCGCGCCCGCCTCGAGCGTGAAGTCGAGGAGCGCACGGCGAGCCTGGCGGCGGAGAAGAGTCGTGCCGACGCCGCGCGGCAGGAGGCCGAGCAGGTGAATCGCGAGCTCGTCGAGGCGAACCGGCGTCTCGAACGGATCACCCTGGTCGACGGTCTCACCGGCGTGGCCAACCGCCGGCACTTCAATCACGTCTTCGAGGCGGAGTGGCGTCGCGCTCAGCGGCTCCATGCGCCGATCGGCGTCGTGCTCTTCGACGTCGACCATTTCAAGGCGTTCAACGATCGCTACGGCCACGCTGCCGGCGACGATTGCCTGCGGCGGGTGGCGGCGACCCTGGCCGATCTCGCCCGCCGCACCAGCGACGTCGTGGCGCGCTACGGCGGCGAGGAGTTCGTGGTCATTCTGCCGGCGACCGATCTCCCCTCGGCACAGGCACTCGCCGAGCAGGCGCGTGCCGCCATCGAGGAGCTGGCGATCGAGCACGCCGACGCAACGAACTGGCGGCGGCTGACGCTCAGCGCCGGCGTGGCCTGCCAGGTGCCGGAGGTCGGCAGCTCGAGCGCCGCGCTGCTCGCCGCGGCGGATGCGGCGCTCTACGCGGCCAAGCGCGCCGGGCGCAATCGGGTCGAGGTCGCGGCGGCACCCGCGACAACGTGAGCGGCCGGTCCGAGGAGGGTCCATGGAACAGGCTTCGGTCGTCGTCTGTGGTGCCGGCATCGGCGGTCTCGCGGCGGCGCACGAGCTCGCGGTGCGGCGCGGCCGGCGCGACGTCGTCATCGTCGATCCGCTGCCGCCCCTCTCGTTGACCAGCGACAAGTCGACCGAGTGCTACCGCAACTGGTGGCCCGGTCCGGGCTCGACCCTGGTGCGGTTGATGAACCGGTCGATCGACCGGCTCGAGGAGCTCGAGCGGACGAGCGGCGGGCGACTGGCGCTCAACCGCGCCGGCTACCTCTACCTGACGGGCGTCCCCGCGACAGCGCGCGAGCTCGAGCGGCAAGGCCGGGAGATCTCGGCGCTCGGAGCGGGGGCGTTGCGGGTCCATCGGCCGGGCGACGACGAACGGGCGTACCCGCCGCTCCGGCTCGACGGGTGCGACCCGACGCTCGACGGCGCCGATCTCCTGCTCGATCCGCGGCGCATCCAGCGTCTCTTCCCGGGGCTTGCCGGCGACGCCGTGGCCGCGCTCCACGCGCGACGGTGCGGCTGGCTCTCGGCGCAGCAGCTCGGCATGGAGCTGCTCGACCGTGCGCGCGATGCCGGCGCCCGGCTCGTTGCCGGGCGCGTCGTGGCGATCGAGGTCCAGCGAGGGGCCGTGCAGGAGGTCGTGATCGAGACGAACGACGGACAGCGGCAGCGTGTCCGCACGGCGACCGTCGTCGACGCGGCGGGTCCGCACGCTGCCGAGGTCGCCGGCCTGGCCGGGGTCGAGTTGCCGCTCACCTGCGAGCTCCATGGCAAGGTCTTCTTCGACGACCATCTCGGCGTGGTGCCGCGCGAGCTGCCGCTCACCATCTGGTGCGATCCGATCGAGCTCGCCTGGAGCGAGGAAGAGCGTGCCGGGATCGCGGCCGACCCGGCCCTCGCCCCGCTGTTGCGACCGCTGCCGGCAGGGATGCACTTCCGCCCCGAGGGCGGGCGGGCGAGCCGCTGGCTTCTACTGCTCTGGACCTACCATCTCGAGCCGGTCCCGCCGGTCTTCCCTCCGCGCTTCGACCCGGTCTATCCCGAGGTCGCCGTGCGAGGCCTCGCGCGAATGGTGCCTGCGGCTGCCGCCTACCTCGAGCGTGGCATGCGAAAACCGCGAGTCGACGGCGGCTACTACTGCAAGACACGGGAGAATCGTCCGCTCGTCGGCCCGACGCCGGTGGCCGGATTCCACCTCTTCTGTGGCCTCTCCGGCTACGGGATCATGGCCTCGCAGGGTCTCGCCGAGCTGCTCGGCGGCTGGGTCGCCGGTGGCGAGTTGCCGGACGACGCCGGAGAGTTCCTCCTCTCGCGCTACGCCGACGCGGCATACCGCGCCCGACTCGATGCTCTGACGTCGGGACAGCTCTGAGGTACTCCACTCAGCGCGGCGCGCGCTCCTCGAAGACGCGGCAGAGCTCGACGATCACTTCGACGGCCTTTTCCATGTCCTGGACCGAGACCCATTCGAGCCGGGAGTGGAAGTTGTGCTCGCCGGCGAAGAGGTTGGGTGTCGGCAGGCCCATGAAGCAGAGGCGCGAGCCGTCGGTGCCGCCGCGGATCGGGCGCTCGCGCACGGCGAGGCCGGCGCGGCGGATCGCCTCGCGGGCGTTCTCGACCACCTGCGGGTAGGCGTCGAGGATCTCCCGCATGTTGCGGTAGGACTCCTCGACCTTGGCGGTGACCGAGGCGCCCGGCCAGGCGGCGACGGTCTCGTGCGCCAGTTTCTCGAGCCACGCCTCCTTTTCCGCCAGCGCGGCGGTGCGGAAGTCGCGGATGAGCAGCTTGACCGAGGTGCGCTCGACGCTCGCGTTGACCACGTAGGGGTGGACGTAGCCCTCGTAGTCCTCGGTGGTCTCGGGGGAGAGCCCGTCCTTCGGCAGCCGGGAGACGAAGTCGGCGGCCACCTTGATCGAGTTGACGAGGCGGTCCTTGCCGTAGCCGGGGTGGGTGTTGAAGCCCTGGAAGGTGAGGGTCAGCGAGTCGGCCGAGAAGCTCTCCATCTCGACCTCGCCGAGCGTTTCGCCGTCCATCGTGTAGGCGCAGGCGGCGCCGAACGCGGCGACGTCGAAGTGCTCGGTGCCGCGCCCGACCTCTTCGTCCGGGGTGAAGGCGATCCGGATCACTCCATGCGGAATCTCCGGGTGCGCCAGGAGGTATTCGGCGGCAGCGACGATCTCGGCGACACCTGCCTTGTTGTCGGCGCCGAGCAGCGTCGTGCCGGAGGCGGTGACGAGATCGTTGCCGATCTGCTCGGCGAGGTGCGGGTTGTCGGCGAAGCGGAGCACCGCGGTCGGATCGTCGGGGAGGACGAGATCCTGTCCGCGATACGCGCGGTGCACGATCGGTTCGACGTTCTCGCCCGGCATCTCCGGCGAGGTGTCGACGTGGGCGATGAAGCCGATCACCGGCACCTCGCGCTTCGCCGAGGTCGCCGGGATCGTCGCGGTGACGTAGCCGTGGGCGTCCATGGCGGCGTCGTCGAGGCCGATGTCGCGCAGCTCGCCGACGAGCCGCTCGAGCAGCACGAGCTGCTTGGCGGTCGAAGGATAGGTCTCGGAGGTCTCGCTCGACTGCGTGTCGAAGCGGACGTAGCGCAGAAAGCGGTCGAGGACCGAGGTGTGGAAGGAAGGCGTCGGCATCGCAGGTCTCCAGACGAAGAGGGCCGGCCGCCCGGAAGCGACCGGCCCGCCAAGTCTGAAGCCCGCGAGGAGCTACTGCAAGGGGATGGCGAAGTTCGGCGCGGTGGTCGTCGGATTGCCGTCGACCCGGTTGTTGCCCGCCGAGCGCACCTGGGCGCCGGCGACGAACGAGATGCCGACGGTGTTGTTGTAGATCCCGTTGTTGGCCAACCGCACCGTGGCGCCGGAGACCGAGGCGCTCACCGCGGTGCCGTTGAAGGCGAGGGTCGAGCCCTCGGCGATGAGGAGGCTGGTCGCGGCGGAGCTGAGCAGCGCGGTGCCGCCGGAGTTGACGGTCGAGTCGCTGATCGAAACGAAGGTGTTCGCCGTTGCCTCGACGCCGGTCGTGGCGCCGAAGATGCTCAAGCGGTCGAAGACGCCGGTGGCGAATCCCGAGGTGGTGGCGATCCGGATTCCGGCCGGTGCGCCGACGATCGACACGTCGCGGCCGACGATCGTTCCGCTGGCCGAAAGCGAGATGTCGATCGCCCGGGTAGTGACGCTGGAGATCGTGACCCTGTCGAGCTCGACGCGGCCGCCGGCGAGATAGCGGATCCCGTTCAGCCCGGTCCCGGCGCCGTGGATGCTCAGGTTGCGCAACACCACGCGGTCGTTCACTCCGGCGTTGATGATGACGCCGTTGGTCCCGGCCGAAAGGATGCCGGCGAGCGTGCCGTCGCCACTGATGGTGATCGACTTGGTGATCGTCACCGCGCCGAAGCCACCGGGGTCGAGCACCGAGATCTCGCCGCCGGCGGCGGTCTTCGAGATGGCGCCGGCGAAGGTCTTGCAGGGCGCCGTGCGACTGCAGGGATTGGCGTCGTCGCCGACTCCGGAAACCCAGGTGCGCGTGGCCTGGCCGAAGGCGGCGGGAGCCACGGCGAAGCTCAGCAGCGCCGCGGCGAACGAAAGACGGGTGCGAATGGTCATGGGCGATCCTCCTGGTACAGATCTACGCTCTTTCCTCCGGACAGAGGTCAGCGGCGGCCGGCAAGAGGTGATCCGTCGATGCCCCGAAGGGTAGCACCGATCGCCTGCGGGGGCGACTCGGAAATCCTGGAAATAAGAGGCTTGCAGAGTCGGGAAGGGGCGCTCGAAACGGCGCCTCAGTCCGCTGACGGAGCCGGAGCTCCGCTCTTGGCGCGCCGCCCCTTCCACCAATGCACGAAGACCGGTGCCACGGAGATCAGGATGATCAGCACCAGGACCTTCTCGAGATGGCGTTGCACGAAGGGGATCTGGCCGAAGAAGTAGCCGAGCAGGATCATCGAGCAGACCCAGGCGATGCCACCGGCGATGTTGAAGAAGACGAAGCGGCGATAGCGCATCTGCGCGACGCCGGCGACGACCGGTGCGAAGGTACGGGCGAACGGCATGAAGCGGGCGAGGACGATCGTCATCCCGCCGTAGCGTTCGTAGAACTCCTTGGTGCGCAGCAGGTGCTCGCGCTTGAAGAACCGCGAGTCGGGCCGCGAGTAGAGCGGTGGCCCGGCCTTCTTGCCGATGGCGTAGCCGGTCGAATCGCCGACGATGGCGGCGAGCGAGATGAAGACGAGCAGGTGCCAGAGCTCGAGCGCGCCGGTCGTGGCGCAGACGAAGCCGGCGGTGACGAGCAGCGAGTCGCCCGGCAGGAAAAAGCCGACGAGCAGGCCGGTCTCGGCGAAGACGATGCCGATGAGCGCTGCGAGCCCGCCCCAGCGGATCAGCTCGGTGAGACCCTCGACGGTACCGATGAGATGGAGGAAGTCGCGCAGCAGCTCCAAGCGGTTCTCCTTGCCGACGTGCACTCTAGCAAAGGCGACGCGGTGCTCAGCCGAGGGTGGCCGGAGCCGGGTTGCCGGCGGGTGGGTCGCCCTGCTCGCGGATCATCCGACGGACCCACGGCAGCAGGGCGAGCCCCGGCAGGGCGAGCGCCGCAGTGATGGCGAAGTAGATCGGGTAGCCGAGCCCTTCGACGCCGATTCCCGAGAAGGCGCCGGCGAGGTCTCGCGACAGCGAGAATCCGGCCGAGAGCAGGGCGTACTGCGTTGCCGCATGCGAGCGGTCGCAGAGGTTCATCAGGAACGAGAGGAAGGCCGCGGTGCCCAACCCCTGGCAGATCGACTCGATCGCCGAGGCCGCGTAGAGCGTCGCTTGAAAGGGGCCGAACGAAAGGCCGAGCAGGCTGGCGTCGCCGCGCGGCAGGTCGAGCGCCGCGACCACGACATAACCGAAGTTCGACACGAGTTGCGCGGCACCCAGCCAGAACAATCCGGAGAAGACGCCGCGGCGCTGGATGAACCAGCCGCCGGCGAGCGCGCCGAGAATCGTCAGTCCCATGCCGATGCCGGAGGAGAAGAGGCCGATCTCGGTCGGCGTCATGCCGCGATCGACCCAGAACGGCTTGACCATCCGCCCGAGCATCGAGTCGCCGATCTTGAAGCAGAGCACGAACGCGACGACCGGCAGCATCTCGCGACGAAAGGCCCAGCGCAGCATCTCCGGCGACAGGAAGGAGACGAGGGCGAACGACCCGGCGATCACGGCGAGCGTCACCCAGAGCCCTTGCCAGTCGGTGCGGTAGGCCTGGGCCACGAGGACGCCGGCGGCAGCGAGCAACGCTGCCTGCCCGGGGCCGAAGCGCTTCAGCGGCGCGACGGTGCCGTCGAGCGCGGCGGGAACCACCCGGCCGGCGTGCTCGCGCGGGACGCGAGGGCTGGCGAAGGCGAGGACCGCCGAGGCGAGGCAGAGGCAGGCGGCGAGGATCCAGACGCCGGTCCAACCGAAGGTGGGACGGTCCGCCAGGAGCAGCAACACGCCGCCGGCGAAGAGCAATGCGCCGCGGTAGAGAGAGACCCGCATGCCGTTGATCAGTCCGCTGTCGCGCGGCGTCGAGACGTCGACCGCGTAGGCGTCGATCGAGATGTCCTGCGTCGCCGAGAGGAAGGTGAAGGCGAGCAGGATCCCCCAGAGCGCCGCACCCGGGTGTGCGGCGTCGAATCCGAGCATCGCCAGGCAGAGGGCGGCGAGGCCGACCTGGCAGGCGGCGATCCACCCCTGACGCGAGCCGACCCGGTCGGCGAACGGCGCCCAGGCGGGTTTGAGCGTGTAAGGCAGGAAGAGGAGCGACATGAGGCCGATCTCGCGCAACGAGACCCCGTGCAGGCGGAAGTAGACTGGCCAGACGTCGTACGCGATGCCGTAGGGGAACCCCTCCGCGAAGTAGAGGACGGCCACCCAGGCGAGCTTGCGGCGCAGCGTCACCGGCGGATCATAACCGCGTGCCCGCCGGCCTCGATGCCGGACGAGAGGATGCAGCGAGCGCGCGACGGTCGTACAGTTCACGCTCGAGCGCCACGCGGAGTCACCCGGCGCAAGGAGCGATGCCATGCCTGCCTACGTCCTGGTCGAAATCACCGTGACCGACCCGACCACCTACGAGCGCTACAAGCGGCTGGCGGAGGCGTCGGTCGCCGCCCACGGCGGGCGCTACCTGGTGCGCGGCGGCCGGGTCGAGCCGCTCGAAGGGAAGCGCTCGCTCCAGCGACTGGTGATTCTCGAGTTCCCCTCGATGGAGCAGGCACGGACCTGGTGGGCGTCCCCGGAATACGCCGCCGCCAAGCCGGTCCGGGCGGCGAGCGCGACGACCGAGATGATCCTGCTCGACGGCTACGCGCCGGCGGCGACCTGATCGGCGTCGGCGCGGGGGGGCTAGACTGCCGCGGCATGAACCGGCCCGGAGAGCGCTTCGTCAATCTCTCGGCGACGGCGACCGTTCTCTCGCCCGAGCCCTCCTCTGTCGTCGCGTTCGATCGCGCGGGACGCCTGATCACCTTCGCCCGGGGCGAGTCGTTCTTTCGCCGCAGTCTCGGTTCGGATCTCTTCGAGCGGCATCGTACGGCCGAGACGCGGTGGCGGAAGCTCGGCGATCCCGAGGCCGTGCAGCATTTCGCCGAGGCCCGTGAGCTCGCCCTGGCGATGGCGTCCGAACCCGGGGAGGTCGCGCTGCGCGAGCGGGTCGAGCGGGAGGTCGCCCCGTGGACTCCCGCTCGGCTGCTCGCCGAGCGCGAGCGCTTCGACCGCACCTATCGTCCGATCGCCATCCTGCCACCGGACCAGTACCTTTCGGTGGTCGTGCAGGCGACCGAAGGCTGCACCTGGAACCGCTGCACCTTCTGCTCGTTCTACCAGGACCGGCCGTTTCGCGCGCGTGGCATGGTCGAGCTCGGCGCGCACCTTGCCGCTGTCCGGGAGCTGCTCGGTGGGGACCTCGCGCGGCGCCGCTCCGTTTTCCTTGCCGACGGCAACGCCCTGGCTCTGGGGACGCGGCGGCTCCTGCCGATCTTCGACCGGATCGCGCGGGAGCTTCCGGGCCTGCCGGTGGCGAGCTTCGTCGATGTCTGGAGTGGCGAGAAGCACGACCCGGCCGACTGGCACGCGCTCGTCGCCCGCGGACTGACGCAGGTGGCGATCGGCATGGAGAGCGGGGACGACGAGCTGCTGGCGCTGGTCGACAAGCCGGGGAGCGTCCGCGAGCTGGCCTCGTTCGTCGCCGAGCTCAAGGCGGCGGGCGTGGCGCTCTCGTTGATCGTCATCGCCGGGCTGGGCGGGGAGCGGTTTCGCGTGCGCCACCGCGAGGCGACGGTCGCCGCGCTCGCCGCGCTGCCCCTCGATCGCCACGATCGCGTCTATCTCTCGCCGTTCGTCGAGGATCCGGCGTCGGAGTACGCCCGGCGGGCCGCGGCGAGCGGGTTGCAAGCGATGACACCCGAGGCGATCGCCGACGAGCTCGCGACGCTCGCGGTGGCCCTGCGTGCCGCCGGGCTGCGCGTCGGTCGCTACGACCTGCGCGAGTTCTTCTACTGATCGCCTGGAACGGCACGACGCAGGTCCGACCCTTCGGCCGCCTCGGGTGTCGTCAACGCCGTTCGCCGCGTCGCGGATAGCCGCTGACCGGGCGTCGTCGCACCCCCGTCATCCCGAGCGAGAGCGAGGGATCCGGGGGTGGTCGGCAGGAGGTCCTGGGGCCCGGTGTGGCGCCCCCCAAGTCCAGGGCCTTGCGTTCGTTCGGGACGACGGGACGGCACGACGCCGGCCGGTCGAGCCTCGAGCGCACCCCCTTCTAGGTGCCGGCCGGGCCGAGGCGGTTGGCGTCGACGATGGCCCGGACGATCGCCACGTTGTCGCGATGTCCGGTCAGCCGCGCCGTGACCTTGCCGCGCAGCGGGTAGCCGAGCAGATAGAGATCGCCGAGGATGTCGAGCACCTTGTGGCGTGCGAACTCGTCCGGGAAGCGCAGCTGGGTGTTGATCACGTCGTCCTCGCCGACCAGGATGAAGTTGTCGAGCCGCCCACCGGAACCGAGACCGAGCTCGTTCATCATCTTGAGGTCACGCATGAAGCCGAAGGTGCGTGCCGGGGCGATCTCGTCGCGGTAGCGGGCGAACGAGTCGAGCGTGAATTCGCAGAACTGCTCGCCGATCGGCGGCGGATAGCGCAGGAGGTAGGAGACCGAGAGACCGTCGAACGGCTCGGCGGTGAGCACCTTGCCCGGGCCGCTCGACACCTCGTAGCGGCGGTCGATCACCACTTCGCGCCGCGGCAGGCCCTGGTCCTCGACGCCGATCTGCTCGAGGGTGCGACAGAAGTCGCTCGACGAGCCGTCGAGCACCGGCACCTCGCCGTGAAGCTTGACCAGCAGGTTGGTCACGCCGGCCGCGTGAAGCGCCGACAGCAGGTGCTCGACGGTGCGCACCGCGGCCACGTCGCGTCCCAGGGTCGTGGCGTAGTCGGTGTCGCCGACCGAGTCGAGATGCGCCGGGATCGCCGTCCCGCTCGGCAGCGAGAGGAAGTGAATGCCGGAGTCCGGTGGCAGGGGTTGGAGCACCATCCCGGTGCGCCCGCCGGAGTGCAGTCCGAAACCGTAGACCACCGAGCTGTGGCGCAGCGTGCGCTGCGGCTCGCGGCCTTCGCGCAGGATGCCGAGCGCCGGCGGCGCGGGCATCCGCCGTTCGGCGCTGTCGGGGTAGAACGGCGGCTCGGCGGTCGTGCCGGCCATCTGCTGATGGCGGTGGTCGAGCGCCGAGCGCAGGGCCTCGATCGTCTGAGCGTAGGTGAGCGGCTTCTCCAGATAGTCGAACGCGCCCATCTTGATCGCCCGCACGGCGGTCGACGTGGTGCCATGGCCGGACATCATCAGCACCGTGGCCTGGGGATCGAGGGCGCGGATCGCCTGCAGCGTCTCGAGGCCGTCGCGATCGGGCAGCCAGACGTCGAGGAACACGACGTCGGGCCGATGCGCACCGTAGAGGGCGAGCGCCTCCTCGCCGCTGGTCGTCCCCAGGCATTCGACCCCCTGGTCCGAGAGCACGCCGGAGAGGGTCTGCAGAATGCTGGGCTCGTCGTCGACGATCAGGGCGCGCGGCGCCATCGGTTCCTCCTTCGTCAAGTCGGCCGGCTCGCGGACGGCCTCGCCGGCATGTTACTTCCGCCCATGCGTGCGGCCAAGGGCATTCGCGCGCCGAATCGGCTAGGCTCCGCCAACGCCGTCGCGGCTGGCGCGGTGGCATGGGACGGAGGAGCGGCCGTGGAGCTGAGCACAGGCACGGGACGAGAAAGTCGCGGGCGGCGGGTCACCCTCTGGGTGTTGGCTTTCCTGGTGATGGCTGCAGCGGTCGTCTATCAGCGGCGGACCGGGCCGACCTACCCGGCCCGCGGCTCGGTGTCGATCGCCGGCAAGACGCTCGATTTCCGCCTGCTGCGCTCGCAGGTGACCACCGCGGAGGCTCCGGTCGAGCTGGCTGCGCCGGTCGGCGTCGACGGGACGCTGCGTTGGCGCCGCCTGCGCAGCGACGACGAGTGGCAGCGTGTCCCCATGCGGCGGGAGGGAGAGGTGCTGCGGGCGACCTTGCCGATCCAGCCCCCGGCCGGCAAGGTCGAGTATCTTCTCGAGCTCGCCACGGCCGCCGGCAGCGCCACCGTGCCGCCCGATGGCAGGCCAGTCGTCCTGCGCTACCGTGGCGACGTGCCGGCCTGGCTGCTCCTGCCGCACATCTTCTGCATGTTCGTCGGGCTGCTGATGGCGGTGCGCGCGGGGCTCGCGGCGCTGGTCTCTCCGACCGGGGTGAC
This sequence comes from Holophagales bacterium, assembly GCA_016699405.1. Taxonomy (NCBI): domain Bacteria; kingdom Pseudomonadati; phylum Acidobacteriota; class Holophagae; order Holophagales; species Holophagales bacterium. The sequence goes on along the minus strand of CP064972.1, from coordinate 3,994,008 downwards.
CCGCCTGGCGCGCCTGGCCCTGGGGGGCATGACGCTCGGCGGCATGATCCTCGGCCCGATGGTGCAGAAGCACGCCTTCGGCGCCTACTGGACCGGCTGGCCGCTCGGCCAGGATCTGACCGACGACAAGACGCTCTGGATGTGGCTCGCCTGGGTGGTCGCCGTGCTCGTTCTCGGTCGTGGGGCGGAGGAGGGTCGGCCCTGGCGCCGCCTCGTGGTCGCGCTCTCGATGGCGGTGAGTCTCGCGGTCTACATGGTTCCGCACAGCGCCCGCGGCAGCGAGCTCGACTATCACAAGCTCGACCAGGGCGTCTCCGCGACCGACGCGATCCATACCGGCCGGTGAGCCGGGTCCCTGCCCACCCGGGTGGGGCGTTCGGCTGTTCTCTTGATAAGATGATCTCCAGATCATGAATACCGAACCGGCTGCCCCCATTGCCCCTCGGCCCACCCCTCCGCCCCATCCGTCGCCGGTTCCGGCGTCGAAGCTCGGCCGCCTTGCCAGTGAGGCCCTGGCGGCCTCCCAGTCACTCTGGAAGCTCGACCGGGAGTGGCCTGCGACCGCCCTCCAAGGGAAGGCCTCTCGCTGGCGCAGCACGCAGGTGCGCTGGCTGCGTCACACGGTGCAACTCCTCTTCGCCTGCCTGGTGCTGGCCATCGGCGTCGAGTTCGTCCGCTGGGTCCGCGGGCTCGAGGCCGGGCAACTCGTCGGTCAGCGTCCGCCCGGCGTCGAAGGTTTCCTGCCGCTCTCCGGTCTCATGTCGTTGCGCCATCTCTGGCACAGCGGGGAGATCCACTCGGTCCACCCGGCGGCGCTCGTGCTGCTGCTGCTCTTCGTGGGGATGAGCCTCGCGGTCAAGAAGTCGTTCTGCTCCTGGGTCTGCCCGGTGGGCGGCGTCTCCGAGATGCTCGCCGCGCTCTCGAAGCGGCTCTTCCGGCGTCGGATCGCGCTGCCGCGCTGGCTCGATCTGCCGTTGCGCTCGCTCAAGTACCTGCTCCTCGCCTTCTTCGTCTGGGCCATTTTCGTTCGCATGTCGGCGCCGCTCATCGCTTCGTTCCTCGACTCGCCGTACAACCGGGTGGCCGACGTCAAGATGCTCTACTTCTTCGAGCGGCTCTCGCCGCTCGCCGGCAAGGTCCTGCTCGGGCTCGTCGCCGTGTCGGTCGTCATCCCGTATGCCTGGTGCCGCTACCTGTGCCCGTACGGAGCTCTGCTCGGCATCACCTCGCTGCTCGCGCCGGGCAAGATCGTCCGCCATGCCCCGTCGTGCATCGACTGCGGACGGTGCGCCAAGGCCTGCCCGGCGAGATTGCCGGTCGACCAGCTCTCGCGCGTGCGCTCGGACGAGTGCGTCGGTTGTCTCTCGTGCGTCGCCGACTGTCCGGTGCCACGGGCGTTGCGCGTCGAGACTCCCGGATGGTGGGGGCGCCTTGCACGCCCGCTGCGGCCAGCGGTCGCGGCGGCCCTGCTGGTCGGGCTCTTCCTCGGGGGGGTCGCGGCCGCGCGCCTCTCCGGCCACTGGCGTTCGAGTGTGCCCGACGCCGAGGTGATGCAGCGCATCCACTCCCTCGACGGGCCGGAGTACGACCACCTCCGCTAGACTGCCTCGATCCGCTCGGTCGAACGGCCGAGGGCGGGAGGAGCGATGGCGAGGAAGCAGCGCATTTACAAGGTCCTCTTCACCAGCAACGGGCAGCTCGTCGAGCTCTACGCCCGCCAGGTGACGCAGGGGAGTCTCTTCGGCTTCATCGAGGTCGAAGATCTGATCTTCGGTGCGCGGTCGCAGGTGGTCGTCGATCCCGGCGAAGAGAGCCTGCGTCACGAGTTCGGCGAGGCCAAGCGCCTCTTCCTGCCGCTCCACGCCATCGTCCGCATCGACGAGGTCGAGCGCGAAGGGACGTCGCGCATGCGAGCCGCACCGGAGGGCGCCAGCACGGTCCGGCCGTTCCCCATCCCGGTCGTCAAGCCGGGCGATCCGCCACATCGCTGAGGCGCGCTGCGAGGCTCGCGCGGGCCGGCGGTTCCCTTACCTGGAGGTCTCGTCTTCGGTGCGGAAGAGCGCTCCGTGCAGGGACCCTTCCATCACGAGCAGGCGCCGCTTGAGCGCGACCCCGCCGCCGAACCCGGTGAGCGAGCCGTCGGCACCGATCACGCGATGGCAGGGGATGACGATCGGCAGAGGGTTCGCACCGCAGGCCTGGGCGACGGCGCGCACCGCCTTCGGCCGGCCGATCCGACGCGCGATCTCGCCGTAGCTCGCCGTGGTGCCGGGCGGAATCCGCACGAGCTCCTCCCAGACCGCGCGCTGAAAGGCGGTGCCCTCCGGGGCGAGCGTCACCTCGAAGCGCTCGCGGCGGCCGGCGAAGTACTCCTCGAGCTGGCGCGCCAGTGCCTGGGCTGCCGGACTGACGGACGGGGGCTCCGCCGGATTGGCCTCGCCCTCGAGCGGGAAGCGCAGTGAGGTGAGCGCGCCGCCGCGATCGAAGCGCACGCGCAGCGGGCCGATGGGGGTGGAGAGGATCTCGTCGGGATCGGTCATGGCGGCTCTCGCGGCGCGAGCCTAACCTCTCGCGGCGGCTGGAGCGAGGCGAGGGGCGGGATAGGATTCGCTCGACCCGGGGAGGGGACGATGGCGGGCGATCTCACGGCAGTTCATGCGCGGGTGTTGACCCAGGTCCGGCAGATGGCGGCGCTCGCCGCGGACGATTCGGTCCTGGCACGGCGGGACGACGCGGTCTCGCACTGGAGCGTCGGCCAGCAGGTGGAGCACCTGGCGATCACCGACCAGCAGATCCTGCTCGCGCTCGGCAAGCTTGCCGGCGAGCCCGATCGCGATGCCGAACGTCGCGCCCATCCGCTCGGCCGGTTGTTCCTCGCGCTCAACTGGATTCCGCGCGGCGTCGGCAAGGCGCCCGATTTCACCCGACCGCAGGGGGTCGACGCGCAACGCTTGCGCGCCCAGCTTTCCGAGGTCGAGCTCGCCCTGGTCGACTTCGGCGAGCGGCTCCCCGACCTTGGTGCCGTGCGCGGTCGCATCCGCCATCCGCGCTTCGGCTGGCTCGATCTCGGGCAGTGGCTGCGTTTTCTCGAAGTGCACCACCACCACCATCTGAAGATCGTCGGCGACATCCGCCGGTCGGCTGCGGTCTCCTGACCCTCAACGGCAGGCGAGCAGCAGCGCGCGAAGCGCCGGCAAGACCGGCAGATCGGCTTCGGCCCAGTCGAGCGGTTCGAGCTCGTCCGGCCCGAGCCAGCGGACGGCGGTGTGCTCGGCCAATTGCAGCACCCCGCCGCGGATCGTGCACCGGTAGACCTCGAGCCGAATGCGCCGCGGACCCTGGTCGTCGAAGCCGACGCCGATCCGCGCTCCGACCTCGACGGTGAGGCCCAGCTCCTCGGCGATCTCGCGCGCCAGCGCTGCCGCCGGAGGCTCGCCGGGGTGGACCTTGCCGCCGGGGAACTCCCATTTTCCCGGAAGCGCCATCGTCGGCGAGCGCTGGGCCACGAGGCAGCGCCCCGTCTCGACGATGGCCGCACCGACGACCAGAAGCGTTTCGGGCAGCGTAGGCGACGGGGTGCTCATGGGCTCATCCTCTCGCAGGTCGCGTCGGGCCGGAGGTCGAGGCCGCCTGTCGGGGTGGCGAGCCGGTTGCGGCAGGGGTGTAGAGTGCGTCTAGACGGCCCGTAGAGCACCCCGGAGGATCGCATGCGCGTGACCTCTCGCCCCATCCTTGCGCTCGCTCTCGGCGCCCTCGTGGCGCTGTTCGCCCGCGCGTCGTTCGCCCAGACGCCCTACCTCGTCCACGATCTCGATCCCGGCTTCCGCTATCCCTGGGGCTTCCTCGGCCCGACAGAAGGGGCAGTGGGCCTGGGCGGGACGGCGTACTTCTTTCACGACGACGGGACGCACGGCCGCGAGCTCTGGCGGAGCGACGGCACGGCGCTCGGCACCTACCTGCTGCGCGACCTCTGCCCGGGCTCGTGCGGTGCTTACGCGACCGAGTCGATCGATGCGCTCGCCGAAGTGGGCGGGCGACTCTTCTTCGTCGCCGACGACGGCATCCACGGCGCGGAGCTCTGGTCGAGCGACGGCACGGCGGCGGGCACGGCGATGGTGCTCGACATCCGCCCCGGCTTGCTCGGCTCCGAGCCCGCGATGTTCCGCACGGCGAGTGGCCTGCTCTTTTTCGTCGCCGACGATGGAGTGCATGGCCGCGAGCTCTGGCGCTCGGACGGAACGCCGGGCGGCACCTTTCTGGTCCGCGACGTGACAGGAGACGCCACCTCGCCCTTCTTCGTCGCCATCGAGCCCGGTGGAGGTCGGCTCTGGCTCCTCGTTCGCGCGGGTCCGCAGGCGAATGGGCTGTGGGCGAGCGATGGGACGGCGGCGGGAACGACGAGGGTGATCGATGTCGACCCCTACCGGACCGGTTTTGTTTCGCAACACGCCCTCCTTGCTGCGTTGCCGGACGGGACCGCGGTCTTCCAGCGCCGGCTCGCCAGTAGTCAGGTCGAGCTCTGGCGGTCCGACGGCACGGTGGCTGGCACCTTCGTCTTGCGAGCCATCACGACTTCGGCCGACCAGGTCATTCGGTCGGGGAGCGGCGCATATTTCCTTGATCGCGTGCCAGCCGCCGGCTGTCCGACGCTCTATCGAACCGACGGCACCGTCGCCGGCACGCTGCAGGTTCCACTCCCCGTCGACTCCTGCGTCTCGCTCTCGCTCCTCGGTGTGCCGGTGGGTTCGAAGCTACTGGCCGCAATCTCGACGGAGGCCACCGGTTTCGAGCCATGGGTCGTCGACGGTCTCTCCGCGACTTCGTTGGGAGACCTCGACCCCGGGGCGGCGGGATCCCTCATGTACGAGGACTTCTGGTATTTCGCCTCACCCGGAAGCCCGGTGAGCGCCAGCCGAGCGGTCTTTCTGGCCCATGAGGGCGCGACGGGCGATCTGCAGGTCTGGGTCTCGGATGGCTCATCGGCCGGGACCCACGCGGTGACCTCGTTTCCTCTCGACTACCTGCCTCAGGCGTACCCGATCCGCCTCATCATGACCTCGCTGCACGAGATTGGAGGCGCGCTGTTTCTTCCTGCATGGGACGACGCCGGAGGATCGACACTCTGGCGCGTCGATCTCGGGGTCGCAGGAACGAGTCTGGTGAGGGCACTTCCCGATCCGGGCTCCGGTTTCGTGCCGGGATGGACGGCCGACATATTCCGGAGTTCGTTGCCGCCGTATTGCCTTCAGTCAGTGGGCGAGCGCCTTCTGCTCTCGATGGCCGGCAGCGCAGGAGGTTCGTGGTTCAGGAAATTGATCTCCACAGACGGCTCGATCGGCGGGCTCGAGAACCTCGGAAGCGGTACGAGTGGAGGGATCTGGCAGTGTGCGTCTTCCGGGGACCGTGCGCTCGTGTACGACTCTCCAGACGGGGTCGATGAGTCGATCGAGTACCTGCTGACGGACGGGACGCCGGAAGGAAGTGGAGCGCCGTTCACTCCCGGGTCCGGTATCCCCGGAGGCGAGATGGCGCCGGCGGTGTCTCGTCTCGATGACCGCTGGCTCCTCAGCGGGGATGCCCAGCTCTGGGAGAGCGACGGGACCCTGGCGGGAACGACATCCGTTGCCGGGTTTTCGCCGAATTGTGCGTACACCAAGCTCGTCTCCGGCTCCGACCGCGCCATCTTCGGGTGCCAGGAACTGGCGAGCTACTCGACCTCCAGCGGCACGACCACGCTCCTCGCGGACCTTGGACCGGAGGGTCAGCTTCTCGAGGGTTTGTCCGTCGGCGACGCCTTTGCGCTGATCGCCTCCGATCCCCTCCGCGGGGAAGAGCTCTGGTGGACGGACGGAACCCCGCAAGGGACGAGGCTGCCTCGAGAGATCGGTCCCGGCGCGGCGTCAGCGCTCCCGCTGGCGCGCACTTGGATTCCGGGAGGCCCTCCCATCTCCGGCCGCCTCGCTGCGCTCGGTGCCCGAGCGCTGTTCGCCGCCGACGACGGCGTGCACGGTGAGGAGCTGTGGATCACCGACGGGACCGAGGCTGGAACGGTGATGGTCGCTGACCTCTACCCGGGGAGCTATCCGTCGACGCCGCGTCAGCTCACCACGGCGGGCGATCGCATCTACTTCGTCGCCGAGCACCCACTCCTCGGCCGCGAGCTCTGGGTGAGCGATGGAACTTCAGCCGGCACGCGCGTCTTCGCCGACCTCGTCCCCGGAGCCGATTCGTCGCGGCCCGACGACCTGGCCTTCCTCGACGGTCAGCTCTACTTCTCGGCGTGGACGCCGACCTACGGACGCGAGGCCTGGCGCACCGACGGCGTGTCGAAGCTGACGATGCGCGTCACCGACATCGCACCGGGCGCGCAGTCGTCGAGCCCCGGGCTCTTCCGTCGCGTCGGGCCGCGCCTCTTCTTCGCCGCCGACGATGGCGTGCACGGCAGCGAGCTCTGGGCGATCTCGGACGACGGGAGCGTCCCGCTCTTCCACGACGGCTACGAGAGCGGCGGCCTTCAGCGCTGGGACGGCCCGCTGCCCTGAGGTCCGGTGCGCGTCGCCTCGCGGCGGATCCCCTCGAGCATGCCGCGGAAGACGAGGCCGTGAAACGGCGCCACGGCGTACCAGTAGGCGAGTCCGGCGAGGCCGCGCGGCTGGAAGCGGGCGATCTGGGTGAGGAGAGGGCGGCTCGGGTCGCCTGCGTCGGGGGTGATCTCGAAGCGCAGCAGAGCCTCGCCGGGGAGCTTCATCTCGGCGCGCAACGACAGGGAACGATCCGGCTCGACGCCGGTGACGCGCCAGAAGTCGAGCGCATCGCCGTAGGCGACGTGGTCCGGGTCGCGCCTCCCGCGTCGGAGCCCCGGGCCTCCGGCCAGACGGTCGAGCGCGCCGCGCAGTCGCCACAGCAGGTCGGCGGCGTACCAGCCGTGGCCGCCGCCGATGCGGCAGACCGCCGCGAAGAGCGCGGCGGGGGTCGCCGCCACCTGGGTCGTTCGCCGGTCCTCGAAGAGCTTGCCGCCCGCCCAGTCGGGGTCGCCGGGGATCGGTCCGGCGTCGCTCCAGGTGGTCTCGGTGGCGCCGCTGCGCGTCCGCCCGACCGCGAGCTCGATCGCCTGGCGCATGGTGAGGCGCTCGCCAGGCAGCAGTCGCTCGGCCTCGTCGTCACGACAGACCACTCGATTGCGGAGCCCTTCGGCGAGCGGCCGGGCGATGCGCGCCGAGATCGGCGTCACGAGGTGGATCCAGAGCGAGGAGAGGCGAGGGGTGAGCACCGGCACCGGCACGATCCGGCGACGCGGCAGTCCGAGCGCTGCGGCGGTGAGCTGCAGGATCTCGCGGTAGGAGAGGACTTCGGGGCCGCCGATGTCGAGCGTGCGGCCGGCGGTCTCCGGAACGCCGAGGCAGTCGACGAGGTAGCGCAGCACGTCGCGCACCGCGATCGGTTGGCACTCGGTCTCCACCCAGCGCGGCGTCACCATCCAGGGCAGGCGCTCGACGAGATAGCGCAGCGTCTCGAAGGAGGCCGAGCCCGAGCCGATGATCATCGCGGCACGAAAGACGGTGACCGGCACCGGGCCGTCGGCGAGCACGGCTTCGACCTCGCGTCGCGAGGCGAGGTGCTCGGAGAGCCCGGTTCCGGTCTCGCCGAGCCCCCCGAGGTAGACGAGTCGCTCGACACCGGCGGCGGCCGCGGCGTCGCGAAAGGTGGCGGCGAGCTCGCGGTCGCGTGCCGCGTACTCGCCGCCGGCCACCAGCATCGAGTGGACGAGGTAGTAGGCGGCGCGGCAGCCCGCCAGGGCGGCCGCCAGGGCGGCGCGATCGCCGGCGTCGCCGGCGGCCAGCTCCAGCCGCGGGTGGGACGCCCAGTCGCGCGCCGCCAGCTTGCGCGGATCGCGCGCCAGGCAGCGCACGGTGAAACCGCGTTCGAGCAGTCGCGGCACCAGGCGACCGCCGAGATAGCCGGTGGCCCCGGTGACCAGCACGGGGCCGTCGTCGGGTCCGAGAGGGCGAGTCATGCGTGGCACTCTACGCCCTTCCCTCCGGAGCGAGCCTCGACCGCTCAGACGAGGTGCAGCGGCCGGGTGGGGGAGTCGCTCGGCCCCTCCGTCGCACCGGCTCGCGGACGGGCGTCGCGGCGCGGCGCGGCGCTGCCGCCGAAACCGAGGAGTGCCAGCACCTCGGCGCGCTGCTCCCGATCGTGCGACAGCTCGCCGCGATGGGCGATGGTGGTCATCACCGGCCACTCCTTGCGCACGCCGCGCATCTTCATGCACATGTGCTCGGCCTCGACGACGACGAGGACGCCCCGTGGTGCGAGATGCTCCATCAGCGCGTCCGCCACCTGGGCGGTGAAGCGCTCCTGGAGCTGCGGGCGTCGGGCGTACACCTCGACCGTCCGCGCGAGCTTCGAAAGGCCGACGACGCGTCGGCCGGACGGCAAGTAGGCGATGTGGGCGCGGCCGAAGACCGGCAGCAGGTGGTGCTCGCAGAAGCTCGAGAACTCGATGTCGCGCAGGCTCACCAGGTCGTCGGACTCGGCGGCGAAGGTGCGGGCGAGGTGACGACCGGGCTCGTCGCGCAACCCGGCGAAGAGCTCCGACCAGGAGCGAGCGACGCGCGCCGGCGTATCGAGGAGCCCTTCGCGTTCGGGGTCTTCGCCGATGGCGAGCAGCATCTCGCGGACGGCGCGCTCGAGACGCGGCTGGTCGACTGGCCCCAGCGGTCGCGGCAGGTCGACGAGCGGAGCGGTGGAGGCGAGCATGATCCCAGGTCCTTTCTCGTCGGCGGCGGGACGGATGGCTTCCGCCGCCGGCGTGTCCATGCCATCCTTCGCGCCGGCGGAGCGGTTTGGATGAGCCTGCCGCTCCTTCTCTGGGGAGTCCTTTCATGAGTCTCGCCATCGGCAATCGCCTGCCCGACGCGCGCCTGCACCGTCTCGGCCCGGAGGGTGTCCGGCCGTTCTCCTTCGCCGAGTACCTTGCCGGCCGCAAGGTGGTCCTGTTCGCAGTGCCGGGAGCGTTCACCTCGACCTGTTCGAGCGTCCACCTGCCGGGCTACGTGCGGCTCGCCGGCGAGCTGCGGGCGCGGGGCGTGGCGGCGATCGCCTGCCTGGCCGCCAACGACCCGTTCGTCATGGCCGCCTGGGCCGCAGCCCACGGCGCCGCCGAGACCATCGACATGCTCGCCGACGGCAACGGCGAGCTGCTCGCCGCGCTCGGTTGTGCCGCGGATCTCTCGGGCATCGGGCTCGGCAGGCGCTACCGGCGTTTCGCCGCCGTCGTCGACGACGGGGTCGTCCGTGCCCTCGAGATCGAGCCCGAACGTGGCGTCACCTGCTCGTCGGCGGCGTCGATCCTCACCTTGCTCGACAGTCCCGGCTAAGCCGGAAAACCTCAGTTCGCTTCTGCTGCGACGCCGCATCTGGCCGCCCCGCCAGGCCTCCTCGCGGTTCGCCGCCTGCGGCGTATCGTCCGGATACGCCTCGGCGTCGATCCGCTGTGGGGGCCCGTCAGGACAGCTATCTGCGCCGTCTCGCGACGAACCGACCTGAGGTTTCCCGGCTGAGTCGACTTCCCTCAGGTCCGCGCTCGCGCGCGGCGTTCGCCGAGCCAGGCGAGGACGAAGTAGAGCGCGACCAGCGCCCAGAGCGTCGAGAGCTCGGGGCGAACGGCGGCGAGGTCGGCGCCCATCTGCTCGACCCGTAGCAGCGCCGGGATCGCCGAGCTGCTCGGCAGCAGCAGGAAGAGCGCTCGGATCGCCGGGGGCACGGCCTCGCTCGGCCAGGCGAATCCCGCCAGGAAGATGGCGGGCAGCGAGGTGAAGAGCAGCAGTTGCATCGCCGATTCGCGCCGTCGGAAGAGGCGGCCCGCGGTGAGCGCGAGGAAGATCGCCGCGAGCAGGAACGGCAGCGCGAGCGCCGCGACGTCCCCTGCCGCGCCGCGCTCGGGAAAGTCGAAGAGGCGACGCGCCAGCCCGAAGTAGAGGGTGGCGTGGAGCGCGTAGAGCGCGAGATAGGCGAGGGCACGGCCGAGCACGGTGGTGGCGGGACCGGCCGCCGCGCGTCGCGGGGGACGGGGCGCCGCGTCTTCGGCGCGCGTTCCGGCGAGCATGCCGACGCCGATGAGCAGCGTCTGCTGGAGGATCAGCACCAGCACCGCCGGCACGATGTAGCTCGCGTACCCTTCGACCGGGTTGTAGAGCGAGCGCACGACGAGCGGTATCGGATCCCGCCTCGCCCGCGCCTCGCTCGCACCGCTGCCCCCGGCGGCGAAACGGCGGAGCTCGATCCGCGCCGAGAAGACACGGACACTCTCGGCCAGTCCGGTGAGCGCCTGGCGATAGACCAGGAAGGTGCTGGCGTCGGCGAAGAGACCGACGGTCGCCGGCTCGCCGCGGGCGATCGTGCGCGCGAAGTCGGCGGGGATCTCGAGGACGCCGCCGGCCTCGCCGGCGAGGACCATGGCTCGCGCGATCGCCGGATCGGTCGTGCGCCTCGCCACGGCGACGAGCTCGTGGGCGTCGACCGTCCGGGCGAGCGCCCGCGACGCCGGCGTGTCGTCGCGATCGAGAACGACGACCGGCACGTCGCGCAGCACCTCGGGCAGGTAGGGCTGCGGATAGAAGACGGCGTAGACGAGGATCGCCCCGACCAGGACGAGGAGTGCCCCGACGTCGCGCGCGACGGTGCGCGCCTCGTCCCAGGCGACGGCGAGCAGATCGCTCACGACCTGCCCCAGGCGGCCGGGTTGCGCGCCAGGCGGGCGAGCCGCGGCAGGGCGAGCCAGGGCGCGACGAGGGCGAAGCCGCCGAGCACCGCGAGCTCGGCGAACGAATCGGCGGGCGGAGCTCCGCGCATCGCCTGCTCGAGCAGCAAGCGCAGGTAGTGGGTCAGCGGCAGCGCGGCACCCCACACCTGGGCGAGCGGCGGCATCGCCATCGTCGGGAAGGTCAACCCCACGAAAGCGAAGGCCGGCGTGGCGACGAACGCCGCGGCGCTCGTCGCCAGCCGCAGGTTGCCGAAGAGCGCGGCCAGCAGGGCGCCGAGTCCGAGGTAGGCGAGGACGAAGAGCGCAGACGCGACGAGCAACAGGGTGGCGGATCCACGACGTGGGACGCCGAGTGGACCGAAGAGCCCGGCGAGCATCGCCGCGGCGATGCCCAGGTAGCCCGTGGCGTAGGGCAGGAGCTTGCCGAAGAGCGCCACGCCGATGCGCCCCTGGCCCGCGTCCAGCCACTCGCCGGCACTTCCTTCGCGCAGCTCGCTGCCGACCGCCTGCACGCCGGCGACCAGGACGAAGATCTGCAGCATCGTCGGCAGCAGGCCGACGAGCAGGTAGTGGAGATAGTCGAGGCCGGGATTGAACAGGGCGTGGCGCTCGCCGTGGACCGGCTCGAAGCGCTCCCGGGCGAGCGCCGCGCCGCTGCCACGCGCCTCGAGGGTGCGGATCTCGACGCCGGCCGAGAGCGTGCCGACCGCCTCGGTGAGGTCGCGCCGGATGAGCGACGCCGGCAGCAGCCACTGGGAGTTGGTGGCGAGCAGCACCGGCGAGGGGCCGCCGCGCAGCACGTTGCGCTCGAAGCCCGCCGGCACGGTGAAGACGGCGTACGCGCGCCCTTCGAGCAGCCGCCGCTCGGCGAGCGCCGCGTCGGCCGTGCGCTCGGCGAGCCGCACCGACGGGGTCGCGTCGGCGAAGCGGGCGAGTCGACGGGACAGGGGCGTGTCGTCGAGATCGACGAGCACCACCGGAAGGTCGCGGGGGACGCGCGCCGAGAAGACCGCCGCGAGCAGGGCGAACGAGGCGAGCGGCAGGACGACCACCAGCAAGGCGACGAGCGGACCGCGCCGGGCACGTGCGAGCTCGCGGACGAGGACGGCGACGAGGGCGCCCCTCAAGGGTCGCCTCCCTCCACGGCGGCGTGAGCGGTCGCCATCATGGGGCGGGTGCGGCGGTCAGCCGTGACCAGTCGACGAGCACGCTCATGCCGGGACGCAGTCCTTCGACCGGGGCGGTCGGACGGGCGCGCACCTCGAAGCCTTTGAGGTCGAACGCGCCCGACTCGCCGGTGGCTCGCCAGTTGGCGAAGCTCCCCTGGGGGGCGACGAAATCGACCTCGAGCTCGATCTCGCGACCGCCGAGCGCCGGGATCGTCGCCGCGAAGCGACGGCCCATCGGCAGCGCGGCGAGGCGGTCCTCGCGCAGGTTGAACGTCGCCCAGACGTCGTCGAGATCGATCAGGGTGGCCACCGGTGCGCCGGGACCGACGAGCTCGCCGGGCTGGACGACGACGACGGCGATCTCGCCGGAGCGCGGAGCCGTGAGCTCGCCCTCGCGCTCGTAGCTCGCCACCTCGGCGACGACCCCGCCTGCCTGCTCGACGAGCGCAGCCGCCGCTTGCCGATCTTCGCGGCGTGCCCCGGCGAGTGCGAGGTCGTAGCTGGCGCGGGCCGCCGCGACGGCATCGGCCGCCGCTTTCCAGGCGGCCTCGGCCTCGTCGCGTCGCTGGGTGGGGACGACCGCGTCGCGCTGCAGGCGGTCGAGCCGCTCGAAGGTCAGGCGAGTGAGCTCTTCGGCGCGGGTGGCGCGCTGCCAGAGCGCCTCGGCGGCGCGGATCTCCTCGCGCCTCGCGCCGCTCTCGGCCTTGCGGCTCTGCGCCTCCGCTGCCCGGCGGGCGGCCTCGGCCTGATCGCGCTTGGCGCCGAGCTCCGGCGTCGCGAGGCGAGCGACCAGCTCGCCGGCGGAGACATGCTGGCCTTCGCGGACCCGCATCTCCAGCACGCGGCCGGGGACCTTCGCGGTGACGCGCACTTCGGTGGCGTCGATCTCGCCTTGGACGCGGTCGAGCGCCGGACGCGAGAGCAGGTGGTAGAGCCCGGCGATGGCGGCAGCCACGGCGAGCAGCACGGCCAGCGCGACGACGGTTCGCCGCCAGGGGGAAGGTGCGGTCGGGGTCTCGGACATCACGGCTCCTCGGCCGGCAGGGCCGCGAGGCGTGCCGGCAGCTCGTCGCTCGTGCCGCAAGCCTCGAGCAGCTCGGCCAGAGCGACGGCCCAGTCGTTGGCGGCGGCGAGGCGGCCGACCTCGACGCGGGTCAGGGTATTGCGAGCGTCCACCACGTCGAGGGAGGTGGCGAACCCCTCGGCGAAGGCATGCTCGCGGGCACGCAGCGCCTCGGCGGCGAGCTCGCGCACGGCAGCGAGCGCGGCGTGTTGGGTGCGCGCCTTCTCGGCGTTGCGGTAGGCGCGCTCGGTCGAGAGCGCGATGTCGTCGCCGGCCTGGGTGGTGAGCGCCTCGACCCGCTCGCCGAGTCGTTCGGCGGCGGCGATCTTGTGTCGCCGCCGGCCGCCGTCGAAGAGCGTCCAGCGCGCCCCGAGTCCGACGGCCCAGGCCGGGTCGAGCAGCGTCAGGTCCGGTTCGTAGAGCTCGCGCACGCCGAAGGCGTAGAGCTCGGGGAGAAGCTCGCCGCGTGCCGCTGCGCGCGCCTGTCGAGCCAGCTCGCGCTGGGCGGCCAGGCGCGCGAGGGCGGGGTGCGCCTCCCGTGCCTGGGCGACGAACGACGCGAGCGGAGCGAGCTCGATCGGCCGCGGGAGCGAGGTCGCCGGATCGGCCGCGCCGGGCAGGGCGAGGAGGCGCTCCAGCGCGGATCGCGCCAGCTCCAGGTCTTGCCGGGCGTTCTCCAGATCGCGCGTCGCCTCCGCCACCGCCACGTCGGCGCGTAGTCGCTCGGCGCGCGCGATCTGCCCCTCTTCCTCGAGACGGCGGGCCTGGCGGGCGTGGTCGCGCAGTCCGGCGAGCTCCTCCTCGCGCAGGGCGAGGACGCGCGCGGCAAGGCGCACGCCGAAGTAGCGGCGTGCCAGGTCGGTCGACAACCGCCCTTCGGTGGAGCGGCGTTCGGCAGCGGCCTCGGCGCTCTCGGCGGCGGCGGCGCGCTGCGCCGCGGGGATCCTCCCGGCGGTGAAGAGCGGCCAGGTCAGGCGGACGTCGCCGCGCAGGAAGCTCTCGTCCTGGACGTCGAGGGTGAAGGGCGGGACGAGCGCCGCCGGTACCGCCGGATGCAGGGCGAGGATGACCTGGCGGATCGGGGCGAGATCGATGACGATCGGTTCGTCGATGCGGGTGAAGCGCGCGCCGACCTCGACGGTGGGCCAGGCGAGGCCGCGGGCGGCGAGCTCGCCTTCGGCCCGTCGCGCCTCCTCGGCTCGTGCGGCGGCGAGGCCGGGGCTCGTGGCGAGCAGCCGGGTACGGGCGGCTGTGAAGGTCAGCGGGTCGGCCGCTGCCGCCCTCGTCAGCAGGACGGCTGCGGCGAGGTGTGCGAGCGCGGCGCGGAAGGCAGGACGTGTCACGAGGTCACCTCGCGAAGGTGCCGGAGCGGCGTTCCAGGCCGACGACGCAAGGACGGACCGACCGGCCCACGGGGCCCGGAGCGGGCAGGTGAGAGGGATCTGGCGAAGCGGAACGGCGCTCGGAGGCGCCGGGAGAGGCTCATCGATCGGGCGGAAGGCGGGGGCCTTCCTGCGTTCATTATCGGCCTCGCCGCGCTTGCGGTCAAAGCGGGATGCCCGCCGACCGTGTAGCATTCCGGGCCTGGAAACCAGGAGAGTGTCCGCATGAATCAGCGACCGATCGCCGCCCGCCCCGCCGTCACCGCTCTCCTCGCCGCGAGCCTGCTCGCCGGCCTCGTGCTCCTCGCCGCCCCCGGTTCGCCGGCCGCCGCCCAGTCCTGCGTCGCCTGTGGCCCGCGGCCGTACATCTGCGACGTCGACATCTCGGCGCAACGCCCCGGCGACCGCGGCCGCGGCATGGACGCGCGTCGCGGACTCTCGCTCTCCGGCGACGAGACGATCGAGCTGCGCGCCGAAGGGATCGACCAGTTCGGCCGCCGCTATCCGTCCGAGCGCGGTCTCTTCGTGCTCGAGACCGGCCGCGATTGCCGGTCGGGTGCGGTGCGCATCGACGATTCGGGAGACGGTCGCTTCCGCATCTCCGCCGGTTCGGGTCGCGGCGGGTGCGAGCTCTGGCTGCGCGTTCCGGGCAATCAGAATCTCGAGTGGCGGATTCCGGTCGAGATCCGCTCCGCGGCCGCGGGCGGCTACGACCGCATGCAATCGGAGTACATCGGCCGCCGGCTCTATCTGGCGCTTCTCGGTCGCGACGCCGACCGCGACGGTCTGAGCTCGGCGGTGGCGGAGATCCAGCGCGGCCGCCTCTCCGATCTCGTCGAGGCGATGCTGCGTAGCTCCGAGTACGTCTCGCAGCGCGCCGGTCTTTCGGCGTCGCAGCGACTCGAGGACATCTATCAGGGTCTGCTCGGCCGGGTTCCCGACAGCGGCGGCGTGCGCCGGTACCTCGGCGAGGTGGAGCGCGGGCGAGTCGCCAGCGTGGTCATCGACATCGTGCGCTCGGAGGAGTTCGAGGGCCGGATGCAGCGCGGCGGGCGATGAGTCGACGAAGCTTCGGGTGGATCGCGCGTCTGGCGCTCGTCGCGTTGGTCGACCTCTCGGCGTTCGCTGCCACATCCCCGGCAGCCGAGCGCAAGGTCGGCCTGCAGATCGGCGTCGAGCCCGCGCCGCTCGCCTCGACATTCACGCCGGCGGCCTTCGCGGGTTGGCCGGCGAAGGATTCCGGAGATCCGCTCGCTGCCGCGCCCGCGGGGGTAAGGATCACCTTCGACGGCGCCACGCTCGCCGCCGAGCTGCTCCCGGCCGAGGCGCAGCTGCTGATTCTCCCCGTGCCCTCCTACAAGAAGCTCCTCGATGGCGAGGCGCGCGACGGCCTCAAGAACCACCTCGAGCACCTGGAGAACCTGCTCGCCGGCAGCGGCCGGGTTTCGGGCTATCTCGAGCCGGTTCCGCGCCCCGCGGCGCGGCTGCGCTTCCGCGCCCGCGTCGAGATGCTCGACTTTCGCGGCGGCCGCGCCATGCGCTTCGTCGGCGGCTACGCGCGGACCGCGAAGATGCCGGCGCAGCTCGCCTACACCGCGCAGGGCCTGACCAAGGACGGCCTCTTCCTGGTCACCCTCTTCTGGCCGGTCACCGCGCGCGGTTTCACCCCTGCCGCCGAACCCGGCGAGAGCGGCGTCGCCCTCGACGCCCTTCCCGCCGACGCCTTCGAGCCGCCGCTCGCTACGCTCGATGGGCTCGTTGGGAGTCTTCGGGTCGCTCGGTAGCGTGCCCGAGGGACCGGCGCGCCGGCCGAGTAGCCTGGAGAATGCGGTCTAGGAGACGCCCACGATTCGGAGACGGCGCAACAGCCAGTTGCCGTCGACTGGCTTCATTACGGCGCAGTAGTAGACCGCGCTGAGCCCACCGCGGAAGACTCTGACGTCGTAGCTTCGCTCGGCTTCGTTCGCCTTGGGGCAGGCGTCGTATCGAGCAGGACCGCCATCCGGTGTCCTGGCTGACCACGCATCGATGAACAGGTGTGCGATTCCGTCCAGACCCGCTTCTTCGAAGAACGCCTCCCGTTCTTCCGGGGGAAGTGTGAGGGTCGGCCCTTCGCGCCCGCGCCACTCTAAGGCTTGGTCTTGCCACACGATCATGGCGGTGTGGTCCGGGCGGCGCCGGTCGATCAGTTGGAAGAGCTGCGCAAAGAGCGCGAGCCGCGCCTTCTCTTCGTCCGTCTGGGGAGCGGACTTGCGAGCGTTCGGGGCCGGGTCGACACCGTCGGCGAGTCCGTCGCCGTCCGTATCTGGCCGCGCAGGATCCAGCCGGAGTCTCTTCTCGACGAGGTCCGTGAGGCCGTCGCCATCCTGGTCGACTTTCAGGTCCGCAAGTGCCACCGTGAGCAGAGCGGAGCCGAGCGCATTGCGAATGCTGACTTGCGTCGCCGACCCGGCCAGCGAGATTCGCGGATCATCGTGTCGACCCGTGCCGAGCCGCCCACCGGTGAACCACGGTCCCTCGGCTAGCTGCCCCCCCGCGTCCACGACTGCGAGCCAGAAGTTGTCGGACCCTCCAACCGAGCCGTCGCGATAAACGACGATGCGGCGGTCGCCTTCGATGGAAAGCACGGCGGCCCCGCTCGCGGCACGCCAGAGCCCCCAGGTTCGGAAGTCGGCCTTGCATTCAGCACAGCCCGGTGTCGCCACCAGAGCTGGTTCGGGTGCACCGATGAGCGGCAGGAGCGGGAGGGGTGACGCCGGCTCGAGTGCCGACCGCTGTGTGACCCCCTCGGAGAGGAGGGCGCGAGCCGCGGAGATCGCTGGCGGCGAACCGATCGAGACGAGCGCCATGTACGCCTCGGCACGCACCTCTAGATTCAAGTTGGTGTCGCGCAGGACGCGGGCGAGGGACGGAACCTCCGCCACGCCGCCCAGCGAGCTCAGCGCTCGAAGCACCATGATCGGCGCCTTGGACTCGGGCCAACCGATTTCCTCCAGCTCGAGCGACATCGAGCCGAGTATTCGGCCCAAGGCGGCGGCTGCATCTGAACAGTGCTTTTCCTCGAGGAACCCGGCGGCGGCGGTCAAGCCGGTCGAGTCGAGGCGAGGAAGGAGGGCGACGACGGCAGGGCAGGCAGCTGGACCGAGGAGATCGAGCTCCGCCCGAATCTGCCAGATGCTGTCCAGATCCGAACGCTTCGACGATGGACCACCGGGCGGCAGGAGGAGTCGCTCGACCTCGGATCTCAGCGAGCGAGTTTCGTTCTCTGGCTTGGCGAAGCGTGCGAGCTCGTAGGCGTGGACTCCCGAGGGTTCGAGAGCGAGGAGAAGGTCGCCCACGGCCTCGAGTCTCCGAAGCTCGGGCGGAAGCCCGAAGGCGAGCTGGATCAGCTCTCCGCTGCCAGCATCGAGGAGAGCGAGAAGTTGGCGACCTGCATCGCGCCGGACTGCGACCGCGAGCCTGGAACCGAAAGGCACAATCCTGAAAGGCTGCCCGGGTAGGTCCGCATGCCAGGCGTCTCGAGATGTCGTCAACTCTTTGCGATAGAGGACCCCAACCCTGGACCCCGAGCCGCCGGCGTCGCCCGCTTCGTCAGCTCGTGCCTCGAAGCTGTACTCCCACGGGAGTCCGGAGAGGTACCACCGCCGGTCGAGATGGGGTGGCTGGGGCGCTCCGAGAGCCCCAGTCGCGGGCTCGATCGAGCGCAAAGTATCCCCGCCGCACGCCTCCTGGAAGGTCGCTATCCAGAGTCGGTCGGCGACGCGGACGAACTCCGATACCGCTCGCTCCGTGAAGGTCCAGAGCGGGGAGAGAGTGTGCGCGTCGTACCCCTCGAAGCGCGTGGAGAGGCTGTCGGCAGCTTCGTTCATGGCCACCATAGCCACGCCGTTTGCAAGCGCCAGGTCGCTCTCTTCCGCGGGAAGCACGCGCGTAGCACTCACCTTCGCCTGCTCGAGGTCGATCGAGAACAGCGAGTCGTTCTTGCCGCTCTCGTTCACGACTGCGACCAGCGGAGGACCCGCCATCGCGCTTATGTAGCCGGGGAGCTCGACTTGGCCTCGAGGCTCGCCCGTGGACGCGTCGAAGAAGAGGAGCGAGCCCTCGCGGTTGACGACGATACGATTCCCGACCACGATGAGCTCCTCTCCCCAGGAGCTTTCTCCCGACAGGTGGCTCGTCCAACGCACGTCGCCGGTTTCGGCGTCGAGTGCGGTGACAGCCTCGTCGTTCACGACGAACAGGCTCCCCGCCGAGAGGGCCATGGCGTCGGCATCTCCGCGCAGACTCCATCGTTCGACCAAGGAGGGCAAGGCCCGCGGGTTCAGCGCCTCGCTGGCGGCGGTCACGGTGGCCGGAGCGAGGACTAGCGCGGCAGCTAGGCTTCGGAGGGCGCTTCTCATGGGCCGAGAATACGCCGCCCCGTGTTCCTGAGTCAGCGCAAGGGGAGAGGAGCGCCGGCCGACGAGGAGGAAGACTTCAACGGCCGGCGTGCGAAGGCGGCTCACTCACATCCGCTGAACGCGTCGACGTCCGAGCGGGCGGGCGAGAGGAGGCCGAGGGGGTTGGAGTAGCTCTTCACGGCTCCGTTCTCCGTGTCGGTGACCTTGACGGTGTATTCGACGTCGGTGGCGGCGGCGAGGAAGACCCAGTGGCGGGCGTTGACGCCGCAGCCGTCGAGGACTTTGACGAGCAATTCGAGGTTCTCCGGGCCGAAGAACCAGAAGAGACCGGAATCGGCGCGCAGCGGCACGGACTGCGCGCTGCCGAGCGGGCCGCCGGCGGTGGTTCGGAAGGTTGCCTGGACCAGAAAGCGCTGGTTGTCGAGGCAGAGGCTGGTCGGCGCGTCGATGCAGGTGCCGAAGGCGAGGTCGTCGAAGTGGACGTCGAGGCTACCGCCAGCTTCGTTCTTCATGATGTTCATCACGACGAGGGCCGACACCGTTCCCGCCGGGGCGGTCGCCGAGCCGAAAACGGGAACCCAGCTCCCGGGGGTGGAGACCAGAAGGGAGGGCCCGAACGTGCGGGAACCGGTGCAGTTGGCGCCCGTGTAGAAGGAGAAGAACAGGTCCCCTCGTCCGGTGCGATCTTGGCCGGTCGGGATCAGCTGGCGACCGCCGAGGTAGTAGGTGCGACCGGCGACAGCTGGTACACAACGAGCCACGCCAGTACCGGCTCCGGCACCGGCGCCGGAGAAGCGAAGGCGCGCAGACCCCGATTCGGGATCGTCCGCAGCGTCGAGCGGGCTCCACGACAGGACGCCGGGAGAAGCATCCCAGGCGGAGGTGTCGGTGTCGAAGTCTCCGTCGGGGATCAGGTTCTGGGCCAAGACAGGGGTGGTCGCGAACAGGCAGCCGAGCAGAAGAAGGGAATGGGGGATGGCTCGCTTCGACATCAGGTCCTCCCGATCCGGAGTGTGTTTCCTCGGGACCGGCGACGCCCGACCGGGTCGGGGTGGAGGGGGCAACGCCAGGTCTCGGACCTCGACCGAGCTCCGCTGCACGACGCCGCGAGCTCGAGTCGAGTCGCGCTCAGGATCGCCGGCGAGGCGCGCAAGAAGAATGGCCGGATGCGACAAAGCCCTGTCCCAACGCGACGATCGGCCCAGCGGGTCGCACCGATCGGGGCGCGAAGCCGTCTTCCTTCCCTCTGATGCGCGGGAGGGTCTTGGTGCCGCTGCCCGTCGCGAGAGGTTGGACGCGGATTCGACCGGCGCGGAGAAGGCCTACTTGCCGCGGCGGAGGGCGAGCAGGCCCGAAAGGATGAAGAGGGGGCCCCAGAGATAGGTCGGGCTGCCGAAGGCCGCGAGGATGGCGCCGGCGATCAGGCAGAAGCCGGCGTACATCGTGCCGCGCATGCCGGCGAACGGGTTTTCCGGCGGGCGCGAGGTGGCCTGTTCGAGGGCGCGCAGGCCGGCGGTGATGAGCATCGGGACCTTGACCAGGGTGTCGAGGAACTCCGGCGCGCCGCGCAGGCTCTCGCGCGCCAGGCGTAGCGGATTGAGCTGGTAGTAGAGGACGCCGTTGAGGTGCTTCTGCGAGTAGTCGGTCACGTCGAGCCCGGGCAGCATCAACTGGCCGACCGACTCGAAGGTGACGATCGCCTTCACCATCAGGATGAGCTCGACGGGGAAGTACATCTTGTAGCGGGCGCCCTTGGCGACCGACTCGAGGATCAGCTGGCCGACCGACGTCCCCTGGCTCGCCACCTGGCGGCGCCAGCGGCGGGAGACGTCGGCCACGTCGCGCAGGAACCCCTGGGGATCGCTGCCGCGGCCCGCTCGCGCGATGCCGGTCAGGTAGCGGGCGGCGCTCTCGGCGTCGCCGACGACGAGGCTGTAGTAGTAGTAGAGGAGGTTCCGTCGCAGCTCCTCCTCGAACCGGCCGACCATCCCGAGGTCGATGAAGCCGAGCCGCGGGCCGGGCAGGATCAACAGGTTGCCGGGGTGCAGGTCGGCGTGGAAGTAGCCGTCGCGATAGAGCATCCGGATGATCGCCGCCGCGCCGAGGTCGACCAGCTTCTCGCGGTCGGGCTCGGGGAGCGCCAGCGCCTCGGTGCTGTTGGGCTTGACCCCGCGCAGGTACTCCATGCACAAGACGGTCGGGCCGCTGTACTGGCGGAAGATGCGTGGAAAGACGATGTCGGGCTGGTCGGAGAAGTTCGCCGCGAAGATCTCGGCGTTGTCGGCCTCGAGCTCGAGGTCGAGCTCGCGCATCGTGTAGTAGCAGAACTCGTCGATCGCGCGCTTCGGCTGGAAGCGCGGGATCAACATCTCGAGCAGGCGACCGAGCGTGCGCAGCAGCGCGAGGTCGCGTTTGAGGATTTCGCGGATCCCCGGCTTGACGACCTTGAGGATCACGGCGTGCCCGTCGCGGGTGCCGGCGCGGTGGACCTGGCCGATCGACGCCGAGCCCATCGGCTTGGCCTCGACGTAGGCGAAGATCTCGAACGGGTCGCGACCGAGATCGCGCTCGACGAGCTCGAGGAAGCGCTTGTAGGGCACCGCCGGCAGGCGATCGAGCAGGTTGGCGAGCTCGGTGGTGACGCGGTCGGGGAGCAGGTCGCGGCGCATCGCCAGGACCTGGCCGAGTTTGATGTAGGTCGGGCCGAGGATCTCGAGCCGCTTGCGGAGCTGGACCGGGAAGGGCAGGTCGCGCAGCTTGCGGTCGACGAAGGGGCGGGTGAAGAAGTTGATGAAACGCAGCCAGCGGTAGCGCAGGCCGCGTTGCCGCGGCGGCGGCAGCGCTCGCAGGTAGGCGATCAGGCCGCCGCCGAGCAGGCCGAGCGCGTGACGGTAGGTGGTGAGGAGGCGCCGCAGGAGGCTCGGCGCCTTCGACTCGACGAGAACCTCGAACTCCTCCGCCAGCTCGGGCGGAGGCAGGGGGCTCTCGGAGGCTTCGGGCCGCGAGGCCGATTCGTTCAGCATGGGGGGCGGGGCCTCGGCGCAATGCTAGCGGAAAGCCCTTCCGCGGTCATCCGCGACGCCTCGCGCGGCCGCCGGCGGCGCGATTGATGGTAGTTTCGTTCCTCCGTGTTCGATCGCCTCGTCGAGATCCCCGTCGTCGAACGTCTGCTCGAGCTGCCGCTGCTCGGCAGCGTCACCTTCTGGCAATACCTGAGCCTCCCGCTGGTGGCGGCGGTGGTCGGCTATCTGACCAACTGGATCGCCATCAAGATGACCTTTCATCCGCTGACCTTCTGGGGGATCCCGCCCTACCTGGGCTGGCAGGGGATCATCCCGAAGAAGGCGGAGAAGATGGCCTCCACCTTCGTCAACACGACGATGTACCGGCTGGGCTCCCTCCCCGAGCTCTTCCAGGAGATGGAGCCGGAGGTCATCGCCCGGCACATCGAGAGCGTCCTCGCACCGCGCGTCGCCCACTACGCCGACGACGTGATGACCTCGAGCCACGGGAGACTCTGGGAGTCGGCCCCGCAGATGATGCGGCGCCAGGTCTATGCCGCCGTGCGCGAGCGCATGCCGGTCCTGGTGCGCGAGGTGATCGCCGACGTCGGCAACCACGTCGAGGACCTGCTCGACTTCGAGCACATGGTGGTGACGCGGCTGAAGACCGACAAGGCGCTGCTCAACCGGCTCTTCATCGACAGCGGCAAGGCCGAGTTCAAGCTGTTGATCGACTGCGGCTACTACTTCGGCTTCCTCTTCGGCCTGCTGCAGCTCCTCTGGTGGATCCTCTACCCGGCGGCGTGGACCCTCGCCGCGGCCGGCCTCGTTCACGGCTGGCTGACGAACTACCTGGCGCTCAACCTGGTCTTCCGGCCCCTCCACCCGGTCCAGGTCGGGCCGTGGAAGGTCCAGGGGCTCTTCCTCAAGCGCCAGAAGGAGGTGGCGGCGATCTGGTGCCACCTGGTGACGCGCGAGATCCTCACCATCCGCGCGCTGATGCGGTCGATGCTCACCGGACCGCGCTCCGACCGGGCGCAGGAGCTCATCCGCCGGCACCTCAAGCCGCTGGTCGACGAGGCGGTCGAGGCGGTCGGCCCGATGGCCAAGATCGCCGTCGGTGCCGACGGGGTCGAGCGGATCCACGAGAAGCTCGGCAACAAGGCGCTCGCCATCTCCGCTGATCCGTTCGAGGACGAGCGCTTCAACGAAGGGCGCGCCGAGGTGGTCGAACGGATGCTGCGCGAGCGGATGGAGCGGATGCCGCCGGAGGAGTTCCAGGATCTGCTGCGTCCCTGCTTCAAGGAGGACGAGGTGACGCTGCTCGCCCTCGGCTCGGTGGTCGGCTTCGTCGTCGGCGTGCTGCAACACGCCATCTTCTTCGCGCTGTGACCGCGCCTGCGGCGTTTCGCGCGCTCCGCCATCGCAACTACCGCCTCTTCTTCGCGGGACAGTTCTTCTCGCTCGTCGGCACCTGGATGCAGTCGGTGGCCCAGTCCTGGCTGGTCTATCGGCTGACCGGATCGGCGGTACTGCTCGGGCTGGTCGGCTTCGCCGGGCAGATTCCGGTCTTCCTGGTGGCGCCGCTCGGCGGCGCGATCGCCGATCGCCACCGCCGGCACCGCATCCTGCTGACGACCCAGAGCGCCTCGATGGTGCTCGCCTTCGTCCTGGCCGGGCTCACCCTCTCCGGGCGGATCGCCGTCTGGGAGGTCTTCGTCCTCGCCTCGTCGCTCGGCCTGGTCAACGCGTTCGACATCCCGGCGCGCCAGGCCTTCGTGCCCGAGATGGTCGGACGCGAGGATCTTGGCAACGCCATCGCGCTGAACTCGTCGATGTTCAACGGCGCCCGCATCGTCGGACCGGCGATCGCCGGGGTGTTGGTGGCGGCGGTGGGGGAGGGCTGGTGCTTCCTCGGCAACGCCGTGAGCTACCTCGCGGTGCTCGCCGGGCTGCTGGCGATGCGGCTGGCGCCGTCGTCGCTGCGTCCCCCGACGACCTCGGCTCTGGCGAGCGTGCTCGAAGGCTTCGCCTTCGTCGCGCGCACGCCGCCGATCCGTGCGCTCCTGCTGATGCTCGGCATGGTCAGCCTCACCGGCATGCCGTATGCCGTGCTGATGCCGGTCTTCGCCGACCGCGTGTTGCACGGCGGCCCCGGCACGCTCGGCTTGCTCATGTCCTCCTCGGGCGTCGGGGCGCTCGCCGGCGCCTTGACGCTGGCGGCGCGCCGCGGCATGAAGGGGCTGAGCCTCGGCCTGGCAATCGCCGCCGCGGGCTTCGGCGCCAGCCTGGTGCTCTTCTCGTTCTCGCGTGCGGTGCCGCTGTCGATGCTGCTGCTGGTCCCGGTGGGTTTCTCGATGATGACCGCGATGGCCTCGTCGAACACGCTGATCCAATCGATGGTGCCCGACGCGATGCGGGGACGGGTGATGGCGGTCTACTCGATGATGTTCATGGGCATGGCACCGTTCGGCGCGCTCGTCGCCGGCGCTGCCGCCGACCGCATCGGTGCGCCGCTCACGGTCACCGTCTGCGGCGTGCTCTGCATGACCTGGGCAGCGTTCTTCGCCAGCCGCCTGCCGCGCCTGCGGCCCGAGATGAAGGCGATGATCCTGGCCCGGCGCGCCGAAGGGGCGGCCGAGGACGCCCTCGCCGCCAGCCTCGAGGACGTGGGGACAGGCACGGAAGCCCGCTAGGCACGAGTTGGTGGCTGTCCCGCTTTCTCCTCCCGCGTCCTCCCGAACGAGAGCGAGGAAGCTGGGTGGGCGGGCGGCGCGAGGTTCCTGGGTTCTACCGGCCACCCCCCGCCCGGGTCCCTCACTCTCGTTCGGGACGACGCAGGGGGGAAGGTCAGGTCTTGAAGTGTTTGTCCCGGCTTCCCCTCAGGCGCAGATCCAGGTGCCGGTCTTGCCCTCGAGCGCGTCGTGCAGCCGGTCGATGTGGGTGATCAGCACGCGACTGCCGCCCCCTTCGACGAAGCGACAGGCGGCCTCGATCTTCGGCCCCATCGAGCCGGCGGGGAACTGCCCCTCGGCCAGGTAGCGCCGGGCGTCGCGCACCGACACGGTGGCGAGCTCGCGAGCCTCGGGGGTGCCGTAGTCGAGCATCACGCGCTCGACCCCGGTCAGGATGAAGAGCTCCGGGGCGCCGACGGCCAGCGCCAGCACCGCCGAGGCGAGGTCCTTGTCGACGACCCCTTCGACGCCGAGGAGCTCGCCCGAGGCGTCGCGCGCCACCGGGATGCCGCCGCCGCCAGCGCTGATCACCAGCGTGCCGCCTTCGAGCAGCGCCCGGATCTCGCGGCTCTCGACGATGCCGATCGGCTCGGGCGAGGGGACGACGCGGCGGAAGCCGCGACCCGGATCCTCCTTGATGCGCCAGCCGTGCTCGCGCCGCAGCGCCTCGACCTCGTCGGCGCGGTAGAACGGCCCGACGTACTTCGTCGGCTCGCCGAGCGCGGGGTCCTCGGCGCTGACCTCGACCATCGCCAGCAGGCAGCAGACGCCCCAGCGCAGGCCGCGCCGGCGCAGCTTGCTGCGCAGCACGCGCTCGATCATGTAGCCGAGGCCGCCCTGCAGGTCGGCGACCATGACGTCGAGC